>CAWCYS010000095.1:0-87523 GCA_963799715.1 Terriglobia bacterium | reverse complement strand
TTTCGAGTTTGGCGGGCTTCATCACCGCGCTGGCCGTGGCTTTTTGCACGGTGGGCTCGGTATCCGTGACGGTCAAATCAACGGTGTCCGGCAACAGGACGCCGATGGGTTTATTCTCGTAGAACTCCACTTTCACCGTCGTATTCGGAATCAAATAATAGACCGCGTCGCCGAGGACCTCGTTCGTGAGCTGAATCTGCTCGTACGTGCCGGTGTGCATGAAGTGGTGCGCGTCGCCCTCGCTGTAGAGATACTCGGTTCGATTTCGTCGAAGACGGCGCGGTCCACAAATTCTTCCGCGCGGAAGCGGTAGTCCATGATCGCGCCGGTGCGGAGATTGCGCATGCGCGTGGCCATCGCGCCGCGCTTATTGCCCGGCGTGCGGTGATCCACGCTGTGGACCGTATAGAGTTCGCCCTCGTGGCGGATGATCATTCCCGGACGCAATTGCGTCGCCTTCAACATGTCTCGCTCCTGATTCGGTCGGATGTGCTGCCGGAATTCCCGGGGGACGTTCGTCCGGCACTTGACGCGCGGCGGGCCGCCCCCTGCGGGCTTCGCCGCTCAACGCGCAATTTATCATTATACCGGAGACGGGGGCGCTGCCGCGAATGTGGCTGCGACGGGAGCGGCGTCGCTGGAATCGACGGAGATGCGGTTCACCGCGAGCGGCAGGGTTGCAGGCGGTCGTTGAAGATGGATGTGGAAGCCAAGTTGGAGCCGTTCAGCAGCGACGCCAACTCTCCCGGAGCGGTATACAGCGCTCCACTGGCGTAGCTGATGTGATTGCTCGTGGTGATGTCCGTCGCGGAAAGCGGCAGGCTCCGCGTGTCGACAAGTCAAATAGAGATCAAAGCGCGAAAAGAAAGTACCGAAGAGGAAGGACGAAACCGAAAGACCCCACGTTCGCCCGTTCGGGACGAACATGGGGCACCCAACCCCCTTTTAAATCTTAAATCGTCTCTCCCGTGAATCCTGGGCCACCCGCCTTCAAGACCTGGCATCACTGTCGATGGAGTTCCCTTTGCGGGTTCGCTGATCAGGAGATGAACGTGGTTGGGCATGACGACATAACCGACCAGTGCAAACCCGTAGCGGTCGCGCACCTCGCCTAGAATCCGGACGAAGACATTCCGCGAGTGAACTCACTCGAGGCAGCGGCAACCGCCGGTAACAACTGCAAGTGATGAAGTGCAGATGGCCATGTCCGTACCGGCGGCCCTAATCCCTTGGGCATAAACAGTCAAACCAAAAGCCCCGCCCTTGAAAACCGTCAAGGACGGGGCACCCTCAGACCCAGTAGCGTAACTCCAAGTTGACCGACGCCTACGGCGTAGCTACCGTCACCGTGACTCTTGTTCGACCAGAATCCGTGCGCGGTCAAGAAAAATCGAAGGCGGGCCACCCGCCCATCCACGACGCCTATGGTTTAACCGACCAGCAGTTAGCACAGGCAGTGAATGGTCAGATATACCCAGACACGGTCCTGGGAAATGCTCAGGCGTCAGCCGTTTGGAACCCGGTCCTGCAGAGTCACTGCCACTAGCTATTCGGATTGATTCGGATTGGGAGGCATGGCCGTGAGAAAACTTCTGTACGCGTCTGTCATAATCCTAACACTCGTGGCGGCTCGGCATCGGAGATTTCAGTCACAACTGCATTTGCAATCGATCCGAAGACATGATCAACAAGCTACTGGAGCTAGGTCCCTTACGCGTTCCAGTGAGGTACAGTGAGCATGACGGAATTGAGAGAAGCAACAATGCTTGGGTTGCTTGTGTTTGCCTAGTTCGCCTGCACATGCCCAAGTCGCCAGCTTTGAATGTCGAATGGATTTATGTGAACAAGAATCTTGCATGGACCTCTCCCCCGAAGGATCCAGAGCTACCACAATACGAAACTTCCCGCGCCGATCTCGCCATTTTCGATCCGTCACGAGAGTTTGCCGAGGGCAGCTTCGAAATAGGCCGACATCGCGGCAAGTTCGCTGTTTTTCTCCATTCCGAATGAGGGATACGTGATCTGGAAAGGTACGTGGGTACGCGAGTCTGACACGCGCGTCAGCCGTTCGGAAGAGAGTTGTTTCGACAGAAATGACTGTTCCGCTCACGAAGGAACCTGCGCCGGGGGCCGTCAAGTGGAGGAACCCTGGCAACTCCGGGGGATGTCCAACGGTCGACTGGCCGCGACTCTGAAGCTTCGGTGAGCGAGTACGAACCTCTGCTGGCGATAAGTGACATCGACACTCTCAGCCGAATCATCAATGCTTCGCCCGAGGCGCCGCGATGAAGGACTGGCAAGCAGGGCGGGTGGCCCGGCCTTTGACTTAGAATTTTAGGGTGCCCCGTCCTTCGTAGTTGGAAGGGCGGGGTTTTCTCCGCGGCATTTCCACCGTAATCAATCCACCGGATCGATCCGAATTAATCCCTCCGTCCGTCCCTGAGTAAAATGAAAAACTGCTCCAGGGCCACTCCCTCGGATGCGACGCCAGCTTCCGCTTGATCGGATTCAGGTGCATGTACTGGCGGGTGGCTGAGCCTTTGAACTTGAATTTTCGCGCGGGGTTGCCGTTGCACTTGCGGGTGCCCTTCGATGAGAACGAAGGCGCTGTCAAGGGACACTTTTCCCGTGCGGTGTTTTTCGCACCGCGTGGTTGCCAGAGGTTGGAGGACGAAGAACCCTGGAAATCTCACGGTGAATCATTTCTCGGTGAAACCGATCGTTTCACCAACCATCGATACGGCCGAAACGTCGGCCATGATTCTTCTATCCGAATCCCGATCCGCATCGGGACGAGAGCGCCCAATCAACTCTTCGGTCTATCCGCCGTGGCGGACGACCAGGGGCACCCGCGAGCTGCTCTCGATCGAAACGATCTCCGGATACCGCTTTTGCGTGCGCAGCATCCAGTAGAGTCGAATCGCCAACTTCCGCGCCGCCGCCACTTTGGCCACGCCCTTCGGCTTCTGGTGACAGCGATGCAAATACTCCGAACGAAATTTCGGATCACAGCGAACCGCCACTTGCGCCGCTTCCACCAGCAGCATGCGCATAAATCGATTCCCCTGCTTGCTGATCGGTCCCAGCCGCTGATGTCCGCCCGAACTGTACTCCCGCGGAATCAGCCCCAGGTAACTCGCCACCTGCTTGCCGCGCGCGAAGCGACTCACATCTCCCATCGTCAGCACGAATGCCAGTGAAGTCACCGGCCCGATGCCCGGCTGGCTCATCAGCAACCGTGCGTTCGGATCGTTCTCGGCCGCTGTCTTCACCGCCAGGTCCAACGACAGAATCTGCGTGTCGAGCAGCGCCATCACCTTGAACAAATCCTCGCGCCGCCGGCTGGCCCAGTGCATCAGCGGAAGCTCGCGCAGCAGCTTCTGCCCCGCTTCACTCCACAGGCGATTTTTCTTCTGCAGCCCCCGGTTCATCGCCAGGTGCTGCAACTCATTCTTCGCCTGTGCCCGTAGCCGCACCAGCTTGTTCCGGTGAATCAGCAACTGCCGCAGATCCCGCTGCTCGGTCGACGGCGTCCAGATGCGCGGAAACCGTCCTTCCAGCAGCAGCTGCAACAGCAGCGCGGCGTCCCGCTTGTCGTGCTTCTGCTGCCGCACGTCGCTGGCACGGATCTTCGCCGCGTCGCCGATCCACACCTCGTGCCCCGCCGCCGTCACCATCTCCACGAACCACTGACAGTTCCCGGTGGCTTCCATGCCGATCAACGCCGGTGCCGGAATCTGCTTGTAAAACTTCTCCGCCTCTCCCGGCGCATGCACCAGCTTCTGCTCGGAGGTCTCTCCCGTCTCCTGGTCCAACCAACAAACCTGTTGCCAACTGGGATGAAAATCACATCCAATAAGCATCATCGAAGGCTCCTTCTTCCTTCCCAGGGTTCTTGGTCCTCCAACTACAGAATACCCGGGATCGAAACGGAGCCTTCGTTCTCATCCAATCAACCTTTCGTGCGGAGCACGAAAGGTGGGGCTCTTGACGCTTCGTTCTCTGCGAGCTGAAATGCGACGGGCCGAGCGGCAATGCACGGCAAAGCGGCGTCTCGCCTGCCGGCAGGCAGGCCACCGCACTTCTCCAAAGGGCCCGGCAGGATGCTATGCTGGGCGTCCCGCAATGCAGCTCAAGGACAAAATCGCAATTGTTACCGGCGGAGGACGCGGGATCGGCCGTACGATCGCTCTGCGCTTCGCTGCCGAAGGAGCGGCCGTGCTCGTCGCCGCGCGGACGAGCGCGCAAGTCGAGAGCGTGGCGGGCGAAATCACCAAGAGCGGCGGAAGTGCCGCCTGGATTACTGCCGACGTTCCGCAGGAGGCCGATTGCGCGCGCATCGTTGCGACGGCTGAGGAGCGGCTCGGACCCGTCTCCATCCTCGTGAACAACGCCGGCGAGTACGGCCCGGTGAAGCCGGTAGAGGAGATTTCGCCCGCCGAGTGGGACCGTGTGATCGCAGTTCACCTGCGCGGGGCCTTCCTGCTGACGCGGCTGGTTCTCCCAGAAATGTACGCGCGCAAATCCGGCGTAATCCTAAATATTTCAAGCCTATCGGCAAAGGCAGCGTTTTCGTGGGGGTCGCCTTACGCGGCCGCGAAGGCAGGCATGCTCGGTTTGACGCGTGTTACGGCGGCGGAATCGGCGCGCAAGGGCGTGCGCGTCAACGCGATTTGTCCCGGCCCGGTGACCGAGACTCACATGTCGAAGGAGTTGGGAGAAGCGTTGGGGAAACGCCTGGGCGTCTCCCCGGAAGAAGAGCTTAAACAGTTTCTACAGAGCATCTTACAGGGACGCGGCCAGACGGCGGACGAAATCGCCGCGGCCGCGCTCTTCCTGGTTTCAGACGCCGCCAGCGCGATTACGGGGCAGTCTCTGAATGTTGACGGCGGAATGGCTTTCTACTGACCTCGCCGACAAAGCCCAGCCCGCGACGCCCCGCGCGCGCGGCCGAGATGGCGTAGGGTTCTGCCTTAGACAAGCTGAACTGCCCGGCGCGATTCACGAGATAGAGAACGAGCACCAGCCCTGTAACAACGGCGAAGAACACGGCAAACAGAATCAACAGGGCGAGCATTTCGCGCACGTAGTAGAGTTGCAGCCCCACCAGCGCGATCACGCCAACCCAGAACCACAGGCGCACTTTCCGGTTCCGATAAATCTCCCGAGGAGTCATCAATTCGTGGGTCCTTTCCCTTTTGGGAATCACAGAATTAGATGCAAACTACCGGCCAAACGACGCTCGCTGGGAACAACAACATCCTAGCCGCTAAACTGCTCCATTTGCGAGAGTACATGCGGTTCAATGGGGCTAGGACTCTCAGCACAGTACTCGCCTAATTCCTAGTTCGGGCGCGACAATTCCAAAATTGGAGATTTTCTATGGCATTTCGTTAGTTCGAATGTGCAAAAAATTGGTCCGTCGGCCTCGCCTGAATACTTCTTCCTAACGCACTTAACAGCGAACAGGCTTCTAGAAAATAAAAATGAGGTTAATCTGGGGTTAATTGAGGGCGCAGACACGAGGGCTGACCGTAAGCGACTGAAACCAAAGGGCTCGCTCGGCGGCCCGGCGGCAGAAACCTCCTCTCGCCCCACGCGTCTCCTGCTCACGCGGGTCAGCGGCCCTCAAAAGGGTAACGATCGCCTGCGGTGACGGCTGCGGCGACGTTCCGCCGCAGCGCGACCGCGTCCGCTGGTTCGCGCTTGAGGAACCGTCGCAGCACGACGAGCTGGGTTCGCAGCGTATCGCCATCCGCCAAGGCCGCAAGGGCCGTGCGCGCCTGTTTCTCCACGCGGTCCGCCGCATCGTAAAGGAAAACACGCGCGGCGTCGGCCATTGCGCTCGCAGCCTGCGCACCCCGTGCGGTTTCGGCCTTTTGGGCGCGGCGGACGGATGATTCGGCGGCGTAAACATCAATCACGATGTCGGCCAGCGCGCCGACGATCTCCTGCTGCTCGGCCAGTTGCTCGCGGTGCTTCTGCATCGCGGCGCCCGCGGCCAGCAGAAACGATTTCTTCATGCCTTCCACGATGCGATCCTCGTCGGTCCACGCGCCGGAAGGGGCATCATCAAACGATGGCCCGGCCAGAATCTCTTCTTGCAGCTTCGCGCCGGCGGCAAGCAGGGGGAGCGCGCCGGAGAGCGCGCGTTTCATGAGCATTTGGATGACGAGCAGGCGATTAATTTCGTTGGTCCCCTCGAAGATGCGGTTGATGCGAGAGTCGCGGTAGGCGCGCGCGACGGGATAATCCTCGTGGAAACCGTAGCCGCCGAAAATTTGTACGGCTTCATCTACGACGAAATTCAGCGTCTCGCTGCCGTATACTTTGCTGATCGAGCTTTCAATCGCGTACTCCTCGAGCGCTTTCATGCCGGCTTGCGTTTTGTCGGAGGAGGCATCGGCGGCGATCGCGCGGTCCATCATCCCCGCCGAGCGATAAATCATTGACTCAAGCGCGAAGAGGCGGATCGCCATCTCGCCCAGCTTGGCGCGAATCAGGCCGAACTCCGCGATCGGCTTGCCGAACGCGACGCGCTCTTTCGCATACTTAGACGAGACTCCGAGGATCATCTTCGCGCCACCGAGGCAGTACGCGCCGAGGCTGAAGCGGCCGGAATTCAGGACGTTGAACGCGACGATATGGCCGCGGCCGATTTCATGCAGCAGATTTTCTTTGGGTACCGCGCAATTCTCAAAGAAAATCGGCACCGTGGAGCTGCCCTTGATGCCCATCTTATGTTCTTCCGCGCCGATCGAAAGGCCGGGAGCATTTCGCTCCACGATGAAGCAGGAGAATTTTTCGCCGTCCACTTTGGCGAAGACGATGAAAAGGTCGGCGAAACCGCCGTTCGTAATCCACATCTTCTGGCCGGTCAGCAGCCAATTCTTGCCGTCGGGCGAAAGAACGGCGCGCGTTTTCACGTTTTGCGCGTCCGAACCGGCCTGCGGCTCGGAAAGGCAATAGCAGCCGAGCCATTCGGCCGTGGCGAGCTTCGGAAGGTACTTTTTCTTCTGCTCTTCGGTCCCGAAATAAACGATCGGCAGCGTGCCGATGCCCGCGTGACCGCCGTGGCTCACGGCGAACGACGCGTAGATTGCCAATTTCTCCGCCAGCACCGTGGAGGCAACTTTGTCGAGGCCCGATCCGCCGTACACTTCCGGCACGCCCCCGCCCAGCAGGCCGATTTCGGCTGCCTTCCTCAGCAGGATGGGCATCAGGCCCTGCTTGTGCTCTTCGAGTTCCGCGACGACGGGCAGGACTTCCTTCGTGACGAACTCCTCAGCCGTCCGGCCGATGAGTTTTTGATCGTCAGTAAACTCCGCGGGGGTCAAAATTTCGTCGGCGCGGCAAACTTCAACCAGGAAGCTGCCGCCGCGCGTAACTCCCTGAGAGGTCGTCGCTGTGGCCATGAATTCTCCTTCTGTCTGCTGCTGCGCCGCCGGGCGCGCTTTGTGAATGTAATTCTAACAGCCTGTTGAAGAAATCCACGAGCGAGTCATTCCGAGGAGCGAAGCGACGAGGAATCTCTCTTTTCTCCGGATTTTGCGTCGAAGAGAGATTCCTCGCTGCGCCTGCCGGCAGGCTCGGAATGACATTTGGTGGAGTTTCTCAACAAGCTGCTAATTCAGGGGTTCGAAAATCCCCGCGGCGCCCATTCCGCCCCCGACGCACATCGTAACCATGCCGTAGCGCGCTCCGCGCCGAGCCAGTTCGCGCAGCAGTGACGCCGTCAATTTCGCGCCCGTGCATCCGAGCGGATGGCCCAGCGCAACCGCGCCGCCGTTGGGATTCACGCGCGCGGGATCGAGACCCGCGAGCTTGATCACGCCGAGCGCCTGCGCGGCGAACGCCTCGTTCAATTCAATCACGGCGATGTCGTCGAGTTTGAGTCCGGCAAGCTTCAGCGCTTTCGGAATCGCGAACGCGGGGCCGACGCCCATTTCCTCCGGCGGGCAGCCGGCCGTTGCGAACGCCACGAATCGCGCGAGCGGTTTCAACCCGAGCGATTTTGCGCGCTCCGCGCTCATCACCACGGACGCGGCGGCGCCGTCGCTCGTCTGCGAGCTATTGCCCGCGGTGACGGTGCCGCGCGCGTGAAAGGCGGGCTTCAACCTGGCGAGCGCCTCCATCGAAGTGTCCGCGCGCGGGCCTTCGTCGGTGTCGAACAGCAGCGTTGAAGTTTGCACTTTGGGCGCGCGGCCATTCGCGCCGTTGCCGTTCGGCAGCGCGGTGACGCTCACTTCCACCGGCACAATTTCGTCGCGAAACTTTCCAGCGGCGATAGCGGCGAGCGCTTTCTTGTGGCTGGCGAGCGAAAATTCGTCGGCCTGCTCGCGCGTGATGCCGTATTTTCGCGCGACGTTTTCCGCGGTGAGTCCCATGCCGAGATAGGAATCCGGATAGTGATCCATCAGCCAGGGATTCGGCGCGATTTTATTGCCGCCCATCGGCACCATGCTCATGGACTCCGCGCCGCCCGCCACGATCACGTCCGCATGGCCGACCATGATGCGCTCCGCGGCCATCGCGATGGACTGCAATCCCGAAGAGCAGAAGCGATTGATGGTCATCGCCGAACATTCCACCGGCAATCCCGCGCGCAACGACGCGATGCGCGCGACGTTCATGCCCTGCTCGCCTTCCGGCATCGCGCAGCCGAGGATGACGTCTTCCACATCTTTCGCATCGAGGCCGGGAACGCGCGCCAGCGCGGCGCGAATCGCGATCGCCGCAAGATCGTCGGAGCGCGTCGAGCGCAGCGTGCCCTTGCCGGCTTTGCCGACCGCCGTGCGCACCGAACTGACGATTACCGCTTCGCGCATGTCCCACCCCTCGCGAGCGCCCGACTCGTGGGCACAACCCTGCACTCTATTGGATGCCGCGAGGAGGCAAAAAGCAAGCTACGCCGCCGCGGGGTAGTGGGTCAGTTTCCGAGTGCCCAGTCACTCGGGCGCAATCGCCAAAGCGAGCCGGCGAACCATAGTGACTAGAGTTCAGGCTATTGGGCCAAGCGCAGGGTAGTGCGCCTATTCAGCGGCTCAGCCTAAATCAGCGCTGGTTTTGTGATTTCTTGTTCAGCAAATTCCGAAGCAACCAGATAGACAAATTGCAGGGGTTGAGCGCTAACGAATTCTTCGATGCGAGGACCAAATGCGTCTGCAAGAAATGAGTCAAACAGCTGTGGCCTGTAGCGGGTTATCGAACCTAAGTAATAGGTGATCGCGTAGATAGACAGCAGTTGAGGCAGCACTGCGCCGTGTTCAGCCGCGGGAGCTAGGTATGCATAGTATCTGCGGTAAGGCTGCGAACTGTTGACTGAAACCCAAGTACGTCTCTTGAGCTGATCTACAAGTGATTGCACCTCGTCGGATGGTCTGTGAGCGAACTGTGTCTTGGTGGTCTGTTCGAAGCAGAGCAGGCGGCGGCCATCCAACACCTCGGCAAACTTTACCTCATGGAACGATGGGGACAGCTGGGATTCTTCGAGAAACCGCTTGTGGGTGATACCAAGACGGCTTAGATCATCTGCTACTAGCACGAGGTTTAGCCAGAGTTTATTTGCGGTATTTTGCATAAACCGCAGCTCGTGTATTGAAATGAATCGCTCTTGTTTGTTAGCAGCGTGTGCCCAGAGTCGGTGACCAGGCAAAATTTGGGGCAAGAGAGAGGCGAGATTGTACTTGGTGTCGCGCAGAATGTTTTGACCTACGAGCAACTTGTGCAGCTCCGCAAAAACTTGAAACTTACCCTGCACACTCGGAGACGGATAGGCGTCCAAAAATGCGTCCTTGAGCTCTTTCCCGCCCGGCAATAGTTTCTCGCTCAAGCCATGGGTGGCTTGATCAAACGTCGGAACGCCGCCTTTGCTGAGGACAAGCGCCTTGATCAAATTCATGAAGCAGTAGTAAATCTGTAACGGTCGCGCTGCAGTAATAGATGCAGCTTGCGATGACCTAAAAAAATCACTCGCTTGCTCCAAACAGGCAGTCGCTTCCGGACGAGCCTGCGCCGGACACACAGTCCGAATTTTGTCTCGTATTATCGTCCAAGGATCTACGGCAAAGAGGTTCGATTGCAACCCATACCGCCGACTCCCCTTGTGCATAGGCCAAAACGAGAAGCGCAGCGGACGATCTAATATCGATACGCGAGTTCCAGTGGTGGCGTCAGGCAGTTTGGGCATAGACTTGTAGGGATTAGTTTATACTCTTGGCAGAATGTTGGCGACTCCACGATCGAGAGTTGGTTCCGGGCCGTGTCGTCGGCAAATCGGAAACTAGCCAACTATCCCCCGCGGGCCGTCACTCCGACGAACGTGCTATTCTCGAAGGGCCATGCCCAGGCCAATCCGGCGCCGTCCGCTCATCGAATCGCCGCTCAAATGGCAGATGACCGCCGCGCCTGTCGCGCATCCGGCTCTGCCGGTCATTGCCGAGCGTGGCGGAACGCAACTCCGCGCGCCGCTGCCTGTGGCGATTGTGGACACGCGCGAACAGAATCCATTCTCGTTCGCGCGCTTTCGGGGATGGTTTGCATCGGTTGAGCAGTGCGCGCTTGCTATCGGCGATTACTCGGTCGCGGGACTCGAAGAAAGTTGCGTCGTCGAACGGAAAGACCTCGGCGATCTGGTGCGTTCGTTCACGAGTGAACGTCCCGCTTTCGTCGCCCGGCTGCGGGAAATGAGCCGTCGGCCGAACCGATTGCTGGTGATCACCGCGGCGCTGAGCCAGGTGAAGTCGCGTTATCCTCACAGTCCGGCGAATCCCAATCAGATCACGCAATCTTTGATCGCTGCGCTGGCGGGATGGGGCGTGCCATTCTTGTGCGTCGAGACGCACGAGATGGGCGAGGAAATCGTGGCTTCCTATCTTTACCAGGTTCATCTGTACCACTGGCTCGAGAGCAACGGTTATTCCCGGGAACTCGCCGACGATGACTTGTGATTTATTGAGGCTCGCGGAGTATATAGGTACGTCGGTGAGAAGAAAAGCGGCGTCGAGCCGCCGCACTCCATATGCCAAGCATTCGCGATGTTCCCCTCGATTCGACAGGAATTTGTTGAAAGATGTCGTCGCGATGTCATCCCGAGCGAAGCGAGGGATCTGCTTCTCGCCAAAGGTCAGGAAAAAAGAACACAGGCAAGAGTGCCTGTGCTACTAAAATCTGCTCCGAATCGACTTTTTCCGCAAACTGTGAAGCCGTGCCCTGACGAAATATCTGAGTTCTCACGCGCACTCGAAGGCGTGTTAGTTCCTTAGCGGTTTGCCGGTTTTGAGCGTGTGGGCGATGCGCTCCTGCGTCTTGCGTTCGCCGCACAGGGAGACGAACGCCTCGCGCTCGAGTTCGAGGACGTACTGCTCGCTGACGAGTTGCGGAGCGGATAGGGCGCCGCCGGCCAAAATGTTCGCGAGCTTGTGCGCGACGACGGCGTCGTATTCGCTGATGTACTCGCCGCGCAGCAGCATGTGGATCGCGAGCTTTGCGCCGGCTAGAAATTCTTCGCCCAGCACGCGAATCGAAGGCTCTCCGGGCGGCGGCGCGGTCGGGTGGTAGCCCGCGCGGACGAGCGCGAGCGCGGTCTGCTTCGCGTCCGCGACTAGGCGATCGCCGTTGATTGCTACGGGATCGGCGGCGCGAAGATAGCCCAACTCGCGCGCTTCTTCACCGCTCGTGGAAACTTTGGCCATGGCGATGTTCTCGAAAATGGGTTTGAGCGCGTGGAAGAGATCGAGGTCTTCGCCGCCTGCGGAGTGCTCATTCGCGCGAATCAGCATTTCTTTCGTGCCGCCCCCGCCGGGGATCAGGCCGACGCCCGTTTCGACCAGACCGATATAGGCTTCCGCTGCGGGGTGGATGCGTGCCGCGTGCAGCGAAATTTCGCAGCCGCCGCCCAGCGTCAATCCCTGCGGCGCGGAAACGACCGGGCGCGGCGAGTGTTTGATCGCGAGGTTGACGTTCTGGAATTGTTTCACGCCGAGATGAATGTCGTCCCACTCCTGCTCCTGCGCCGCAACTAGCAAAAGCATCAGATTCGCGCCGGCGGAGAAATTCACGGCCTGATTGGCGATGACCATGGCGTCGAAATCTTCGCGCAACCGCTTCAGGCCTTTGTGCAGCATGGCGAAGATTTCTCCGCCGAGCGCATTCATCTTGGTGTGGAATTCGCAGCAGATTACGCCGTCGCCAAGGTCCACCAGGCTCGCGCCGGAATTGCGCTCGATTTCCTTCGATTTCTCTTTCAGCGATTTCAGGATGATGACGCCATCGGCCTCACGCAACGGTAGGGGTTTTTTCGTGGCGAAATCGAAGTATGAAGTGTCGCCCTGCGCGGACTCATAGAATGAGGTCTTCCCCGACGAAAGCAGCGCCGTCACGAGCGGCGGCAGGGCTTTGCCGTCTTTTTCCATGCGGCGCGCCACAGCTTCGACGCCCAGCGTGTCCCACAACTCGAACGGGCCAAGCTCCCAGCCGAATCCCCAGCGCATGGCGCGATCCACATCCACCAGCGAATCCGCGATTTCCGGGACGCGTCGCGCGGCGTAGAGGCACATTTCCGAGAGCGATGCCCACAGAAATTTCTGCGCGAGATCGCCGGGTTGTCCCGCGAGGATCGGCCCGAGCAGCGCGCGCAAGCGTTCGCGCGTATCGTCAATCGAGCGGCCGGCGTCAATCGAAGAGAAACGCGCTTTCTGCCGCGGGCGATATTCCATGGTGGCGGGATCGAGAGCGAGAATTTCGCTCTCGCCGCCTTTTTTCACACGCTGGTAAAAACCGCGGCCGCTTTTTTCGCCGAGCCAGCCGCGCCGCTCCATTTCTTCGAGGAGCGGCGGCACGCGATAGAGTTCGCGCGATTCGTCGTTGGGAATATTTTCGTAGATGTTGCGGACGACGTGAATGAGGATGTCGAGTCCGACGATGTCCGCCAGGCGAAACGTCGCGGACTTCGGCCAGCCCACCGCGGGGCCCGTGCAGGCATCCACTTGCTCGAACGTCATGCCCAGCTCGTTCATCACGCGCACGACATTGAGCATGGAGAACGTGCCGATGCGATTGGCGATGAAATTCGGCGTATCTTTCGCGACCACCACGCCTTTGCCGAGACGCCGGTCGCAAAAATCAGTGAGCGTCGCAATCACGTCAGGCGCGGTGTCCGGCCCCGGAATCACCTCGACCAGATGCAGGTAGCGCGGTGGATTGAAAAAGTGGGTGCCAGCCCAATTCCTGCGGAATTCCTCAGGCAATCCCTCGGCAATTCGGCCGACCGGAAGCCCGGAAGTGTTCGTAGAAACAATTGCGCCGGATTTGCGATGCGCGGCAACGCGCTCGAGTAGTTTGCGTTTGATATCGAGATTTTCCGCGACGGCCTCGACGATCCAATCCGCCTGCGCGCACCAATCGAGATTGTCCTCGAAATTGCCTGTGCGAATACGCTTCTCAAGCCCGCGCGTGAAAAATGACGCAGGCTTTGATTTCGCCGCTGCGGCCACGCCCGCCGTCACAATGCGATTGCGCACTGCCGGGCTCGCGAGCGTTAAGCCCTTGCCCTGTTCCTCGAGCGTGAGTGCAGAAGGAACGATGTCCAACAACGCTGTGGAGACGCCGGCATTGACCAAATGCGCGGCGATGCGGGCGCCCATCGTGCCCGCGCCTAAAACCACTACACTCTCAATTCTTCGGAGTACCATCCGTGCGGCACCAGTTGGCCGCAGCCCGGCTGCAGGTTACAGAACGCGCGTCGCGCAGGTCAATGTTTAATGCGGCGCAATGCCATACGAAGTGCTGCGCATCGCCCGGATCCTGTAAATTTCACTCGGAAATAATTTCCACGCGCACCGGCTGGCCGTTGCCTTTCCCTCGCTGCGTGAACCACGCAGACAGCGCCTCGGCGAGTTTGACCGGTTCTACGCGCAGTCCGGCTTCCAGCCGGCCTTCGCCCAGCGGAAGCGTGTCGTCAAACTCCGATGACCCGGTGAAATTGCGCATGCAAAAGCTGTCCAGCCATTCGAGCGGGCAGGGCCGCCTTTCTCCGTCAACCACGATGGAAACCTGGAGCTTCCGGGCGTACACGGAACCGAATTATAGCACCGCAATTTCGGTGGTTTCTTGCTTCCGGGGCGCTGGACTCCTACACTCTACGAATTGGCAAAGCTTGCGAGGGGCCGCGCCTACTTCCCTGCCGAAGTCCTGCCCCGGTTGGCAGCCCGCAATGGAACGGAGAGCGTGTGTCCACGTCCGTCGAACAATGGGTTGAGGAAGCCGCGCGCCTGACGCGGCCCGCCCGGATTGTCTGGTGCGACGGCTCGGAAGAGGAATCCGAGCGCATCCTTCAGACCATGCTCGAGGAAGGCCACACCCTGCGCCTCAACGAGCGCAGCTATCCGCACTGCCACTTGCACCGCAGCCATCCCACCGACGTTGCGCGCACCGAAAAAGTCACGTACATCTGCTCGCGGAACGAATCCGAGGCCGGTCCGACCAATCACTGGATGGCGCCCGCCGAAACGAAGGAGAAAGTCAGCACACTGCTGCGCGGCGCGATGGCGGGCCGCACGATGTACGTGGTTCCGTATGTGATGGGGCCGCCGGAATCTCCGCTCGCCCAACTGGGCGTCGAACTTACCGACAGCGCGTACGTCGTGGCCAACCTACGCATTATGACGCGCATGGGCCGCGTGGCCACGGAGCGGCTCGCATCCTCGAGCGATTTCGTGCGCGGACTGCACTCTCTCGGCGATCTCGATCCCGACCGCCGATTCATCCTGCACTTTCCCGAGGAGCGCCTCATCTGGAGCGTTGGCTCCGGCTACGGCGGAAACGCGCTGCTGGCGAAAAAGTGCCACGCGTTGCGCATCGCAAGCTGGATGGCGCGCGAGCAGGGTTGGATGGCGGAGCACATGCTCATCCTCGGACTGGAGGATCCGTCCGGCCGGGTGACCTACATGGCGGCGGCATTCCCCAGCGGCTGCGGAAAAACGAATCTCTCGATGATGGTCTCCGCGCTAGCGGAGCAAGGCTATCGCGTCTGGACCGTCGGCGACGACATCGCCTGGCTGCGTATTGGCGCGGACGGCAGGCTGCGCGCCATCAATCCCGAGGCGGGCTTCTTCGGCGTCGCCCCAGGGACGAGCGCGAAAACGAATCCCAATGTCATCGCGGCGCTCCAGCGAAATGCAATCTTCACGAACATCGCGTTAACGGCGGAGCGCGAGCCGTGGTGGGAAGGAATGAGCCCTGAACCGCCCTCGGGCCTGGCCGATTGGCAGGGCCGCGCGTGGTCGCCAAGCATGGGCCTAGCGGCGCATCCGAATTCGCGTTACACCGTGGGCGCGCGACAGGCGCCGGGGATTTCGCCGCATTGGGAAGACCCGGACGGCGTCCCGATTTCGGCGTTTATTTTTGGCGGACGCAGGGCGAAGCTCGCGCCTCTCGTTTACGAGGCACGGGATTGGAATCACGGCGTGTACGTCGGAGCCACGCTGGCTTCCGAAACCACCGCCGCGGCCACGGGCGCGCTCGGCGTCACGCGGCGCGATCCGATGGCCATGCTGCCTTTCTGCGGCTACCACATGGGCGATTATTTTGGGTATTGGCTGGAATTAGGCCGCCGCATCCCGCACCCGCCGCGGATTTTCCACGTGAATTGGTTCCGCAAAGACGCCGACGGGCGATTCCTCTGGCCCGGCTATGGTGAAAACGTGCGCGTCCTGAAATGGATCCTCGAACGCATCGAAGGTAAGGACCGGGCAGTCGAGACGCCGATTGGCTTCTTGCCTTCGGCTGATGCGCTCACGTTCGATGGCCTGAATATTTCACACGCGAAGGTGGAAGAGCTGCTGCGCGTGGACTCGCTCGATTGGGCCGAGGAACATGCCGCCGTCGGTCAATTCTTGGAGACGTTCGGCGCGCGAATGCCGCGTGAACTTCTCAGCGAGCACGCTCACTTGGGTGAACGTCTCGGCCGCATGGCCCCCGCCCACCGCTAGTGCCCGCATTTCTCGCCTATTGGCTATCGTGCCCGAACCGTTGCCCCCTCCGCGAGTCTCTGAGTCCACTGCGTCTCTGCGTTATCTTTGATTCTTCCGCCGCATCATGCCGCGAGTCATTCCGAGCGCAGCGAGGAATCTCTCTGCTGCCCCGCGTCAGAAACAAAGAGGGATTCCTCGCTGCGCTCGGAATGACTCACCAGGGGTATGCGCCAAATTATCAAAGGACCGCAGCGATCTCTGCGTCGATGGCGAGATGCGTCTGCTCGAAGCCGTTGATGCTGTAAGCTTCGCCCTCGCCGCGCGAGAAATGAAAATAACGGCTGATGTTGTAGTCGTCGTCGAAGAGCCCGAGGATTCTTTCCGCCTCGCGGCGCTCCATGCCAAAAGCCGCCAGCGCCACCGGACGGCCGTAGCCGCCGCCGAGCGCCAGATATTTGGCCACCAAATCCTTGAGACTCATCGCCGTTAGATCCAAACGTATGCGCCCGACTCGCCATAGGGCGTATTGAGATAGAAGAAATTCGCGTCCGTGACCGCCGACAATGAGCGGCAGAGTCGCGATGCGCCGTGCGCCGAACAGAACAATTCGCCGGGCGACTCCAAAATCTGCTGCGATTTGTCCAGGCTCTCCACTTCGCGCCGCGAAAACCAAAGCCACGTGGCCCGTCGCGCGCACACCGAACAATCCCCCGCCCCGCTCAGCCCCGCAATGCGGCGGCGGATCGCGTCCGCCACGTGGCCCTCCAAACCGGCGGGCTCAAAATCCGGCACGGCGAGAAAAAAGTACTGCGAGACGCTGTTCGCGTCCGGCTCAAAGGCGACCACCGGCCCTCGATACGCGCTTAGTTCCGGCTCGAAGAGATCGAGCAGGCAACTCCGGCACAGCGACACGTCCGGACGCAAGCGCCCATTCTTGCTTTCGGGCTTTTCTTCTGGATTCGGCGGCGCGCTCGGGCGAATCGGTCGTTTCGCAGCTTTGCCGCGCAGATACAAAGTGTCCGGGGCGAACATCGCCATCCAATCCTGTTGCTTCTCCAGGTGCACGCACTCGGGCGGAATGTGCATCAGCCGCGCAAACCACGTGCGCGTGCGCTTGCGAAATTCAATTCCCGGATACGCCTGCTCGAGTGATAGCCGCGTCACAGTGCGGGATGGTAGCAGATTGCAGGCGGATTTCACCGCCTCTAGCTCGCCTTTCCGGGGAATGCGACGCCCAAGCCCTCGAATTCCGTTATTATTATCACTTGGCTGCCGAGCGTTATGATCGAGAGCTCCGCGCAGCTCAATTCAGCGCCAATCCACCGGAGGAATCGTCATGGCTGTGGCCGTAGGACAACCCGCACCCGAATTCACGCTAAAAGATCAGAGTCAGAAAGACGTCAAGCTGTCTGATTTTCGCGGAAAGAATGTCGTCTTGATTTTCTATCCGCTAGATTGGAGCCCCACCTGCACAAACGAACACGCCTGCTTCGTGAACGATCTCAAACGCTTTGAGAAGCTCGACGCCCAGGTGCTCGGCCTGAGTGTAGATAGCGTCTGGTCGCACAAGGCGTTTGCCGAAAAAATGGGGATTACTTACCCCTTGCTGGCGGATTTCAATCCGCGCGGCGCGGTAGGGGACAAGTTCGGGGTTTACCTGCCGGAGAAAGGGCTCACCAGCCGCGCCATCGCCATCATCAACAAGGCCGGCAACGTCGCTTGGTTCAAGAATTACGATTTCCCTACCGTGCCGGACTTGGCGGAAGTCGCCGCAGCGCTTGCAAGAGCGAACTGACACCTTATCGCCGCGGCGCTATTTCGCCACGTGCAGCACCTGGTACACGACCACGGCGAGCATGAAGAGCAGGTAGATTCGCAGCGACCACAGCACGAGGAGCTCGGGCCCCTTCAGACGGCGCCTGGGAATATCGTGTTTCTTGAAGGCAGCGAGTTGATCGCGCTCGAGCGAGGCCAGGATCAAATCTCTTTCGGCCTGCGCCAGGACGATCTCTCGTTTTTCTTTTGCGGTCATTGCAGAGCCTCCTACGTCCCACCCAGTCGCGCGAAGAGATGCGGCGCAATCACGCTGAGCCCGAAGAGCACGCCCGCACCCGTCAGCAATACGACGACAAGCAACGCAAACGCATTCGCCCACACCGGGCTCACCAAATCGCCCATGATTTCCCGGTCGTTCACCAGTAAATAGAGAAACACGAGCGCCGGCGGCATCGCCAGCACGGCAATCACGTTCACCAGCAGCACAACGTACACGAGCGGCAAGCTTGGAATCAGAACAATCGCCGCCGCCACCGCCGCGCAGAGAAACAGGATCGAGTAAAACGCCCGGCCCTCGCCGATCGGAAGATTCAAACTGTGCGGCCGGCGCGCCACTTCTCCAAAAGCATACGCCGTCGAAGTGGAGATCGTAACGCACGCCACCATCCCCGCTTCCACAATGCCCAGCGCAAAGAGCGACGCGCCCACTCGCCCGATCAACGGCCGCAGCGCCTCGGCGAATTCCGCTGCTTGAAAATTCTCCGCGCTCATGTGATGCGTATACAAGAGAGACGTCACCAGGATCGTCGCCACCGCAGCGGCCGCCGCGAGGACCGCGCCCAGCACCGTATCGATTCGGCCGAAGCGAATATCTTTCCTCGTCAGTCCCTTATCCACCGTAGCGCTCTGCTGAAAGAAGAGCATCCACGGCGTCACCGTCGCGCCGATGTCCGCGAGCATCAGGATCAGAGTGTTTTGCGACAGGCCGCCCGGGAGCGGTTTCCATGCGGCAAATGCGTGTCCGACGGAGTGCCAATCCGGATGCGCGAGCAAAGCCACCGGAACGAAAACGAGATTCCCCACCGCAATTGCCAACGTGATGCGCTCCCAGGTCCAATAGCGATGGGTCAAGAGCGCCGAATACAGCAGCGCCAGCGCGCAGACAACCGCGATCCACGGCGGAACCCCGAAAAATCCCAGCCCGGCGCGGATGGCGATGAATTCGGTAATCAGCGTCAGAAAATTTCCTACGCCCAGGTCCATCAGCGAAAACCATCCCCAGAACGGCCCGAAGCGCTCGAAGATCAGCTCCGCGTGGCCACGGTGGGTGGCTGAGCCGAGCCGCACCGTCATCTCCTGTACCACGATCGCCATGCCGAACGTCAACGCGACGAACGGCAGAAAAAATCCAATTCCAAATTGCGCCCCCGTGGCCGCATAGGAAAGCATGCTGGGACCGTCGTTCTCTCCCAACATGACGAGCACGCCCGGGCCGAGAAGGAGCCACAGCAGGCGCGCATGGCCGAAGAATCCGCTTTGCGCGCGCGCCGCCCTTACGCGGACGCGGTCGTGCCCGCGATCCACATCTTCGTGTGTGATAACGACTTCTGTCGCGGAGTTCGCGCCGGGGCCGTTCGAATCCGCTGGGGTGAGCGCTTCGGGCATCTTTGTTAAATAGGATAAACTTCAAAAATAAACTAACATTAATGATTTTCGACGTTAATGGGCCGGGCACCCTCGCGCATTGGGAGAGTCATCGCAACTTCCCTTCCCCGTCCGCAACGCAGGGTGGATTGTGGTAGTGTCGAATGGAAATGGGAGGGATTATGGCGCAACCGACAGGCACGCCACCGCAAGTGCAGATCAAGGCCGATGAGAAAGAGATGCTCGGCCAGTACAGCAACCTGGTGATGATCTACCACAACGCCGAGGAGTTCGCGCTTCACTTCGTTTACGTCTTTCCGAACGCTCCGCAGGGCAAGCTCGTTTCCAACGCGATCCTAAGCCCGCCGCATGCCAAGCGGCTCTGGCGGGCCCTCGGCGAAAACATCAGCAAACACGAGGCGCAGTTCGGCCCCATTCGCGAGACGCCCGAAGGCCCGCCGCCCCAGGTGGGCTTCGTCCAATAGCTCGCTTCGGGCTCGGCAAGTCGGCTGAAACCCCACGGTCGCGGATTTGCGCCTGACCGCCATCGGCGCGGCGCACTGGCCATTCGTACAGTTGGCCGGAAGAAACCGCCCGCTGGCGGCACGCAACTTGGCCCCCACGCGCGTGTTAAATTGAATGTATGCAAGCGAAATGTGGATTCTGCGGGACGCCACACCGGCTCAACGACTCGCAGATAGGCGAGCGCCGGCGTGTGCAGTTTGCGTGCTCGAAGTGCGGCCGCTCGACCGTGGTGGAAGTCGAGAGGGCCCCCGATCGCACGCAGGTGATTACTCCTCTACCTGAATTCGCTCGCGGAGGCGCCGCGAATCGCCGTCCCTCCTTCGCGGCCGAAGACGACAGCGATTTGGCGCTTCCTCCCGGCAAGGTGATCGCGCTTTCCGTGATCAGCGGACCGTCGCGCGGGCTCGTCTTTCCGCTCGAGCGGCCGCGCGTGATCCTGGGCCGCGCCGGTTCCGATCTCCCTCTCAACGATCCCAAAGTTTCTCGGCACCACTGCTCCATCGAAGTGCGTGGCGACGTGGTGCGCTTGCGCGACCTCGATTCCACGAATGGAACCTTCTTCTCCGAAGAGCGCGTTCGCGCCGCCGAACTGCGCAACATGTCTGAATTCCGAATCGGCTCGAGCCTGATTCTCCTCACGATCCGGCCTCGCCTCGCCACCGCAAGCTGACGCCGCCGCGCTCACGCGCGCCCTGAATTCTCCCGGGGCAGCTTCACGCCGGTCTTTGAATGGTCTTCCGCTGCTCTTCCTCGATCAGCTTTCCCAGCTTCTTGAATTTCAGCCAGGTCCCGCGCGCCACCATCCGCGAGATGAGCCAGCCTCGATATCCGTCCAGAAATCCGCGGCACAGCACGTAGTTGTTGAACCAGTTCCACGGCGTCGCGAGCCACATCGCTCCGCGCCAGCTTCGCCGCCCCTCGTCGTACAAGTAGCGCGCCTGTCGCGTCGTGATGCCCTCCACTTTGGCCACGTGCTCTTCATAGGAGCGGACCGTGTAGTGCAGGAGGTCTCCCTTGAGCCGCCCGATCTTTCCCTGGTAGTTCACGGTTGCGTGCTCGGGAACTTCAAATCTGGTCTTGTCGCGCCGAAACAGTTTTCGTTGGTAATCGGGATACCAACGGGTGTGCCATACCCACGCGCCCAGATACCACGTGCGCCTGGCGAATTCGTACACTGCGAACTGCGGCTCTTGTTTTTTCAACTCCAGCAGGGATTCGCGCAGCTCGGGACTGATTTCTTCATCCGCGTCCAGCGAAAGAATCCAGTCGTAGCTGGCCGCCGCGGCCGCAGCGTTTTTTTGCTCGGCGAAATTCGTCCATTCGCGAACCAGCACCTTGGCGCCGCGCTGCTCGGCAATCTCGCGCGTACGATCCCGGCTGCCGGAATCCAGCACCACGATTTCGTCCGCGATCCCGCGCAAGGATTCCAGGGCGCGCGGCAGATCGTGTTCCTCGTTGAATGTAATCAGGCAGGCGGAGATGCGGTCCATCGGACTCCGGAATCTTCGGTAATCGGCAAAGCCAGTTCACGCGCGCTCGGGCCCCAAATGCGGACGGGGACGCGCGGCGCGCAATCCCTTCCCTACACCACAATATGCGTGTCCGTGCGCTCGACTCCGTCGATTCGCTGGATTTTTTCCATCACCAGGTCGTCCAGTTCGGCTTGCGTGGCGACCTCGGCAAATGCGATGACGTTCCGGCACGCCCCAGCACGGGTGCGCCGTGCCGATTCCCGGCAGATTGTTGAGCTCCTGCGCGATCGCCTTCGAGCGGCCGGTGCGGGCATGAATCAGGATGTACGCGCGTACGCTATGATTCCGGCTCCCCATGGCATGGCTCCCTAGCCTAGTGTAACTGCAACCGGCCGCCCGGCGCGCGCAAAAAACCAAAGCGCCGGTCGCCCCGGGTTATCGGGAGGACCGGCGCTTCGGCAAAGATCTGCGCCAGTTGTTTTTGCCTTCGCGAGTTCCTCCTATCCGTGCAGAGATTTTCCCGAGACAGGCGATTCGCTGATCACCCAGTGCCCCGCCTGCTCAAGGAATTCCAGTCCGATGGCGTAGCCATCGCCGCTCAGCGTGTGGCAGTACGCCACGCGCGCTCGAGCGCGAAATTCGCCGGGGTGTGAAATGAATTCAAGGCGGTCGTTCGCGCGCCAGCGGCGCACGGTCATGACCCGCGCCCCTCGTGAACTCACGTTTTCGGTAAATGTGGATTCGACGCCCGGAAGGCTCGCGTGGCCCGCGATGGAAACGGACAGCGCCATGGGCACGCGTCGTTCGATACGTTCGACAGTAAAGGCCTTTGCCATGGCTCCCTCAGCCAGATTAAATTTAGAGACAGGCCGCGATGCGGGAGAGCGTCGCTACGCCGCCGCTGCGGTTCTTCATGCCGTACAGGCGCCGGTCGGCCGCACTCAACAACTGCTCGATCGTTTCGCCGTCCCGCGGAAAGACGGCCGCCCCGACGCTCACCGAAAGGCGCGGGAGTTCGCCGTCGTTTGCCAAGCGCTCGCACACGCGCTTGGCCACGGCTGCGGCCGCTTCGGCATTCGCTTCGGGCAGGATCAATGCAAATTCGTCTCCGCCGTAGCGCGCGGCGGTATCCATGGAGCGGGAGTTCGCGCGCATCGTGTTGGCGAGCCGGCGCAGCGCGTGGCTGCCCACCAGATGCCCATAGCGGTCATTGACGCCTTTGAGGTCGTCCATATCGAGCAGCAGCAGGGCGAACGCCCGCCCGCTGCGGCGCCCGCGTTGAATCTCGATTTCCAGCGATTGCAGCAGGCTGCGGTAGTTCGCGAGGCCCGTCAGGGAATCCGTCACGGCCAAATGCCGCACCTGCTCGAACAGCTGTACGTTATCCAGCAGCGCGCCGCCCAGCACCACGGCGTAACTCGCCACCTTGAGCACTTGCGCCAGCGTGAACGGAACGTCCAGGATGCGATCGGATTGGCTCGCGGCTACGTGACACGCCACATTCAGCCAAGCCGCGGCGCAGAGCGCCCAATCGAATGCCGTATGGGAACGGCGCAGCCGCCGTCCATAGCCCAACGCGGCGATCAGGAAGAGCGTTGCCGGGAAAAGGTCCCAGGGTCGCGCGATCATAGCGAGGGGATGAATCACCGGCTCGACCGGAGAGCCCAAATACGCAGCGCTGGTGAGGTAGGCGACGACCGCCACCACCATCAGGGCGATGCCTATTTCACGGCTTGGCTCGCGGGAATGCGGAACCTTCCGCTCAATCACCAGCGCGGCGAGAAAGAGCGCCGCCAGAAGCGTCCGGCCCACCATCCACGCCAACGGGATATGCAATTGCACGGGCTGGCCGGCCGCCAGCAGGTTGTAGAAACCCAGAGCGGAAACGGTCTCGATAATCCCCGCGAGAACAAACCCAAAGGCCAGTATCAGAGAGAGCCTGTCGTGCGCCCCGCGGAAACGGACCAAGGCATTCGCGGCATACGTGAATCCGAGCAGGCCGCCTGCAATTTGAAGGTACGCGTAGAAGATCGGATCTGCGGAAACGGGACTATGCCGTAACCAGGCCGTAAGCAGTACAAAGGCCGCGCCGGCCAGAATGGCTATGGGCCATCGCACCTTCGACAACGCCCCCCGAATTGTAGCGAATCCGTGCACCGGCCCCTCGCGGCGACGCTTGGCAATACTGATCCCTATCAACCCTGTGATCTGCAAACGGAGTGCCGAAGATTGGCGTAGGGAAAAAGTCTTCCTATTTCGCTGATGAGAAACGGTTTATTGGCTCAGGAAGGAAGGGAGGTTCATTAGTTGGGGAAATACTCCCCTTGAGTGTGGTTCATTTCGTTACGGATTGTCACGTGCGATACCATATGCGAACGCCCTTCTGGGAAGGGGTTCTGCTTTGCCCTGATTCGGCACATACCTTTGGGTAAGCGGTGACACAGCCCGGCAAACTTTACACTTTCGGGGCAGGAGGGGGCAGATCTCGGGCTTGGACTTCGCTCTTGAAATTCTCTTTCCGGTGAGACCCGTCACAAAACGGCTTATCGGCTGAATGACCGCAGCGGCAGAGCGAAATCGTCGTCCGGCCCGCCAGGCCAAATGCCTTGCCGCTCGGATCGCAGATCTCGAAATCGCCTTCGATGCGCAGTGATCCGTCGGTTTTCGGAACGATCTTTACAGGCATTCGTTTCCCCTAGGTCATTCTCAAGACGTCAACGATCCGGTCCGCTGCGTCAGTACTTAGGAACGCTCGGGTCCACTTCGTCGGACCAGGCCAGAATTCCGCCCTTCAAATTCCAGATCTTGCGGAATCCCGCCTTCTGTAAAAACTCGACGGCGTCGGCCGAGCGCTTGCCGCTCCGGCAATGCGCCACGATCTCGCGCGAGCTGTCAAGTTCGCTGACGCGCTTCGGCAGATCCCCCAACGGAATCAAGTGCCCCTTAAGATTGCAAATCTGATATTCGTGCGGTTCGCGCACGTCCAAAATGAACAGATTGTCTCCCCGGTCGAGCCGTGCCTTGAACTCGCGCGGAGTAATCTCGGGAATGCCCGCTGTTACGGCCACTGGAGTCTCCTCTCCTCGAATACCGCAGAATTCTTCGTAATCGATCAACTTGTTGATCGTCCGCTTCTCCCCGCAGATCGGGCAAGCCGGATTCTTGTGCAGCTTCAGTTCGCGGAAGCGCATGCCGAGCGCGTCGAATAGCAGAAGCCGTCCGACGAGCGGATCTCCCGCGCCCAAAATCAGCTTGATCGTCTCCATCGCCTGAATACGAGCCCACGATTCCAGGCAGCACGCCGAGCACGCCGCCTTCGGCGCACGACGGCACCAGTCCCGGCGGAGGCGGTTCCGGATACAAGCAGCGATAGCACGGCCCGCCCGGATAGCCGAAGACCGTCGCCTGTCCCTCGAACCGGAAAATTGAGCCGTAAACATTCGGCTTCCCCAGCAGCACGGACGCATCGTTCACCAGATAGCGCGTCGGGAAAATTGTCCGTGCCGTCCACGATGATGTCGAAGTCCTTGAATAGTTCGAGCGCGTTCTCGCTCGTCAGCCGCGTCTCGAACGCATCGATCTGAATCTGCGGATTCATCTTCGAGAGTCGCTCGCGCGCAGCCTCGCTCTTCTTGCGGCCCACATCCTCAGTAGAAAAGGTGATCTGCCGCTGCAAATTCGTGAAATCCACCACGTCGAAGTCCACCAGGCCCAGCCGCCCCACTCCCGCCGCGGCCAGATACAACCCCAGCGGCGCGCCCAAGCCGCCCGAGCCGATCAGCAGCACCTGCGCCTGCTTCAGCTTGAGCTGCCCCTCCATGCCGACCTCCGGCATGATCAGGTGGCGGCTGTAGCGCAGAATCTCTTCCTTGCTCAGGCTCACCGGCGTTTTCGTCAATGTGTCCGTCGGAATCGGCATAACCTCTCCTCGCTCAAATCGTCAAACGATGAATCGCAGCCCGGCCGCTCCGGCCCCGCCCGCGATCGAAGGCACGATCGTGATCGTGTCGCCGTCCTTGGTCTGCGTCGCTTCCTGCTTCAAGAAACGAATATCGTCATCGTTCAAATACACGTTTACGAAGCTCCGGATGCGGCCTTCGTCCGTATACAAATGCTTCTTCAGCTCGCTGTAGCTCGTGGTGAGATGCTTCAGCGCGTCGCCCACCGTGGCCGCTTCGCATTCTACGCTCGACCTCTGGTCGGCGAATCTGCGGAGCGGCGTCGGAACGATGACTCTTACCGGCATCTGAAACTTCCTCCTTGGCAATAACCTGGTTCGGGCTAGCGGCTCAAGCCGCGCTCGAAGAGCTTTCCGTCGCGCCGGACTCGATTTCTTCCGGATCGTAATGCGTGCGATCGTCCGTCAGCCGCCAGGAAGTCATCTCTTCCGCGGTGCCGCCGGCCACGCGCACGATGATGTAGCTGTACCACGGCCAAGCGTGCTCGCGATCGAACTCGGACGGCCGCGCCGGATGGTCCGGATGCGAATGATACCAGCCAATCAGCCCGAGGCCGCGCTCTTCCGCCACCCGCTCCGCCGCGCGGACGTCCTCCGCCGAAATCGAAAAGCGGTTTCGCGGCGAATCCTCCCGCCCGTTGGAGAGCGGCAAGAGCCCGCGCACCTCGCGCCTTGCGGCCCCGTCAATTCCCAGCAACGCGCCGCAGCACTCGTGCGGATAATCGCGCGCGCCGTGGGCGCGAATCTGCTCCGCCAAATTTTCCGCCAGAAGAATCATTTGCTGCGTGGCACTCCCCAAATCAGGCACGGAAAACTCAATCCGCTTCGGTCCAGAATCGCTCGCTCAGATATTTCTCCCCGGAATCCGGCAGTACCGTCACGATCACAGCATGCTGCCCGGCGGGTAGTGAGTTCGCAACTTGCAAGCATCCCGCGAGCGCCGCCCCTGAACTCGGACTGAGCAACAGCCCTTCCTCGCGCGCCGCCTGCTTCACGAGCCGGTAAGCGGCTTCCGTTTTCACTTCGAGCGCTTCATCCGCCAGCGTCGCATCGTAAATCGCGGGCACCATCGCGGACTCCATATGCTTCCAGCCATCCAGACCGTGAAACGACGCATCCGGCTGAAGACTGGTACAGCGAATCGCGGGGTTGTACTCCTTCAGGCGCCGCGTCGTCCCCACAAACGTCCCGCTGGTTCCCAGCCCCGCCACGAAATGCGTCACTCGCCCGGCGGTCTGTTCCCAAATCTCGACGGCCGTGGAACAGTAGTGGGCCTGCCAGTTCGCCGGGTTGCTGTACTGATCGGAATAAAAATATTGTTCCGGATCCGCGGCCAAAATCTCGCGCGCTCGCCGGATCGCGCCGTCGGTGCTCTCGTCCCCAGGCGTGATCACCAGTCTCCGCACCGTACGCGCCGAGAATCTGCTTTCGCTCCGGACTCGCGCTCGCGGGCAAACAGAGCTTGACGCGATACCCCCGCGCCGACCCCACCATCGCGTAGGCGATCCCGGTGTTTCCACTCGTCGCGTCCAGAATCGTCATCCCCGGGCGCAGCGCCCCGCTCTTCTCTCCCTCGAGGATCATGTTCAGCGCCGCCCGGTCCTTTACCGAGCCACCCGGATTGAACCACTCCGCCTTCGCACAGAGTTCCACGTTGGGAAAGGCCCGGCCAATCCTCGCCAGGCGCAGCAGCGGGGTATTCCCGACCAAATCCAGCACGTTGGATCCGGTAGCGCGGGCGACGGGAAAACCGCTGTGGTTTATAGCTGATTTCTCCGAAATCATGGATGCCGCTCGCCATCCTTCGGGGCGTCGCGAGCGCCTGAAGGCAAATTATCCCTTTCCCCGGCATTAGATGCCCTGGGGGTAGACTGGTATTCAGCTAATTTAGCACGGGTTAGCCGCTTTTCTCCATACTCGCGAGGAGCAGCCGATTGTGCGGCCCGCTCGCCTCCAGGTCGAATCGGCGGCGTTGCTTGTGGGACTTCTGCATTAGTCCGCGGACGCGGAGCCGATCCGTACGAACTGTGCAAGACCGTACAGCGAGCGGAACGACTTTCGGTTAGACTTATTGCTCATGCATTCCTCGGCTCAACATTTTTTCGAGGTCCCCCGAAAAAAGGGAGTGCAAGAGAGCCTGCTTTTGTTGTACAAGTATGTCCCGTCCCCGCCGGCTCGTAGCAAGGATACTTAGGTTTCATAAGACTGCGCACGTCTTCGCGTAACGCATTTCCGCAAAGACCGTGGGTTACGCTTAGACACGACTCTAACCTGGGGGAAACATCATGTTGAGGAACGGGCGCCACGGGATACCTGTGTGTTCTGGTTTCGATTGGTTTCGCCGGAGAGTTCACAGGCCCGGTTCTTTCTCACTTCGCGGCGTCGCGTCTTCCCTCCTGATTTTGATCGGCGCCAGTACGTGTTCCGCCCAGACGAACGTCCTCACCTACCATAACGATAATTCCCGCACCGGCCAGAATCTGACGGAGACCATCCTCAAGCCGAGCGTGGTGAATTCCGCGAACTTTCCAGAAGATCGGCAATCTTCCCGTCGATGGCTTGGTGGACGCGGAACCCCTCTATGTCGCGGGCCTGAGTATCGGTGGAACGATACACAACGTCGTCTTCGTCGCCACCGAGCACGATTCCGTCTACGCCTTTGACGCCGACACGTTCGCGCAGCTCTGGAAGGTGTCCGTACTAGGTTCCGGCGAATCGACGAGCGACACGCGCTCTTGCACGCAAGTCACGCCCGAAATTGGCATCACGTCCACGCCGGTCATTGATACGGCTGCCGGCACGCACGGCGCAATCTTTTTGGTCGCCATGTCGAAGAATGGCTCGACGTACTATCAGCGCCTCCATGCCCTCGACCTCACGACCGGAACGGAACTTTTCAACGGACCGCAAACGATCACGGCCACTTTCCCTGGCACAGGCGACAATTCCAACGGAACGAACGTCATCTTCGACCCCAGCCAATATAAAGAGCGCGCCGGGCTACTCCTTCTGAACGGCCAGATTTATACCGCGTGGGCCTCCCATTGCGACGATCGCCCCTACACGGGCTGGTTCATGGCCTTCAACGAGACGACGCTCGCGCCGACCAGCGTGCTGAACGTCACGCCCAACGGTTACGACGGCGCCATCTGGATGAGCGGCGGCGGCCTTGCGGCGGACTCCTCCGGTTACGTGTATGCGCTCGATGGCAACGGCATCTTCGACGGCACGCTGAACGGCAGCAATTTCCCGAGCAAGGGCGACTTCGGCAACGCGTTCCTGAAATTGTCGACGTCCGGCGGTCTTGCGGTGAACGATTACTTCGAGATGGATAACGGCATTTCGGAGAGCAGCCAGGATACGGACTTGGGCTCGGGCGGCGTGATGCTCTTGCCGGATCTCACGGACTCGAACAAGACCGTTTGGCAATTGGCTGTGGGCGCTGGCAAAGATGGCGATTTGTACGTGGTGAACCGCAATTCGATGGGCAAATACTCCAGCAGCAGCAATGGCAATTACCAATTCCTGTCTGGAGTCCTCGGCTCGGGCATCTGGTCGGTGCCGGCCTATTTCAACAACACCGTTTACTACGCACCGACCGGCGGCTCTATTCTCGCGTTCCCCATCACGAACGCCAAACTCGCCACTGCCCCGAGCAGCCAATCCCCGACGACGTACATTTATCCCGGCGCGTTGCCATCCATCTCCGCGAGCGGCGCCACCAACGGAATTCTCTGGGCCGTCGAGAACAACAGCACCGCCGCGGTTCTGCACGCTTACGACGCCACGAATCTCGGGACTGAGCTTTACAACTCGAATCAAGCCGCGGGCAGCCGCGACCACTTCGGCGTCGGCAACAAGTACATCACGCCGATGATCACGAATGGAAAGGTCTACGTCGGCACACCGAACAGCGTCGCGGTCTTTGGACTCGTCGCGGCGGCCCCCACGTTCAGCCCGGTGGCCGGCGCGATCTCTTCGTCGACACCCGTAAGCATTTCCAGTACGACGCCCGGCTTTTCGATCTACTACACCATCGATGGCGTGACCACGCCCACAGTGACGCCAAGTGAGTTGTACAGCGCGCCATTCACACTGTCTGCGTCCACCAAAGTCCAGGCGATCGCCGTTGCTCCAGGATATACGCAGAGCGCAGGCGCCAGCGCCAGTTACACGGTGCAAGGTCCCGTCGCCGCAGCGACCCCCACATTCAATCCCGCTTCCGGGGCGATCTCCTCGACGCTGCCCATAACCATCTCGGACACGACGCCCGGGTACTCAATCTATTACACGACTGACGGCGTCACCACGCCGACGCAAACGCCGAGCGAGCTGTACACCGGCCCCTTCACGATCGCCTCCGCGACGACTGTCAAGGCCATCGCGGTCGCATCGGGCTATCTAAACAGCGCCGTCGGCAGCGCCACTTACACAGTTCAGCCACCCGTCCCCGCAGCGACGCCCACATTCAACCCAACCGGCGGCTCGATCATCAGTTCGCAAACCATCAGCATTCTGGACGCGACCTCCGGAGCCGCGATCTACTACACCACCGACGGCGTCACCACGCCCACGCAAACGCCGAGCGAGCTGTACACCGCTCCGTTTACTCTGCCCGTCTCCGCGTCGACGAAAGTTCAGGCTATCGGCATCGCCACCGGATACTTGAGCAGTGCCGTCGGTTCCGCCACCTACTCCGTTTCCGCGCTGCCTTCCGGGCTGGTTGGTTACTGGAAATTTAGCGAGGGCTCCGGTACTACCGCCGCCGATTCCTCCGGCAACGGTTACACAGCGACGCTCGTGAACGGCGTCACCTGGACCACCGGCAAAGTCGGCGGCGCCATCACCGCCAACGGCACCAATCAATACGTCTCCCTCCCCGCCATCAATTTCAGCTCCACCCCGGCCGTCTCCATCGCCATGTGGGTCAATCGCACCTACTCCACCGTCGGCGGTCACACCCTCTTTGAAAACAGCACGAACTACAACCTGACCACGACCGGTTTCGGCCTCTTCCCGGACGACAACGGCTGCGACGACATCATGGGCGGCGTCAACGGCAACGTCGGCTTCAGCATTAACTGCTTCACTCAGCCCACCTCCGGCGCCTGGCATCACATCGTCGCGATTTATGACAAGTCCCAGGCTGGAAACGCTCAGGTGACTCTCTACATCGACGGCGTGCTGCAAACTCCCACGCAGAACTACAGCACGGCCGCCAACACCGGCGATTTCGGCAGCAACCCGATGTACCTCTTCTCTCGCGGCGGTACGGCAGAGTTCAACGCCGGCTCGATCAGTGATTTGCAAATCTACAATCGCCATCTCACCGCTGCCGAGGTGCAGGAAATCTACACGGCGGGCGCGGCGACGCTGGTCTCGATTGCGGTGACGCCGGCGAATCCTTCGATCGCTAAAGGCCTGACCGAAACCTTCACCGCGACGGGCACGTACAGCGATAACAGCACGCAAAATCTCACCAGCTCCGTGACCTGGTCCTCCGCCACCACGAGTGTCGCCACCATGGCTGGCAGCGTGGCCACCGGCGTTGGCACCGGCACATCTACGATCCAAGCGACTTCCGGCTCGATCAGCGGCTCGACGGTTCTCACCGTTACTCCGGCTACGCTCGTTTCGATCGCCGTCACGCCCGCGAATTCTTCCATGGTCGTCGGCGCGACGCCGGTGCAATACACCGCAACGGGAACCTATACCGACGGCACCACCCAGAACCTCACCAGCTCCGTAACGTGGTCTTCTCTGACCCCTACGGTTGCTTCCATCACCTCGGGCGGCTTGGTCACTCCCGTCGCCAAGGGCAGCACCACGATTCAAGCCACGTCCGGCTCGATCACCGGATCGACTGGATTGACGGTGACCACTGCGCTCGTTTCGATTGCCGTGACGCCGGCTAATCCCTCCATCGCTAAGGGCAGAACGCAGTCGTTCACCGCCACCGGCACCTATAGCGACAACAGCACGCAGAATTTGACGAGCAGCGTGACCTGGTCCTCCGGCACCACGACTGTCGCTACCATCACAAGCGGCGGCGTCGCCACCGGCGCCGGCACCGGCACGTCCACGATTCAAGCGACCTCCGGCGCCATCAGCGGCTCAACCGTTCTCACCGTCACGCCCGCAGTTCTGGTCTCGATTGCTGTGACTCCGGCGAATTCCTCCGTGGTCGCCGGCTCCACGCCGGTGCAATACACCGCCACTGGTACCTACAGCGACAGCACCACGCAAAATCTCACCAGCTCCGTGACCTGGGCTTCGACTACGGCAACCGTCGCATCGGTCAGCACCGGCGGACTTGTCACGCCCCTGCTCGCGGGCACCACCAACATTCAAGCCACGTCCGGCGCCATCGTCGGCACCACCGGCTTGACCGTCACCACTTCGGCCGGGGCGGGATTACCGTCGGGGTTAGTGGGCTACTGGAAATTTAGCGAAGGCTCGGGCACCACCGCCGCCGATTCCTCCGGCAACGGCTATACCGCAACCTTGGTGAACGGAATTACTTGGACCACCGGCAAAGTCGGCGGCGCCATCACCGCCAACGGCACCAATCAATACGTCTCCATCCCTGCCATCAATTTCAGCGCGACCCCGTCTGTCACCGTCGCCGCTTGGGTCAATCGCACCTACTCCACCGTTGGCGCGCATGTTCTGTGGGAAAACAGCACGAACTACAATCTGACCACCACCGGTTTCGGCCTCTTCCCCGACGACAACAACTGCGGCGACATCATGGGGGGCGTCCACGGCAACGTCGGCTTCAGCATCAACTGCTTCACCGAGCCCACTTCCGGCGCCTGGCATCACATCGTCGCGATTTATGACAAGTCCCAAGCCGGAAATGCTCAGGTGACTCTGTACATTGACGGTGTGCTGCAAACTCCCACACAAAACTACAGCACATCCACCAACACCGGCGATTTCGGCAGCAATCCGATGTACCTCTTCTCTCGCGGCGGCACGAAGGAATTCAACGCCGGCATGATCAGCGATCTGCAGATCTACAATCGTCATTTAACCGCCGCCGAGGTGCAGCAGATCTACACGGCGGGTGCAGCGACGCTCGTCTCGATCGCCGTGGCGCCGGCGAATCCTTCCATCGCTAAAGGCTTGACGCAAACTTTTGTAGCGACGGGCACCTACAGTGACAGCACCACGCAGAATCTGACCAGCTCCGCGACTTGGAGTTCCGGCACGACGACCGTCGCGACCCTTGTCGGCAGCGTGGCCACCGCGGTGGGCACCGGCACGTCAACGATTCAAGCGACGTCCGGCTCCATCAGCGGCTCGACGGTTCTCACCGTCACGCCGGCTACGCTCGTTTCGATCGCTGTTACGCCGGCGAATTCTTCTATGGTCGTCGGCGCAACGCCGGTGCAATACACCGCCACCGGAACTTACACCGACAACAGCACGCAAAACCTCACCAGTTCCGTGACCTGGACTTCCACCACCACGGCTACCGCCACGATCAGCAGCGGCGGCTTGGTCACTCCCGTCGCCAAGGGCACCACCACGATTCAAGCCACCTCCGGCTCGATCACTGGCTCGACTGGATTGACTGTCACCACTGCGCTCGTTTCGATTGCCGTGACCCCGGCCAATCCTTCGATCGCGAAGGGTAGAACGCAGGCTTTCACCGCCACCGGCACCTACAGCGACACCAGCACGCAGAACATCACCAGCTCCGTAACCTGGTCCTCCGGCACGACGACCGTCGCCACCATCACAAGCGGCGGCGTCGCTACCGCTGCGGGCACCGGCACGTCCACGATTCAAGCGGCCTCAGGCTCCATCAACGGTTCGACGGTCCTCACGGTCACGCCCGCAGTTCTCGTATCGATTGCTGTGACTCCGGCGAATTCCTCCGTGGTCGCCGGCTCCACCCCGGTGCAGTACACCGCGACCGGCACGTACAGCGACAGCACCACGCAAAATCTCACCAGCTCCGTGACCTGGGCTTCGACTACACCCACGGTCGCTTCGGTCAGCAGCATCGGCATCGTCACGCCCCTGCTCGCGGGCACCACCAACATTCAAGCCACCTCCGGCACCATCGTCGGCACCACCGGCTTGACGGTCACCAACCCTGTCTCGAGCAGTCCGGCAGTGGTCGTCCAGGCAGATGCCGGAGACTGCGGCGCTTGCACCAAGCAGACTTCCTATTTCAGCCCCAACGCTCACAATGGGGATCTCATCCTGATCTTCTCGCATTGGGATGGCGCTGCGGTTACAGCATCGGTCTCCGACAATGGCGGCAACGCCTATACGGCCCTCGGTCCGGCGGTAAATATCGGCTCGAACAACTGGGTTCAGGCCTGGTACGCGAAGAATATTACCGGCACTCCGAGCGGCTTCAGCGCCACCTACTCAGCGAAGACGACCTCCATCTCTCTAGTGGACGTGGTGGAATACTCGGGACTCGATACCTCCGCCCCACTGGATGTCGCGACCTACAAAGCCACCGCGGGGACCGGAGCCGCGATGACCAGCACGACTCCGGGGACTTCGACTTCCAGTTACGAGCTGATCGTGGGAATGTTTGGCGTGGCCGGATACGGCGGCTACCCCATGACGGTAGGCACCGGTTACACGCAGTCGCTGGCAGACGCGACCAGCATCATTGAGGGCCTGAACGTCTCCAGCACGGGCACCTATACCGCCACGGCCACAGCGGCGAATTCGGTCAGTTGGGGCGCGATCGTGGTTGGTTTTAAGAACGCCACACAATAATGCGGAGTGTGCGGAGACAGCATCTCTCTTGGCGCGCAACAAATTCGCCTTTACACACCCGCGCCGGAATCCGTAATCTATCCGTATGTGGAATGTGCTTGAACGCTTCACGCCGCTGCTCCTGGAATCCCTCCCCAAGGCGGGCTTCTCGGTCGGCAGCACGCGCGGTGTAATGAGGGTCGAGAAGTACGGCTGCGGCGCCGAATTCCGCCAGACGCCCCGCGGCGATTACCAACTCACGATTCTGCCGACGATTCTGCAAGGCGGCCTCTTCACACGCCTTTGGGACGCCGGCTACCAGAAATTTCTGATCACCGACGACGGCCGCAAACTGCCTGCCCATGCCGAACAATTGGTCCGCATGCGCAAATTCAATGAAGAGCTGCGCACGGCGCTGGGCGTCCCCACGTATTACAACGAAGCCCTAGGCTCCACCTGCCAGGTCACCACCTACGATCGCGTAGCCGGCCGCCCCGGCAACGTCCCCGACCGCAGCGTCGGCGTAAAACCCACCGAAGGCCACTAACCAGGTCCTCTCTGCGCGACGCTGATTTGCAAGCTGCGGGTGCCGCACCCTTCGCCGTCGAGGGTGCGGTTCTTGACTTCTCCCCCCGTGCCCTTTCAAATCTCAAATCTGAAACTTCCACCTTTGACCAAAGCCCCCGCCCTTGAAAATCGTCAAGGACGCGGCACCCTCAACTCCAACACTGAAGCTCCATCTTCATTTATGGAAATGGTACCATCCACTCAGTCATGCGCCCCCAAAAGGAGAACGAAAGGCCGGGCCACCCACCTCGAACCTCTGAATCCTTCAGGAATCGTGACCGTGCAAGGACATATGGTGTATTTCTATAATGAGCCGTTGCTGGATTGGTGCAATGCTGAGGACAAGAATTCTGGTTGCTGGTGTGAGAACAGGTAACCGACTTCTGGGCGTAGTCTGCATTCTAAGTCTAGCGCTCCCGCTGGTCATGGCGCGAGCGCCGGATTCGGGTCTTGTCGCGCCCAGTGGCCGGAGCCTTTCTCAGGCCATCATCACCTATGGTTATCTGCGATGGGGCTACGACGACTTCGACCGGATGCTCGCATCAAGCCCAAATCTCCCCCTAGCCAAGAATTTGAAGGCTTTGGACGCTGCATTGGAATCTCTCGGCTGTGATGTCGGGACCAGAATGGCCGAACCCCACGAGGCCCTCATCCTGCCCCCTCTTCCCTTCGATCAGTGGATTGGCTTCCCAAGAGCCGGAGGTAGAAACTCATCGGAAGAGGGATGGCTCTTCGTCACACAACCTATCGGCACATCTCCCCAACGCGTTTTGGTAGTTTTTTCTACCGCGTCTCCGGAACAAACCACCGTGTTTTGGATTGAGGAAACAAACGAAGGCTATGCGGCGAAACTGCTCTTCGACTCGTTCAAAAAAAGCAAGATTAGCAACGACACAGCACAGGTGGGGGCAGCAACCTCCATAAGGTTTGAAAGTGACAACTTGCTTCTGCTAAAGGACTGGGGCGAGCCGGGTGTCGGCCCGCCTCAACTCACCAGGGTGCGGCGCGTGTTTCGCTTGAATCTCTCAACTGGCGTGGTTACGGAAGTGTCGTCCGGAGCGTCACCTCAACATTAATCGTTCTTGTCCCTCGCCAAGCCTGCTGTCCTTCGGCGGGGGCCATCCTTTGATTTTACGGGTTGCGGGTTCTATAAAAGGGAACCCGGGGACAGACGGGACGTTTTCTGATCATTGGGAAGAGGACGAAGAACCCCGGAAATCTCACAGCGGAACATTCTTCGGGCCGGTGGCATAGCCTTTGAAGTTGAATTTTCGGGCGGGGTAGTCTTTGAAGTTGCACTTGCGGGTGCCCTACCCTCGCGGTTTTCGAGGGTAGGTCTTTCTTTTCCCGGCCCGGTCTACCGCTCGTACCGACCGGATCGCTTGCTCATCATCCGCGTAAATAGCGTATCCAGCGAAATCCAGCCCGGTCCGAAAATCAGGATCAGCAGCGCAGCAAAAAGAAACGTGTACGGATCCGCCCCGTAGAATTTTCCAGGGTCGGAGAAAATCGCCTTGAGCGCATCCCGGTCCGCCACGAAATACGCCATGAACATGTCGATGCTCAACGCCGCGCTCGTCACCCGCGAGAACAGTCCCGCCGCCAGAAGAATTCCACCGACAAACTCCACTGTCGAAACGAAGATGGCCGTCTGGTGCGGATGCGGCAGATTAAGGCTGGTGAAGAAATCGGTCACATTCCCGAGGTTGTGCAGTTTCGCCCAGCCGTTCGTCGCCAGTTGCCAGCCCCAGTACAACCGCACCGCCAGCAAAAACACCGGCTGCAAGTAAGAGACGATCTTCACGAATCCGGCGTGCATCTTCTGAATCAGCTGAAGTAATTTGCTCATGTTTATTCCGCTCGTCCCTTCGGCCGGCAGAACCAGCCCAACACCGCCCAATTGTGAAACCACCGCCGCACGTTTTCGGCCTGCTGCCCCTCCGTAATCGCGCTCTTCCTAAACACCGTCACGAGCGCCCGTCCTACGGTGGCGCCGCCCTCGATCTCGCGAAGCAAAAGAAACTCTTCGCGCTCCAGTCGCCGGAAATACAAGCTGTGGTCCACGCGATGCACGGCCAGCCAGATTCGCTCCGGCTTCAATCGCGCCACCGCCGAATGTTTCCTCGCGTGCTCCGCGCGAAACGCGTTGCTTGCAAAACCCTTCTCCCCGCCGTGGCGCACCTCGAGCAGCAGGTTATCCACCGGATAGCGCAGATCGAGCAGTTGAATGTACGGCTGTAACCGGAAGCGCACCCGCGGCAAATCCTGCGCCGCCACATCCTCCGCGCGCAGCGGCAACTCTCCGCCGGCGTCGAACGCGGCAATGTCCGCCCATTCCAGCCGCACCATGTCCAGCGCCAGAGCCTGTTTAGCGCCCGCCCACTTCGGATGCTTGCGCAGCCAGCTCTCGAGGCGCGCGCCGAGATTCCGCATGCTGAACGAGATGGAAGGGCAATCCATCAGATACGCCTTGCACATCGCATCGAACCGGCGATCGCCCAGAATCGCGCGCAAGCCCGGAAAATCCTCGCGCACACTCGCCAATACGCGCCACCAGTATTGCTGGTTGTAAAGTTCGAGCCGCTCGAACGAACGTCAGCCGATCATTCGGCTTGATGAATTCCGCTGCCACGGCGCGCATCGGTCGGCCGGTCGGCGACGTGCGGCGCATGTTTTCGCCCGCCGTCAGCGGCGTCATCACGGCGCGGGCCATTTTCCGTTGCAGGCTGAGCTAGGCTCATACGGCTGGCGCTAAGACATTCTGACCGAGATATTTGTTCGCCTTCAGCGCTTCGTTGTGCACTTCCTGGAACGACGGAATCCGGTCGTCCCACTCCAACAGCGTCGCCGTCTTTCCGGCGCGCTCGATTGCCCGCTGATACAGTTTCCAGACGGGATCGATCACGGGATGATCGTGCGTATCCAGAATGTATTTCCGGTACTTCGTGTGTCCGGCGATGTGAATCTGTGCCACGCGCTCCGCGGGCACGCTCTCGACGTACGTCATGGGATCGAACGAATGATTCTGCGCCGATACGTAAATATTATTCACGTCCAGCAAAATTCCGCAGTCCGCCCGCTCCACCACTTCGTTCAGAAATTCCCACTCCGTCATTTCCGAAACGTGGTATTCGGCGTAGCTGCTCACGTTCTCCACCGCGATCGGCACTTCCAAAAAATCGCGCGCCTCGCGCACTTTTTGCGCCGTGATCCGCGCCGCCTCAAACGTGTACGGCATCGGCAGCAGATCGTGCGTGTAGCGCCCGTCCACGCTGCCCCAACACAGATGATCCGTAAGCCACGGCGTTTTCGTCCGCTTCACCAGCGCCTTCAAGCGCCGCAGGTGCTCGCGATTCAGCCGCTCCGCCGAACCGAAATACATCGAGACGCCGTGCTGCACCACCCGGTACTGCTCCAGAATCTGATCCAGCACGTGCAGCGGACGCCCGCCGTCCACCATGAAATTCTCGGAAATAATCTCGAACCAATCCACCGTAGGTTTGCGCGTCAAAATGTGCTGGTAGTGCGGGATTCGCAAACCGATCCCCACGCCGTATTCCGTGAATCCATTGAACCGATTTGCGGGCATTCAGATTCTTCTCCCTACCGCGATGAAAAAGGAGGGCCGGCACCGCTCCGGCCCTCCGGCGTGCTGGAATTGCGCTTCCGACTCCTGTTTAGCGGATCGACATGGACTTCGGAGGTGTGCCTCCATCCGTCCGGCAGCCGCCCTTGCCCTTGCAGGTGTTCTTGCCCTTGCAGCCCTGGTCGCTGGTCTTGCATCCACCGTTGCCCGCGCAGGAATTTTGGCCTTTACAAGCATGCTTGTCAGTCGCCGTGGGAGTTTGCCCGTCGGGAGTGCTCAGCGTGCCGATCAAGGTCCTGGTTCCTGAGTTTGGGAGAAGGTTGGACGCGTGGACCGTGGTGCCGGCTCCCGCGAGCAAGCCCGCGAGCGCCGCACCTGCTACTAACGCCATCTTTGACTTCGTCATTTACGGTCTACCCCCTCGATTGAGTTTTCGGAATGGTACTGCTCCACTTGACTGTACGTGACCCTGGTGACTTTGGATTACAACAAACTGAATTTCTCGTCCGGCTGGATTTTGCGCGCCCCCTGGGAGGGGATGCAGCTCGGCAGGATAAATCAATGCCGAGGCCAACACAACTTCGGAAAAGTGCCGGCACTTTTTGTCCGGCTGCCGCAATCATGGTATTGAGATTCCCCCCGCCCGCCCAGTTGGCCCCTTGTGACTTGACTCCTCTGATAGAATCACGGCCATTGGCGTGCCGTGGACGACCTCTCCACTTTTGGACTGATCATATGCATCGTAGGTTTTATCCTCATCGCGCCGATTGTTGCGCTCGTGCGCATCAGCCGTCTGAATCGCCGCAGCGCAAACCGCGAAGAACTGGAGCGGCTCAAGAAGCAGGTTGAGTTTCTGGATCGTAGAACACGCGACCTCGAAGCGCAACTCCAGGGATCGCCCGCCGCAGCCACGGCTCCGGAACCGGTCGTCGCGCAGCAGCCCGTTCCGCCACGCGCCGCTCCGCCGCCAGTAATTTCAATTCCGCCGCCCCTCGTTCAACCTGTTTGGCCCGCCCCACCAACTCCGTCCTACGCCGCCCCTGCGCCACCTCCTGTCGCTCCGCCATCGGCACCGCAGACCGAATGGCCCGCGCCACAGCAGCAGGAACCGCGCCTTGTTCGCGCAGGGCGCAGTCCGTTCGGCGAATCCGTCGCGAGCGGCGAGTCCAGCGCGGAGTCCCGGGAGCGCTGGGCAAATCTCGAAGAGCGGCTCGGAGCGAATTGGCTGAACAAAATCGGCACAGCCGTCTTTGTCATCGGCATCGCGCTGTTTCTCAGCTACACGATTCGCCATCTCGGACCAGCTGGAAAAATCGCGATGGGCTACGCCGCCGGCCTCACCCTGATCGCCCTCGGAATTATCGGCGAGCGCCGCGAGCGCTATCGCATCGCTGCGCGCTCCGTGCTAGGCGGCGGCTGGGCGGTCATTTACTTTGCGACCTACGCGATACATAGCATCGCCGCCGTGCGGCTGGTGCCAAGTCCAGAGTTGGGATTCGCGTTGCTGTTCGCGGTCGCGGCCGCGATGGTCGCGCATTCCTTGCGCTACCACTCGCAGGTGACCACCGGATTCGCCTATCTGCTCGCTTTCGCCAGCGTTGGCGTCAATCAGATTAGCGAAGCCACTCTCGTCGCCAGCGCGATTCTCGCGGCTTCGCTCGTTATCGTCGAACGCAAAAGAAATTGGTACGGCATCGAGCCCGCCGCGATTGCCGCCACCTACCTGATCCACTGGCTCTGGCTACAACAAATCTTCACCGCTATCGGCGGCCACAAATTATTCCCCGAATTTCGCGCCAGCATCGCGCTGCTCACGATCTACTGGGCGATTTGGGTCGTCTCTTATTTTCTTCGCCCCGAAGGCGACTCGAACCAAAACCTTCTCCTCACGCTTTCCTTCCTTCTGAACGCCGCGGGCTATCTCGCCGTCTTGCACGAACAATCGTTTTATCCGCTCCTGCGGTTCTGGTTCCTGCTGGGTGCGGGAGCCGCTTACCTCCTGCTGGCGTTCGTAGCTTCCCGTCGCGCCCGTCGTAGTGGCTTCATTCTCACGACGACGGTCGGCGCAGCCATGCTCGCAGCGGCGATTCCCTATCGCTATTCCGGCGGGCGCCTGGAAATTTTGTGGCTGCTTGAAGCGGAAGCCTTCCTCATCGCGGGCTGGCGTATTGCCGAAGTGCAATTGCGCCGCTTGGGCTGTGCCATTGCGGCGGCGCTCACGATCTATGTCGTCTGCTTCGACCTCTGGCCTCGTTATGGCCATTGGCGCCCGCCAAGCACGTCTGACGGCATCATGATGTTGACGCTCGGCGTCGTCTTCTTCCTGAACGCTCGCCTCGCGCCGCGCCTGCTCGCCGATAAAGCCCGCACGCTGGACACCGTCGCAGCCGCTGCCTCCCACGGCGTCGCCACTACGTTTCTCCTCGCCGCGGCTTGGATGGGACTCCCCTTTCTCACCGTCGGCGCAGCCTGGACCGCTATCGGCGTCGCCATGACATTTGCCGTTCGCCGCGCGGACGACCGCCCGCTCCGCGTGTGTGGCCATTTCGCCGCCGCGCTCGGCGTGATTCGCCTCCTCTTCAATGACCTGCCGTACGCGGTCGCGCATCCTCGATTGGTTCTTCTCACCGTGGACGGGTCGGCCCTGCTGCTCGGATTAATCTCACGCCGTCTCTCTCCGGTTGCCGAGCCCGCTGAAGGCGAAGATTTCGCCGCGCTGTGCTTGCGGTTCATCGGCGGCGTGCGCGGCGCGTACACGTGGACTGCTGTTCTCCTCATCACGCTCCTCGCCTGGAACGAACTCTCGAATGGCGTCGTCGGGCTCGCCTGGGGACTCCTCGGCCTCGCGATTTTCGAACTTTCGCGACTCCTCAAGGAGCGCGCGATCGGCCAGCAAAGCACCGCATTGCTCGCGTTGAGTTTTATCCGCATCTTCCTCGCCGATCTGAACTCCACACAAACGTTCGGCCGCGTCTCCGCCAAATTGGTTACCGTCTCGCTGCTCGCCGCGATCTACTACTACGTGGCTTGGGCCGCGAAATCCACCGAGCCGCGCAAGAGCAGCGCCTGCCTCTGGTTCGGCTGGGGCTCGCTCGTCGCGCTGATGCGATTTGAATTGCCGTTGCCGTGGATTGCGCTCGGTTGGGCTGTTTTCACCGTAATTCTTTTCCTCGCCGGACGCTGGGCCGCGCGAATCGCCCTACGCGAGCAAGCCTATCTGCTCACGCTGCTGCTTGCTGCTCGCTGCGCTTTTGAGAATTTTTATCTGACGGAGCCTTGGCACTTCACCACTTTGCGCATCGCCAGCGTCGTCGCCGTTTCGCTGCCCCTCTACATTCTGCTCGGCGTCGCCATCCGCAAGAGCGGTGCGAGCGAGGGCGTGGCCCCGCCCGGCGGTCCTCTCGCACACTCGCACTGGACGCGACGCACGGCGAATTGGCTCGACGCCAACGCCATCCATCTCTTCTTCTTAGTGCCGACGCTCCTGCTCACGGTCCTCATCACCATCGAGACGCGCAGCGGATACCTCACTGCCTCGTGGGGACTGGAAGCCGTTGTGGTCTTCGTCGCGACCCTCCGCCTCGGCGTCCGCGCATTCCGCTGGTTCAGCCTGTGTCTTCTTCTGCTGAGTGTCGGCCGGATCGTTTCGGTGGACGTTCTGGACTCTCGACGCTTTAGGCCGCATCGTTTCGTTCCTCGGACTGGGCGCGGCGCTGCTGCTGGTGAGCTACCTGTACGCGCGGCACAAGGAGTTCCTGAGCCGGTATCTATGAGAGCGCAGCGCATCGTCGCGTTGGTCCTGTTCGTCGCCGGCTGCGTTGCAGTGCGCGCGCTCGAGCGCCGCGGCGTGCCCGCGGAAGTTAGTCCGCGCCCGCTTCTCTATCTCGTGGCGGATACCGAACAGGAGGCCGAGCGCATCCCGCTCGCGGTCACGCGCGTCAGCGATAGCGAGGAAATCAAAGTCGGCCAGGAAATGGCGGAAGGCTACGGGCTGACATCCCTTCAGTATGAGAACGACGATGACCGCCGCATCTCTGTCTACGTAAACCAGGTCGGCTTGCGCGTCGCGCAAAACGCGCAGCGCAAAGCGATTCCCTACCACTTTTATTACATTCCCGAAGACGGCTTCGTGAACGCCGAAGCTCTGCCCGGCGGACAAATCGTGATCGGCCGCGGCTTGCTTCGCCTCCTCGACACCGAAGACGAGCTGGCCTCCATCCTCGGCCACGAAATCACGCACGTCGACCGCCGCCACTCCATCGAACGTGTGCAAATCGAATTACAAAGCCGCAAGCTCGGCCTCGAAGACCTCTATGCGCTCGGCGAACCCGGCCTGCGTCTCTTCGAGGCGGGGTACACCAAAGAGCAGGAACTCGAAGCCGATCGCGGCGGTCTGGAATTGGCCGTCGCTGCCGGATACTCGCCGCAAGGCGGCGTGGACGCGATGAAGCGTCTCGCGGAACTCGAGGGGCAGCCCACGCCCGCGAATTCTCCCGAGGAAGAATTGGCGCAAGTCCCCGCGCAAGCGCTCGAGGAATATTTCCGCTCGCATCCGCCCGCCGCCGAACGCGTCGCCGCGCTGCAAAAAGAAATCGCCGAGCAGGGTTGGGACGCGACCAAGTCGCAGCGCCCGCTAGGCGTCCTCGATATTTTCCTCGCCGCGCGCGCGCAAGAATTGGATCAGCAGGGCGACTTCGCCAAATCAATCGCGCTCTACAAGAGAGCCATCTCTGCCAATCCCTCTTCTGCCGCTGCTCTTCTCGGCCTCACGCAGGCCACCTGGCGCTCTGGTGACGCCGCCGCTACGGTGCAGACCGCGAAGGACGCCCTAGCTGGCGGCTCGCGCTCCATCGCTGTCTGGCAATTGCTCGCCGATGCGCTGGCCGCGCAAGATCCGCGAGACGCGGCAAACGCCCTTGGGGTGGAGATGACCCATTACCCCGATGGCACCACGATGGACATCACAGTCGAATCTCTTGGACTCCGCCTGCTCGGCGCCGATGGCGACAAGGCTTTCGTCGATTTCAAGCAGCTCGCCGATTCCTCGTCGAACGCCCTTAGCAAAGACAATCGCGAACGCCTGGCCTGGTGGCTGTATCGCGCAGGAAAACTTCAGGATGCCGAGCAGCAATTGGAGGACTTGCACCAGAGTTTCCCGATGGAAGATCAGGTCCAGGCCGAACGCACATGGATTCTCAGCGACATGGGACGTCAAGCCGACGCCCTGGATCTTGCCAAACTCGCGCCCCAAAATCAGGCTGAGGGGGAAGCCGTGCTCGCCATGATCGAATGGCGCGCCTCGCAACACGAGGATGCGCAGTATGCATTCGCAGAAGCCGTCACTGCCGATCCCGTTTGGCTCGAACCGCATTGGGCCGCGCATAACTATTCCCCGCAAGCGGCAATAGTCCTAGATCAGCTGCGCGTCGCCGAGATAGCCCGCCGGAAGAAAGAGAAGGAAGACGCCGATAAGGCCCGTCGCGAAGCCGCCGCATCACATTAGTTCAAGCCAATAGGACGGCGCATCAGGTCCCGAGTGCCCGATCAGCTGGAGCGCCGCTGTCCGGCGGAGGATTCGGCGCGCCCACCGGTCGGCGAAACACGAGGCCAACCCCTACAGTCAGTACGACGAGAGCGACAATACCCCACACGCGGCGAGAGCCCGTTGCGAGATCTTTCCAATAACCACGGGAAAGAAAAGCGATCACCATGTGCCCGCGCACGCGAACGATTGTCCCGTCGTCGAACAGGTAGGTTAGCTGCTCGTCCGGCCCAATATCGCGGTCGTTATCAGAAGACACGAAAACGCGCCACTCCGTTTCGCCTTTTTCGAGACCAATCGCGATGTCTTCGGGCCGGTCGGGCACCTTCGCGGACTCTTCCGCCTCGGCAACAGCGGATCTGCGCGCGCGCAACGTAAGGAGCGCGATAGCCGCAATCGTCAGCAGACCCGCGGCAATCAGCAGGAATCCGAGCGCGCGCAAAGACTGCGCCCGATTTCCGGCTCGAACAGGTTGCGCGGATTGGTTCATCTGTGGGAGATTAGGCAACTTTCCGGGGACGCACAAGGGCGCAAGCGAAATCGGCGCGAGAAATTGCAATAATTTCCAGTTTGAATGCGGTGGCGCACGGCACACCATGATGTGGGCTCGTGCCCGCCGCTGGCTTTCGGCTGGCCGGAGGAATCATGGACAGCATTCCCCCTCTGCACAAAGCGGCCCGCGACGGCGCGCTGAGAAAAGCGAAGAAGCTGCTCGCGGAAAATCGCGCGCTCCTCTCGAGCGCAGATGTCAACGGCATCACACCATTGTACGAGGCAGCACAGTGGGGCCAGAGAGAGATGGCCGAGTTTCTGCTTCAGAACGGCGCCGAGATCAACGTCCGCGCGAACAATGGTAAAACTCCCCTGAATGCGGCAGCGTTGTACGGCCACACCGAAGTCGTGAAATTTCTGCTGGAACGCGGCGCCGACGTTAATGCCAAAGACAACGAAGGTATGACCCCTCTGCACGCGGCCGCCTATGGAGACCGCCCTGATGCGGCGGCCGAACTGCTTTCCGCAAACGCCGAGATCGAAGCTCGCAGCAATGGCGGCGGAACACCCCTGCACACCGCCGCTGCCAAAGGCTACATAGACATGGCGGAGCTGCTCATTCTGAATCACGCGGATATCGATGCGGCAGCACCAGGAGGCGCAACTCCCCTCGACCTGGCTGCTCTCAATGACCGGGCGGATATGGTGCGCTTTCTTCTCGCAAAACATGCGAAGGCCGGTCCCGAAACGCTCAGAGGCCACAGCAATCCTGAGGAATTGTTGCACCCAGAAATCGAGCGGGCCACCGCGGCATTACTCGAGAAGGCGGAGCTGCCATTCGCTAGCAGCGTGGATTATGCGCGCAACCTGCAGGACATTCCGGACGACAATCTGCTTCGCTCGATCGTGATCGACAAAGCGATCTGGGGAGCGGTCGCGTCGCTGTTTGCTTGGGGCGTGATCAATCTCGGCGCGTGGTATTTCCTTTCGGATAGCCAAAATTCGACGCTCCGGGAGCTCCAGGCGTCCGCGCCGCCCGGCACGTTTGATATTTTCATTTATGGGGGATTGGTAATCGGCGGCGTGATGCTTTTGTTCGGCTTGCTCGGCATGGCTCTCCGGAATCGCCTGGTGGGCTGGCTCAACGGCATTGCTCTGATCGGTCTGGGGATTTGGAATCTCACGCACGACGCAATGCTCAACAACGCTGTGCAGCCGTATGGCTACAGCGTCGGCGATACCAGCCCCATCTGGTACATCCTGGGAATCGCGCAAATCGGCTGGGGAGTAAAAGAGATTTATCGCTTCAGTACGCTGGGCCCCAAGCCGGTGGGCATCGCGCGGGATGAAAAGAAAGCGGCGCGGGCAAAACTTTCTCTCGCGCTCAAGGCCTCCGCCCGCCCCGAATCCGGGCGGCTGAAATTCATACTCACGACCTCGCAGGGAATTCCCTTCGGCTCGCAAAAGACGGAACACTTTACGATGTGGCTGCTCCCCGATCGCGCATTCTGCCTCGAAAATGGATTCGGACAATATTTCGAGATCGAGAGGGCGTCTCTCCGAGGCAAGAGATTCAGCAGCGGAACGCTTAATGCCAAAGGAAAGAAGGTCGTCCCGCCGATTGAGGCCGCCGACAAGACTGGAAAAGCCCGCAAACTCCCGCTAGATTCCGCCTCGGTCGAGGCGGTGAACGAGTGGCTGCGACTGGGATAGAAAAGCTTCCGGCGTGGGCAGCGCGCGCCCTATCTCAACGCGTCACTCGCGAGACGCGTCTGCAAGTTGCCGGCGAAATTGCTTGAGGTCGACGCGGTGCTTCGCGGCTTTGCGCGCGCCGAGAAAAATCAGCGGGACATCATTGGTGTATCGCTCGCGAAGAATCGGGTCGGCGTCAATGTCCACCTCGCGCAATCGCGCGTTTTGCTTCTTCGCACAGGTAGCAGCCGCTGCGGGTCGAGATCGCTCCAAGGGTCGTCAGCGCCTTGTCGAATGAAACTGCATTCTGCTCCTAGACATGAAGAGCTTCTGGCAGAACATTTCATGTTCCGCCCTTTGTTCTGCGTGTGCTCATCGAACACAAAAAGAAGCGTAGAGTGGCCCCGAAATGGGACTAATTACGGATTAGACTGCGACGCCTGCACGGCATTGTCTCCGGTAAGCGTATTGTAATAAATCTGCTCGCCACCCACCTGCGTCGTCGACTGGTTATCGACGATGATCCCGCTCGAACCGCCGCTCGCCGCCAGCCCGGCGATGGGCGTGCCGGTAGTACCGGCGCCGATCACGTTGAAGTTGTAGAGACAAGCTCCTGTGCACGGGGCAGCGTTCCCGTTGGCAACCACACTCATGAAAAGCCAATCCTTGATATCTTGAACTGTGGCGCCATTGGCGTGAGCTGCTGCTGTGGTCCCCACTTTTCCCCGTGATATGGTCAAGCTTGTTGTGCCGCCGCCGGCAGTCACCTGCATGATTTCAGAATCGATCTGAATGTAGTCGTTGTTCGCGACCCCACTCCCAGAGGTGACGGTTACGGATGTTGCCGCCGCCGTGATGCCGCCGGTCTCATTGATCGTCGCACTTGCCGTCACGCCCAGGAATTCCGTGACGGGAGAGCAAGTCGAGGCGCTGCCGACCGCACTGACGAGGGTGTTGAAGGTATTGACAGCAGAAAAGGCGGGCATGGGGACTTGGTACACTACGCCATTTTCGCAAACGTAGAGGTTCCCCGAGGACTCGGAGCTCGCATAGTACTGGTCGTCAAAAGTGCCGGCCCGCATAATCGAGGTAGTGGGATTGCCGGCTCCCCCGTTTTTGAAGTCCAGGGCGGTGCCGAATGATCCGGCGATGGAGGACCCCGCGGCGAACCGGTTCAAGTAACTGGAGTGACTAGGAGCAGTGGCGTCGCCACTGTACCCGACAAACGCGTAAACTTCCTCGCTCGTGGAGTCGACAAGGGGAGGATCGAACACTGCGGCCGTGTTGTTCTCCAATCGGTTCGAGGCATTCACAGTTCCGGGTGGTGAGCTCGTGGCGAACTGGTGGAGATAGCCGCCGGAGTCGCCTACAAACACGTTACCCGATGTGGAATCGAAAATGGGCGAGTTGAGCGCGTGCGATGTCTCCGTGCTCGCTGTCACCGGCCAACCAGTGTTCGCATCTATTGCCGGCGTTCCGTTGAAAGCGCCGGTAACCTCGTGCACCTTGCCGCTATTGTCGCCGACAAAGAGCGTGTCAGCGCCGCCGTAAACGTAGAACGGCGCGGAGCTGGTGTCGCTGGTGCTCAACGAAAGCGTGGTGTAGCACGGGGCGGTACAGCCGTTGTAGCTGGCGGGCGCCTCATAGACGAGCGCGCTTGAGGGATCGTTATACGCGCTGGCCGGCTCAGCGGCCATCCTAAGAATCACGAGGTAGGCGGTGCCGCTGTAGGTTTCGACAAACGCAATCTGCTTGCCGTCAATCGAGAGAACGGGCGAGAGGTTCGCGGTGGCAGAATCGGCTGCAGTCCCCCCGGGAGGTGTGTTGAAAGCCCAATACACCGTGGGATTGCTGGCTTCGCATCCCCCGGTACCGACGTAGATGTTGTTGAAAGCAATGACGGTAGCCTGAGTGCCGGACCCTGCGGCGCCTGTGGGAAACACGACAAAGTCGCTGCAGCTCGCGGTCGTGACTGCGAAGGAATACTTCGCGGGATAGTGCCCCGCCGCAAGGCCTGGTCCGCCCAGCGCCTCGCTCCAATCTGTGTTGATGCTCGGGAGCGGGTTGAATCGCCAAGAGATCGGCGGCCAGGGACGTGGCCGCATACGCAACGTCAGCGCATCATCGTCCGGCGTCGCGAAACGGGCGCGAATGCCATCGGCCTCGGAGATCCACCGTGATCTGTTTTCCGCGTCGAAGGCTGCAGGACCCCGTACCAGGGCATTCCTTTTGAGCTGTTGAATGACGTAGCGAGGCTCGTTGACTATCTTCTGCCACTGCACGTAATGGTCGTTCTGAATCGCCTCCTGCTCCGTGCCGGGGTTAGAGAAGACCACATAGCGATGACTCCAATCCTCCGGGATGCCCGTGATCTCGACTCCGCCAACGCCAATCGCCGGTGCGTCCTGGCCCTGGGCCGGCACGCCGCAAACGGCCCCCGCGAGCAAAGCCATAACAAAAAACGACCCTTTAAGCCACGAGCATGTTGCATTCGACATCATAGGCAATCTCCTATTGGAGCGGAGACGTGCGCCTTCGCTCGAGCTTGGCTGGTTCGATTGAGTTTAAAAGTTCCTGCGATTTCGATGACGCGCGTTGGGAGGAATTTCAGCAACGGGCCAGAGAACCTCGGACTCGGCCGGACCCGACGCGCCCCGTCGTGATGGACCTATCCGCATAAAGTCTATCGTAAATTCATTGAGATGCAATAACTTCCTTTGAACGGGCGACAGAGCATTTGTCTGGAGACGACCCATCCGTTGGCCGCAGGAGCGGATAAAAGACGTGGCTCGTGACGGCGTCCCCTCCTCGTTGGCGCGCGTTCACGCCCCAACGGCAGAGGGTCAGCCGCGAGTGGAGCCGGCAAGTTGTCGGCGAAATTGTTTGAGATCGACGCGGTGCTTCGCGGCTTTGCGCGCGCCGAGAAAAATCACCGGCACATCGTCGGTGTATCGCTCGCGGAGAATCGGGTCGGCGTCAATATCCACTTCCAGCAGACGCGCGCCGAATTCGGCGAGCAAGGGCGCAATCGCCCGCTTCGCTTCCTCGCACAAGTGGCAGCCGCTGCGCGTATAAAGCGTGACGTCGCGCGGCCCTGCGGCGGCCAGCCGCTGGTCTTCGGCGTGCGCGTATGGGCCGTGGGCCGTCACGGTTTGATCGTGTAGTAGCGCTGGAAGCCGCCCATCCGCGGATAAAACGCCGCCGAGCGGTAAAGCTCCGAAATTTGCCGGATATGGCCGAGATCGTGGAACGCCCACTCGTGCCACAAATCGCTCAGCGTGATTTTCCCCAGCTCGCCGTGCTGGCCCGTCCGCCCAAGCGACTCCGCGGGCAAATAGCGCATCCATGTAACGGTGCGGTCGCGCTCATGGCAGAATTCACGCAACAGCTCGCGTCCGCCGTTGGGATATTCGCCGGCGGCGAATGCGGCGTTTTGATCGTAGTTCGGCAGTGCGGGCGAATTTTCTTCGACGATGCGCCGCGAGCGCTCCCGGAACACGCGCTCGACGCCCGCCATGTGGCTGAGCACTTCGCCGATGGACCAGCGCTGCGCCGACGGTTTCCACGTCAGCGTCGAGACAGGCACATCCAGGAGAAGTTTCTCGATGATGATAGGCGTCTGTTCGAGTACCGTGAGCGTCGGGTGCGAAAGCGGTTCTTTGGCCATGGCGTGCCTCCCGCGAAAGGTGTGCATCAGTTTATATCGCAGCCGCCTCCCGGCCGAAAGCCTGCCCTCGCCGCTCGCGCCAGAAGCAAAAGACCAATTTGGCATTGCGACGTGCTCTGGCACTAGCGTCGAGTTAGTATGTGAAAAGGGGCGAAGCAAGATCGCCGCGCTTTCTCAGGCTCTCGCTCAGCCCCGGAGGGGCGACACAAACCTGCACATGGCCCAGCGGGGGCAGTGAAAATTAAATGGCTAACGTCATCGCACTGGTGGACGATCTGTTCTTCCAATCGAAGCTCGCCGAAACGGCGCGCCTCGCAGGCGTCGAATTGAAAATGACAAACTCCAACGACGCCTTGATTCTCGCGGCTGCGGAAAATCCCGCCGCGACCCTGTTACTCGATTTGAACGCGCGGGGGAAGCCCTTGGACGCGCTCGCCGCCCTGCGCAACCACTCCGCCGCGCCCGCCCGCCGCGTGATCGCTTTTCTCTCCCACGTGCAAACCGAACTCGCCGAGCAAGCCCGCGCCGCGGGCTGCGACGAAGTGATGCCCCGCTCAAAATTCACGATGGAATTGCCGCGCATCCTGCGCGACGCAAAGGGCCAATGAGCCTCTCCACTCGACACCACACCTCGGACGCTCGACGATTGCGCATCGCTTCCGCGATCGTCTTGCTCGTCCTCTCGCTCACAACTCCGCGCGTCCGCGCACAAGCACCCGCGGGCCCCGCGCCCCCGGCGCAGGCCGGCGACGCCGCCAATTCCCTCGCCTCCCTTCTCAGCGCCGCCTGCCGCGAAGATTCAACCGACTTTGCCGCCCGCCTGACCGCCGATAGCGCGCTGGCGTTTCGCGCTCTCCCCGCTGAGCAGCGTAACGCTCTGATGCAGCGCATCGTCCAGCTCGAAGCCCCAGGCAAGCCGCTCCTTTCCTCATCCACGGATGGCAATCTCATCCTCCGCTGCGGCACCCCGGTCATCACCATCGAAATGCGGTTCGGCGCGACCCAGCTCCGCGAGAATCTCGCGTTTATTCCCATTGATATTCCTTCTCCCGGCGAAGGCGTCCGCTCGATTCGCTTCGGGATGGTCCGTGAAGCCGGCGATTGGAAACTCCTTTCGGTCGGCTTGTTGCTCCTCGATATTCCCGCTCTCGAGGAGCAGTGGAACAAATCGGACCTCGAAGCGAAGGAAGAAACCGCCATTGACGATCTTCGCGACCTGGCGCGCGCGCTTGACACGTACCGCAACGCCTTCGGCGCGCTCCCCGATTCGCTTTCGCAACTCGGCCCGGCCCCGAGAGGGGGCATCTCGCCGGACGCTGCCAACCTCGTGGACGCCGAACTGGCTGCCGGCTCGAAAGACGGCTACACGTTTCGCTACCGCATCGTCCCTGCCGCAGGCGCCGAAACGCCCGAAGACGCCAACAAGAAAGCGCAATACGAAGTAGCGGCCACTCCCTACGATTACGGCAAGACGGGCAAGCGCTCCTTCTTTCTCGATTCCAGCGGCGTTCTGCGCGGCGCCGATAGACACGGCGAGGTTGCCTCCTCGGACGATCCGCGCGTGGATTCGCCGCTGCCGTCCACACAGCCTTAACCCTCATCCACTGCGCAAGTCCGCCCGCGTGGTAACATCACCTCCTTCCGATGCCACGCCCCGGCCGATTCGTGCTGCTCTCCGTTGCAATTCTCATGCTCTGCGCGCCGGCCGTGACGCGCGCGCAAATGGATTTTCCGACGCCGCCCGACTCCGATAGCACCTTCGCGACACTGCCTATCTTTGAATTTCACAGTGGATTCTGGGTCAACTTGCAACACTTTCTCTACGAGCAAGGCCGCCTCACGGCGAAACTCCCGCTCGCGGGCGGGGGCGCGAAGGATCCGACGCAGTCCGAATCGCTTGCGGATCTTTCTTCACTCACACCCGCCGCGCGCGCCGCGTGGCAATCTGCCGTCGACTACTACGCCGCCACCATTAGCCACGACGATCTCCAGACCGATGACGAGCAATCGGAAGTCAGCGCCGAACTGAGCGCGCGCGAAGGCTGCCCGCACATTAACGGCCCGGACGGCTCCCTGTGCCAACTCCTCCAGGAGCCCCAACTCGTCGCGGCGCTCGAGTCCGCGGCGCCGATCTATCGCGCCCACTGGTGGCGCGAACAAGACCGCGCCAACCGCGCATGGATCGGAAACGTCGCTCCTCTGGTGCGCCAAATGGGCGAAGAGATTGCCGATCAGCTCGTCAACGTTTTTCAGGAAAAGTGGCCCGCGCCGAAAATTCGCGTGGACATCGTCTGGTACGCCGGCCCGCTCGGCGCCTACGCGACAATCAATCCCGCGCACCTCACCATCGCCAGCCACGATCCGCGTAATCAAGCCTTGTACAGTCTTGAAGTTTTATTCCTCGAAGCGTCGCACACATTGGCGAATGGCGTGAACTTTGCAATTCAGCAGGAGTGCAGGCGCCGCGGAATGCTCATTCCACGCGACCTCTCGAATGCCCTGATCTTCTACACCACCGGCGAAGTGATCCGCCGCACCTTCGCCGAAGAAGGCGCGAGCGCCCACTACACGCCCTACGCCTATCGCTTCGGGCTCTACGATCAAGGCTGGAGCGATTTCGTACACATTCTCGTGCTCTACTGGCAGCCCTATCTCGAAGGCAAAGTGGACTTCGATCACGCCATCGCCCACGTGATCAACGCTCTCTCGTAGCCTCGCCGCGAACCGCAATCCAACCTCTGTACAAATGTGGAAAGCTATTTCCTCACCGCGAAGTCAAACTCGGGGCGCTCGTATTTCCGGTTCGCGCGTCGAAAGGAAAACTCCGATGCTGATTCTGCTGATTGTTCTGCTTCTCGTGTTTGGCGGCGGTGGGGGTTACTACGGACATGCCAGGTGGGGCCGAAACGGCGGCATCGGGGTAGTCGGCGTGGTGCTGATCGTCCTGTTGCTGGTGTGGTTTCTCGGTATGCGCGTTTAGGACCTCGAGCGTCACGGTCAAGCGATGGCAGAAGGTTCTAATTAACGCGTTCTCCAAACCCCGGCGGACCGCAATCCGCAAGGGTATGAAAGTGAATAGCTACCTATCTGCCGTGCATCCGGAATCCTCGCGGTAATAGTCCTGGTTCGGATGCGAAAGGGTGTACTCGATGTTGATCCTGCATATGTTCCTGCTTCAGTTGTTCGGCGGTGGCAGCAATATCCAGATTTTCGGCGAGATCCTGGCCGGTGTTTTTTCCATGTGGTTCCTCGGCGGGATGGGCTTGGGCCTTAAGCACCGCTTGGAAGCGAAGAGGAAGCATCGCTAGGTGCGGTGAGAATTGAAAGCAATCAGCGCGATTCCAGGATGGAATCGCGCAAGGGGAACAAACATGAGGTCGAGCACGAACGACAAAGCAAAAGGAGAATTCCACGAGGTAAAGGGCGCCGTCAAAGAAAAACTCGGACGTGCCACAAATAATCCCCGCATGCAAGCCGAAGGCAAATCGGAAAAGTTAGGCGGCAAAGTCCAAAAGAAAATCGGCCAGGTCGAAAAGCTGTTCGGAAGCTAGCGCGCCAAGCCTGGCAGCATGGCACGGCAAGAAAAGGCCGACCAAACTGGTTCACGGCTGCCGGTTCGACGCGCCCGCGCTCAGCTCCTTCTTCTTCTGTGCCTCCGGTCCCTTGCGGTGCAGATCGAAGCCGTAAATCGGATGCTGCTCGGTGCCGGTAATTGTGAAGTGCACGAGCGTGCCGCCGCCGCCGGGTTTCGCGAAGAGTGGATCGACGGCCTTCAAGAAAAATGATTTTGCGCCGGTCGTCGCCTGCGAAAGCGAGGCCTGCATCGTCAACGTGCCGTGCATATCGAGCGCCTGGTCCTCGAGGCCAAACGTGCCGGTCATTTGCACGCTCGCCCCGGGCACGCGAAAGCCCAGGGACGAAAACGTAATCACGCCGCCTTCCAGCTGGAATGCGCCTTTCAGATCGGACGCGATCGAATCGTCCGGCTGCACGTCGGCGGTCTGCCCGCGGCTCCTCATACTGAGCGTGTCCACTTTCGTATTGATTCCGGCGTTGGTGAAATACATCTTGTCGATGTTGAAGGTTCCCTGGAGGAAAAGCCGATCCGGAATCTCCCTCTTGGGTCCGGGAGACAGAATCATTCGCGCCGCGAGGCGAATCTCTCCGGTCATGGCGGGCTGAGCATCCTCCACCGTCAGCAGCAAAAAATCCTCGATGCGCGCTTGAGTGGCGCTCACCTGTAGGTCGAGCGTCTTGCCCTTGGTCCAGGGAGTGCCGGCGATGTTTCCTGTGGTGTGGATCGCGCTCTTTCCGAAATGCGCGTCCACTGGCTCAAGCGAAGTATCTCCGTTCGAGCCGTCCACGACCGCGTGGAACGTCGTCGAAAGATCTACCGGGTGACCACCGGAAGTGACCGTGAAGTTCGGCGTGTCGGTCGTCCCATCCACCGTGATTTCCTGGATCGCGCCGCTGTAGCTCCCCGCGGAAGACAATATCCCTGCGATCCCTCTGAAGTGGCCGAGGTCCGCGTTCGCGTAGGTGTACGTCCCGGAAACGGGCGTGAGCCCCGGCGCCTCCGGCTCCCACGGGCCAAATGTGCCGCTCGAATGAATGTCGCCCGGAGGCGTTGGAATTCGCAGCGTGGTCTGAAACGTCATCGCGCCCGCTTGCGGTGCCGGATGCATTTCGAGAGTCGCGATGTCGAAGACCTGCGGCTCCTTCCCCGGCTGTTTGGGAATAATCGTCAGCGTTGCGTTCTCCGAGTGCACATCATCCACGATGACGGCGTGAAAACGCCCCAGCGACTCCTTGAGTTTCGCGCGCTCGTCTGCGCTGGCCTGCAGTCCTGTCGGGATGGTGATTTGCAAACCGTCGAGCGTCACTTGCGAAATGTGGTGCGGCAGACGCATCAATCCGATCCAGCTCGCCCGCGCCGTAAAGCTCTTCACGGCAATCAGCGGCTGCAAATCCGCGCGCCCCTCGAACTGCAGCGTCCCGCCGGTCCCGCTCACCTCGATAAATGGAAACGTCTTGATTTCAATCGAATCGAGTCTCACCTGACCGCTGAATTGTTCCTGCAACGACTTCATCACGATTTCGCGAACGTGCCGCGAAGCCCACTCCAGCCCAAGCGCAAACACCAGGCAAAACGCGAGCAGCGCCCCACTCACACTTCCAAGAAGAATCTTCCAGCGCTTCGAGAGTCTCATACACTCACCACTCCCGCGCGATCCGGCCAACCGCTTCGTTTCCCCGTCCGCTTTCGCGCGGAGTTGGCAACGCGCGGCCCGGCCATTTCCTTCCGCACGCGCGATAGGATCGCCACGCTGGACTCCTTCCTGGTCATCTTCTTAGACATGGCACAATGCTCCCACATTTCCCATGTCAATACAGTTCATTCCAGCACAGAATCATGAATTAGTTCGCGCTGCCACTGGCCATCCTTGCTCCCCCGCTCCCGCATCGCCCCGAGAATACGCTACACTATTCGCGCCCAAACTTTGTGGCCCACACGGAGAACACATGAAAACGTTTGAAGTCTCATTCAGCTATCAAGATCGCAAGACCGGCGTCGTGGCATCCTCAGTGAAGATCGATGCCTCCAGCCTACCCGGCGCCGTCGCCAAAGCCACGCGCGAATTCGTGAAGGGCCTCGATCGCAAGCAGCGCTTCGACATGAACAAGAACGGCCTGGAACTGAAAGCCGTTCACGTCGCGAGCGCCGGTGAAGCGGCCCAAAGCGCCGCGGGCGAATAATCGGCCGGCGAATCGGATCCGAGGCCGGCGAGGTTCGGCGATGGCCGCGCGAAATCGAAAATTAAATCCCAATTGGCAGACCGCCGGGCCTGCGCGGGAGGCGCCGCGCATGTGCTCGGTCTCCGGCAAGCGCATGTACCCCAGCGAACGCGAAGCGGCCGACACAGCTGCGCATCGCATGGCCGATAAAGAATCCGCCGCGCCACAACTCCGCACCTACAAGTGCCTCTACTGCAGCGCATGGCACCTCACCAGTAAGACGTCGTAGGAAGGCTTTCTCGGAGAGTTTGCCTTCTCCGTCTCCCAGGTCGGGGCGTGTGCGAAGCCAGCCATCGCCTTAATCGATGTTCAAAATCGGAAACAACGTTCGCGCTTCCCGCCCGCAGTGCGGTTCGCTCCCGTATAATATTCCTTAGGCCTCAGCCTTCAGCGAAGACGAAATGGCGCCCAATGATTGGCTTCCCAAGTCGGTCCTAAGCCTTAGAGATTACGATCGGCACAAATTTTCCTCGGACCTCGTCGCCGGAATCACGGTCGGCCTTGTCGCGCTTCCACTGGCGATGGCGTTCGCAATAGCGTCCGGCGTCGCGCCCCAGGCCGGCATTTACACCGCCATCATCGCCGGCTTCATCATTTCCGCGCTCGGCGGCTCGACCACCCAAATCGGCGGCCCCACCGGCGCGTTCGTCGTGGTCGTCTTCGGCATCGTCGCCCGCTACGGCCTCGACGGCCTGTTCATGTGCACGCTCATGGGCGGCGTCCTGCTCGTCATCCTCGGCGTGACGGGCCTCGGCTCGGCGGTGAAATATATTCCTCGTCCGGTCGTCGTGGGCTTCACCAACGGCATCGCCGTCATCATCGCCAGCACGCAAATTAAGGATTTCTTCGGCCTGCAAATTGACAAAGTTCCCGGCGACTTTTGGTCGCGCATGGTCGTGGAGGTTCGCAATTTCCGCACGTTGTCGCCGGTCGAGACGGGCCTCGGCGTCTTGGTTCTCGCCCTCATTCTCGTGTTCGCGCGCTACGTAAAAAAAGTGCCGGGCTACATCGTTGCGCTTTTCGTCGGCACGGCGCTGGTGGTGATTTTCCATCTCCACGTCGAGACGATCGGCACGCGCTTCGGCGGCATCCCCTCGGGCTTCCCGAAGATGCACATTCCCCAGTTTCGCGTGGACTTGCTGCGCCCGCTGATTGCGCCGGCGATCACCGTCGCCATGCTCGGAGCAATCGAATCGCTTATGTCCGCCGTCGTCTCCGATCGCATGAGCGGCGATAAGCACAATCCCAACGTCGAGCTGGTGGGCCAAGGCGTGGCCAACATTTTCACGCCTCTGTTCGGCGGACTCCCCGCCACCGGCGCCATCGCTCGCACGGCCACGAACGTCCGCTCCGGCGCCAAGACGCCAGTGGCCGGCATGGTCCATGCCCTGACGCTTCTCGCCATCGTCATGTTCGCCGCGCCGTGGGCGCGCTTCGTTCCGCTTTCGGCTTTGGCGGCGATTCTCTTCGTCGTCTCCTACAACATGGGCGAGTGGAAGGAAATTCCCGAACTCCTCAAGCTCTCGAAATTGGAAATCGGCACGTGGCTGGCCACGTTTCTCCTGACGGTTTTTGCCGATCTCACCGTTGCAGTCGAATTCGGCATGATTCTCGCTGCGCTCGTTTTCATCACCAAGGTGACGGAGACCACCACCGTCCATCAAGTCACTGAAGAATATCTGCGCGATGGGCAAGCTCACATTTTGCAACACAAGGAAATTCCCGCTTACGTGACGATCTTCCGGATTCACGGCCCATTCCTTTTCGGCGCCACCGACAAGATCGAGCAAATCACCTCGAAAATTTCAGAGTTGCCGCCCATCCTGATTCTTCGCCTGCGCAATATGACCGCCATCGACGCCACAGGCTTGCAGGCGCTGCAGAAACTTGCGGAACGTCGTCCACGGTTCCGGCCGCAGCCTGGTTCTCTGCGGCGCGCGCGAACAACCCGCTCGTCTGATGCGCCAGGCCGAATTTGAGCAGCACGTCGGCGCGGACAACATCTGCCAGAACGTGGAGAGCGCCCTCGCTCGCGCCAAAGTCCTCCATTCCACGGTCGGCCGAGATCGCCCGTGGGAAAATCCGCAAGATTCAACCATCGTCGGCATCGAAGCCTGATCGCTGGCCCAGTAGCACAGTAACTCCTGACTGTGTGCATTTCTCTGTCGCCTTTGCGTGAAATGTAGCGGCGACCCTCGGGTCGCCATCTTCTGTTCTTGCACCCCCCTCCCCCGTGTTTTCGTGTAAGTGCTGAATCTAAAGGGGTTGCAGCGAAAAAATACGTAAGTGTTGATTCTAATGGGTTTAAAGTCGCGCGTTTTGAATGAGTTGCGAGAGGTGAGCTAAGTGTTGATTCTGCAGGGCTTAGGGTTTGGCGTAAGTCGTTTAGTCTGTGTGACTTTGGGGTCTTGCACAAAAATGGTGCAATCCAAGTGGTTCGGGAAGGCGCGCACAGGGCAGCCGGGACAGGCCGGAGCGAGGGGCGGAACAGGTAGGGGCCCGTGCGACTCGCCCCTCGACTGACGTTCGGTGCTCGCTCAGGGCTCGCGTCCTTCGCCGGACGCGAGTGTTCGAAGTGTTCTTGCGGCTTCACACCATCTGATAGCACACGAGTTAACTATTGTCAATACGTATTTATAGGTTACTATTCGAATAGAATGCGCGCGCGAGCGCCTACGAGGAAGTGATGACACCGACAAAAGCCCAATCCTTTGTCCGCCGCAGCGGACAAAGGATTGGCCACCCGGAGATTCAAAGGCTGTGCCGCCCGCCACCCTCACTTCAAAGCCTGAGCCACCCGCCCGCCCAGCTATTCGTCGTATTCAGGGAGAGGCACACCGATGGTCGAGATTGATTTCGCGTACTGAGGACGCGGACCTCGAATCCATGGATTCAAGAAACTCAGAGGGATTGACGATCAAACAGGAAGGACGAAACGGAAATCACCCTCACGATCTCACCGTCGAAGAGGAAGGATGAAACCGAAAGACCCCACGTTCGCCCGTTCGGGACGAACATGGGGCACCCCAACCCCCTTCCAAATCCTAAATCGTCTCTCCCGTGAATCCTGGGCCACCCGCCCCATTACTCACAAATTATCAGAAAACGTCCCGTCGGTCCCCGGTTTCCCCGGTTTCCAGAAAACGTCCCGTCTGTCCCCGTCTGTCTGTCCCCGTCTGTCGTCCCCGTCTGTCCCGTCTGTCCGCCCTAGTCTCACTGATCCCCTCGATAGTTTGCCACTGCTCTGCCATGACTCGGCGTGCGACTCGCCGAAACGCGGTTTCTCGCTGTTGGAGTTGGTCTTCCGAAAAAGGACCGAACATCTCAGCCCATGTACCTTAACAACCGACGTCAGTCGTTCTTCTGTTAACTTCGATTCGTGGGTTTGAGTGATCGCTTCTGCGATCATCCGAGCTTCGGTTTCGTATTCGTCCGACGGTGCCCCGACCTGGAGCAAGCCTTCGATATCCTCGTCGTTCAACACTTGTTGGATTTGAACGGGGCTGATCGTCATGGCTTACTTCCCGTTCGGAATGCCGTGATCACTTTGGGCGGGTGGCCCAGGTTGCGAGTTGTTTTTTTCATAAGGAACATTCACGGGATAAGTATAACATTGCGAGAAGTACCCGCGCAGTACCGCGAGGGTGGCCCATGTTCGTCCCGGACGGGCGAACGTGGGGCTTTTCTCTTCTCGATGCCGAGGAAACTTAAACGCTACTACGGTCGGGGCGATCTGCATTTCAATTTATCGGCGGGCTCCAAGTGGAGCCCGCACCCGACGTTCAGTTGTTATCGACGATTCGCCTTGCTGGGGAGCGCGCGGGCGCGAAACATTTTTGTCCGGGCGCTCGAGGCAGTTCGCAGAAAGTATGGATTTGCCGTGGTTGGTTTTGTCGTGATGCCCAATCATGTGCACTTGCTAATCGGGGAGCCAAAGATCGGGACGCCCTCGACGGTCGTGCACAGTCTGAAACTCCGCGTGTCGAAGAAGATGCGGCGCGGGAAGGGCCATCAGTCCTCAGGGCAGCGAACTCTTCCGTTTCGGGAAGGGGAGACGGAACTGCCGCAGTTTTGGCAAAAGCGATTTTACGATTTCAACGTATACAGTGCGGCGAAGCGGCGGGGAAAGCTTGAGTACATGCACCGGAATCCGGTCACGCGAGGCTTGGTGCGGGATGCGAAGGATTGGGTGTGGAGCAGCTACTCGTCGTATTCAGGGAGAGGCACACCGATGGTCGAGATTGATTTCGCGTACTGAGGACGCGGACCTCGAATCCATGGATTCAAGAAACTCAGAGGGATTGACGATCAAACAGGAAGGACGAAACTAAAATCACCCGCACGATCTCGCAGTCGAAGAGGAAGGACGAAACCGAAAGACCCCACGTTCGCCCGTTCGGGACGAACATGGGGCACCCAACCCCCTTTTAAATCTTAAATCGTCTCTCCCGTGAATCCTGGGCCACCCGCCCAACTGCAACGGCTACACCGTCGGAAAGTTCAACTTCAAAGGGTGTGCCACCCGCCGGAGAGGAAGAGGAAGACCTACCCTCAAAAACCGTGAGGGTAGGGCACCCGCAAGTGCAACGGCAACCCCGCGCGAAAATTCAAGTTCAAAGGCTCAGCCACCCGCCTGCGCCACCCGCCCGCCGTCGGAAAATTCAACTTCAAAGGCTGGGCCACCCGCCCGAAAATTCAACTTCAAAGGGTGAGCCACCCGCCTGCGCCACCCGCCTGCGCCACCCGCCCTGGAAATGTCAATTTCTTCACACGTTCCTGTCCCCGGGTTTCCAAAGGCTGCGCCACCCGCCCGTCGGAAAATTCAACTTCAAAGGCTGCGCCACCCGCCGAGTTTCCGTCCCCGAGTTTTCCCCCGAGTTTCCCACCCGCCGCCACGTTCAGCGCATCGTGCTGGGGGACGGGCTATCTTTGCTCACTATGTACCACGCTGAAATCAGTTCCACAGGTTCCTGATCTCTACCCCCCTTCACGAAGATGCTGCGTGCTTCTTCTATAGGGGCCCTGGGCTCCGTCTCCTCCTCCCACTCATAGGCTGAGCCCGACGTCATTAGCAGCCAGCACGATCCTGTCCCGCCCTCCAGTTGTTTGAAACCGGGACTTTTCGATGAGTCCGCGCCTGGATTAGCGGCCAACCATTTGACACTTCCGGCGGTTCGCTCCAGCACATAGCCGCTGGGTTTCCCGCAATAAGGGGCATACAGGAACACGTTGCGGTCGCTGGGCGCTTCGAACCGCAGCCGCACCAAGTGTGTGGCGCCGATGTAGTCCTTCACTCGGTTGGCGTACTCGGCGTCACTCATTTTCCGAACGGAGATGACCTTTAGGGTGCCAAGCGAATTCTCCCCGCTTGGGCTGGCCGCCTCCGCCGAAGGTGAAAATCGCACAGCAACCACAATGACAACCAGAAGTAGTGTGCACAGCACGCTACTGTGGAGGGCGATTTTCTTCGATGCTCCGCTGTAGCATTTCGTCAGTGCCATTGAAGTGCTCCGGCGTGAAGTCATTTTTGAAGAATTGAAGAACCTGACGTTGGACAGTGAATGCGTCAAACTCTCCGCCACCTTTCGTATGAACTTGCTCATGCCTTAAGACTGTGCCGCCAAAGTCGTCCGCCTCGGTGTTACCTGGGGCGTTGGCGTAGAGCCAGCTTCCCGTAGGTAGATAGATTGGACCACCGCGACTCAGCACGAACCCGTTTTCATTCGGGTCGGTAATCCTGTCGATTTGCTGTTGCGTCAGGCCCTGACCTGCGAAGTCGTGCTTGGGATCGGTGGTTATAGTAAGGTCCGAGAGCTGGAGGCCGTTGCGCTGACCTACCTTGTCTAGCGCTGACAGGAATGATCTGCCGATTGCGTTGCCTTCTTTTTCCAAACCGAGGGTCTTCTTCTCGGCTTTCAGTTTGTCCTTCTCGGCCTGCGAAAGATTCTTGTCTTTAAGGGCGGGTGGCCCAGGTTGCGAGTTGTTTTTTTCATAAGGAACATTCACGGGATAAGTATAACATTGCGAGAAGTACCCGCGCAGTACCGCGAGGGTGGCCCATGTTCGTCCCGGACGGGCGAACGTGGGGCTTTTCTCTTCTCGATGCCGAGGAAACTTAAACGCTACTACGGTCGGGGCGAGCTGCATTTCAATTTATCGGCGGGCTCCAAGTGGAGCCCGCACCCGACGTTCAGTTGTTATCGGCGATTCGCCTTGCTGGGGAGCGCGCGGGCGCGAAACATTTTTGTCCGGGCGCTCGATGCCGTGCGCCGCAAATATGGATTTGCCTTGGTTGGTTATGTCGTGATGCCCAATCATGTGCACTTGCTAATCGGGGAGCCAAAGATCGGGACGCCCTCGACGGTCGTGCACAGTCTGAAACTCCGCGTGTCGAAGAAGATGCGGCGCGGGAAGGGCCATCAGTCCTCAGGGCAGCGAACTCTTCCGTTTCGGGAAGGGGAGACGGAACTGCCGCAGTTTTGGCAAAAGCGATTTTACGATTTCAACGTATACAGTGCGGCGAAGCGGCGGGAAAAGCTTGAGTACATGCACCGGAATCCGGTCACGCGAGGCTTGGTGCGGGATGCGAAGGATTGGGTGTGGAGCAGCTACTCGTCGTATTCAGGGAGAGGCACACCGATGGTCGAGATTGATTTCGCGTACTGAGGACGCGGACCTCGAATCCATGGATTCAAGAAACTCAGAGGGATTGACGATCAAACAGGAAGGACGAAACGGAAATCACCCTCACGATCTCACCGTCGAAGAGGAAGGATGAAACCGAAGACCCCACGTTCGCCCGTTCGGGACGAACATGGGGCACCCAACCCCCTTTTAAATCTTCAATCGTCTCTCCCGTGAATCCTGGGCCACCCGCCCGCGAGGTGTTGCCCCGCCAGTTTTGGCAGCGGCGGTTTCATGATTTCAACGTTTGGAGTCACACGAAGAAGTTGGAGAAGCTTGAATACATGCACTTCAATCCAGTGAAACGCAAGCTGGTGCGTGATCCGAAAGATTGGCCGTGGAGCAGTTATTCGCATTACGCGAGGGGACAAGAAGGAGTCGTCGCGATCAATGACGTTCAGTAGTAAGAGGGAACTGCCCCACCCTTTGTCCGCTGCTGCGGCCAAAGGATGGGCCACCCTCGCGTCAAAGGCAAAGGCTGCGCCACCCGCCCACGTTCGCCCGGTCGGGACGAACATGGGGCACCCAACCCCCTTCCAAATCCTAAATCGTCTCTCCCGTGAATCCTGGGCCACCCGCCCGTTCAACTGGGAAAGTCAATTTTTTCACACCTTCCTGTCCCCCGGTTTCCGAATGTACAGGGGCTTGATGCAAGAAAAACATCCCCGTAGCCGAGGGGAGAAGTATTTTTTCTTGACATCACCTTTTATAGAACCCGCCGCCACCCGCCCCCCGGGTTTCCGTCCCCGGGTTTCCCAATCAGTCCTGCCCGGATATCTCAGTGCCTTCGGGGACAAGATACTTGTAAAACTTTTGCTGTTCGAGGATGTGATACAAGATGTGCCGGAACTCCTCACCGATGTCTAGCAGCAGATCGTAAGTCTCGGAGGGCGGCAGGTTCCCTTCGGCCAGCCTGGGAAGTTGCTCGTCCAGCAAAGCCCGGAAAGAACCTTCCAAGTCGGCAAAGGAACCCGCGAGTGCCCACGCTTCCCTGTGTTCTCCGGCATCATAGCGAGTCACCTCGGAACATCTGGAAAGGCGCCCTGCCAGACGAGCTACGTCCTCGGGAGTTGCGATGATCTTATTTGGACCGAATCTGCTCATGGGTTTTTGCTCAACCAGTCTTGGGCGGCCTGGATCAAGCCTTTGAAGTTGTTTATTTCACTCTCTACGCTGCTCGTGTAACCGCCCGCGGCTTTGTAATTCGCTAGGTCTGCTTCGTGCTCAGGCGGGTGGCAGGCCCTTTCGCGCTTTTTTTCTTGACGAACATTCACCGCACAATGATACCACTTTAGTAAGTCCCGGCGGGGCGACTGGTGTAGCTTTTGCTGGTGCTTTTGCGGGTGCCCGACCCTTCGCGTTCTTGGAAGGGTCGGAGGTTTCTCCTTCTGCGGAGGGCTACGGCGCTCAAAGGGAATTCCTGCCCCACTCGGACTGCGAACACGCGTCTGGCGTCGAGTTCGACAGCGGAGAATGACACACAGTCAAGAGTGACTGTGCTACTAAAACTGGGGGAATTAGTCCGCGGCGAGGGTGGAGCGGAGGTAGCGCGTGGGATTGACCGGGGCGCCGTTGATGCGGACTTCGTAGTGGACGTGAGGGCCGGTGGAGCGTCCGCTGACGCCGACGTAGCCGATGACTTCGCCGCGTTTCACTTGCTGGCCGACGGTAACGTTCAGGCTGGAAAGGTGGCCGTACCAGGTGGTGACGCCGAAGCCGTGATCCACTACGACCAGGCGGCCGTAACCTTCGTGCTCTTCGGCGTTGATCACGATGCCGTCGGCGGTGACGTGAATCGGATCGCCGTACGGTGCGCCGATGTCCACGCCGGTGTGGAACGCGCCTTCACCGCTGAACGGATCCATGCGCTCGCCGAAGCTGCCGGTGATGGGTCCGACGACGGGCCAAATCGAGGGCATGAACGCTGTGGCGCCGAGGCCGGGTTCAGGCATGAAATGCAGGCTGGAGTTGGACATGCCGACGGCGGCGGCGTTGGACTCCAGAAATTGAAATTGGGCGACGGAGCGATTGAAGGAGGTTTCCGTCAGCGAAGGGGAGGATTCATCGCCGGAGAACGGGCTGCGCGGGAGTTGCGCGATGCCGTAGGTCATGGCCACTTCGGTGGCGAGCGATTGCAGGGAGTTCAGACGCTGATCGGTGTCCTTGACGGTGCTTTCCAGCTGGCGATACTGGATAGTGAGATTGTCCTGCTGGCGGCGGAGGGCGTTATATTCGCCGACTTTCCAGAGCATTCGCGAGTAGGAACCGAACGCCGCGAGGACGGTCACACCGCCGACGAGCGCCAGAACTGCAAGCAAATGAAGGGCGTAGCCGGGAACCGTAATCTTGTGCACGTTTCCCCGCCGGTTTGAGGCCAGAAAAAATGTGTACGAATCACTCTTCATTGGCTTTGCGCGGACCCCAAACGCAACCCGCGAACCGTTTTTCTGCGTGTCCCAAATGGGGACCGCAGAAGCAATTCCAGATTCGGTGTTCCCAAGTTCGACCTGAGCGGGACTGACGGCCGCAATCTGCTTACCCCGAGCGGCCAGTTTAGCTTATTAAGACCGAGAGCGCTGGTCTGTAACCCATCTATACTAACCATCGGCAGGCTCCAACTGGAGCGCGGGGCCTGATTCCTTGCAGGCTCTCAGTTGAGCCCGCATCCGATTCTTGGCAGGCTGCAAGTGCAGCCACCACCAGCAAAGTCTATGAGGGGGCAGGTTCCGGAGTCAACCGATTTCTTTATCTCGGTGCCACCGGCCGGCCGGGCGCTCATCCCGCTTCCAAACCACGACGGGATATGAAAGCATGAATGCCGTGGCGAAAACAACTGTACGGAAGGCCAGTAGAGTGACGGGCGAGGAGGAATTGATCGCTCGGATTGTGGCGGCGCTGCCTTCGAGCCCTTCCGCGTCATTGCGCACCGGCATCGGAGATGACGCGGCGGTGATTCGTCCGGCGAGCGGGAGGGAGTGGGTGGTGAGCAGCGACGCGCTCCTAGAGGACGTCCATTTTGTGGCCAAGTCGCAGCCGCCGGAATCGATTGGTTATAAGGCGCTGGCGCGGGCGACGAGCGATCTCGCGGCCATGGGGGCGACGCCGCGGTTCTTTCTGCTCAACCTGGCGCTGCCGCGCGAGCGAACGGGGCGATGGCTCGATGCCTGTCTGCGAGGTATGGCGAGGGCGGCGCAGCGCTTCGGAATGAAACTGGCGGGCGGAGACACGGCGCGCAGTCGAGCGATCGCATTCAATTTGACCGTGTTCGGCGAAGTCGCGCGGGGCGAGGCGGTGCTGCGATCGGGTGCGCGGCCTGGCGACTGCATTTTTGTGACGGGAACGCTCGGCGCTGCGCAATTGGGACTGGGAGTTGTCCTGAGCGGCCTGGCCGGTCAGAAGCGATGGCAGAAGCTGCTGGCCGCGCTCTACTATCCGGAGCCACCTCTTGCTGTGGGGCGCTGGCTCGCGCGGCGGAAGTTTGCGTCATCGATGATGGACCTATCCGATGGTCTTTCGACCGACCTGGCGCGGCTCACCGTAGCGAGCCGAGTGGGCGCGCGTATCGAAGCCTCTCGGCTCCCAGTGGTAAACGTGCCGCGAGCCCTGGAGGCGCCCGGGATAACCCCATTTGAGCTCGCGCTGCACGGCGGCGAGGACTATCAACTATTGTTCACGGTTTCGGCGCGGCTCGCGGCGAAGATTCCGGGGCGTCGCAACGGCGTGAGGATTTCGCGGGTCGGGGAGATTGTCCGCGGGCATGGGGTTGAGTTGCTGACGACTGATGGCAAGCGAGAGCGAGTTGCGGCGCGGGGTTGGGATCATTTTGCTCGGCGGAAATGAGATTCTCTCGGAATTGAGGCGGAAGAGCGATTCGTCCCGCCACGCCCGCGGCGGGCAGGCGCTGCGCCTGCCTGCCGGCAGGCTCGGAATGACTCAGGGCAGGGTAACGGACGAAAAAACTAAGGCTGGGGCGGGGCGGCCATGGTGTGCGGGGGGACGGCGCTGGGTGCGGACTGCTTATCCACTGGGGCGGAAGGTTCTTCTTCGGTGGGGGCGGTGTCCGGTGTATCCACACGCACATTCTGTGTGAGCGCGACTTTCTCCAGCGGGACCACATTCGGGAAGTCCTCGGGGGGCATATTCGCGGTCGCGCTTTGCATGAATTCCAGCCAAATGGGCAGAGCGGCGACTGCGCCGGTCTCGTGTTTGCCCAAAGAGACCTGCTTATCGTCATAGCCAACCCAGACGCCCGCGGTGATTTGCGGCACGAAGCCCATATACCAGGCGTCGGTAAAATCATTGGTGGTGCCGGTCTTGCCGGCGGAGGGGCGGCCGAGCGCCTTGGCGGCTTGACCAGTGCCGAACTGGACGACCTCTTCCAGCATCGCGACCATCGTCCGCGCGACATCAGGCTGAATGACGTCATGCACGGCGGGATGCGCCTGCTCGAGCAGCGCGCCGTCGTAGGTGGTCACCTTGCGAATCATGTGCGGATCCACACGGATGCCATCCGAAGGGAAGACCGTGAAGGCTGAAGTGTGTTCGAGAAGATTCAAATCGGCGGCGCCGAGAGCCAACGGCAAATACGGGGGAAGCGGGCTGGTGAGTCCGAAATGGCGCGCGGTGTCGATCACATTGTTGATGCCGATTTTTTCAGTGAGTTTCACGGCCGGGACGTTGCGCGAACCGGCCAGCGCGCGGCGCAGGGTGATGAGACCCTCGAATTTGTCGTCGTAGTTGTGCGGCGAGTAGGGCAGGCCGCCGCTGATGGTGGTGAAGGGCGCGTCGAGGATAGTGTCAAAGGGGGTGAAGCCCTGCTCGATCGCGGTCGTATAGACATAGACCTTGAAGGAGCTGCCCACCTGGCGCTCGGCCTGGATCGCGCGATTGAATTTGGATTCGCCGAAATCGTAACCGCCGACCATGGCTTTGATTTCGCCGGAACTATTGTCGATCGCGAGAAGCGCCGCCTGCGGGCCAACGTGCCTGTTCGAGTTGCACCTTTAACGTATTGCCGGTGACGTTCTTGACTCCGACCATGGGCAGATCGCCGACCTTCAGAAGTTGGGCGGGCGAGGTGCGGCCGGTCCAGGAAAAGTCCGGTGCGGCAAGCGTGGCGCGATAGGAACCGATCTTGATCGTGGCCGTTTTCTGATCGACGCCAATCACCAGGCCGTGAACGTAGGTGCCTTTCTCGATGTCGGCGTGCCAGTCGTCGTCATCGTAGCTTTCCAGTGTGGCGCGATGGTCGGCGAGGATGTTGTCCAAGTGGCCGCGCCAGCCGTGGCGGCGATCGTAGGCGTGCAAGCCGTCGCGGACGGATTGATTTGCGGCGCGCTGCATCGCGACATTCAGCGTCGTGTAGACGCGCAACCCGCGTTCGTGGACGGCTTCCGTGCCGTAAGTGCTTTCGAGATATTTGCGAATTTCCTCGACGAAATAGGGCGCGAGATCGTCGCGCGGCACTTCGATGTGCAGACCGAGCGGCTCGGCGGAGGCTTGCTTGGCCTGCGCCTCGTTGATTTTGCCGATCGTGGCCATGCGATCGAGGACGAGATTTCTGCGGGCAATGGCGCGTTGCGGATGCTGGATCGGCGAGTAGCTGGGACCGCGAATGAGTCCGGCGAGAAGCGCGGCTTCGGGGAGCGTCAACTGGCCGACCGTTTTGCCGAAATAGTACTCGGAAGCGGCCTCGAAACCGTAATTGCCGTGGGCGAGATAGATTTGATTGCAGTACATCGTGAGGATTTGCTGCTTGGTGTAGTGGCGCTCGATTTGAATCGCGAGGAGCGTCTCCTGGATCTTGCGGCGCATGCTGACGTCGGAGCGGTTCAAGAAAAGTGTTCCGGCGAGTTGCATGGTGAGCGTGCTCGCACCCTCGGGGCGGCTGTGTGGGCGCGTCAAGTCGCGCCAAGCCGCGCCGAGCACGCGAGTGAAGTCCACGCCCCAGTGCTCCTCGAAATGCTGGTCTTCGGCCGTGAAAATGGCGTCCTTCAGGACCGGCGGAATCTGGTCGTACGTCAGAAGAATGCGCCGCTGCAGGGCGAACGTGCCGATGAGCTGGCCGTCGTCGGCGTAGAGCTCGGTGACGACGTTCGGTTGGTAGTCTTCAAGAGCGCGGATCTGCGGCAAATCGCTCGAATAGACGAAAAGGAGTCCGGCTACAGCGCCCACGGAAATCGCGGCAATCAGCAGGAGGATGAAGGCCAGCCGGCCAGCGAGTTTACGTCCACGCAAATGCAGAGTAATCGGCGGAAGAGGATCCATCGCGGCCCTATTCTAACCCGGCCGGGCGATGCGCTGGGGCGGACATTTCTTTCTGCGGGCTCCAAGTGGAGCCCGCACCCGTCTCTCTGGGGACTCCAAGTGGGACCCGCGCCCGATTGTGGGGGTGCTTCGGTGCAGCGGCAGAGATGAAATAAAGACAAGGCGGACTAACTCTTTCGGGCCGCGCGCCGGTGCGCGGCGAACGCCAGCCAGGTGACCGCGAGCGACAAGGCGAGGAAAGTGCCATCACGCAAAATGGTCCAGCCCGTGAGACGCTCGTTGTTTCCGAAGCAGCCGCAGGCGATGTCGAGGTGCAAGAAATACGCCCGGATGATGGCGCTGAAGAAGACAACCAGCAATGCGGCCGTGGCCGCCGCGGCCCAGCGCGTCCAAATTCCCAGGATCAGCATCGCGCCGACCAGCAGTTCGAACCAGGGCAGGATGCGCGCGGACAACTCGACGGCCCAAAGCGGAAGGATGTGGTAGGAGTCAATGGCCATCGAGAAAAAGAAGTGGTAGTCGTGGAGATGCCATTCGCCGTCGAAATGCAACTTGGTGTAGCCCGCGAAAAGAAAGATGACTCCTAGCACCAGACGGCCAAGCAGGAGAAAAGCGCGCGCCAGAAAGCCCAGCGGCGGCGCGGCTGCGTCAACCGATCTCATCGAGCTCGAGTCAGCCGTCATCAGCGCTGCTGCAGCAGGTAATCCAGGTACTGCTTCATGAGCTGGTAGTTGACGCCGCCCGGCGGGAGTTCGTGCGTCTCGCCGCGGGCGGTTATGAAGATCGTAGGCGTCGAGTCAATGTTCTTGGCTTTGCCGAGCGCCTGGTCGGTGGCGACCGCGGCGTCCAATTCCGTGGCATCCTGGGTGTAGAGCGTTTTGACTTTCTTCATGTCCGCGGGCGATAAAACCGCCGCGATAAAGGGCTCGATCTGACCGTTGGTCTCCCATTTGTCCTGATTCGTGTAGAGGGCCTGGTCCACCGTTTCAAAATCGCCGACCACCGCCGCCGCGGTGGCCCACCGTGCCGCCTCGCGGGAATAGGAGTGTATCGAGAGCGGGAAGTCGTGGTGTATGAGATAGACCTTGCCGGCGGAGACGTAGTTGTCAATCACGGGCCGAAGGGTGTTGAGATAAAAGTTGCGGCACTGTGGACACTGATAGTCGCTGAAGACTTCAATCCGCACGGGCGCCGAGCTTGAGCCGAGCGACTTCGCGTACGTGACGGAAGTCGGCGTGATGTGCGTCTGCGCGGCGGGCGCCGGACTGCCCTTCGTGTGGGTCGTGGTCTTGTTTGGGGCGGCCACCGCCACCACTGCCGCAATCCCAACGAGCAGCGTCCCCGCAATCCATAGTCGTGCTTTCAAACTGACCTCCCGTCGCGCGATTCCCAAACGGTGTTGCATCAATGATTGTTCGGCCGCCGTATTCTAACCGACTTCCGCCGCGCCCAGCCAGCTTCCTTCGAAAGAGCATTGAAGCGGATAGCTTCGAGCTTGCAACCCAAAACTTAGATGCAAATCTAGGCGCTCAGGAAGATGCGCGCAAGTCCGTGCGGCGAACTCGTAACGATGCGAGATTCTAACGCGGAGATTTACCTATTGAGATGGGCAAAGCCACACCGTTGTTCGCAGGAGAATCACGCAGGTCTTGTGGGGGCCCTGGCCGCTCGCTCTCGGCAATTTAGCGTAGTAATAGAGGGTCAAGTAAGGTTGAAAGTAAGGGAACCAGGATAGGGTTGATGAGCAAGAGCAAGCGGGGAGGAGCGTGTCAGGCTTTTTCGAGCCCCGTTCTATCTCACTCATTCTAAATAGATTAGTCTTTATCAAACTACTTGACAATCTTGCGCTCAAGGTTTATCATGGCCAGGTCTAATGGCGGGCTTGCCGCGATTGTGGCGCCCGGGAACCAAGGAGTCACGAGACATGGGAAAGATTATTGGCATTGACCTGGGAACCACCAACTCGGTCGTCGCCGTCATGCAGGGCGGCGAGCCGGTGGTGATTCCGAACCAGGAAGGCGGACGCACCACGCCTTCGGTAGTGGCGGTGACGAAGTCCGGCGAGCGGCTGGTCGGGCAGGTGGCGAAGCGGCAAGCGGTAACCAATCCGGAAAACACGATCTATTCGATCAAGCGGTTCATGGGACGCCGCCAGAGCGAAGTTACGGACGAAATGAAGATGGTGCCCTACAAGGTTGTGTCGCAAGGCGATCATGTGGCCGTTGTGGCGCAAGGAAAGCAGTACAGCCCTCCGGAAATCTCGGCAATGATTCTCCAGAAACTGAAGACCGCGGCCGAAGATTTTCTCGGCGAAAAGGTGACCGAGGCGGTGATCACCGTGCCGGCGTACTTCAACGACGCGCAACGCACGGCCACGAAAGACGCGGGGAAGATCGCGGGCCTCGAAGTGAAGCGCATCATCAATGAGCCCACGGCCGCCGCGCTGGCCTACGGCCTCGACAAGAAAAAGGACGAAACCATCGCCGTGTACGACTTCGGCGGCGGCACCTTCGACATCTCGATTTTGGAGGTCGGCGAGGGTGTCATCGAAGTGAAGGCCACCAACGGCGACACGCATCTGGGCGGCGACAATATCGACCAGCGCATCGTCGAGTGGTTGGTGGACGAGTTCAAGAAGGACGAGGGTCTGGATCTATTGTCGAAGGGCAACGAGATGGCGTTGCAACGTTTGCGGGATTCGGCGGAGCGCGCCAAGGTGGAGCTCTCGACCGTGATGGAGACCGAGATCAATCTTCCCTTCGTTACGGCTGACGCCACGGGTCCGAAGCACTTAGTCAAGAAGCTGACCAGGGCAAAACTGGAAACGATGGTGGGCGATATCGTCCGCCGGTCGGTGGAACCCTGCAAGCTGTGCATGAAGGACGCGGGCGTGGACACGAGCAAGATCAATGAAGTGGTGTTGGTCGGCGGACAGACGCGCATGCCCATGATCCAACAGCTGGTGAAAGAGCTGTTCGGGCGCGAAGGTCACAAGGGCGTGAATCCGGACGAAGTTGTGGCGGTGGGCGCGGCGATTCAGGGCGGAGTGCTCGGCGGCGAGGTGAAGGACATCCTGCTGCTCGACGTGACGCCGCTTTCGCTGGGCGTTGAGACCTTGGGCGGTGTGATGACCGTTCTCATCCCGCGCAATACGACGATTCCCACGCGCAAGTCGGAGACGTTCTCGACCGCGGCGGACAATCAACCGTCGGTGGACATCAAGGTGCTGCAAGGCGAGCGCAAGATGGCCGGCGACAACCGCACGCTCGGGAATTTCTCGCTGATGGGGATTCCGCCGGCGCCGCGCGGCATGCCGCAAATTGAGGTGACGTTCGACATCGACGCAAACGGCATTCTCAACGTGACGGCCAAGGACGCGGCCACCAGCAAGGAGCAGAAGATCACGATTACGGCTTCAACCGGTCTCTCGAAGGACGAGGCGGAGAAGATGCGGCAAGACGCGGAATCTCACGCTGAGGAGGATCGCCGGAAATTCGCGGAGATCGAGGCGCGCAACACCCTCGATAACCGCGTCTACCAAATCGAGAAACTCCTACGCGAGAACCGCGAGAAGCTGGCCGATCCGGACATCAAGGCCGTCGAGGAGGCGCTCGAGAAGTCGAAGTCCGCACTCGCGGGAGGCAGCCTCGATACGATCCAATCGGCGACGCAGGAACTCGAACGCACTTCTCACAAGATTGCCGAGACGCTCTACCGGTCCGGTGCGGCGGGAGCGGCTCCGGGTTCTGCGGGACAGGGAGCAGGCGCTGGGGCGAGCGGCGGTTCGCCGGAGGCTGGGCAGCAGAAGAAGCCCGGCGAAGGAGAGGTGATCGACGCCGAGTACGTGGACGTGGACGAATCGAAGCGTCCAAACTGAACCTGTTGGACTCAACCGGGGACTCGCCTTACGGGCCCCCGAGTTTGGTCCGTGGTGGCCGGCGGCACGACGTTCGCCGGCGACGCCGAGGAATCGTTCAAAATTGACGGGGGGGGACAGCGATTGAGCGTCACACAAGGCGTCAAGCGGATGGGGCCGCCGCAAGCGGTGCAGAAGCTGCGCGACAATTTCTACATGGTGCAGGTGGCTTTGAGCGAAGCGCCCAGCGCCGATTGGAAACGCGTTTTCTACGAGACCCAACAGGCGCCTCCTCCCGATTTTCATCCCCGCTCGGTGGACATCACCGGGACCTCGCTGCGTTTCCGCTCCGACAGCGCAACCGTGGAACAAAAGATTGCCTGGGTGGACCGCTGGCTCTCCCGGGCGAACGAGAAGGAAGCTTCCATGAGCGGGCGGTTGGACGAAGAAGGGAAGCGACGGCGCGAGGCTCACGCCAGCGAACAGATTGAGCTGGCGGAATTGACGGCGCGCTGGACAAAACTGTAATCCGCCCCCGAATTTGATTGATGTACGGGCGAAGCGACCGGCGCCGGGTGGCGCGGGAGAGCGCGCGGGCCGGGAAGGCTGCGAGACGATGCCCACAACTTCAAAGCAAGACTATTACGACTTACTTGGCGTCCCACGGAAAGCGGGGCAGAAAGAGATTCGCGCAGCCTATCGCAAGCTCGCGCGCAAACATCATCCGGATCTGAATCCCGGCGATAAATCCGCGGAAGAAAAATTCAAGCAAGTCCAGGAAGCCTACGACACGCTGTCCGATCCGAAGAAGCGCCAAATGTACGACCAGTTCGGATTCGAGACTCCCGGTGCGGGCGGCATTCCTCCGGAAGCTTCGAACGACGTCCATTTTGATTTTGGCGGATTCGATTTCGGCGGCGGTGGTGGTGGCGGCGCCACGGGCGGAACCAGCTTCCGCGATCTTTTCAGCCAGTTCTTTCGCGGCAATGCGGGCGGCGCCGCGGCGCAGGAAGGGCCGGAGCCCGGCACCGATCTGGAATATCAAATTGACATTTCGTTCTGGGAAGCGGTTCGCGGCACCGTGCGCAAGCTAACCGTGGCGCGTCTTGATGTGTGTTCGGAATGCCGCGGCACCGGGACCGTCGGGCAGCCGCAATCTTGCACCGTGTGCGGCGGCACGGGGCAAGTGACGCAGACTTCGGGCAAAATGCGATTCAACGTGACCTGCTCGCGTTGCGGCGGCACCGGGCGCGTGCGCACTCTCTGCCGCGTGTGTGGCGGCGATGGACGCGTGCGCCGCGGGGAAACAATCGACGTGCGCATTCCCGCCGGAGTGGCGAGCGGTTCGCGCGTGCGCGTGCCCGGTCGCGGCAACGCGGGAACGGGCGGCGCGCCGCCGGGCGATCTCTACATCATTACCGACGTACAGCAGCATCCGTTCTTCGAACGCCGCGGCGACGATCTCTATACCGTCGTGCCGATCACGATTTCCGAAGCGTCGCTCGGCGCGAAGATCGAAGTGCCGACGCTGGACGGGCGGTCGCTGCTGCGCGTTCCGCCCGGCACGAACAGCGGGCAACGGTTGCGGCTGCGCGATAAAGGCGTACCGAGCGCGCGCAATGCCAACCGGCGCGGCGATCTCTACGTCGAATTGCAAGTCGTCGTGCCCAAGCCGGTGGACGAGCGCGTCCGAAATCTACTCAAGGAACTGAGCAAACTCGATACGGAAGATCCTCGCCGCGACCTTTTCACGCGGGCGGGATCCTAAGGCGACGCCATGGCGCAACGCTCCAGCACGACTCGCAAGAAGAAGGCCCGCGCCGGCTACATGATTTCAGCCGTCGCAGAACTCTACAAACTTCATCCGCAGACGCTGCGCCTGTACGAACGCGTCGGTCTCTTGAAGCCCTCGCGCTCGCAGGGCAATACGCGGCTGTACACGGACTCCGATCTCGAGCGTCTGGAAGTGATCCTCACGCTGACGCGCGAGATGGGGGTAAATTTGGCCGGCATCGAGATCATTCTCAACATGCGCGAGAAGATGAGCGAGATGCAGCGGCAGATGCAGACGTTCGCGCAGTTCGTGCAGAACGAGCTGGCGCGCGGCTTGCGCTCGGCTTCCGAGCCGGCGCCGCGGAATGCGCTGGTGCGTCTCACTCCACCCAAAGTGATTCGCGTGCAGAAGTCCGAATCTCCCGAAAAATCCAAAAGCTGACAGCGCGGCGCCGCCTTGTACGATGGGAAGCGGATTCGCCACGTCCTTTTCCGTAATATTCCGGTCAGCGAGCTTCTGACCATTCAGATAGACGCTGAGCGTGTAATTCGGTTTAAGCTCGCCGGAAATCCTCAGGTAATCGATCAAGCCGTAAATGGCCGTCGCGGTTTGCTCCGTAGACTCCCAATAGTAGCCATCGGAGCGATGCTCCATCAGCCAGCGCGCGGCGCGCGGCAATAAATCACTCTTCGGATCGAGGTTCGCCAGGGCCTTGAGCGCATACGCCGTGGTTTCAAAGGAATTGTCGGAAGTGAAGTCGAGCATTTCCTGGCGTTCGGACTTCCACGAGACAAACGGGCCTTCCGAGTGCGCGCCCGCTTCCAGCAGTTTTACAAATTCCTGCGCGCGCGAGTCTTTGAGCTGCATCAGCAGCAGCGCCATCAGCGCCTGTCCGTGCGCGGAAAACTTCGCGCGCGAGGAATACAAGTCTTCCACCCACGCGCGGTCCACGTCGCCGCTCAAGGCCAATGCGTAAACCATGTAGACCCGAATGTCCGCGAGCGCACGGGGATTTTCCTTGATCTGCTTGAGCAGCGAATCGCGCCCATTTTTCAGCCGTTGGTCATCAATCGGGTAACCCGCCTGCTTTCGCCTGCGCCAAGCCGGCCACCACGTAGGCGGTCATGAAGGGATGGGTCTCATCCGTCTGCCACCAGCCCCAACCGCCGTCGTCATGCTGGAATGTATAGAGGCGCTGGAGCCCGGCGGCAATTTTCTTATCCAGTTCGGCGGAAGCCGCGGGTGGCGTCAGCCCCAGATCCTTTACGGCCTTTGTTACCAGGATGTTCGGCAGGAAGCTCGACATGGTCTGCTCAACGCACCCGTAAGGATAGGTGGCCAGGAAATCCAAAGCGCGACATCAAAGTGCCGGCGATCGAGGGCGCCAGGTCGATGCGCAGCGTGGAGGCATCGGGGTTGACGTCCTCGGGGAGAACCAACGAGCGTTTGATTTCGTCTTTGTCGCCGCGCAAGGCTCCCGACTGCGCCACGCTCTGCTGGAGACCCCAGGGCTCCACCGGCATCTCCAGTTCGAGCGCATCGGATTCCTCATCCGTCAGCGCTTTGGCCAGGAACTTCGCCTGCGCAATCTTCGGCGCGCGTACGTTCCACATCACCACGGCTTCACCGTTCTTGGGAACGTTGACGCTGGCTTCCGCGGGGCTGGCCAGCTCCACTCCCTGCGCGTCGAGCGAGACCTTGGCGGTCTTGTCCGTCGCGAGATAATTGTGGACGATTCCCGATCAGCGTCGCCGTGTCGCCTTGATCCATGAAGCGCGGAGTTTCCAGGCGCAGGATCAGGTTCTTGCGCGTAATCACTTTGGCCACCACCTGGCCCACCAGGGTGTCGCGAGTGACGGCGCGCACCGTGGCCCGCCAGGTGGTGAGCGAATCCGGGAAGTTAAAGGAGGCGCGCGCCTTGCCGCCGGCATCGGTTACCAGCGTGGGCAGCCACTCGATGGTGTCGGGGAAAAACTTGCGCACTTTGGGCTGAACCGTTTGCGGATTCTTGAAATCGGCCAGCCGCGTGGGCGCGCGGAGTTGGGCCAACTCCATCTTGTGCCTGCCCGAATAGCCCATGAACCAGTACGTGGTGGAGAACTGGGTAATGACTTTGTCCCAGGCGCGCGCGTAGAAGACTTTCTCGGGAGGCTCGCACCGTATCCGGCCGGATCGCGTAGATGGCTTCATCCACCACGCCCAAGCTCAATTCCGCGCTCACCGGATGCCCCTGCGCGTCTTGCGCGGTGACGGTGTAGGTAACCTTCTCGTCCGGGCCGGTACTCCGGCTTGTCGGTTTCCACGGTGACTTTCAGAACTTTCTCCGCCGCCGGCACGGAGATATTCTTCGAGCCCTCAATGAGTTGTTCGTTCTTCACGAACGCGATGTTAAGAAAGAAATTGGGTTCGAAGCGCTCCTCAATGGGAATGTCCACAGTCAGCGAATCGCCGGCGGCAGGGTGCAGCGACCAGGTGTAAACCTGCTGCCCCTCGGTGGTCACCAAAACCTGCGCCCCTGGCGCATGGGTGGCGATCAACACGTGCGCCGTATCACCCGGCTTGTAGGAATGCTTGTCAGGATAGATGTCAACGCGGCGCATCACGCCCTCTTCTCCAACGGTCCCCACGTTGGAAATCCACAGGCCCGTGGAGAAGGTTGCTTCACGCTGATTGCGGTCGAAGCTGCTGGCGTGAAGCGGTGAGCCAGGGCAACTTGGGAACGGTGTAAGTGTAGTGGGCCACGCCGTGGGCATCGGTGGTAACGCTGGCTTGGGAAGAACTTCCGGAGGTCTGGATCGACCCCCACGCGCGGTGGCCTTCAAACGTCAACTGAACGCTGGTGGAGACGGGGTTCGAGTCGTAGTCCAAGGTGTGCACGATGACATCCGCCTGCTGCCCGGGCGCGTAAACGTAACGGTCGGTCTCCAGGAGCACGACGACCGTCGAGTAGGTGACGGTCACGCCGCGCCCGCCCATGATTTCACGATTGCTGGCGTCGGTCACGTGCGCTTCAATCCGATAGCGATAATCGCGCTTGTGGGCGTCGATCTCGGTGGGCAAAGTCACGTGCAGCACGCCGTCCGCGTCCAATTGGCCGGTGCCCTGGCTGATCTCCTGCCCGAAGTAATCCTCGTTGAAATTCCCTTCGCCCTCGTCACCTTCATACTCCTCGTCGCCCCAGAGGATGCGCCAGTAAGGGAACTGATAGCCGGAGCGGAAAATGGAGTACTTCACGTGGCCGTTCGAGACCGGCGCGCCAAAATAATAGCGCGCGCTGATGGTGCCCTGGATCGTCTCACCCTGGAGATAACGCGCCTTGTCGGTGGAAACCGCCACCTCAAACTCCGGCTTCTTGTATTCCTGCACTTCGAATGATCCGTAAAGACTGCTTGTCGCCGATGTGCGCGGTAATGCCGTAGGTGCCGAGCGCCGCCAGCGGGCTGAGGGTCAGCGTGCCATGGAAGGAGCCGAAGGGGGACAGTTCCAGCTTCTGTTGATAGATGGTCTTTTGATTGGTGTCGGTCACCTCGACCGTGAGCGGGCCCGGCACGTCCAAGCTGAACTTGCCGCCCATCCGCGCGCGCACGATGCCTTTGAAATTCACCTCATGGGTGGGGCGATAGACGGGCCGGTCCGTGTAGATGTACCCCACGTAATCCGTGGCGGAAGTGTCGAAGAAGAAAAAAGGCTCGACGCTGGTGGCCGCCACGTCCTGGCCCACTGTAGCCACCATTATCGAGTTATCCACTTTGATTTCCTGGAAAGTGGATTGAAACACGCCGGAAGCATCCGTCGTGCCGCGCGCCAACTCCTGATGATTATTGAAGACGACGGCGGTGGCGCCCTCCACCGGCGTGCCGGAGTCGCGGCGCACCACAAAGAGCAGCACCTGGCCGGGAGCGGTTTTCGAAACCAGCGCCAGGTCGGTGACCATCAGCAAGGTGTACGCGCGCAGCTCGTGGTAAGCCACTTCGACCAGGTATAAACCCTTGTCGTGCACATCCACGGGGATTTCCTGGTACTCGGAATCGCGCGTTTTGGGCACCATCTCGCGCCAGCCGAGCGCCAGTTGCTCGCGGTTCAGAAGAGGCACCTGGGCGTAGGAGGTGACATCGAGGGGAATGCGTTGCAGCTTTCGCTCCTGCACGCGCGCGGAGTGGTATTGCCAGCGCGTTTCGAAGCGCAATTGGGAGCGGAAGAAGTCGCGGATGCTCGCGCGCAAGTCACGCTTCCATTCGTGAAAGCGCTCGAGCCAGGTTTTCTCCCGCGCCAGTTCCGCTTTTTCGCTGCCGAAGGAATGGGCGTCTTTCAGCTTGGAGAAAAACTGGATGGGGTCCTTGACGCGATAGACGCGGAAGTCCAGGTGATCGACCTGCCGAAAGCTGATCCAGATTTTCGGTTGCTGGGAAGGCGCGTAGGTCTGGCGCGAGGAGACGGAAAATGACGGTTCCGTGGAGGCGGTTCCCTCCTGGGCGAGTGCGGCTGGCGGCGCGGTGAACAGGCCCACGAAGAGGAACATCACCGCCAGGGCCCATCCGGCGCGATTCACGCGTGGCTTGCGCCGCTGGGGGCACTCGCGGGGAACGGCGTCGATTTGGCGTTGCCGGTATTCATCGGAGTGTCAACGCAAAATTTCCAGCCGGTAGACTCCCAGGAAATTCGGATTACTGAGCAGCGGCCTCCAATGCAGGTCGGGATGTTCGAGCAGGGTTCCCGCCTGCACCTCGCGAATCTCGCCGCGGTGGCCATTCAGGTCGCCGGTGTGATAAACGATCCAATCCGAGCCCTGCGGCTGGTAGTACGACTTTCCGACAAACAACATGGTATGGAAAGGCTCGCGCTGCACGGATTGGTGGAAGAACAGCAGGTCGCCGGGCTCGAGCCGCGCGGACGTCGCGCGAAATCAGGTACGTATTGTAACGAAGGAGCGTGGCGCTGTCGGCAAACTCCACGAAAGCGCCTTGCGCAAGATCCCCCGGAGCAACGGGGCCGGGCCGGCTGCGGAACAGCGCCCGCCCGAGCGGCCCGTAGGGATAATGGTATTTCGCGATGTCCCCAAAGCCCGGATCGTAAGGAAGCCCGGCGTCCTCACGCCATGCCGGCGAGTGGGCCACCAGCGAGTTCCGGTACGCGAAGCGAACCAGCGCCGCGCAGTCCTGAACCTCCGCCCGCGTCCGGGGCGTAGGCGCGTAGTACTGCGTTTCCGCCAGGAAGGTGAACCAGCGGGTGAAGTTCTCACGGTCCTGGGCGCTGTCAAGGCGAGCGCTGTCAGGGAAGCCATCGCCCAGGCTGTCGTGCCAGGAGGGGCCGGGCGAAGCTCCACTGGCGCTGGGCAAGGCATTCGCGCCCACGCCGGCATCCGCCCCCCGCGAGCTTTCCGCAAGCACGGGCCGGTGGCGGAGAACCATGCTGCCGCCGGCCGATAACACGGCCAGCAAAGCGGCTCCTGCGAACACACGTAAAACTCTCACGGGTACTTGGGCGGCGGAATGGAAGGCCTGGGTTTTTCACGAGTTTATAGTGTGGGCACATTCTAAATGCGGCGGCCTGCAGTGCAAGGGGTACCACACGAATTAATTTGAACTGGCCAAAAGTACCAGCAATAATACGGGCATCCCACCCGGGGACAAGGAGAAGAAGAGATGATCCAGAGAAAGGTGTGGTGGACTGCGATGGCAGGAGTTCTTTTCCTGATCAGCAGGCCGCTTTGGGGGGCGGAAATTTCGGTCGAGGGCGGGCCCATGGATACAGGATTTAACAGCGGCACGCTGGCTTACATTCACGCCACCGTGCACGGGCTCACGGGCCAGCCGAAACGCTATGTGGTTTTTGCCGAAATCCAATACTACGGGACGACCGTCGAGCACCAGCGTGGAGATGGACCGCCTCCCGGAAGCGAAGCCCGGCGTGGAGGAATTTCAGGTGGGGTGGCCGATTCCCCCGCAGGCGCCCACCGGCCTTTACACTCTCACCCTACACGTCGAAGACCGCATCCAGCACCTTCCCGAGGTCAGGAAGAAAGTGCGGGGCTTCGTGGTGTACAAGAAACTGGTGAGAATTTCGCGCGTGACCCTCGACAAGACCATTTACAACGTGGGCGAGCCGATCAAATGCGAGGTGGGGATCGAAAATCTGTCGGACACCGAGATGAAAGGTTTGCGCGTCGAATTCTCGAACGCAAATTATCCCTGGATATCACTTTTTTCCGAGAAAGGGCACGAGAACCCCGACCTGGCGATCAGGGTGCTGCGCGAGCATTTGGATGTTCCGGCCGGAAATGCGGTTAACATCCCCATGATGGCCGCCGGGACGGCAACCTTCTTGAGCGGTAAGCAGCGAGAGGTGATGGGCGCGGGCGCAAATCTGGGCGAGGAAAAAATCCTTCCCCCGGAAGTCGATACTTACACCGTGGCGCTGTGGAATGCTGACCGCACCAGGCTGTACGACATGCAATTCAGCCCGCAGGCGATTGTGCGCACTTGGGACCGCGACCTGCCCAAGCCTTACAGCCGCGACTTCACTCATCCCTACAATTCTTTTATGGACTTTTCCAAGTACCGGGAATTCTATGCGCCGGGGCAGATCTCGGCAGCCCTGCGAGTGGACCCTTCGCATACGCTTTATCGTCCGGGAGACACAGTGAAGATCGTTGCCACCTTGAAGAATCCCGGGGACGAAGCTTGGAGCGGAACCTCCCTTCAGGCGCGCATTATGGATTCGACGGGTAAGGAAGTGTACTCCGGCACGCTCGTTTCCCGGATTGACCTTGCTACCAGCGCCACGCAGAAGGTGGCTGCCAACGCGTGGGCTATTCCCTCCACACAAACCCCAGGCACTTACCGTGTGGAACGGGGGCGGGCCGGGGGCGAGGGGGGGCGGGGGGCGGGCGGGGGGGGGGGGGCGGGGGGGAGCCGGATGGAGGCTCGGGGGCCATCTGGTTTGACCACAAGGATTCTTCCAACCCGTTCCTTTCCATTTATCTCGCCTGCGATCACGCGCCGTATGCGAACATTTATAAGCCCACCTACCGTATGCGCGCGACGCGGTCGTTGAAGCGATCCGGCAAGTCATCACCAATTTTCACCCGGCGATGATCGCGCTGACCGGTCCCGATGAGCGGCATGTGGACCACCGCACGGCGAATTGGTTCGCGATCAAAGCCTGCCGGCTTTGCTGAAGCAAAAGGCAATTGATCCCCAGACCATTGTGCTGGCCGACCAAGTCTACGGTGCGGGGGCTCCATCCGCCCCTTACAAATATGAAAACTTCGTGGTCCACCTGAGCGGTGAAGCCGCGGCGCTGAGACAGGAAGCGACCTGGATTTATCAATCCCAATCCTGACGGAGAAAAGGAAACATTCGCCGAACTTCCCCGTGAAGAGAAGCACCTCCGCATCATGGACTGGCAGGACCATGAAGGATGGAATGAAGAGGGCCACAACTAACGAGTTGGTCCAACGCTCTTCGCGCGAATTCAGTATGTCTTTTGCCTTGGTTCGGAATGCCTTTCATCCCAACTGGGAGGGAGTGCGCCCGTGGCCGCACAAGCATTGAGTCTCGACGTAACGATTGTGGGCGGAGGAATGATTACCTTCGATCTGCTTCTGCCCTCTTTGTACCACCTGGAAAGGATCGGAGTCGTCCGCAAAATCGATATCTGCGCTTTGAACACTGCTCCTCTAAAAGCTCTAGCAGAGAACCCGGAGTTCCACGAAGCTTTTCCCGGACAAGGATTCACGCCGCATCCATCGTTCTCCGTGCCCGCTGACGACGCAGTTTTCCGATCTCTATAAGGACGTCATCGCGGGGATGGCTCCGGGCAACATGGTGGTTGTCGCCATGCCCGACAATCTTCACTACTCGGTGGTCAAGTATGCCTTGGAACATGACCAGAACGTGCTGTGCGTGAAGCCATTGGTCCTCAAATATGAGCAAGCGGTGGAAATCGAAAAACTGGCGCTCGAAAAGGGGCGCTTCGTGGGAGTGGAGTACCACAAACGCTTCGATCGCCGGTCGCTCATGGCGCGACGCAGTTATGCGCTGGGGCAGTTCGGCGCGTTTGCCATGGGCGAGGCCAAACTCATTGAGCCGTACTACTATCGCCACTCGAATTTCCAGAACTGGTTCACCTGCGACCGCACTGACCCGTTTACCTACATCGGGTGCCATTACGTGGACCTGGTGTACTTCATCACGGGATTGAAGCCGGTGGAAGTTTCGCTCAAAGGCGTGAAGGGGAAATTTCCCAATGGCAACGAGGCTTTCCTGTGGTCGCACGGCCGCGTGACCTGGGAAAACGGCGCCCTGCTTTCGGTGGTCAATGGCTTGGGCTATCCCGATGCCGCCGCCGGGAGCAACGATCAGGGAATGGTGTTGTACTGCGAAGGGAATGACCAGACGGGACTCATCTTCCACGACGACCATTATCGCGGCGTGGCCTATTCGTACCTGCAAGACATCGGCCCGGGAGGGTCGAAATACAATTACGTCAGCCCGGACTTCTACCGCCTCGTTCCCTGGGAGGGGCCGGGCTATAAACCGATTGGTTACGGGTACGAATCCGTGGCGGGAATTACCCACGCCATCCATCGCCTGGAAAGCGCGGCGGCCGGACTGGCGCCGGAGGCGGCGCTCGCCAAGCGCCGGGAATTGATCCACGAAGTGGACGCCCAAGGCCTGATTGCCACTCCCGCCAACAGTTATATCAATGAATTGGTGGTGGAGGCGGCGCGCGCCTCGATCCTGGCGGACGCCGCGCCGGTACGTATTATCTATGGCGACCACCGCACATTGAGAAAGGCAGTGGTTAGTAGCGAGTGAGAAGTCGGGCCGGTCTGCACTATTCATGAAATCGATAAGCGAGGGCAGACTTAAGAGCGTTTCACAGAGTTCACAGAGTCTCTTACCGATGGAGCATCGAACCGTTTGACCACAGAGTACACAGAGAAAATCTCGACTCTCTGCGGCCTCTGTGCCTTATCTCTGTGGCCTCTGTGAGAAATTCTTTGCTTCCTGGTTAATAGAAGGCGGCAAGCTGCGCGTTCTAACCACTAGCCACTAACCACTATCCACTGCTTTCAGGAGAGAACATGGCAATCTACGATTTGACCCCTGTTGATGTCCCGAAGGTGGAAACGAAATACCGCAGCATCAAAACCAAGCTGCCGGTGCCGGAGTCTTTGCCGATCTTCGCCGCGTTGCAGGAGTCGGAACCCCGCTCGATGATGGGTCAGCCGCCCATTGTGTGGGACAAGGCGGAAGACTTCATCGTCAGCGACCGCTGGGGCAACCGCTGGATCGACTGGTCCAGCGGCGTGCTGATTACCAACGCCGGGCACGGGCGCAAGGAAATCCGCGCCGCGCTGCGCGAGGTGATTGACCGCGGGCTGCTGGCGTCGTATGTGTTCGTGCACGAGCAGCGCGCCCGGCTGGCGGAGATGCTCCGCGCCCTCTCGCCGGACCCGCAGAAATACCGGGTCTTCCTGATGAGCACGGGCAGCGAGGCCACCGAGAACTGCATCAAGTTGTCGAAAACCTACGCCCTGGCCAAACACGGCGCGCATAAGAAATACTTCGTGACCTTTAACTACGCCTTTCACGGACGCACCATGGGCGCGCAGCTTGCCGGCGGCTCGGAGAAGGCGAAGGAGTGGATGGTCGATCGCGACCGCACCTTTGTGCAAGTGCCGTTCCCGGATGGTTACAAGAATGAAAACATCTCGTTTGATCTTTTCCTCGAGACGCTGGCCGAAAAGGGCGTGAAGCCTCAGGACATCGCCGGGGTGATGACGGAAACCTATCAAGGCGGCGGGCCGGATTTCCTGCCGGTCGAGTATGCGCAGAAACTCCAGGCGCTCTGCCGCGAGCACGACATCGTGATGTGTTACGACGAAGTGCAGGCGGGCTTCGGCCGCACCGGCAAGATGTTTGGGTTTGAACATTACGGCGTCCGTCCTGACCTGATCGCCTGCGGCAAGGGCATCTCCTCGTCGCTGCCGATTTCCGCCGTCATCGGGCGCGAGGACATCATGGGTCTCTATCCCCCCGGCTCGATGACTTCCACGCACTCGGGTTCGCCCTTGCCGGTCGCCGCCGCGATTGCGAATTTGGAAATCATCCAAAAAGAGAACCTGGCGGAGCGCGCCGCGCGCATGGGCGAGATCCTGATCCCCGAACTGCGAGCGTATTCGCCAAAAGCATCCCCAGGCGCTGGGATGCCTCCAGGGCAAAGGCCTGGTGGCGGGAATTCAAGTGGTGAAACCCGGCTCGAAGACTCCTGACCCCGACACGGCGGTGCGGATCAATGTCGCCTGCTTCCACAAAGGGCGTGCTGATGTTCGCGCCCGTCGCCGCCAGCGGCGAGTGCCTGAAGATCGCCCCACCCCTCACCATCGCTGAAGACGCGCTGCGCGAGTCGTTGCAGGTTTTCGAAGAGGCGGTGGACGAGGTTTTAAAGGGTAAAGGATAAAGGGTGAAGGAAGAAGCAAGCGTGGCGCTGAGCTGTTCTGGAGGTCTGCGGTTCGTCCCGAGTTGGCAGACAAAACCTGCGAACCTGAATGACAGGTCCGCGCTAGAGCGGTTTTGATTTAAGTGCTTACATATCCTTGTAGCACCAGCCGCTAGGACGTTGTTGCCGCGCGAAGATTTCGTGCCACGGGCGTCCCGCCCGTGCCCGAGCACGGCCGGGACGGCCGTGGCACGTCTTTGGTTCCGGCTTCGCCGCGCTGTATACACTTAAATTAAAAATGCTCTAGCCATTGCTGGCTGACTCGGGGGAGGCACCAGTTCTTTCCTTATCGACTCATGACGGGCTTGAGATCTACCGGCTTGGCGGCGAGGTCCTCTAGTTTGATTCCGCTATTCAACCTTATCTCTTCCTCTGTGATCTCAGCCACCTTCTTGCCACTGTGAAAACTGGACACGCGTCCCGGAAACTTCACTCCGTCAATGGTCCGCCATTGCTCAACCCTTGCCTCGCTGGGCACAGGGTGATTGGGGTCAGCAAGCGAAATCCCGGTTTGTTTCACCGGCAGAAATGTAACAGGGTCGAGCGTGATCTCGTCTTGGTGTGACGGGTCGCCCTTTGTCGCGATGGTGATGACATCAGGCGCTGAAGATGTGAACACGTTAGCGGGGTCGCGGTCGGCGAGCCAAAAATTCAACTTTAAGCCGCGCAGGTAGCCTTGCGCGAACCGCAACTCGCCGCCGACGAGGTCCGCGACGGTCTTGCCGGGCAATATTTCCCAACCGGAAGTGCCATTAAAGTAAAGAACATAGGTGTCGCCGGGGCCAACCTGGTCGATGCGGAGATAGCTCGGCCGGATGAAGCGTACTCGCTTTCGTACCGTGTCGTTCTTCCAGGTTTCCGCGCTCACAGTTTCCTCAAAATCACGGACTGAGGCGATCGTTTCGGCGCCTCCCAAAGCGGCCTGCATTTTATGGAAGAGTTGCAGTCCGTCCTGGCCTGATAACTCGGCGCCGTGCAGAAAGGCGACGACAGTCAGCGCCACAAAGCATAAATGAGGTCGCAATTCCATACATAGAAAGACACCGCTCGACTGGATTCTGTTCCAGTAAAGAATTTGACAATCGAGTAGCGCCACCCTTTAGGGCGGCACATGGCGGGCTAAAGCCCAGTGCTACAACAAATTGGTGCATCTCGCAAAAGTATCCTTAGCATTTACCTTTCTTGCAGAAGTGCCGCGCGGTGAACCGGGGCGGGCGTCATTCTGCGGCTTTCCGGATGTCCGGGGGTAAGCGGTCAAAAACGAACTGATAAACGGCCAGTGCCGACGCCCGCGCTTCTTCGGCCACCTGCTGCGTGGGCCAGAAGGAGTCATCGTATCTCAACTCCACGGCATAGGGCGTGAGGGGCGCAACGGTAGGCAGAAGTGAGCGGAACGCAGGATCAATCTCCGCCCCTTTCTCAATCAACTTGCTTAAGTTGTGAGTGTACGGAAACCCCACCTGACGATAAGCCAAAAAGGCTTTCAGGCACTTTTCAGTAATTTGCTGGGCATGAAAACATGCCGCATCGAAGGCTTGGGCCGCCAGCGAGGCTTCCATGGCGATGCGGTCGCTCCTGGCTTTGCGGAGCAGCCCGCGGCAAAGCTCAGCCGCGTCTTTCATAAATCGTGGTCCCCTCTCGCACGGCGGTGGTTACAAATGCCTGGGGAACTTGACTCCACTCGTCCACCTCCTCCGGCGTGTAGACCATCACTTCCACTTCCACCGGCAGATCGGCCAGAGCCACGTAAAGGGGAATGGAGCGGCGGTATCGCGGCTCATCGGACTGCTTGATCACCAGCACGTCAAAATCGCTGTTCGGCCGGGCGTCGCCCCGCGCTTGACTGCCGAACAAAATCACCTTCTCCGGCTGCACCGTGTCAACAATGCGGCGGACAATATCGCGAATCAAGCCATCATTTGGGGAACTCATGTTGCGGAACCTGCGTCGAGTATACCAGAGCGGGTAGCCGGGAGGTAGCACGTACGCGTAGCTTGTGATCCTCCGCGGTTCTTCCCAAGTACGAACGGCATTCGGATGTTTATTAGCGCGGAGGTGAAAAGCCGCACAGGAACGCAAAACACGCGTACCTGTGCGATACCCGGTGTGCCGAGCATGCTCGACAGCTTGGAGGTGAAAGTCCTCTACCCAACCTGATGGAGGTGAAGGGTTAGCGAAGCGCAGAGGCGTCGTCGTGAGGCGGGGTCGGAAGGAAGCGTGGAGCAAACGTGCGAGCCGATGAACAAAAACCGGATAGGAGGCGTGAGCGTCGGGCGAGCGGGCCGGTGATCGCGAAGCCCATTTCCATCAAAGGCGCAGAGCGTAGATTCGGCGGCGGTGCACGGAAGGCGGTCGAGATTACCTCGGGAGGTCTGCTCGTGGTCGCGGATTCGCGACTGAGGGCATCGCAAGGTGCTCTGACCCACGAGCAGAAGTCAGCAGAGGGCATAGTACTCACGCGAGTGGGGAAGGCCCGAACGGTGTCGCAAGACTTGAAGGGAAGGGCGAGTAAGCAGCGCGACTCATGAGCGAAGAGCGGCAGAAAATCCAGTACGAACTGGCCTTTCCGGCAGCGCAGCGGAGTGAAGCTCCGGGGACTGTCGAGGGAGGGACCGAAGCGCTCGTGGCGAAGCGCGGGACGGAAAGCCCGGCCGAGACCGAACGGTTGATGGAGGAGGTGGTCGAGGGAGAAAACCTCAAAGAAGCATTGCGACGCGTCAAGGCCAACAAGGGGAGTCCGGGAGTGGACGGGATGACCGTTCACGATCTACCGGGTTACCTGAAGGAGCACTGGCCGACCTTGCGGGAACAGTTGCTGAGTGGGACCTATAAGCCGCAACCGGTGAGGCGGGTGGAAATCCCCAAGCCGGACGGGGGGATGAGAAAGCTGGGCATCCCGACGGTCAGAGCAGACTGCACTTGTTCACAGTTCGCCTTGGGGATGGGCAGAGATAGTTCATCCCTTCCACCCGCTGCGGGGTGGGCGATTTGAAGTTCTCAAGAAACGGTGTATAGCTG
>CAWCYS010000094.1:0-54265 GCA_963799715.1 Terriglobia bacterium | reverse complement strand
ACGGGCCTACCACTTTATTCCTGTCATTTCGATGTGCTTAGCGGTTTTTCGTGACCCGCGTTGCAAAATTTCCGTACCGCTCTCCGTACCGCTGAAACTGTTTTTCTGGTGGTGGGATTCCGAGATTTAGGCTTGCTGTGGATTGATCCTACGTTGTAATTCAACTACAGGAAGAACTCGAAGAAAACACCCGCCAAATCGAAGGACGGGGCCCGATGTCGGCAAAGCTGTCTTGGGTGCGCGTTCATCCGCGATAGTCTTAATTATTGTTGTCCTAGACGCGCCCAACTACTTCGCCCGCATGATCGGCCTGTGATTCTGCAGCAGAAAAGATTTCAGATTTTCCGCCCGGGCAGTCCGGCGGCCCGGCGGACAAGGCTGTCGAGCTTGCCGACCGCCGCCGGGGCCGAGGAGAAGGCGCCGCGAAAGACGTCGCAAAGATAGCTATCGGCCGCATTGTTGTTGCCGAGCCTGACGGCATAGCCGCGATTGTCTTCGCTGTCGTTGTTCACGAGTTCCCGGTACCAGGCTTTCAGCGGCCCGGGATGACGGATGTCCTCGATCAGTGCCTGCGCTTTCTTGAAATCGGCATCGGACAGCCGGTCGAGGCTGATATCGACGGTATCCAGAGCGACGACGGGGCGGGCGTCGGCATCGACGGTATAGATCACAAGGCGGCTGTCGCGGTGCAGTACATGGCCCATGCGCCTAAGAGCAAAGTGATAATGTTACGGTCGCGAGCGCGCGACGAAGTTTCCCCTGCTCTTCGCGTACTGCCTTCACAGTTGCGACCAACCCCCATCGACCGGCAGTTCGGCGCCGTTCGTGAAGGTCGCATCGAACGCGAGGAAGAGGACGGCCTTGGCGATTTCCTCCGACGTCCCCCAGCGCTTCATGGGAACCATGCCGGTCATCTTCTCCCTAAGCTGGGCGGCCATGTCTTTATCGGGAAACATCTTGCCCAAGATCGGCGTGTCGATGGGGCCGGGCGTCACCGCGTTGACGCGAATCTCGCGAGGAAGCAACTCGGCGGCGAGCGTCCGAGCGAATGATCGCAGCGCAGCCTTGGCGGCTCCGTATGCGGCGTTGCCCGGCATTCCCTTGACGTTGGCGATCGAGGTCGTGAAGACGATAGAGCCTCCCCGGTTTATTAGCGGCGCGAGCTTCTGCACCGCGAAAAACGGTCCCTTGGTGTTCAAGTTGAACATCTCGTCATAGACAGCCTCGGTTATGCTCTCAAGAGGCGCTCGGATGCTGAACCCGGCGTTGACGAAGAGCAGGTCGAAGGTGTCGAACTCGGCCTTCACCCGAGAGGCGAGGGCGTCGATTTCCGTCAACGACCGCGCGTCGCTCGAAACCACGATGGCGTCCTTTCCAAGCTCTTTCTGCGCCGATTCCAGTCCAGCCTTCGAGCGACCAGTCACCAGAACACGCGCACCCCCATCGAGGAGCATCTTCGCCGTCGCGAGCCCCATGCCGCTCGTGCCGCCGATAATCACCACCTTTTTACCTTCGTACCGTTCCATGTGTATTCTCCTCCCGAGCTTAGGTTGCCTTGCTGATTGTGAACTGTTTGGTATGATAATCAGGCGCGGAGGCTGCGGTCAAGGGATTTTTGAACTAGTTATTTCAAAATACCGTAAGACCCCGTGAACGAGCACGCGGCGGCGCAATCGCGAACTGATTCCGGTTACCGGAATCAGTTCAGCCGCGACCGGCGCTCCTTCAGGGCGCCGCGCTCAAGGATGCTGCGGAAGAGAAATCCACGCCGGAGACCTTGACGACGGCCTGCCAGGCGGCTTCCTGGCTGGCGCGATCGTGGAGGTGTGGCTGGCGCTGCGCCTCAATTGGGCCTGAGAACTTCCCTTGAGCCGAGGCGAAGAATTGCCCTGAGACGTCGGTTCCGAACTCCGACGCCTGGAGGTACCGACGGGCCGCGGTCTCCGGCGTCTGATTCATGCCGGGAATAAGGTTCACGATTGGGATAAACAGATACTTCAACAACGGGCCAGCGTTTCGCACCACCTTGGTGGCGGTCGCCCCACCGGGCGAGACAGCGTACACGGCCATGCCGGAGGGTAGCCTGCGCGCCAGCGCCGCGACCCACCAAGCGATAATGAGCTTCGCGTCGGCATACGCATTGTTGGGCACGTACTTCACGTTCGGCCCGTTGTGAATCAGGGCTTCCACAGCGGCGGTTCGGTCACCCTGGTGGTATTTGGCCGCGAAGGCTGGCACGTCGGTGTACTTGAACATGGGGACGCCCCCTCGGGCAGGCTCCGCACCGGCGATAACAATCCGCGCGTTGGGGCTCAGCAGGTTGGCGCGGAGCAAACCGACAGTCAGTTGATGATGGCCGATCAGCGGGGCCTGAGAAGCCTCGAAGCCCGCCGCAGTGATCACGCGCTTCTTACCCGGGACCATCCCTGCATTGAGCAGCAGGAAATCGATCGGCTGACCCCGCTTGACCAGCTCGGCGAGGGCGGACTGAACGCTGGACGGCGAGTCCAGATCCAGCTCCAGCGGTGTGAAAACCTTTGTCTTGGTCTCAGCCGCGAGTTGAGCGGCCGTTTTCTGGACCTGGGCCAGGCTGCGGCCGGTGACGATGACCTGGCGGTAGCCCTTGATTGCGAGCAGGCTGGCTGCCGCATAACCGAGCCCTGAGGTGGTGCCGGTGACAAGCGCGATCGAATGTTCCATAATCGTCTCCGTGGTGAAGGGTGAAGGTCGAGTCGTGAGGGCCCCGCGAGGCCAGTGCCAGTTTGATAATTTCGAACTATTCGGTTATAAATTGGTGCGATGACAATTGTCAAGGAGTTTTGAACTAAATGTTTCAAAATGCCGCTAGGCCGCGCGGACGGCCGCGCAGCTTCGACGAGAGAAACGCCCTGGAGAAGGCGACCCAGGTATTCTGGTCGAAGGGCTACGACGGAGTGACGATCGACGATCTCGTCGCCGGGATGGGCGTGGGACGGCCGAGCCTGTATGCCGTCTTCGGCGACAAGCGGACGCTATTCTTGCGCGTCCTCAAGGATTATGCGGAGAAGAAAGGCGCTCTCGCCGCCAAGGCGCTGCTGTCGCCGCAGACGCTTCGCGAATCTCTCGCCCGCTTCCTGAAGCACGTTGTCGAAACTGCGACCGAGAAAGGATCAGCTCGGGGATGTCTTCTCTTGTGCGTCGCGCCGCTTGTGGACGACGCTGAGGTCCGGAAATTTCTGCAGAACGCTGCTTCTGGTGTCGTGGCGCTGGTGGAAGGTCGTTTCCGGGATGGGATCACCGCTGGAGAAATCCCGTCCGACTTTCCTGTGGCCGTCCGCGCAAGCCAGCTCATTGATTTTGCTCGCAGCCTTAAGATGCGTGCGCAGATAGGCACGCCGCGCAAGACGCTTCTCAGGGATGCCGAGGAAGCGGCCGACTTGGTGCTTCTGCCGCGCCTGAAGGCCATCAGCAAGCAGAAGCTATAACTTTCTCTCGCCGGCGCTTGAGCCGGGCAAACGCGGTGGGCAAACGATCAGGATCGCACTCATCTTAATTAAACGGCTGACTCAAGGAAGTGGCGGCCTGCCCCTGATCTGCACGAATCAAACCGGCGGGTGGCACACCGTTTGAGATTGGCCTGAATTTTCGGGTGGCGCATCCTTCGCGCCGTTCGTGAAGGGTGCGGGTTTTTATTCCCATCGGGGCTTCACTTCGATAGCTCAGACGAGTGTTGAGAGATCTGGAATTTCTTCAGCGGTAGGAGCTCTACCTTCGCCGTGCTTCTTCGTACCTAGTCAGTCCCCGACGCTTTTCAAATTGCCGGAACTACGTGCTTACGGCCCGTAGACACGGCAGGGGCCTGCGGTTCCCTTGGTGGACTCAGGGCAAGCCCTTCGACGCCACTCAGGATAAACGAGCCCGCACGGGCCTACCATCTCCCTTCATTCGTTTTTACTGCAGTTCACCGCCTCTCGGTTGAGCCATCGTTAGTTGCGTTCCCTTTACAACTGTGCCCGGAAGATAATAGATTCGCGTCGGTTTGAAGATTCTTTGAGCAGCGCGGCGGAGAGAACTAGGCGATGAAATCTACTGGGCGGCGCGACTTCTTGAAGCACACGGGATTGATGGGGTCGGTGGCGATGATGGCGGGGCTGCCGGGAGAAACGATGGCTTTCAGTGGTGAACGAGGGCGCGTGATCGAAAGCGCTGCGCTCCCGGCGCAGACCGAAGAAGCGCCGAAGTACCACATCAAATTCGCGGTGTGGGGCATGAGCCACGACCACATTTACGGCATGGTCGGCGCGATACAGCGCGGCGGTGGTGAACTGGTGGCGGCCTGGGGCGGCGAAGACGACAAGCTCGCGGCTTTCACCAAGCGCTTTCCCGATGTGAAGATCGTAAAGACGCAAGATGAAATCGTGAACGACCCTTCGATCCAACTGGTGCTCAGCTCACAGGTCGCGAATGAACGAGCACCGCTCGGAATCCGGGTCATGAAAAGCGGTAAGGATTATCTGGCGGATAAGCCGGGAATGACGACGCTGGAGCAACTCGCCGCCGTGCGGAAAACCATCGCGGAGACCAAACGAATCTACGGCATCCTCTACAGCGAACGCCTCGAAGTGAAAGCGTCCGTCTACGCCGGGGTGCTGGTCCAACAAGGCGCGATCGGCAAAGTGATTCAGACCATTAATATTGCGCCTCATCAGATTTCTCAGAGGCCGGGAGGCGACGCCGGTGGCGCATCCGGGCGGCCGGACTGGTTCTGGAATCCCGACCAGGCCGGCGGAATTCTCTGCGACATCGGTTCACACCAGGTGGATCAATTTCTGTTTTACACGGGGTCGAAGCAGGCCGAAGTCGTGGAGTCCCAGGTAGCGAATGTGCGGCATCCGGACCATCCGCGGTTCCAGGATTTCGGCGATATGGTCTTGCGCGGCGACCGCGGTCTTGGTTACGTACGGCTGGATTGGTTCACGCCATACGGCTTGGGCACCTGGGGAGACGGGCGGCTCTTCATTCTGGGCACGGATGGCTACATCGAAGTCCGCAAATATACGAATGTGGCGGAGAGCCGGCAGGGGAACAATCTCTTCCACGTGGACAAGCAACAGGCGCGTTACATCGACTGCAACAACATGCCCCTGCCGTTCGGGCCGCAATTTGTGGCGGACGTCGTGAATCGCACGCACGTCGCCCAGGACCAGGATCAGTGCCTGCTCGCGGCGGAGTTGGTCATCAACGCGCAGGAAAAAGCCACCAGGGTGACGCTGAAGGAGTAGCCGCTAAGGAGAGCCCCGATCGATGCGGGTCGGGAGAACCGCGCCATGAATCGAAGAGACTTTCTCGCGTCGGCCGCAGCGTTCGCGGCACTCTACGCCCGTCCCGGCCGGGCGCAATCTCCACAACCAGCGCAAGGATTTCCGGCATCGTCCTTGGCAAACGATGCTTACATCGAAAATCCGCCGATGGAAGGCTACCACTGGGCTCCGGCCAGCGCCTACGAAGCGTTCCAAGACATGAAATTCGGCGCCCGGATTCATTGGGGCATCTATTCGATATGGCATCGGGGCGCGGAGTCGTGGCCTTTCCTAACGATGTCGTTCGACGACAGGCAGAACTACAACAATCTATACAAAACCTGGAACCCCGCGGGCTTCGACGCAAGTGAGTGGATGGAAACGTTCAAACAAAGCGGTATGAAGATGTTTGCCTTCACCACGAAGCACCATGAGGGCTTCTCGATGTTCAACACCAGGACACGGGTCAAGAGCCGCGCGAACTGGACAGCTCCCCCGGGGCCGGCGATTGAATCCTGTGATCTTGCCTACTCGATTATGGAAACCCCGTTCCGCCGGGATATCGTGAAGGAACTCTGCGACGCAGCGCACCAGCGCGATATCAAAATCGATCTCTATTTTTCCCATCCGGATTGGTATGCCGCGGACTTCCGTCCGTACGTGCAGCATCCGTTGCAGGTGCCGTCCTCGGCGAAGTTGCAGACGCCGAGCGACATCGCGAGAACGCGGCAGTTCTATGGCGATCATCCGGTCCTTGTCGCGGACCCCACCGATCAGGAAGTGACGCGCATGATGGCGCGGCATCGCGCACAACTCGTGGAACTGCTGACCAACTACGGCAAGATCGACATGCTGTGCCTGGACATGTACCTCGGCCCGCGCGTCTGGCCGGAGCTACGAAAGACGCTGATGAAACTGCGCGAGCTGCAGCCGGACGTGATGCTGCGCAATCGCGGCATCGGAAACTACGGCGATTATTACACGCCGGAGCGCGTGGTTCCCGGATCGCAAGAAGCGTCGGACAAGCCGTGGTTCTGTATCTATCCTCTGGGCACCGACTTCTCGTACGAACCAAATTCCGCGAAGTACAAAGGCACGCAGTGGATCATTCAAAACCTCGCGGATACGGTGGCCAAGGGAGGCGGCCTGATGATCGGCGTGGGTCCCAGTGCGTCTGGTGAGTTTCATCCCGAGGCCGTCAGGCAGATGAAAGGTGCGGGTCGTTGGCTGACGGTGAACGGCGGAGCCATCTATGCGACGCGCCCTCGCGAAGGCGCAGATTGGGCGGAAGGCGATTCGGTTCGCTACACAAGGTCGAAGGACCGCAGATTCGTATATGCGATTATGACCCAATGGCCAGGCGCGCAGGTCACGCTGAAATCGGTCCGGCCCCAAAGCGGTTCACAAGTGACCTTGCTTGGATCGAACGCTGCACTCCCTTGGAAGTTCGATTCGGCTCAAGGAACCTCCATCGCATTTCCCGAGAATTTGCAACAGGCCGATCACCGGCCGTGCGAGCATGCGTGGAGCCTTAAGATAGAAACGTGAGCTTCTACTACCAGATGCGGCAGCGGGCGTTGGCAGGACGCACCATGGCGTCGCCAGCCTTGCAAGAATAGGCCGAGGCGAATTCCGGCAAATTGGACATCGGACCGTTCACCCGAAAGCGGGAAATCGGGTGGGGATCCGTGTTGGTCAACAGGACTTCGCGTTCGGGCCGCATGTTGTCCGCCCAGAGGCGCGCCCAGCCGAGGAAAAAGCGCTGGTCGGCCGTCATCCCGTCGATCGGGGCGATGTTCTTCCCCGCGATCGCTTTCTCAAACGCGGCGTGCGCGATGGTGATGCCGCCGAGATCCGCGATGCTTTCTCCCTCCACCAGTTTGCCATTCTCGTTCAGCCCCGGCTGAACCGTGTATCCATCGAATTGTTGGACGATGCACGCGGCGCGCGCCTCAAAATTCCGGCGATCTTCCGGCGTCCACCAATTCTTCAAATTGCCTTGCGCGTCAAACTGGCTGCCCGAATCGTCGAAGCCGTGCGTCATCTCATGGCCGATGACGGCGCCGATGCCGCCGTAATTGAGCGCCTCGTCCGATTTCGGATCGAAGAAAGGCGGCTGCAAAATGCCCGCGGGAAACACCACTTCATTCATCGTCGGATTGTAGTAAGCATTCACGCTCGGAGTCGTGATGCCCCACTCGCTGCGGTCAATGGGCTTGCCGATTTGGGCGAGGTTGCGGCGAAACTCGAAGAGCGCGCCCTGAAACGCATTCTGTGCGTAGGAATCGCGCGTCACAGCGTAACTGGAATAGTCGCGCCATTTATCGGGATAGCCGATCTTCAGCGTGAGCGCATCGAGCTTCGCCAGCGCCTGCTTGCGCGTGTCCGGCCCCATCCAATCCAGCGTTTCGATGTCCGCGTGGAGCGCGTCGATTAGGTTGTGCACCATTTGCAGCGCCGCGGCTTTCGCTGCGGGCGGAAACGTCTTCTCCACGTATTTCTGGCCGAGCGCTTCGCCGAGATAATTGTCCGTGGCGCTGACGCACCGCTTCCAGCGCGGCTCGGGATCCTTCACGCCCTCCAGCGTGCGGCTGTAAAAATCGAAATCCTCGTCCAAGATGTGCGAGGAGAGCCGCGGCGCGGCGGCGTTGATCAGGCACCACCGCAGATACGATTTCCATTCGGAGAGCGGCACCGTGCCAAGCATCTGATCGAAGCTCTGAAAAAATTTCGGCTGGCCGACGTTGACGGCGCCGATGTCCGGAAATCCGACTTCACGAAAGTAAGAGTCCCAGGAGAACTGCGTCGTCAGACTCTTGAGGCTCGCGCGATCCATGCGGTTGTAATTCGCGGCGGGATTGCGGAGGTCTTCGGGTTTCGAGGAAGCCTGCGCGAGTTGCTTTTCGATGGCCATCACGGTTTTGGCTTCGGCCGCGGCGGCGTCACGCGAATCGCCGAGGAAACCGAACATCGTCGCGACGTGCGCGACGTATTTGTCGCGAAGCTGCTGCGAAGCGGTATCGTCGCGGAAGTAGTAGTCGCGTTCCGGCAGACCCAACCCGCCTTGAAACGCCACACCGATCACCTGCGAGCTGTCCTTGAAGTCCGGCTCCGAGGAAAAATCGAACAGCGCATCCACGCCGAACCCCTGCAAGCGCGCAATCTCGGCCTGAAGGCTGCTCTGGCTCGATATCGCCGCGATCCGATCCAGCTCCGGCTGGATGGGCTTAATTCCCTGAGACTCGATTCGGGATGTATCCATGCAGCTGCCATAGAAATCGCCGATTTTCTGCTCGTTCGATCCTTTCTGCGCGTGGCGATCCTTCGCGGCGGCATCCAAAATGTCATGCAGGGTTTCTTCATTCTTGTTGGCGAGCTCGGTGAAGCGTCCCCAGTCGGCGTAGGACGGCGGGACAGAATTGTGGAGCCTCCACCCACCCGTGGCGTACTGGTAGAAATCGGCGCACGGTTTGCACGTCGTATCCAGGTCGGAGAGATCGAATCCGCGGCTATTCGTGCCGCCGGAATGGACCGAAAGATTCGGCAGCGCGGCGGCAATCAAGATCGGAACAAGAAATGAAAATGCGATCGCCAGCCAGCGTTTAGTTCTCATTGAACTCTTCTCCCCGGCAGCGGCCCGAGATTCCTGCGCTGGGAACCCCGTCTCGACACGTTACGAGCGACGGATGCCACGTGTCAAATCGAGAGGAAGCACGCTCAGTCTGGATCGCGATCTTCGTGCTTGACGGCGTTGGGAGTTTCGGGGAAAGGCACGTTGCCGCGTAGGCCCTCCCAAAGAATGCGATTGAAGCGGTCGGTGTCGATTTCATCGGCGTCGGAAAAATTCATGCCGCGCGTCCTCTCCGCCCAGTACGCCGCGTCGTGGCGAGGGTGCGCGTAGGCGGCCTCACGCGGACTGAGCGGCACGACCGCCGCACGCGGTGGCAACGGCAGCGCCGTGGTGCGCAACACCTCCGGCACCGCAGCCTGATAGCTCCAGGGGTGCAACGTCCACTCGAACACCGCGCTCATGGGCTCGACCGAGGCGTCGTTCAATCCGAGTGGCGCGATTCCCAGGACAGCTTCAATCGTGCGAAGCATGTTGACCGTGGCATAGTGCGTGGAGACGACCGCACCCTGCCGAACGTAGGCCCCCGCCACGAAAGCGACCGTGCGATGCGCGTCCACGTGGTCCGGCCCATTTTGCGCGTCATCCTCCACCACGAAGACCAGCGTATCGTCGCGGTACGGGCTATTGGCCAAGGCCTCGAGAACCATTCCGACTGCGTAGTCGTTGTCCGCCATCTCCGTCTCGACCGTGTTTGCGCCGTCGATAGCGTCCGCAAAATTGCCGAAGTGATCGCGCCCGAGCCGCAGCAATTCGAGTGCGGGAAGATTTTTGTTGGCGACGTAGTCGGAAAATTCGCGCTTCCACTCCTGGACGCGCCAGTAGTCCGGCAATTTGAGATCGAAACCTCGAAAATAGGGGTCGGTCACGCCCATCAGCTCGGGGCGCGTTGGAAACGCGACCACCTGACCCAGCGCGTGCGGGTCATGCTCGGGCGGAAGGTATCCCGGAGCGTCTCCGTGTTTTTCGTAGCGCTCGAAATCCAGGAAAAAACCGTAATTCCGCAGCGCGAGTCCCGCGCGCATCGCGGCGTCCCAAAGGTAGCCAGCCCCCGCGTCGCCCTCCGGATCGTCAGGAGCGAAGGCGTCGGCGGTGCCGGGGAGCAGATCGGGATCGTCCGGCGTGCGCGGGCTAACCGAGCGCCGCTCGGCCGGGGTGGCATAGCCGGGGTTGATGCCGCGATTGACGCCTTCGTAGTCGTATGTGGCGGCGCGATCCGTGTATTCAGCGGGTACGGATTTTTCCACTTCGTCCGTAGCCCGCGCGGCCGTGCTCCAATTCCAACCGTCGCCGCTGACTTCGCCGCTCGCGTAGAAATTATCCAGCGTCACAAACGCGCGCGCGATCCGGTGATGATTCGGGGTTATCGGCTCGGGAAGTAGCGTTAATTTCGGATCGCCGTTGCCGCGCCCCAAATCGCCGAGCACCTGATCGTAACTGCGATTCTCCTTGATGATGTAAATCACGTGGTGAATGTGGCTGTGCAGGAATTCTCCTGTAATCGTGCTCTGCCTCAACGAGGCAACGTGGAAGTGATCGTCTCGGGCCACGACGGCAGTCAGCCGCGCGAGCTCTGTCCGGCCAGGCAGCGGCACGGTCAAGAATCCGGCGCGCATCAATTGCAAAATGTATTGATTGCTCGCGCGACAGGCATCAGCCTCCTCCCCCTTGATGACAGTGGACCTGCGACAGCCCTTCGGGTTAGGCCCGGCGACGCTCTTCCCATTTACAACGTAGAGTTGCGCGCCCGATTTGCTTACGCTGACGGAGTTCGGATACCAGCCGGTCGGAATGAGCCCGGTGACTTCACCCTTCGCTCCGTTCAAATGCACGACGGCGATTGCGTTGGTCCCGCCGTCACTGACGTAAAGTGTCCGTTCATCCGGAGAGAGCGCGAGGCTATTCGGATTGCTGCCGCGGAAGTTGGAAGGATTGGCAAAGATCGCCGCCGGCGCGGTGACGCCGAACTGGGATAGGACCACCAGCGAGTGCGTGTCGATGACGGCGACCGAGTCGGAGTTGTCGAGCGCGACGTACAGGCGGCTTCCATCGCGATTCAGGAGGAGCCGATCCGGCGATCCTCCGACGGGGATGCGCGCGCTGATCTTCGGCGAACCCCCAAGCGCGACAACGTCAATTTCGCGGTCTCGCAAACTCGAGACATACGCGACGTCATCACCCGAAACCGCCACCCAGTAGGGATATTCTCCTCCGGGAACCCCGGATTTTGTGGGGTCGCTCTTGCCAGGCCGCAAATCGAGTTCGGCAACCTTGCGCCGCGCGCTCAAATCCACCACGCTGATCGAATCGTTCTCGTAGTTCACGGCAATGAGCGTGCGTCCCGACGCCGTCACGGCAAGCCCGGCGACGAGCGGCTTCACCTCAATCCCCAGTCCGGCGCTGTGCCCCAACGGAATGGGAGTGCCCGACTCGGCCCATTTGCCCCCGGATCGCTCGAAAACGTGAACACAATCTTCCTGTCCGCCCGAAACGTAGAAGGCATCGCCCGACGGATTCCACACCAGCCCATCGAAGGCCAACCCGATCCGGAGAGCCTGGATCTTCCGGGGAACAGCGTTCGAAACGTCGTAAATAAAAACTAAGTCGCTGGACTCGGCGAAGATGGTCTTGCCCTTGTCGTCGTTCACGCGGTTGTAGCCGGAGGTCAGGATCAGAAGCGTTTTTCCGTCAGGGCTTAATGCTGTAGTGACGGCGTCGCTCGCGGAAAATTCGGGGTGGTCCGCGTAGCCGGGCCGCAGCAACTCAAATCGGGCCCCCGCGGCCGCCGTGGGCGTGAGGCTCATGCCCGTTGGGAGAATCTGCGGGGCGCGATGCGCCGGAGTTGGAGGTGCTTGTGCGGCGCGGGCGGGCCGCGCGGCGATGGCGAAATTCAGGGCCAGCGCCCCGCAGAGTAAGAGAGAGCTCGCCTTGCGGTTCATACTGTCTCCTTGAATTTTAGAGGCTCATCCACATCAAGGGTGCGCGCAAAGTTTGGCAAATGCGGTTCTCTCTGTCAAAGAGCAAGCCGCGGGCATCATTTTTGCGGCCCGAGGGCCTTGACGCGATCTTCTAGCAATTTGGCGATTTGCTGTGGATCCGAAGCCGCCGGGAATTCCACCAGATCTCCTACGCACACCCGGACTCGGCCGGGCCGGTTGAACCGCGTACCGGCTCTGCGAATTTCGTACGCGCCCTCGATCCGCATCGGCAGGACGGGCAAGCGCAAATTGTTTACGAGAAGTCCGACGCCCGCGTAAAAACTGTGAATGGCGCCGTCGGGCGTGATCTCGCCTTCGGGAAAGATGACGATGCTGTAGCCGCGATCCACCAACTCGCCGGCGAAGCGAAAGCTTTTGCGGAAGCCGGCTTGCCTCGGCAACGGGAAGACGTTGAAAAGCGCGACCGTCAAGAAATAGCTGGCTTGATACGCCCACCGCTTCACAAAAAACCATTCTCGCGGCGGGTGCCGCATCGTCGCCAAATATTCGCCGCCCATGGCCACCGCCAGTCGATGCCGGAGCCTCGGTGGCAGAACCGCCAGGAGCCACCCGATATCGTTGTATAGCTGGTGATTGGAGACCACCAGCAGCGGTCCGCGCACGCCCTTTAACTTTTCACGACCGAAAACTCGCGGATGCGCCATGAGGTGCGTCGCGGGCCAGGTGAGCAAATAATAGATCGCGACGCGGATCCAGGTAATCGGCCAGCGCCGTGGCCAGAGGGGAAACTCAAATGCCGGGGTTTTGCGATCCGCCTTACCGAGAAGCTGCTCGATTTCCGCAACCGTGCGCGCATTCGTGAAGCGCGTCTCGTCGAGGTCAACTTGGAAGCGATCCTCGATGGCGCCGAGCAATTCGACGCGATCGAGCGAACTCAATCCCACCTGCGTCTCAAGGTCCGCGGTGGAGGAAATGGCGCCAGCGCCGCTGTGCACTTTGCGAATCAGGTCTCCGAGTCGATCGTCGGGGGCCGTGCTCGGTGACGGATTCTCTCCCCGCGAAAGAGCGGCTGTGACTGTCTCGCGGATAACGCCCGAGCGCGGCTTGCCGGTGGCCGTGCGCGGGAAATCCGTATCCGGCCAGACCCACCACTTGCGAATTCGTTGATAGTCCGCAAGCGATTGGTTGGCGCGCGCGAGGATTCCCGGAACATCGGCACTCGGATCGGCGAGCAGCAGGACGGCGCATGGCTCGGCGTTCCCGCCCTCTTCCCACCCGAACACCAGACAGTCGCGCACCTCCGGCTGGTGGCGCAAGGCCGACTCCAAGTCCCCCGGATACACGTTCATTCCGGCCGGCGTGACGATGACGTCTTTCTTCCTCCCGCGGAAATAAAGATTTCCTTGAGCATCCAATTCTCCAACGTCTCCAGTGCGGTACCAGCCTTCGTTCTCTTCTGTCAACGGCCGCTGCCCGCGCGAATCCCAGTACGCCGCGGCGACGTTTGCTCCCCGCACCAGAATTTCACCGTCATCGCTCAACCGCACTTCGCGTCCGTTGAGCACTTTTCCGATGCTGCCGCTGCCGATGTGAAACGGATGATTGACGCTCACAAGCGAAGTTGTTTCCGTCAGGCCGTAGCCTTGGACGACAGCAAATCCCAGCCGCATCCAGAACTCCTCTGTCTCCGGACGCAGCGCGGCCCCACCGGAAATCATGGCCCAAAACTTCCAGCCGAAGCGGCGGTGAATCTTCCGGAAGCGCCACATCCGTCGGACGAACGACACGCGGGCGGCCGCCACATACGCGCGCCGGAACTTCTCCGCCTGGCCCGCGGCCTCGATATCGCGCTCCAGCTTGCTCTGCAATGCCTCGAGCACTCGCGGCACGGCCACCAGCACCGAGACTCGCTCCGCGCGAATGATGCGCAGAATCTCCGCCGGATTTAGAGATTCTCCGAAGACGACAACCCCGGCGAGAAGCGGCGGCAGAAAAAGGCCCATGAACTGGCCAAGGACGTGACTCAGCGGCACCGCGTTGAGAAATCGAATCGGATGAAATGGCCGCTCGTATTGCAAATAAGGCCGGATCTGCGCTTCCAGCGGCTCGAGATTCGCCAGAATGTTTCCGTGAGTGATGACCACGCCCTTGGGATCGGAAGTTGTGCCGGACGTGAAAAGAATTTCCGCGACGGAGTCTCTGCCGAGCGGCGGGGACACGAATGGCCCGGCGGGGTGAGAGGCAACGCGTTCACACAAATCTTCGAGGATGATCGCCGGCAAGTTGCTTCCGGGAACGGCTCGATCTCTCGACACCACTGCGAACCTGGCCGCGACCTGCGTGGTCACCTTCGCGGCGAAGTCGGGCGAAGCGCCGTGATCGAGAGGAACGGCCACCGCCCCACGCAAAAGGCAGCCGCAAAAGCTCGCAACCCACTCCGCCGAATTCGGCCCCCAGATCAACACTCGATCCCCCAGGCCCACCCCGCTGCTCTCCAGCTCGCGCGCAAACTGGCAACAGGTTTCGGCAAGGCGGGAATACGTCCATCGGCTGCGGCGGTAGCCGAGCGGCTCGCTGTAAGCGGTCTGCCGCCCCAGCGAGGCAAACTCAGCAACGAATTCGGCGAGGGATTGCCTAGGCATGGCCCGTCGCCCGGTAGTTTCCCACGGTTCCGGGCTGGCGGCGCGAAGAAATGGAGTCGTATCCCGGAAGGAGTCGTTGCGCCTGAGATGTGGCCTCATCGGCCCATCCAGCTCATAAGGTGTTTGTATTCAGTAAGCTGTGGGCCACAGGTGGCCCGGTGCCCCTCCCACGGATCTGGACACCGGGGCCTCCCCGTGGTAACATAAGCTTGCGTTTGTGGCTCTTGTGATCACTTTTAACTCGTTTTACGAGGCTGCGGGTCAAACCAACCCGGCAGCCTTTTCGTTTTGACGGGCTAGAGGCGGTTGGCGCGCTCCCGAGGTTTGGGGGGCCGTCCCAATACGAGAGGCACCAAATAGCTTCATCATGAAAGAAGAGGGACAGCAGTGAAAGAGCAAGGAACAGTGAAGTGGTTCAACGCCAGCAAGGGTTACGGGTTCATCCAGCGCCAGTCCGGTGAGGACGTCTTCGTCCATTTTTCCGCGATCCAAATGGACGGCTACAAGAGCCTCAACGAAGGCCAAGCGGTTGAGTTCGAGGTACGGAAGGGCCCGAAGGGCTTGCAGGCCGAGAACGTTACCAGCCTCTAGCCAGGCAATTGGCGGGTCCGGGCCCCCAGTGAGGCCGGACTCGCCTCCCACAATCGAATCCCCCAGATTTGGGAACCTCAGCGAAGGAGGCAATCGTGCACGTTCTTCCAGCAGGACAGTACATCAAGCACGAGATCTATGGGCTAGGCGTCGTTACCGAAGCCGACTCGGACCGCACCACGATTGATTTCGACGCTTGCGGCACGAAGAAATTTGTCACCAGCATCATGACGGCCGAGTTGGTGGGCGAGGCTCCGGCAAAGTCCGCGGGGCCGAAGCGCCGTTCCCGCCGAGCGGTCGCGCTTTCCGCCCGCGCGTAACACTTTCGCTTCTACGATGTGCATACCCGTCTTTCTCTTCGCGGGACGGGTGTCTGCATTTGTGCCGCGGCCGCCCCGCAAATGCCCGTCAGGAACTCACCCCCAACAAATAGTACCTTTTTGCTTGACACCACAAGTGCCCCGCACCACAATCCCCCTCGACTTTTCCGCTCGGCCCGCCCTGCGCGGAATCGTCCTGGGGGTCACGTGCAATATCTTCCCGGCTGGACGGTTCAATGCATCAATCCGGAGTGCCCGGGGCGCGGCCATTGGCTTCGCGCCGGCGCGGAAGGTGCAGAGCTTTGCAGTAACTGTGGCTCGCCGCTGCACAATGTGCCGCCGCCCCTCGGTCCGCGGCTGCGGCTTCGCCCGCGCTCGTTGGGAACCTACCGCCCCATGCGGCGGCCCCGGTAATTTTCTTTCTTGGCATCGCCTTCGCCGCAAGCATTCCGCTGTGGCGATTGGGTAGCTCGCTATCCCGGTAGCCCGCGTCTCGCGGACTACCGGGATCGTCCCCCCACCAGCCGCCCTGAATTCTTGTGAGATTTCGGTATCGTAACGGCCCCGATTTGCATCTGATACCTTGAACGTTTTCCCTCTCAGGGACGAAAGAGGTCCTAATTCTATGAACCGCAATTCATTGGAAGCTATAGGGGTCCGTTACACAGGCTGGGCTGCGCTCAACCGCGATCCGCAGGAGGACGTTGTCGAATTTGTGTGCCCTCACTGCGGACAGCAGGGTACAAAGTCGGCACGTCGCGCGCGCACCCAGTACCACTTCACTGACGGTTTCTTGCAGGATCTGCAAGGCGAGCTGACGTCCTGCCGGAATTGCAAGCAGCCGCTGCATCTCGCGCCCGTCGTTCTCCTGCACGACCAGGATGAGAAGCGCCGCTTCCAGGCGATCTTCTCAGACGAGCTGGCCACCACATCCAACTAATTCCTCACAGCTATCCCGGATAATTGAAAAGGGCCGGCCCAAATGGGCCGGCCCTTTTTGTTTTGGCCTCTGAAACGATTCGCCCCGCGTGCAGCGGGAAAGCCTGCAGTTTACCGGCGATCGTAACTGTGGTCGCGCGGCCCGCAGCGCTCGCGCATCTCGGCCAGTTCGCGCCGATCGCGATCCGCTTGGCGGCTATTGAAACCATGACGCTCAATGTCGCGCCGCAGTTTGTACTCCTGCTTGTCGATTCTCCGGTAGCAATCGTCATCGGCGCGAGCCGTCGTCAGGGCGCCTCCCATTACGAGGAGCCCGCCGAACAGAATTGTGAAAGCAGCTGCCTTCTGAAGCATCTTCTGGAAAGTGGAGCGCATGGAACACCTCCCTGCCAACCGGCGCGTCCTTTGGCTGGGGAAGGGCGTCACTTGATAGCTTAGATGGCGGCAGGAAATTCACGGTTGTCCGCGCCCGTGCAGGGCCGGACCGTGGACCGCGCGTGCGTCACTCGCTCAACAGCGAATCCGGGGCCTTGTGGTGCGCGATGAGCCAATCGCGGATGCGCTCAAACGCTTCATCCACGTTGTCCGCAAATTCCAGCAAGCCGTACTCTTCCTCGCTGATCGTGCCGCAGCGAACCATTTCACGCCAATTGAGAATCTTGTCCCAATACTTGCGGCCGTAAATCAAAACCTGATTCCGCCGTTGGAGCTTGCCCGTCTGCAACAGCGTTAGCATTTCCCAAAGTTCGTCCATCGTTCCGAACCCGCCGGGGAAAACAATGAGTGCTTTTGCGAGCTGCGCGAACCAGAGTTTGCGCATGAAAAAATAATGAAACATGAAGCTCAACTCTGGACTGATGTAGCCGTTGGGCCACTGCTCGTGCGGCAATTCGATGCTGAGCCCGATGGATTTTCCTCCGGCTTCCGCCGCGCCGCGATTGGCCGCTTCCATGATGCCGGGGCCTCCTCCTGAACAAATCACGAAGCGCCGCGGCCGGTCGCCCAGCGTCATGGACCACTTCGTGAGGCGGCGCGACAATTCGCGCGCGTCTTCGTAGTAGCGGGACATCTCGACCGCCGAACGCGCGTTGCGCAATGCCGATTGCCGCTCGGCGGATTTGCCTTTTCCGCGCGCCTTTTCCAACCTGCGCAATTTTTCGAGCGCGCGATCGCGCGGCTCGATGCGGGCCGAACCGAAAATGACGATGGTGTCGCCGACGCCCTCGCGCCGCAGCCGCGCCAGCGGCTCGGTGTACTCGGTGAGAATGCGGATCGGCCGCGCGGCGACGCTCTCCATGAACAACGCGTCGCGAAATGCGGTTTTGGGAACGGGCCCTCGGCTCGACTCTCGCATGCGTCCTCCGGTAAGATTCCCCCGCCCTGGGGGCAACTTTCTCATTCTACCCGCCGGAGCCCGGCCAACGCGAGTGGGTGAATCGGCGTCAAATCCGGTAGACTAAGGAATGTGACGATGCGCCATCTGTCCAAGCCACTGCTGTTCTCCCTCGCGTTGGCCTTCGCCGCCGCGGCACTGGCGCAAAGCTCCCAAGGCCCTGCGCCACCCGCGCCCGGCGCTCCGCAGCAGCAGGCGCCCGCCACGATTCCAGTCTATGTCACCAATGTGTGGACTCCCGTAACTGTGCAGGATTCCTCCGGCGAGTTCGTGCTAAGCCTGGCGCAGCGCGATTTTCACATCTACGACAACGGAGTGGAGCAGGCCATCCAAGGCTTCGACGTGGCAGGCGTGCCTCTTTCCGCCGCGCTGATTTTCGAGACCAGCTCGAAGATGGAGCCGTATCTTCCCGAAATTCAAAAAACCGGCATTCTCTTCACGCAGGATGTTCTGGGCACTTCCGGCGAGGCGGCGATCCTGGGCTACAACGACACCGTGGATCAATTGCTGGGTTTCACGCAGGATCACGAGCAAATCGAAAAAACGATCCGCCGCATGCAGTCCAGCACGTCCGGCAGACATCTCTACGACGCGCTTTCGCAAGCGGTCGGCCTGCTTCGGAACCGGCCGCGCGAGCGCCGCCGCGTGATCATCGTCCTTTCCGACGGAACCGATGTCGGAAGCGATCAGCCTCTCGGCCAGGTGCTGCGCGAAGCGCAGGTTGCGAATATCACGATCTATACGATCGGCCTTTCTCCGACGGCCGCCAAAGTGCGCGGCGAGCCAAAATCCGGCGCTCCGCCTTCAGGGACACCCCCCGGCATCGATGCGGGGCCTCACATCCCGGGGACGGCGCAGGGCGCTGATGAGGGCTCCTACCAGAGTGGCAACGTGGACCTGCTGGGTCTAGCCCAGTTGGCAGTGAAAGAAGCCACCAAACCCATTCGGAAGCAATCGCTCGAAATTGCCGCCGTCGCATCCGGCGGAATGTATCAGTCGGCGGTGAAAGACCGTTCCATCGAAACTGCGATCGATCAGATTGGGGCGGAATTGAACGGGCAATACATTCTGACCTACCAGCCATCGGGGGGAACTGTCTATGGGTACCACACGATTACAGTGAAGATTGACGTGCCCGATCTCAAGATCCGCCATCGCCCCGGCTATTTTCTCGAAAAGCCCGGAGGCTGAGCTTTCCCCCGCGCCCGGCCGTCCGGCGTCGCCAAAGAATTTCCGCTCTGAGTCCTGCGAGAGATTTTGGGGCGTAGGCTAGCTCTTCGACCCGGGCTTCTGCCCGTTCCCATCTTCCTCTTCGAGCAGCACCGCCGCGGCGGCGATTTTGTCGCCTTCATCGAGGCGCAGCAGGCGCACACCCTGCGTGGAACGCCCCGCTTCGCGAATCTCGTTCGCATGCACGCGGATGACCTTGCCCATGGAAGTGATGATCATGACGTCCGCTTCCTCGGTGACTTGCAGCGCCGCCACCACCGTTCCGTTGCGCTCCGTCGTCTTGAGGTTGATGACGCCCTTGCCCCCGCGCGAGGTGATCCGGTATTCGGCCAGCGGCGTACGTTTGCCGAAGCCCTTCTCCGAGACCGTCAGCATCAGCGTCGTCAGCGCGTCCTTGATGACCTCGGCATCCAGCTCGTCGAGGTTGTCCACGGTCTGCTTCGCTTCTTTGCGAATGATCTCCACGTCGGGCTGCACCGCATCCATGCTCACGAGGAAATCGTCCTTGGCCAGATCCATCCCGTTGACGCCGCCGGCGTTCCGGCCCATGGACCGCACCTCGGTCTCGCGGAATACGATGGCCTGGCCATCATGGCTCGCCAGGAAAATCATCTGCTTGCCGTCCGTCAATCTCACGCCGATCAATTCGTCTTTGGGCTCGAGGTTGATGGCAATAATGCCCGTGGAGCGCGGGTTGCTGAACTCCGAAAGCGCCGTCTTCTTCACCGTGCCGCTGCGCGTGGCAAAGAAAACAAAGCGGCCTTCTTCCTCCAGGTTCCGCGCGGGGACCACCGCGGTCAAGTGTTCATCCTCCTGGAATTTCACCAGGCTGGTGAGCGCTTTTCCGCGCGTCGCCGCAGCCGCTTCCGGAATCTCGTACACCTTCAGCCAGTAGACACGCCCCTTGGACGTGAAGAGCAGGATGTAGCTGTGCGCCGAAGCGATGAAGAAGTGCTCGACGAAATCCTCTTCTTTCGTGCGCGCGCCGATGCGCCCCTTGCCGCCGCGCAACTGGTGCCGGTAGGCGTCCACCGAGGTGCGCTTGCAATAGCCCGCGTGGCTCACGGTGATGGCCATATCCAAGTCCGCAATCAGGTCTTCGAGCTTGATTTCTTCGACTTTGTCAACAATCTGCGTGCGCCGCTCGTCGCCGTAGGCTTTCTGCACTTCGCGCAATTCGGCGACGATTACTTGCTTCAATTTCTTTTCGCTCGAAAGAATCTCTTTCAGCTCGGCGATCAGCTTCTGAATTTCCTTCAATTCTTCGATGATTTTTTCGCGCTCGAGCTGCGTCAACCGGTGCAGTTGCAAATCGAGGATAGCTTGCGCCTGGCGGTCGCTGAACTTCCAGGTGGCCATCAGGCCTTCTTTGGCCTCCTTGGGAGATTTGCTGCGGCGGATCAGCTTGATGATGTCGTCCAGGTGCTCCAGCGCCTTCTTGAAACCGAGCAGAATATGTTCGCGCTCTTCCGCCTTGCGCAGCTCGTATTGCGACCGGCGCCGCACCACGTCCACGCGGTGCTCGATGAACAGCTTGAGGAGTTGAATCAAGCCCAGCTCGCGCGGTTGGCCGCCGACGATCGCCAGCAGGATCATTCCGAACGATTCCTGCATCTGCGTGTGCTTGAAAAGATTGTTGAGGATGAGCTGCGATTCCTCGCCGCGCTTGACCTCAATGACGATGCGCATGCCTTCGCGGGACGATTCGTCGCGCACGTCCGCGATGCCGTCGATTTTCTTGGTCTGCACCAGCTCGGCGATGCGCTCGATTAATTTCGATTTATTGACCTGGTAGGGAATTTCCGTGACGACGATGTTCTCGCGGTCCTTGCCGGATTGCTCGATCGCCGCCTTCGCACGCATCTGGAAGCTTCCACGACCCGTCCTGTAAGCCTCCAGAATTCCTTCGCGCCCCGCGATGTACGCGCCGGTGGGAAAATCCGGCCCCGGCACGAGCTTCATGATTTCCTTCAGCGGCGTATCGGGCTTTTCGATCAGCAGGACCGCGGCTTCCACGATCTCGCGCAGGTTGTGCGGCGGAATATTCGTGGCCATGCCGACCGCGATTCCGCTCGCGCCGTTGACGAGCAGATTCGGGATGCGCGAGGGCAGAACGAAAGGTTCTTCCCGCGTCTGGTCGAAATTGGGAATGAAATCAACGGTCTCTTTTTCCAAGTCGGCGAGAATGTCTTCACTGATCTTCGCCAGGCGCGCTTCCGTGTACCGCATGGCCGCCGGCGGATCGCCGTCCACCGAACCGAAATTCCCCTGGCCGTCGATCAGCGGGTAGCGCATGTTGAAGTCCTGCGCCAGGCGCACCAGCGCCGGATAAATGACGGCCTCGCCGTGTGGATGATAGTTGCCCGACGTGTCGCCGCAGATCTTGGCGCATTTGCGATAGCCGCGATTGGACGCCAGGCCCAGGTCGTTCATGGCCACCAGGATCCGCCGTTGCACCGGCTTCAGGCCGTCGCGCACATCCGGCAGAGCGCGCGCGATGATCACGCTCATCGCGTAGTCGAGATACGACTTCTTCATCTCGGCTTCGATATCGATCGGCAACAGAACCGATGTGTTTTTCTCGTCCGCCATTTCCCCTCGCCGTCTATTTCTGCTTTTTGGTCGGATGCTCGATCACGTAGGCCTTCACCGTGTCAAACGCATCCCCCGCGTTTGTAAATCGCCGCGCCGCAAAATACGCTTCCATCTGCTTCAAGAAAGCGTCGCGTTCTGCGTCGCCCGCAAATTCCGTCGCCACGCCGCGCTCGTTGTCCGGCCTCGCTGTGGGCGCAGCTTGAAAGCCGCTGCAACTTAATCCGCGCAGCCCCGGTAACGTCGTCCATCCCAATTGGTAATGCATGAGCGCTGGGCTAAATATCCAAATTGACCACTTCGAGCGCATTCTCCTCGATGAATTTGCGCCGCGCTTCGACGTTCTCGCCCATCAGCGTCGTGAAGATATCTTCGGCCGCCACAGCATCTTCGAGCTTCACCTGCAGCAGCGTCCGCGTCTCCGCGTTCATCGTGGTTTCCCACAATTGCTCGGCGTTCATCTCGCCCAGGCCTTTGAATCGCGTGATGGTGAAATCCTTTTTGGCGTCCTCGACGACGTAGTTGAGCACGTCCTGCATCCTCTCCTTCGTGACCTTGTCGCCGTTGCGCGCCACCGTGAAGGGCGGCTTGTTGTACTCCTCTATCTGCTTCGCGAGCCCGCGGAGGCGCTTGTAATCCGCCGTCGAGGCCAACGCCCAATTCACTTTCTGGTTGTGCGGCGCGCCGAATTGAATCTCGTGCAGGCTGTGCTCTTCATCGAACGCGATCTTGCCTTCGAGGTCGAGTTTCGCCTTTCCGATCTCCTTGAGAAGCTTTTCCAGCGCTTTCTTGTCCTCGAAATCGCTCTTCTTCTCGAGGCTGCATTCGGCCAGCAGCTCGACGAGCCCCGGCTCGCGCAGCCGGCGCCCCAGTTTCGCCGAGGCCGCCTCGTACTCCTGCACGTTCAACAAGAATTTCGTCAGCGCCGCGCCCTCGAGCGACACCCCTTCTTTCGCCTTCACCACATGGTCTTCGGTGGCGCGTTTCATCAATTCGTGCGCGAATTCCCCCTCGTCGCGAATGTAGCGCTCGGATTTTCCGCGCTTCACGCGGTAGAGCGGCGGCTGGGCGATATAAATGTGGCCGCGCTCGATCAACTCCTTCATGTGCCGGAAGAAAAACGTCAGCAACAGCGTGCGGATGTGGCTGCCGTCCACGTCGGCGTCCGTCATCAAGATTATTTTGTGGTAGCGCAGCTTGCTCGCGTCGAAATCGTCTTTGCCGATGCCGGTGCCGAGCGCGGTGATGATGGCGCGGATTTCTTCGTGGCCGAGCATTTTGTCGTAGCGCGCTTTTTCAACGTTAAGGATTTTTCCCTTAAGCGGCAGAATCGCCTGGTACTTGCGGTCGCGTCCCATCTTCGCCGAGCCGCCGGCCGATTCGCCCTCAACCACAAACAGTTCGCAGCGCGCCGGATCGCGCTCCTGGCAATCGGCCAACTTCCCCGGCAAGCCGCTCGAATCCATGGCGGACTTGCGCCGCGTGAGTTCCCTCGCCTTGCGCGCCGCTTCGCGCGCCCGCGCGGCCTCAATACATTTGCCGACAATGCGCCGCGCGACCGTCGTATGTTTGTCGAAGTATTCGCCCAGCCGCTCGTTGATGAGCTGCTCGACTTGGCCCTTGATGTCGCTGTTGAGCTTGCCCTTGGTCTGTCCCTCGAATTGCGGCTGCGGCAGGCGAACCGACACCACCGCCACCAGCCCTTCGCGCACGTCGTCGCCCGTAAGCGTGACTTCGTCTTTCTGCTCTTTGAGCATCCCCGCTCCGCTCGCGAAATTATTGATGCTGCGCGTCAGTGCCGAGCGAAACCCCGAAAGGTGCGTGCCTCCGTCCACGGTGTTGATCGTGTTCGCGAACGCGAACACATTTTCCGTGTAGCCGTCGTTGTATTGCAGCGCGATCTCCATCTCGACGGTGTCGCGCTTGCCTTCCATGTAGATCGGGGAGTCGTGCAGTGTTTGCTTGCCTTTATTCAGGTGCTTGACGAACTCGACGATTCCGCCCGTGAATCGGAATTCGGCGCTCTTGTCGCCGCGCTCATCCGTCAGCGTGATCTTCAGGCCCTTGTTCAGAAAGGCCAGCTCGCGCAGGCGCTGCGCCAACGTGTCGTAGCTGTAGGTAGCTTTGTCGAAAATTTTGGGATCGGGATGAAACGTGATTTTCGTTCCGGTCTTGCGCGTCTTTCCCGTAACTTTCAACTTGCCTTTGGGCACGCCGCACGCGTACGACTGCTCCCAGACTTCGCCGTCGCGCCAGATTTCCAGATCGAGCCAGTCCGACAGGGCATTCACAACCGAGACGCCAACGCCGTGCAGTCCGCCCGAAACCTTGTAAGTTTCGGAGTCGAACTTTCCGCCGGCATGCAGCACCGTCATCACGACTTCCGCGGCGGGCTTTTTCTCCGTGGCGTGCATATCCACGGGAATGCCGCGACCGTTGTCGATTACGGTGACGCTGTTGTCCTCGTGGACCGTGACGTTGATCTCGTCGCAGTACCCGGCCAGCGCTTCGTCCACCGAGTTGTCCACCACTTCCCAAACCAAGTGGTGCAGCCCCATCTCGCCCGTCGAACCGATATACATCGCCGGGCGCAGGCGCACGGCTTCGAGTCCGCCTAGAACTTTGATGGAGGTCGCGTCGTAGCGATGTCCCGCACCTTTGGCGGTTGCGGTTTCTTTCTCACCCATGTTGTGCGTGCTCCTCAACTCGCGCTGATTGGAAGGATGCCCATCGTAAGGCCGACACGCGCCTTACCCTGTGGCCCTCAACCAAATTCAGGCTGGGGCTCGAAGGGTTTCTGCTCCATCCCGTCCGGTTTCCGCATCCGCGGAAGCGAACGTGGCGAAGACTACCTACTTCCAGGCCGTGAGTCCCCCGCTTGCTCTGGCGCCCGCTGCAAATCGATCCTTGCGAACGAGCCCTTGGATTTCGTAGGCCTGGCCGACGTGCCGTTATGGAGGTAACCAAAAGCACGGCAAGACAGTAGTTATTTTACCGCGCTCACCATATTTCCTCAAGTGGAAACGGGTGGGCGGATAACTCATAAGTGCCACAAAAACAAAGATTTGCGGGGGTCGATCGGGGTTTGTTTTGGGCCCTTGCTGCGCGCGGAGTGATTACCAGTTGCGCTTCAAATTCGCATCGGCATGATGACGTAGCGGTAACGCAGCGAGTCGTCGCCGAGCGGCACCATCTGCCCGGCGGACTGCTCGTCTTTGAGCTCGATGCTGATGGGCCCGTCCGCCGCGGCCGCGAGAAAATCGAGAATGTACTGCGCGTTGAAACCGATTGAGAGCGGTTCGTGCTTGTACTCCTTCTCGATCGTTTCTTTGGCTTCGCCGTACTCGGGACTCGACGCGGAGATTTCGATCCCGTCCGTGGCAAAAGAAAATTTCACGGCGCGCGAGCGTTGATCCGCAAGTTGCGAGACACGCCGCACCGCGTCGTTGAGTTCGCCGCGCTCGATCACAACTTTCTTCTGATTTTCCCGCGGCAGCACCGCTTCGTAATTCGGGAATTGGCCGGTCAGCATGCGGCTGATCAGCAGGCGTTCGCCCATTTTGAAAAAGAGGTGGCTATCGTCGCGCGCGAATTCGATCTCTTGTCCATCCTCCGCAGCGGCGGCCAGACGTTGGATCTCTGTGAGCGCCTTCTTCGGCACCAATACGCGCACCTCGGTGCTCAGCCCGTCGATCTTGTGATCGGTTTCCGCGAGCGCGAGCCGATGGCCGTCCGTGGCCACCATGGTGAGCGAATTGGGTTTCAGGATCAGCAGCGAGCCGTTCAGCGTGTAGCGGGACTCTTCGGCCGAGATGGCGAACTGCGTCTTGGCAATCAGCGACGAGATCGTTTGCGCGTTGATTTTCGCGAGGGTGTGCGGAAACGCGGGGATCGCCGGGAAGTTATCCTTCTCCATCCCGACCATCTTGTAGGTCTTCTTGTCCGCGGAAATGTGGACCCAGTGGTTCTCGAGGAGCTTGAACTTTAGCTCCCCCTCCGGCAGCAAGCGCACCAGTTCCAGCAGTTTCTTCGCTGGGATCGTGCCCGCGCCGTCCTTTTTCACCTTCGCCTCGCAACTCGTGCGGATTGAGAGCTCCAGGTCCGTCGCGGTCAGCGTGAGAAGATTTCCCTTCGCCTCAAAGAGCAGGTTCGACAAGATCGGAATGGTGGTCTTTCGCTCGACCACCCCCTGCGTCAGGTCGAGTTCCGCGAGCAGGTCGAACTTCTTCACACTAAATTCCATTCCGGATTTCCTCCACTGAGGCGCCTTGCGGTAAGAAGGTTACTCTACCCTTTTTTAAGAGAGGGATAAAGACCGTAGTAGTAGCCGAGCCTGTGGAAACGAGGAAATCCCCCGCAGCGGCGTCAACACAGCGACTTGCGACGCGGGACCCCTGTGCGCCCACTGTTGAAGTGGAAGGAAAAACCGCCCGGTAGCCGATCGCTCTGGCGACTACAGACAGAAAACCCAACAGGACGCACAATCACTGCACAGGGTTATCCGCAGCATTTCAACAGGAGCCGGAGTGGTTGGAGGCACGAGAGCCTACCCGCGCAGAGGCACACGAAACACTGGAGAGATCTTCAGGGAAGAAGAAATACACGCGGCGCGGGTTCCCTTTAGCCGAACGAATCCATCAGCCGTGTAATGGTCCGGTTCAAATCCTTGTCGCTCCGCCGGAGGATGTCGATCTTGTGGATGGAGTGAAGGACCGTCGTGTGGTGCTTTCCGCCGAACTGGCGGCCGATCTCCGGCAAAGACGCCGAGGTCAGCTGTTTCACCAAATACATGGCAATCTGCCGCGGGTAGGCGATGGCCTTTGAATTCGAGCGAATCTTTAGGTCCGCCTCGCGCAAACCGAACTGCTCTCCGACTTTCTTCTGAATCAGCTCAATAGTGACGCGTTTCTCCTGCGACGCAATGATATTGCGCAGCACCTGCTGCGCTGTGGCGAGATTCATCGGGTTACCGGTCAGCGACGTGTAGGCCACCAGCCGCGTCAACGCGCCTTCGAGTTCGCGCACGTTCGATTTGATCGAGCGCGCCACGTACTCCGCAACCTCGTCCGGGAGCTGCACGTGCTCGGATTCCGCCTTCTTTTGCAGGATGGCAATTTTCGTTTCCAGGTCCGGCGGCTGAATATCGGCAATCAAGCCCCATTCAAAGCGCGACCGCAAGCGCTCCTCAATGGCGGAAATCTCTTTGGGAGGACAATCGGACGACACCACAATCTGCCGCTGCAAGTCGTACAGCGCATTAAAAGTGTGGAAGAACTCTTCCTGCGTGCGCTCTTTCCCGGCGATGAACTGGATATCGTCCACGAGCAACACGTCCACCGTGCGGAAGCGCTCCCGGAAACTCAGCATGCGGTCAAACCGCAGCGAGCTGATGACTTCGTTGGTAAATTTCTCCGCGCTGATATACGTGAGCCGGGCCGCGGGATTCCGCTTCTTGATCAAGTGGCCGACGGCCTGCATGAGGTGCGTCTTTCCCATGCCCACGCCGCCGTACAAGAAGAGGGGGTTGTACGCTCGCGAGGGATCCTCCGCCACCGCCAGCGCCGCCGCGTGAGCAAACTGATTGGACGCCCCGACGACGAAAGACTCAAAACTGTAGCGCGGGTTTAACTGATGCTCGACGGAATCAAAGTCCAGCTTCGTCTGGCGCAGGGGAGTGCCAGCCGGCGCTGAGGGAGGCTCCAGCGCGGGGCAGACAAACTCCAGTTGCGTGTCCGGCATTCCAACTTCGACCAGGACCGCCTGAAGGAGCTGCCCGTAGGTTTCGGTTAAGCGTTTACGGAAGAGCTTGGAGGGCACATGCACCACCAACTTGCCATTCTCCGAGCCTTCCTGCCGTGTGGGGCGGAACCAGGTCGAAAAACTGTGCGGATTAACCCGCCGCTCCATGTGCTGGAGAATCTTTTCCCACGCTGTCATGTTCTTGAAGTCCCCTCAGGGCGCCACGGGAAGAAAGACACAATTTCCACAGGTGTGGATATAGTGTGGAAATCCACCAATCCCCTTCCGCGCCATACAATCTTAAAAAGCGGGAGCAAGTGTCCCGGCTCTAACCCGAACCCAGACGCGCCCCCCGAATCCATCTACCCGGATCGGCCTCGGTCTTGGGCGCGCCGCAACCGAGCGAGGGGGGGATTCTCCATAAACCAGGCGTCCGCTACAAGTGAAATCTGCGTGAGGGCCGGGAGAAGACGCACAGCGCATCCACAGGATTTCCACAAGCCTAAAAAACACCGCAAAAATCAAAGGATTAACGCAGTTTCATCCCGCCCATGTGGAATTTGCCGCTGATGGAAAGCCAAACTCATTGCCCGGCATTTGCTTTTTTGTCCGGCCTCGCGAACTCGTAGATTCCCAAAGGATCTTGCCCGAGCAGCAACCGATTCGGCTCGACCAGGATGGTTCTTGGCTCCAGCCGGCCCCCGGCGGAAGTATACGTCCGGTAGCTATCGAGGCGATTGCCATCCTTATCGAAGTGGATCAGCAACGTCCCGAACGAAAGCCAAACATCCCCCGTCGCCGCGTCCACGCCCATCCCGGTAATGATGAGATGCAGAGTCAACACGCCGCCGGACTCTTCCCGGGCGATTTCCCGACGCGCCGCCTGAGCCGTGGGCTGGAAGTCGAGCGTCTTGAGGGTGAGCTCGAGACTCGAGTACCCCTGGGGGTCGTACTTCCGCACCGTCGGCTCAGGGAAATAATCGAATGCGACGTACAGGTTCGCCGCGGCATCGCGCACCAGGTGACCTATATTTACCAGATGATTAAGGTCCGGGCGATCGCTCAAGTCTTCCGGATCTCCGAACGCGCGCGCAAATCTTCCGGAATCGTCGTAAATGCTCACCAGGTGGTCGGCACTCTGGCTGGTCACGGCAATTTCGCCGCCGGGCAGTAGCGCCACGGAAATCGGCTGCACGACGCGGAAGGAAGCCGCCAGCGAACCGTCGGCCGCATAGAGCTTCACCGCATTCGCGCCCGCATCGGCCACCACCACGCGGCCGGCATCATCCACATCCAGGCTCACGCCATAGACGATGGCGGCAGGAGATTTCGTTTTTGGGTTTGCAGGAACCTGGCCAATCCGTTTTCCTGTTGAATCGTAAATGGACACCGTGGGACTCGGCGCGGTCAAGACGTAATAGTGCCCCGCGGGCCCCCGCGCGATGGATTGAAAGCCGGCGCCCGCGTCCGGAAAAACTCGCTGTTGCGCCAGTAACTCGGACTCAACCGCGTAGTCCGATTGGCAAAACGCCGCGGAAGAAACGAGCATAAGGCAGAATAAGAAGAGCGCATCGCGCAAGGGAGCAGAGAATCCGGAGGAGGAACCGCGCGTCAGCATGGAATTATGTGTCGAGCCGGTAGCGGCGCCGCTCGATCGTCCGCGCGCGGCCCGAAGCTTCGTCCACAGCGAGCAAGACCGCATTCATCTGCACATCTCCCGTCGCCACCTCGAAACGCGCGGGGAGATTGTCCAGAAACCGGCGCAGGATCGCCGCGCGTTCCATGCCGATCACGCCGTCGTGCGGCCCGGTCATGCCCACGTCGGAAATGAATGCCGTGCCCTGCGGCAAGACGTGCTCGTCCGCGGTAGCCACGTGCGTGTGTGTGCCCAGCACGGCGGAAACGCGCCCGTCCAGATACCAGCCCATCGCTATTTTTTCGCTCGTGGTTTCCGCGTGCAGGTCCACGACAATCACCTTCACCTCGCTCGGCAGCGCCGTGAGCTCGCGATCCGCCGCGCGGAATGGACAATCGTTGGAACCCATGAACACGCGCCCTTGCAGATTCAACACTGCGTACCGGACGCCGTTTCGCGCCGTGCCGATAAAAACTCCCCGGCCGGGCGTTCCCTCCGGAAAATTGGCCGGACGCAAGAGGCGCGGCTCTTGAGGAATGTACTCGAGCAACTCCTTGCGGTCCCAAATGTGATTGCCTCCGGTGAGCACCTCGATCCCGGTCGCGAAAAGCTCCTCCGCCAAGCGCGGCGTGATGCCGAATCCCGAGGCGGAATTCTCCCCGTTGGCGAGAACGAGATCGATCGCCTCTTGCGACACGATGTCCGCGAGCCGGTCCGCCACGATTCGCCGCCCCGGCGAACCCACAATGTCCCCGATGAAAAGTATCCTCATGTCCCTTCAGTTCCTTTTAGCCGAGACCGAATCTGACTATGGATGCAGTCCGCGTGCGGACCGATGCCCGCCGCCCGTCAACGGCGCAGAACACCCATCTTATCTCGCCGCGGCGACGAAAATGGGCGGCGAGACAAGAAATCTCGCCGCCCAAACTGTTTGCCGGAAGTTGCTATGAATTAGAAGTGGAAGCCCAACTCCAGCGTTTCGGTTCGCGGCGTGACGTAGTGCGTCCCGCTGAATGTGGATAAGAAGTTGTACAGCGCCACCTTGTTCATCAGGTTGACCACCGTCAATTGCAGACTCCAGCGGTTGTGGTCGCCGTGAAACAGGTTGTCGTCTCCGATCGCCAAATCGAACAGGCTCCGCGGTGCGATGCGCGGCGGCTTGTGATCGTCGTTTTCCGTTCCGGCCGCCGGTACGGAGATGAGCGTGGAACCAAATTGAGACGCGAGGCACGTCGATGGAAGCGCAATGCCGGAAGGATGGGCAGGAGTAGGTGGTGCGGCCCCTACCCCATTGCAAGTGAATCCCGCCTCAAACTCCTGATCCGCCGTGTAGGGCACGCCCTCCGCTGTTTGCATCAGGATCGCCGGCTGGCCGCCGAGGGTTGTGGACTGCGGGCAATCGTTCGCCACCCCCGCGCCATAGCACGGGGCTTCGCCCGCCACCAGACCGCTGTCGTACCGCCAATTAAATCCGAACCACGGCCCATTCTTCCACGGCTGATACTGTAGGTGCGTCGTCTCGTTGAATATTTCGTCGTGGTCGATGCGGAAGACGCCCCCGGATTGACCCACCGTGACTCCCAAGCCGCCGGCTTGCGGCGGGAAGAATCTCGCAGCGACATGAGACATCACAACGAACGCCGAAAAGCCATGCGTTGTCGGCACAGTTCCCCGCACCGTGAATCCCGGGATCTTGGACTTCGTCCATTCCACCGGAAACGTAATCGGTGTGTTGCCGAGAATGCTGAAGTCGTAACCGTCGTGAGTGTATTTCCAGACGTACTCCCCGTCGAGCACGAAGAATCGCCCGAACGCCTGCTGCAATCCCGCGTGAAATTCATTCCGCGTGCCGGGCTGCAGTGGTGCCTGAACGCACGGAACCAGAAAGGAGATGACCGGATCGTTGCAGCCGGAATTCGCAACAATAAGGTTCTCGTTGAACGGGGTTTCCATCGTTCGCGCGTACGACACGCGAAGAATCGTGTTGGTCTTGGAGATCTTGTAGGCGACCCCATCGCGAGGCTCCAGCAGATCCTTTACGACGAGCCCGTTATACGCATCGCCGCGGACGCCGAGGTTGAAGGACCAGTTCCCCACCGTGATCGTGTCCTCCAGGTACAAGGCGAGTTCTTTAACGTCCGTGTGACCCTGAAAAAGATATTCCGGCACGTGCTGGTAAGTCCCGTTGTAGTTGCTGGCGTTCGGGCAGCCGTCCGCGGCCGCATCCGCCGCACTCAACGGAATCGCCAGATCGTAGCACGCGGCAATCGAGCCGGTCGGATCGATTCCAGGATCCACTATCCCCAGCCGGTCATTTTCTGTCAGGAACGTTTGTTGCCACACCATTCCACCCTTGATGTTGTTGACGCCTTTCACGTACGAAAATTCCGCGCGGAATCCTGCGTTCTTGAGCGTTCGATTCTGACCGATGGATTCGCTCTGCAGCGGCCCAAAGTCTGAGAAGGGATTGGGGCTCGGATCGTAAAGGTAGCGATCCTGGCGTACGAAGCCGCTGAGCGTAAACACGGTAGTAGTCCCAAACAGATGTGTCCACGTGGGCGCGACGTTGAACGTTGTAATGACAGAGCGCTGATCGGTCGCCGCGACAGGGTTTCCGAACGGATCGGTCGCATCAATATTGAGGTTGTCGTACGTATTCGGGTTCTGGAACCAGGAGTGCGTGTATTCGAGGTTTAATTGAAGCGTGTCCACCGCGGTCGGTTTGAAATCAATCCGGTCAAAAACATTTTCCTCGTTGCCGCGGTCGTGCATCACCTCCAACTCCGGCGGGTCGAGAAAGCGATTGGACTGAAGCCCGCTCGCGGCGAGGAAGTTACCCCATTTCGGGCCGCCCACGGACAGATTGAACGAAAGCGATGGCGTGCCAAAGGTTCCGTATGAGGCGATGACGCTTCCCGTCGGCTGCGTGGCGCCGAGCCCCGATCTCGTTGTCGCGACGATAATCACGCTTGTCTTATCCCCGAATTCCGCTGGTGGAGCCCCCGGAATGACCTCCAGGGACTGAACCGCATCCAGGGGAATCTGGTTTGAGAAAATCTTGCTCTGCTGGTCTGTGATGGGTTGGTTGTCAATGGTGAATGAATTCGAGGCGTGGTCGCCCATTCCGTGAAAGAGCCCGTTCGAGTCCGCTGCGATTCCCGGTGTGGAAAGCGTGACCAGTGAGCTCAAGGAGGAGGACTGGCTTTCCAGGGGAAGCTTGTCGAACAGTCCGCGGTCCACGTCTGTGTGCGCCGTGGAATCCGTTTCGAGCAAGTCGCCCGCGTCCGTCCGGACGTTTACCTGTGCCGCTGCACCTGCGATCTGCAAGCTTATTTTCAACGTCACCGGCACGCTTGAGCGAACGTCAACATCTTGCACGAACGCCGCGAACCCATTCGCCGTCACCGTCAAGTGGTAGGGGTTGAATGGAACGTTTGGAAAACTGAAATCGCCCGCAGAATCCGTGCGCGTGGTTCGGTCGAAGCCGCTTACTGGATTGTGGATTTCCACAGTTGCCCCGACCACCACGGCCTTCGATGGGTCCGCTACTGTCCCGGAAACTGAGGTTGAACTGCTAGTCGACTGCGCGAACAGCCGCGGCGAGAATTGAAAAACAACGAGCGCCGCCACAAATACCAAACGAAATATTCCTCGCTGCATTGCATCTCCTTGTGTGTGTGCAACGCCCTCACGCATCGCGATGCGCGAGGGGAAAAGGAAATGTAAAGGAGCAGCCCGGCCGGAGCGCGGTGCCTGCCCGAATAGCTATCGGTCGTCGCTGAATTAAGCTTCGCTGGGAGGGGCCCGAGAGGATGCGAGAGGGATTTCAGGAGACGAATATCGGGTAGTACCGGTCGGCGGCGTCCGCGCCTCGAGGGTGCGCAGACCTAAGAGCACTGGCGGGGCCACCGGCGCCGTCACGGGCATGTGCGCGACTTGGCAGACCGGGCACGCCGCTTCCGTCCCGGGGCTGTCGTAGTGCCAGAGGCCGCCCGCCGCCACGGCGCAGAGCATGGCCAGCAGCGCAGCACCGATCAGCGCGCGTTGACGAAATCTGTCCACCGTGTTGTGGCGAGAATCCATGGTGTCCGGAAACCAGTAATCCTTAGACTTGCAACACGTCTCCCTCGCGTGCGACTACCTCGTACAGCACCGGATTGACGAAAAAGCCCAACAGCAGGCGCGAAATCAGCCCTGCGACGATCACGATCGCGAACGGCCGCTGCGTATCCGAGCCGATGCCGGTGGAAAGCGCCGCCGGCAACAGGCCGAGACACGCCACCAGCGCCGTCATCATGATCGGGCGCAGCCGCAGCAACGACGCCTCGTGCGTCGCCGTGCGGATGTCCTTTCCTTCGAGGCGCAACTTGTTGATGTAGGAGACCAGAATCACAGCCGTCTCCACCGACACGCCCAACAGTGCCAGCAAGCCCAGCACCGAAGAAACGCTGAACGGCGTGTGCGTCAGCCTTAACGCAATCAGCGCCCCGACAGGTTCCGTCATCACCACGCCCACCGCGATGGTGAACGGAAATTTGAAATTTCCGTACAACGCGAAAAGAATCAGAAAAATCAATATCACCGCCAGCGGGCCGATGACCAAGAGTTGCGAGCGCGCATCGAGATACTCGCTGTATTCGCCGCCCCAGCTCATCCAGTAGCCTTGCGGCACCCCAACCGATTCCCGCACTTTCTCCTGCGCTTCTTTCACAGCGCTTTCCAGGTCGCGCCCTTCAATGCTGTACTGGATGCCGATGTAGCGCGAATTATTTTCGCGGTAGATGAACGACGCTCCCGTACCTTGCCGGATGTCCGCCAGTTCCGACAGCGGCACTTGCGTTCCGGACGGCGTCGGCACCAGCAGGTTGCCGATCTCCTGGGCGTTCGAGCGGTACTGCGGCTCCATCCGCACCACGAGGTCGAACACCTTTTCGCCTTGAATCACCTGCGTCGCCGCCTGGCCGCCGATGGCCGTCTGCACCACGGTCTCGACGTCCGACACGTTGATCCCGTAACGCGCGATTTTTTCGCGATCCACGTTTACCAGCAGACTTGGCTGACCCAATTCGCGCACCACCGTCAATTCGGTGAACCCCGGCACACCCGCCAGGACGCGTTTGATTTCCACCGCCTTGTTCTCGAGCACCTGCAGATCGGGGCCGTACACCTTAACGGCCAGCGAGCTTTTCAGTCCGGTCAATGCCTCGTCCACCGCGTCTTCCGCGGGCTGCGTGTAATTGAAAATCACGCCCGGATAGGCGGCCAGTCTCTTCTGAAGCGCGTCAATCAATTCCGGCTTGCTGTGCACCGGCCCATTTTTCCAAGTCTTGTCGTTGTACGGTTTGAGCCCAACGTAAAACTCGCAATTGAAGAAGCCCGTCGGATCGGTCCCATCGTCCGGCCGTCCCAATTCCGAGCCGACTTCCGTAACCATCGGGTACGACATCAGGATGTCCCGAATCTGCGGCGCAAACTTCGCTGCTTCGTCGAAGGAAATGGTGTAAGGCATCGTGGCGCGAACCCACAACGCCCCTTCATCAAGATGCGGCATGAATTCGCCCCCGATAAACGGCACCAAGAGCAGCGTCGCGCCGAAGATCAAGGCCGCGGCAAAAATCGTCAGCTTTGGACGATCCAAACACCAGTCCAGACCGCGCCCGTAGGTTCGTTTGACCCACTCGTACGGCTTGTTCACCCGCTCCCGTACGCCCCCGCGGAACCAGTACGACGCCAGCACCGGCACTAGCGTGAGCGTGAAGAGCAGCGCCCCCACGAGCGCGAACGACATCGTATCGGCCATCGGATGAAACAGCTTTCCGGCAGGGCCGCTCAGCGCGTAAATCGGCAAGTAACCCGCGATGATGACGGCGACGGAATAAAAAATAGGGCGGTCCACGTCCTTCGCCGCGGACAGGACAACCTCCGTCAGGCTGTACGCTTGCCCTTCGCGCAACCCCAGCTCGCGATAGATGTTCTCCATCATCACCACCGTGCCGTCGATGATGATTCCGAAATCGATTGCGCCGATGGAAAGCAAATTGGCGGGAATGTTTCGCTCGTGCAGAAAGATAAATGCGAACAGCAACCCCAGCGGAATCGTCAGGGCGACGATGATTGCGGCGCGCGCGCTCACCAGGAAAAACAGCAGCACGATCAGGACCAGCACCATCCCGCGCAGCAGGTTTGCCTCGACCGTATCTGTCGTCAGCCGCACGAGATCGCTGCGGTCGTAGTACGGATCCACCTTAACGTCAGGGGGAAGCAGTCCGTGGTTGAGTTCCTCGGTCTTGGCCTCGACTCCTTTCAGCACGTTCTGCGCTTGCTCCCCCGTCCGCATTAGGATGACGCCTTCGACTGCGTCATCGTTCTTCTCGAAACCGAACTCCCCGAGCCGCGGCGCCGAGCCGATCACCACCTTGCCCACGTCGCTCACCCGCACCGGAGCGCCGTTGTTGCTGCCCACCACGATGCTCCCGATGTCCTCGGTCGTGGTCACCAGCCCCAACCCGCGCACGTAGAAAAACTGCCCGCCTTGCGAATAGAATCCGCCGCCCGTATTTCCGTTGTTCGCCGCGAGCGCCGAAAAAATCTGCGCCACCGGAATGTGGTAGGCAAACGTCTTGGCCGGATCGAGCAGCACCTGGTACTGCATCACCGTGCCGCCGAAGCCCGAATCGTCCGCCACGCCCGGCACCGATTTGTAGGCGCGCTCCACCACCCAGTCTTCGATCGTCTTCAGTTCTTGCGGCGACCGGTCTTGGCTCGACAGCACGTAGCGGTACACCAGCCCACTGGGACTCGATAGCGGCGCAAGGCTCGGCGCAACGCCCGGCGGGAAACTGACGTCCGAGAGCCGCTCAAACACCACTTGCCGCGCGAAGTAGTTGTCCGTGCCCTCGTCGAACGTCATGATCACGTCAGACAAGCCGTAGAGCGAAATCGACCGCATCACATCCATCTGGGGCACGCCGTTCATCTCCACTTCGAGCGGTTGCGTCACCAGGCGTTCCACTTCTTCCGAGGCGTGACCCGGCCACTGCGTGATGACTTCCACCATCGGCGGCGCGAGGTCCGGGTAGGCGTCCACCGGCATCTTCTGGAAGGAGAGCGCTCCGGCCACGGCAATAAATATCGACACCGTCAGCACCAGGAACCGTTGCCGCAGCGCGAATTGGACGAAACGATGAATCATCAGCCGGTGCTCCGATCAACGCTGCAGAGAGTTCTGAAATTGCAGGAAAATACTGCCATCGCCGACCACGCGATCGCCCGCCGCGAGCCCGGACAGGATTTCTGTCTTCCCGCCCTGGCTTTCGCCGACGGTCACGACGCGGCGTGCAAACTGATTCTGTCCCGCCGCGATGTAGACGAACGGTTGGTTCTCCGTGTCGCGCAGCACAGCCGCGTCGGGCACCGCGATCGCGTTCGGAATCGTCCCCGCATCCACCAGCGCTGTGACGTACATATTGTTTTTCAGCTTTTCGCCGGGATTCGCGGTCTCGATTCGCGCTTGCAACGTGCGCGTCGTCGGATCGAGCGCCGGGGCCACGTACGAAATCTTCCCGTGAAATACATCCGGATACGATTCGCTCTGAATAGTCACCGCGTCCCCGACGTGCACGTAGGCCAAATCATTCTGAAAGACGTTGGCCATCACCCACACATCGCTCATGTCCGAAATCGTGAAGCACTGCGTCGCGCCCCCTTGCAGCAATTGCCCCGCGGAGCACTCCCGGTCCACCACTTCGCCGTCCACCGGTGCGAGCAGCGGCACTTCCGCCGAAGTCGTCTTGCTGACTATGCTCGCCGGGTCCGAAATCCCCAGAACCTTCAACGCCTGTTCGCTCGCGTCCAGGTCCGCCTGCGCCTGCGTGCGATCGGACTCCGCCTGCTCGAGATCGCGCTGGGCGATCGCGTTGTGCGCGTAAAGATCCTGTGCACGCGCATAATTCTTGTCGGCCAGCGCAAACGCGTCCCGCGCCTTCAAATATGTCGCGCGCAAGGCTGAGTAGTCCGGACTGGCGATATACAGCATCGGCTGGCCCGCGCGTACCTGCTCGCCGGGCGCCACCAGAATCCGGCTCACTGGGCCCCCCACTTGCGTAATCACCGGTGTCGTGCGAAATGCGTTATACGAGACGGCCCCTGAAAGCCGCAGCACGCGGCTCAAGTTGGACGGCGCAACCGTGAAAATCTGCACGTGCGCCATTTGATCTGAATTCAGCGTGAATAGCCCTGCGCCCTCCCCGCTCGTCGAGGAGTACGACGACATTTGGCTTGCCGATTCGGACGAGCCCGAGCCGCAGCCTGCAAGCGTCAGCCCGGTCGCGAGCAACAGCGCGAATCCCGGCGCGACCCAGTTTCCGAAAGTTTCTCGGCTTCCGCCGCGAATTTCGTTCTTAGCCCTACAATGCTTCCAGCGATTCATAGAATGCGCCTCGTACCCACCGCGGCGCGCAACTGTTCCAGCGACGTTTCGTAGCTCGCCAGCGCCTGGAGGTAGGCCAGTTTCGTGGCCCGGTAACTGCGCTCCGCGTCCAGAAAATCCAACAAGCTGGCCGCGCCACGCTTGTAAGCGTACTCGCTGATGTCGCGCGAATCCTGCGCTTCCTTCAGATAACCCGAGGTGTAGAGCTTCACGATTTCATCGCCCGTGTGCACTCCGGCGTACGCCCCGATCACGTCCGTGAGCACCTGGTCGGACGCGGCGCGGGCCTGTTCTTCCGCATCCGCGATGGCGAATCGCGTGCGTTCGATTTCGCCTTGATTCCGATTGAAAATCGGCAGTTGCATGTTGAAGAAAAGCGATCCCGTGTTCAGCCCGCTGAGGTGCGTGTAGTTGAATGTCGCCTGCGGATCGACCCTCCCGTTCGCTTCGGCCAGCGTGTACTGGCTCTTCGCGGCGGTGATGGATTGCTGCGCTGCGAGCAGGTCCGGGCGGTTCCGCAGCGCCATCGCTTCGAGATCCAGCAAGCTCGTGGAAATGGGTTCGAAAGTCAATTCGCCCGCAACGTCGTAGTCTTCCGGCACAGCGTCGTAACCGAGCAGTTGCCGCAAACTCGCCAGCGCCTGCACGCGCGCCACCTGCGCTCCGGAAACGTCCATCCGGAATTGCAAGAGTTGCAGCCGGATCTTCAGCAGGTCGCCCTCGCCGATGTCGCCCGCGTTGTATTGCGCTTCACTGATGTCCACGGTGCTCTGAAAACTGGCCAGATCCTGCTGCGCAAAGGCCAGCGTGGATTCCGCGAGCTCCGCAGCCACGAATTGTTGGGCGACTTGCATCTCTAGCAGACGTTGCGCGTCGGAAACCTGCGAAATCGTCACACTGGTCAGATCGCGCGCCGCCTCGAGCCGGTGCTGCCGCTTTCTCCCGCGCTCGAAGAGATAACCGACGCCCAAGTCGAACTGAGCCGAGTTGTCGATATACGTGCTCGACCACTGGCTGGGCGCAAAAAAGGGCAGAAACTGCGCGTCGCTGTCGATCGTGGGGTTCGGCCGCAGGTTCGCCGTAATTTCCTGCGCGTGGCTTTGGTCGATCGTGGTCTGTAGCGCCAGCAGCGTGTGGTTGTGCTTCACGGCCAGGTCGAGCGCCTGATCGAGCGTGATGCGCACCATCGGGGGGGCGGGCGCGGGAGAAGGCGGAGCTTGCGCCACGACGCCAGTCGCTCCCGGCAACGCCATCCAGGCGCACACCAAGGATCCCCAAAACCAGGTCGCCTTTCTTCCTGAACGCATAAGAATTCTCCGGTGCTTGATTCCGCGCGACAGTTGCCGAAAAAACTGCCGGAAGAGGGCAAAACAATTCACGATGGGTTTGATCCGGCAAGAGAATATTCTTGCCGGTCACTAGCGGCGCTCAATTCGCCGCGAGAGTGGACTACGTGGAGGGAGGCGCGCGCGAGGAAGCGCGGGCTAATTCAGGGGGGGTGTAGCGGATGGTTTTGACTTGCGGCGCAGCCGGTGCAATCGGGCAGAGGCCGACCAGCACGGGCGGCGCCACCGGGGCCGTCGCCGGCATGTGCGCGACCTGGCAGATAGGGCAGGCCGCTTCGTTGCCCGGCTCGTGGTTGTGATAGAGCCCACCCACCGCCACAAGGCAGAGCAATGCCAATAGTGCCACGCCCGTCAGCAGGCGTGTGCGCAGTTCGGAACTCGAGCTATCGCGCCACTTCATGGGAGGAATGTATCTTACATCAGATGACGGCCTGGGAGCGGGCGTTGCACGCTTTTTGCGCGAAGGGTACTGTCCCTACGCCGATTGCCGCAGCGCCCGCTCGACCAAAGTGAGGCAGCGCTCGGCTCGCTCGCGAACGGAAGCGTCGCGCCGCGTGTGCTCCTGCCGCAGGGATTCCAATTCGTCCGCAATCGCCAGCGCCGCGAGCACCGCGACGCGCACGGAATCCACGGTGCCCGAAGCGCGCGCAATCTCGCGCATTCGCTCATCCACGATCCGCGCGAGCTCGGTCACGTATTCCGGTTCGAGTTCTCCGCTGATCGTGTACGGCTGGTCGTAAATCTCCACCTTCACGCGTTGGCTCACCGGCAGCGCTCCTCTTGGAACGTGGCTATTCTCCGGCTGGAATGATTGCGAAACAAGAAGAAAGCTAGGAGCCACCCAACCGGAAGCCGCGTGATGATTCACAGCGAATCTCGGGAACCCCAGCGGGGCGGCAGAAGTTAGCCCAGGGCCTGCCTGCCGGCAGGCGGAAGCCCTGGGAATGCAGGCCAATCTTATTTCATTTCAAAGAAGTCCCGGAAGGGCGAAACAAGATTTGATTGGGCTCGCCTCAAGTCGTGCGCAGCCGCGCACCCAAGGCCGCCAGCGCGCCGACAATCCGGCCACTCGCCTCGGTAAGCTGCGCGTCCGTCAGTGTCGCGGTGTAACTCTGAAATGTCACCCGAATCAGCAACGAATGCTCGCCGTCCGGCACGCCCTTGCCACGAAACAGATCGAGCGCCTCGACGCCGGCAACTTCCGCAATTCCGAGCGACCGAATCGCCTGCGCGATCTGCGCGAACGTGACGCCGTCCGGCAAAAGCAGCGAAAAATCCCGTTCGACCGCAGGGAATCGCGGCAATGGCTGGTAGCGCGGACTCGCGCGCCGCGCCCAGTATGCCGAGTAGAGCGGATCGAGATCGATCTCAGCGACGTAAGCGTCTTGCCGCAATTTGAATCGCTCCGCAACGCGCCGCGCCAGCAAGCCGGCAAAACCAAGCGAAGTTCCGTCGGCGAGAGCAAGCGAAGACGCGCGCGCCGGCTGCAGCCAAGCCGGCCCGCCATTCGCCCAGCGCAACTCACCTGCGATAATTTTCAATTGATCGAGGTCACCCTTGAGGTCGGCGAATCCGTACGTGCGCGCGGATTCCGCAATGCCTTGTTCCCGCGCAGCACCCGACGCACCGATCGTCAGCACTCGAGTCTCAACCGTTTCGTTGCCCGCCCACGCGTAACGCCCGCCGATTTCAAAAAGCCGCAAATTGCGCTGGCTGTGGTTCAAGTTCCATTCGATCGTCGTCGCCATGCTCACAGCGCCGCTGGAGCGCATTAGCGGCGCGTCCTCCGCAATTGGATTCCCGATGCGGACCGGCGCCGCGCCCTCCGCGCGAAACAGCGCGTCGCGGTCCGCGTCCACGTGTGTGATACTCACAATTTCGCGATAGCCCAGGCCGACCAACAGTTCGCGCAGCCGCTCTTCCGCGACGGCGTGGGGCCGCTGCGCTGCGGGGCGCTTGGCTGGCGGCAGCCGTGGCGGGAATTTCTCGAGGCCGTAATGCCGCGCCACCTCTTCGACAAGATCGATTCCGCGGGCCACGTCCGCGCGCCACGACGGCCGCCGGCACTCCCACGCGGCCATCAGTGAGCCGGCGCTTCCGCGCGTCGCATCCGTCCGCATCGGCGCGAACCCCAGCGCTTTCAAGATCCCTTCGATGTCGCCGTCCGGCACGTCCGCGCCCAGCACGCGCAGCAATTCTTTTCGCGTCAACTCGATGCGCGGCGCCGCGGTCTTGCCCGGATAAACGTCCACCACGCCTTGCAGCGCTTCGCCGCCCGCGATTTGCAGAATCAGTTCCGCGCAACGCTGCGACGCAAGATCGGCCGTCTCCGGATCGGCGCCGCGCTCGAAGCGTTGCGACGCTTCCGTCCGCAGCCCGAGGGCTTTCGCCGTTCGCCGCACCGAGATCGCGTCGAACATGGCGCATTCCAGCAGCAGCGCCTTCGTTCCCGCGGATATCTCCGTCTCCGCGCCGCCCATCACGCCGCCAATCCCTACGGCCCTTTTCGCGTCGGCGTTGAGGCACATGTCCGGAGTGAGGGTGCGTTCCTGGCCGTCGAGCGTGCGCAACTTCTCTCCCGCTCGCGCGCGGCGCACGATCATCTTGCGTTCCGCAATGGTGTCCAAATCGAAGGCATGCAGCGGATGGCCCAACTCGAACATGACGAGATTCGTCGCATCCACCACATTGTTGATGGAGGTCTGCCCCATCGCTTCGAGTCGCTCGCGCAGCCACGCGGGCGATGGGCCTATCTTCACGCCGCGCAACACCCGCGCCGTGTAGCGCCCACAAAGCTCCGGGCAATCGATTTCCACGCGCACCGCCAAAGAAACTTTCTCGGCTGTTTCCGTGAGCTTTGACACAAGAGTCCGCAGCGGCTTCCGATACACAGCTGAGACTTCGCGCGCGATTCCGTAGTGCCCGAGACAATCTCCGCGATTCGCCGTCACTTCGACGTCCAGCACCGGCCCCGCAGCGCTTTTCTCGATGGCGTCAACCGCCGTGCCTGAAAGCGAAAGCCGCTCGCGCAACTCTTCCGGAGCGGCCGAGAAAGCCACAAACTCTTTCAACCAGTCGTAGAGAACCTTCATGGGAATTGCCGCAAGAAGCGCACGTCGTTTTGAAAAAAGAGCTGCAAATCATCGAGCCCGTAGCGCAGCATGGTCAGCCGCTCCACGCCCATCCCGAACGCGAATCCCGAAAGCCGCGCCGCGTCGTACTTCACGAAGCCGTATACCGCCGGGTCCACCATTCCAGCGCCGAATAATTCGATCCATCCGGAAAACTTGCACACGCGGCATCCCGCTCCGCCGCACACGTGACAGCTCGCGTCCACTTCCACCGAAGGCTCGGTAAACGGGAAATAGCTGGGACGCAGGCGTGTCTTCGCTTTTGGCCCGAGAAATTCGCGCACGAAATGTTCGACGGTCCCGCGGAAATCGCAGAAGGTGATGTCCGTGTCCACCGCCAGCCCTTCGATCTGGTGGAACATGTAACTGTGCGTGGAGTCCGGATTGTCGCGCCGGTAGACTTTTCCCGGCACGATGATGCGCACCGGCGGCGGCTGTTTTTCCATGGTGCGGATTTGCATCGGAGACGTATGCGTTCGCAGCAGGCGCTGTGCCGCGCCCTCGGACGCGGCGCCGGCCGGCGGCTCGATGTAGAACGTGTCCATCGTGTCGCGCGCCGGATGGTGCTCGGGGATGTTGAGCGCCTCGAAATTGTAATAAGGCGTTTCGATCTCCGGCCCTTCCACCACCGTGTAGCCGAGCGATAGAAAGATCCGTTCGATCTCCTCGAACGTTTGCTGCAAGGGATGCCGCGATCCGACCGGCCGCGCCACTCCCGGCAAGGAAAGATCAATGCGGTCGCGGGCCGCGGAAGTTCCTTCCGCCGCTGTTTCCACTCGTACTCGCGCCGCTTCGAGCGATTGCTCGACGTGAGCTTTCAGTTCGTTGAGGGATTGCCCCACCGCGCGTTTTAGCTCGGGAGCGGCAGGCTTCAGCCAGTTTTCGGTGATGCGCGCGATCGCGCCCGCTTTGCGTCCCACCCAGGCGTTGCGCAATTCTTCCCACCGTGCCGTGTCGGGCACAGTGGCCGTCTCGCGGGCAAATTGCTCCGCGAGACCGGCGAACAGGCGCGCTACGCCTGCGGCGTCCGCGACGCCCAGTTCCGCCAGCGTTTTCGCGGTGGGGTCGTTGGACATAGATAGCGCGCTACTTCTTTGCGGGCTTCGCGGGCCTGCCCGCCGCGGCGGGCGCGGTCAAATGCTGCTTGGCCTGCGCCGCAAGTTCCGTGAACGCCGCCGCATCTTTCACGGCGAGGTCGGCCAACATCTTGCGATCAATCTCCACGCCGGCCGCTTTCAATCCGTGCATCAACTGGCTGTACGACAAGCCGTTCGCGCGCGCGCCCGCGCCGACGCGCTGAATCCACAGCCGCCGGAATTGCCGCTTCTTGTTGCGACGATCGCGATAGGCGAAGCGGTCGGCGCGATTCGCCGCCTCCTGCGCCGATTGGTACAGCTTTGATTTGGTGAGGAAAAATCCCTTTGTGCGCTTCAAATACTTCTTCCTGCGCGCACGGCGTTTCGTTCCGCGTTTGACTCGAGCCATTAGTTCCTCTCTTGCGAGGAGCGCGCACACGAACCACTTGCGTCAGCCGGCCCCGAAGGCCCGCCAACGCCCCCGAGTTCGGTGGCGTCTCCACGGCGTGTTGAGAATGCAACTTGGTGTTACCCGGTTGCGATCTGCCCCGGCCGAGGCGCTCTTCGCGCATCAGCTTAGGCCGCTGGCCGGCAGGCCCGTCGTGGTGGGTTACGCGCTGCCTGGCACAGCAAAAAAATCTATAGCGCCGCCGCCCTCAGGCGTACGGCAACATCCGGTGCACTTTCGGCGCGTCGGCCGGACTCACCGCCGCCATTTTCTTCAGACGGCGCATGCGATTGGCGGGTTTGGTTCCCATCAGGTGACGCTTGCCCGAATGCATCCGCATCACTTTTCCGGTGGAAGAAATCTTGAATCGCTTCGCCGCGCCGCGGTGCGTCTTAAGTTTTTGTTTCTTGGCCATGTACCCAAATCCCTTCTCATTCCAACCGTTTCGCGGTCAGGCTGCTTCAAGCCTGCCCTGAGGCCACGGCGGGCGCTGTCGGTTTTCCCCCGGGGCCTTTTTTCGGCGCCAGCAGCGCCATCAAAATGTTTGCTTCCATCCGCGGTCCAATCTCCACCAGCGCGTGGTCGGCGATCTCTGTGAGCAGGCGGTTCATCTTGGCCCGGCCCACTTCCTGGTGCGCCATCTCGCGCCCGCGGTGGAAGATCATCGCCTTCACGCGGTGCCCTTCACCCAGAAAGCGGATAATCTGGTTCTTTCGCACCTGATAATCGTGCTCCGCCGTTGCCGGCCGGAATTTGACTTCTTTCAGCTGCGACCCCTTCTGGTGCCGCCGCTGCTCGTGCGCTTTCTTGTTCGTCTGGTAAAGGAAGCGGCCGTAATCCGTGATCTTGCAGACCGGCGGGTCGGCTGTGGGCGAAATCTCCACGAGGTCGAGTCCCCGCTCGCGCGCCAGCTTCAGCGCTTCCGGCGGCGGCATCACGCCCAACTGCCCGCCGTCCTCGTCCACGACGCGAATTTCTCGCGCCCAAATTCTCTCATTTACTCGGGTGCGATCATTTGCCCGAAAACTGCGCTCAGCGATAAATTCACCTCCCGCCCGGACCTCGTCCGGCGCGGCCTACCATCCTAAACCATCCCCGCCGCCACAGTGCAAGCTAGAAGCGGACGCGGGTCGCTAAGTATAACATGCCTTCCGTGGCCGTCCAGCCACCCCTACGCAAGCAGGATCGCCCGAGATGAGCGATGTCTCTTTGGGCAGGGCGCTTTGCCGCCGAGCACGCCGGCCGCTTTCCCTGTGGTCTAATTTCTAAATGCAGCAAGCTACACTGGAAGTCAGCGAAGAAGCTCCGATACTCCTGGCCTCGCCCGCGCGCGGAGTCCCTTGGACCCTGGTTGTCGCATTCTTTCTATTCTTCAATTTCCTCTACTTGCTCACCTCGACGGGCCGCGTCCGCACGATTGACGAAGTCTCGGCCGACTTCGAGACGGAAAGTCTCTATCTCCACGGCAACACCGCCGTGCCGCAAGCCGTGCAGGCCCGCCTCTTCTACGGCATAGGCGATCGCTTCGGTCGCCCGCAGACGCCTTACGCCCCCGGCCAATCCGCAGCGGCGATTCCCTGGCTCGCGGTCGGGCGCTGGGTCGCGCATTGGCACAATGTCCCGGAAGCTTCGCGGGATTTGCTGAGCGATTTCTTTCTCGTCGGTAGCAGTGCCAGCTTTTCGGCCGCCGCTGCGGCACTGGCCCTTCTGATTTTCCTGCAATTGGGAATTCCCGCTAAGACTTCTCTCGCCGCGGCGGGGATCCTCGCGCTGGCGACGCCGGTCGGCGCCTACTCCGGCTGGTTCTTCTCCGAACCGCTGGGTGCGGCGCTGTTGCTCGGGGCGGCCGCCGCACTTTTCTGCGGCGAGCGGGGCGCGGCAAGTTCTACGACCCAAGCCATCGCCGCGGGTGTGCTGTTCGCTGCGGCGGTGTGGGTGCGACCCACGCACATCATTGTATTGCCGATCTTTCTGGCGGCGCTCCTGCTTCGCGACGGCAAACGCGCCGCAAGTTCCGCGGTCGTCTTCACCACCATCGCGGGCTTTGCCGGCGCGATGTATCTGTGGCGCAACGATTTTCTGTTCGGCGATCCATTCAACTTCGGCTATCCCTCCGCGGCGGAAACCGGTAAAGCGCTGAACACATTTCACACACCGCTCGCGACCGGACTCTACGGATTTTTGCTGTCGCCCGGCAAGTCCATCTTCATATTTGCGCCCCCGATTCTCCTGGCGATTTGGTCCTTGCGCCGGCTCTGGCAGCGCAACCGCGCGCTGGCGGTGGTGGCGGGGGGAGCGCCCCTGGCCTACCTGCTCTTCTTCGCCACGTACACCCAATGGGAGGGCGGTTACTGCTACGGGCCGCGCTACATGGTGCCGGCGCTCGCACTGCTATGCCTGGGGCTGGGTCCGGCGCTCGACGGCGCGACGCGGCGGACACGCGTCGTGGCGTGGACGCTCTTCGCCGTGGGATTCTTGGTGCAGGCCATCGGCCTCGCGACCAGTTTCATCCAGGTGGAAGCGGGCGGCGCTTATTACGATCAGGCGTTCAACTACCGCATGAACTTTGTGCCGATCGCAGCGCAACTGAAAGAGATTTGGCGGTACGCAACGTCGAGCGCGCCCGCCCCGATTGGGCAGGGATTCGATCGCTGGTGGGTGTTGCTGGCCAAAGGGCAAGTCCCTCACGAACTGCTATGGGGAATTGCCCTGCTGGAGCTTGCCGGTTTTGCATTGAGCGCGTGGTGGCTGCGCAAGACTTATCAGCGGGCGGCGGCGACGGAACTCTAGCTCTTTTCGCTGCCGGCGGTTTCCGACTGTAAATCCAAAATAAACTGCGCGAGCGGCCGCGGGCCGAGATCGCCCTTGCCGTGATGCCGCACGGAGACGGAGTTCGCTTCCGCTTCTTTTCCGCCGATGACGGTCATGTACGGAATTTTCTGCATTTCGGCGTCGCGGATTTTCGCTTGCAATTTTTCGTTGCGATCGTCGAGATGCGCGCGGAAACCCGCCGCGGTGAGCGCGGAACGTCACGCTCCTGGCGTACTCGCTAAATTTTCCGCTCACGGGCAACACTTCCACCTGCACCGGGGCGAGCCAGAGCGGGAACGATCCGGCGTAATGCTCGATCAGGATGCCGAAGAATCGCTCGACCGAGCCCCACAGCGCGCGATGCACCATTAACGGCTGGTGGCGATTGCCGTCTTCGCCGACGTATTCGAGGCCGAATCGCCGCGGCAAATTGAAATCGAATTGCACGGTGGTCAATTGCCACGGGCGGCCGATGGCGTCAATTAATTTGACGTCAATCTTCGGGCCGTAGAACGCGGCTTCGCCTTCCATGCGCGTGTAAGGAACCTTCATTTGCGTGAGCGTGGTTTCGAGGGCCGCGGTCGAGCGCTTCCACTCCACGGGCGTGCCGGCGTAATTTTCCGGATGCGCCGCGTCCCAATCGGAAAGCTCGACGACGTATTTCTCGAAGCCGAAGGTTTTCATCACCGCGAACGCGAAATCCACGCAGGCCGCGACCTCGCTCTCGATCTGCTCCGGCATGCAGAAGATGTGCGCGTCATCCTGCGTGAAGCCGCGCACGCGCAGCAGGCCGTGCAACACGCCGGAGCGCTCGTAGCGGTAGACGGTGCCTAGCTCGGCGAGGCGATACGGCAAATCGCGATAGCTGCGCAGATGCGATTTGTAAATCAGGATGTGGCCGGGACAATTCATCGGCTTGAGTTGGTAATCGTCTTTTTCGACTTCGATCGGCGCGAACATGTTCTCGCTGTAGAAATTCGTGTGGCCGCTGGTCTTCCAGAGTTCGAGGCGCATGACGTGCGGCGTGAAGACAAGTTGATAGCCGCGGCGCAGAAGCTCGTTGCGCAGCCAGTCTTCCATGATTTTGCGGACGAGCCCGCCCTTGGGATGCCAGAAAATCAGGCCGGGCCCGGCCTCGTCCTGAATGCTAAAGAGATCCAGTTCCTGGCCGAGCTTGCGGTGGTCGCGCTTCTTCGCTTCTTCTAGGCGCACCAGGTATTCGTCGAGCTCCTGCTGCGTGTAAAAACAGAGAGCGTAAATGCGCTGGAGCTGCGGATTGCCTTCCTGTCCCTTCCAGTAGGCGCCGGAAACGCTCACGAGTTTGAACGCGCGAATGCGTCCGGTGGAGGGGATGTGCGGGCCGCGGCAGAAGTCTATGAATTTCCCGGTGGTGTAGAACGAAACCATCGGCTCGGCGGCTTTTTCTTCCACCAGTTCGCATTTGAAGACCTGATTCCATTTGCGGTAGAGCTCGAGCGCTTCGGGCTTGGGCAGGAATTTGCGCTCGTTGGGAATATCTTGTCCCGCAAGCTCATGCATCTTTTTTTCGATGCGCGCGAGATCTTCGGGCGTGAACGGCTGCTCGCGCAGAAATTCGTAGAAGAAACCGTTTTCAATGGGCGGGCCGATGCCCAGCTTCACGTCCGGAAAAAGTTCGAGCACCGCGGCAGCCATCAGATGCGCCGCGGAATGGCGAAAGACTTGGAGCGCGTCCGGGTCCTTGCGGGTGAGGATCGCAAGCTTGACGTTGTGGTCGAGGGGACGCGAGAGGTCCGCGAGTTCGCCATCCACGCGCGCGACGAGCGCTTCCTTCGCGAGCGACGGCGAAATGTTGCGCGCGACTTCGGCGGCGGTGGTGCCGCTCGGGACTTCGCGAACGGCTCCGTCCGGCAGCGTGATTTGAATGGTGGCCATGTTGGGTGTGCGCCGAATTTTCTACGCTAACAAACGGCGCGCGCGAGGGCAAGGGAAGCCTCGGGGAGGCGTGAACCGTAGCCCGTGATCCGCGGCTGAATTGTGCGATTCGCGTGTCACGACAGGTGCTCTGAAGCAGGGAGGCAAAGAAGCAAGGAGGCAGGGCAAAGAGACTGGCGAGTGAGGAGTGGCGAGCCCGCCTTGGTCCGCGGCCCGCCACAGCGGGCAAGCTCTGGACTACGGCGGGCAGGTAGAATCATTCAATTTGCTTCGACGGTCGAAGCGAATGGAGCGAGTTGGGTGGGATTTTTGCTGGGTGAGTACAAAGAGGGATTCTTCGACTTCTAGGCGGCTCGTCCCGGCCGAGCCGGGACGGGCAGAGACAAGAGCCGCCTCTTCGCTCAGAATGACTGGAAGTGCGTTGGGCAGATGCGCTTACATTAGCTCGTCGCTCAAATCTTTCCAGCCCGGATTCTTTGTTTCGATCAGGGCGACTTTCTTTGAGCGCAGCCAACCCTTAGTCTGCTTCTCGCGAGCAATTGCCGCGCCCGCGCTTCCGAACAGCTCGTAATAAACCAGCCGCGTCACGTTGTATCGCGCCGTGAACCCCGGCACGGTGCGTTCGCGATGCTTTGCGAGACGCTGCACCAGGTTGCTCGTCACGCCGGTATACAGCACGACGGACTTGCCGGCCAGGATGTAAACGAAATAGGCGCGATCTTCCACGGGCGCGATTCTGCCACGCGCACCACCGCGCAGTCATTACTCTAATACCGTGCAAGCGAAGTAAGTCATTCTGAGCGCAGCTCCGACACTCTGGATTTGCTGACCGCGTTGCGCGGGCAGGTCGGGGCGGAGGCGAAGAACTCGCTCTTTGTACCCCCGCGCACAATGATGAAGAGGGTCAGATGCGGCAGCAACGCTGGAACGAAGAGGAATTCTTCGACTTCGAGGCGGCTTGTCCCGACCGGGCTGGGACTGGCAGAGGAAAGAGCCGCCTCTCCGCTCAGAATGACTCAATTTGCGCGGGCGCCCGCCGAGGATCTGAGAAGATCGCGCTGGCACCACGGCGGGCTGCGGAGTCCGCGGGCTTCCAAATCAAGTCGAGATGGGGCCGGAATGGATCTTTTGTTCGCCTTCTTTTAGGCCGCGGAAGGTGATGTGGAGGCAGCAGGCCACGAGGAAGCCCAGGAGGAGTAAGTGGAGATACGGCAAGATGCCCATCACCACGGACCAGAGCAGAAATGCGAAGCAAGCGGAGACGAACATGGCGAACAGCGATTTTGCGGCGACGGATTTGCTGCGCGGAAGCCGCTTGCCGACTTCCATGAAGATCAGTCCTACGGCCAGCGCGATCACGAATTGAATGAACGGTCGAATGCCGGAAATTCTTGCGACCCAGAATTGCGTCTTCGCGGGGTCCGCGGCGACTACGAACACCAGCACCACCAGCGGGAGCAGGGCTCCGGTGGCGCGGCGCAACGCGCCGTGACGCCAATCGCCGCCCCAGATGGTGACCACCACCATTACGACCAAACCCAGGAAGACCAGCATCACGATCCCGGAAAAGAGGAAGTAGACGAAGACGTCCCGGAGAATGTGGGTGAAGGACAGGTGCGGCACGTGGGTCTCCTTGCGGGCGGCTGGAAGTCATCTCATAGATTCTTGGCCGCCGGATGCCTGCCATCTTCAGGGGCTAAAGCCCCATGCTTGCTCCAGCTTATTGTCGGAGCTAAAGCTCCGACCCCCTAAAGCCCATTTAGGAGATGACTTCGGGGGGATTATATGCCCACCGTAATTTAAAAGCGCGCGGGGGAACGAAAAACCGCAGAGAGATCCCTCCCGCCACGGAGGGCAGGCGCCCTAAACTTCGTGGCTCGGGATGACTGCGTTAATTCATCAGCCATTTGAGAAAAGGCAAAGCGGCGTCGAGCATTTTCCAGGCGGGCTCCAAGTAGAGCCCGCACCCGCACACTCCAAAAACTTATTTATTCATAGCGGAGGGCATCGACGGGATCGAGGCGGGAGGCGCGGGCGGCGGGCCACACGCCGAAGATGAGTCCGACGGAGAAGGAAACGGCTAGACCGAGGAGGATGGTCCACAGGGGGACGACAGCTTGCATGTCCGTGACCATGCGAATGAGCGGCACGATGATTCCCGCCGTGACGACGATGGCGAGGATGCCGCCGGCGCCGGTGAGCGTCATGGCCTCGAAGAGGAATTGCCAGGTGATGTCGCTGCGGCGCGCGCCGATGGCTTTGCGCACGCCGATCTCGCGCGTGCGCTCGGTGACGCTGACCAGCATGATGTTCATCACGCCGACGCCGCCAATCATCAGGCCGATGGAGCTCAACACCACCATGGCCAGCGCCACCATGCCGATGATTTGATGGAATTGCTCGACCTGCTCCGCCGCCGTGGAGATCGAAAAATCGTCGGGCTTGTCGTAGGGCACATAGCGGCGGCGGCGCAGCACTTCGCGAGTTTCGTCCACGGCTTGATCGAGTTTGCCTTGCAGCCCTTGCACGCGCATGCTCACTTCGTAGGCGGCCGGATAAACTTTTTTGAACGTGAAGAACGGGATGATCGCGCGCTTATCCTGATCGTCCGTGCCGAACGTGCCTTCGGGCTTCGCCAGCACGCCGATGACGCGATAGCTCGAGCCGTCCACCTTCACTTCCCGATCGAGGGGCGAGAGGTCGCCGAACAGCGCCTTCGCGGCGTCCTCGCCCAGGACGATGACGCTTTCACGGTGGAGATCCTCGGTGTCCGTGAAGAAGCGGCCCTGCTTCAAGACGGCGTTCGCGTAGACCTCGGCGTAACTCGGAACCGTGCCGCGGAAATCTACGGCATCGACCTCGTTAGTCTGGTAGATCACGTTGTGCGGGCCGGTCTCCCACTCGGTTATGAACGGCGCGACGGCTTTCACGGACGGGCACAATTCCTGGATGGCCTGCGCGTCTTCGAGCGTGAGCGGCTTGCGCTGGCGCTGCTCCTTGGTGGGCCGCGTGAGCGAAGGCCCCTGATCGAGCCGGGCGACGAAGGCGCTGTCCGCGCCGAAGCCGGTGATGCGCTCCACAACGCTTTGGTTGAATCCCTGCAGCAGCGCGCCGACCAGCATGAGCACGGAGACGCCGATCACGACGCCGAGCACGGTGAGGAAGCAGCGGAGTTTGTGCTCGCGCATGGCGTCGATCGCGAGCAATAAATTCTCTTTGTAGTCTTGCCGCTTCATCTTGTCCGGCCTAATTCTCCGCGCGCAGCGCGACGATCGGATCCAGCCGCGAAGCCCGCACGGCGGGGTAAATCCCGAAAAACAGCCCGACGCTGGTGGACATCACGATCGCCGTCACCACCGACGCGAAGGTGGGGGAGATCGGCACGGCCGTGAAGGTGCGCACCAGCGCCGCGAGGGTGAGCGCGAGCACCAGCCCCAGGACGCCCCCGGCGATCGAGAGCGTGGCGGACTCCAAAAGAAACTGCAGAATGATGTGGAGGCGGCGCGCGCCCAGGGCTTTGCGAATGCCGATCTCGCGCGTCCGCTCCGTCACGCTCGCCAGCATGATATTCATGATGACGATGCCGCCGATGACCAGAAACACGGTGGTCAACCAAATCGCGATGGCGAAGATATTGCCGGTGAGTTGCTTCCACAGGCTCATAATGGAATTGGGCGCAATGACACCGAAATCGTCGGGATCGCGGTAGGGGACGTGATGTGCGGCGCGCAGAATCATGCGCGATTCGTCTTCCGCCGCCGGCATCATGTCTTCGGAGCGCGCCTGGACGAAGAAGGTGGCGGAATCGGTAGCGGTCTTCCACTCCTTCACGTAAGTGTTGAACGGAATGAGAATGAAATTGTCCCGCGAGACGCCGAAAACGGTTCCGAGCGGATCCGCGACGCCGACGACGGTGCAGGTCTTTGATCCGATGCGGATCATTTTCCCAAGGGGGTCCATTCCGGGCAAAATTTTATTGGAGACGTCCGCGCCGAGGACGCAGATGGGCTCGCGATGCAGGTTGTCCGCCTCGGTGATGGCGCGCCCGGTGGCGATGGTGATGTCGCGCAGCTCGGTGTAGTTGGGCGTGACGCCGGTGAGCTGCGCGTCCTCGAAGAGTTCGTTGCCGTAGCGGGCGTCTTGCGTATTGCCTTCGACGGCGCCGACTTGCTGGGCGAGTTGCATGCGGGTGGTAAGCAAATCGAAATCGTCTTCGGTCAGGAGGGGGCGCTTCTGCGCGCGCACCCATTCCTGCGCGTTGGTGATGATGCCGAAGCGCGTGATGACGAAGCAGTTGGCGCCGAGGTTGGCGACTTTATCGGAGATGTAGAGATTGAGCCCGTTGACGATGGACATGACGGCGACTAAGGTCGTCACGGCGAGAATGATGCCGAGCAGCGTGAGGAAACTGCGGAGCTTGTGCGCGCGCAGGGTATCGAGCGCCAGGAGCATAGTCTGGCCCAGATCCACGCCCATGAAAATGCTCTTGCTGGACACACCCGCTCCTTTGGCCCCGCACTAGGAGTTACGAAATCGAGACACCCGATGTTGCAGCACTGCGGCGACTCCGGTTCCCCGAATAGAATACTCTTGCAACCGCTCGCCGAGCTAAAGAATCAGATAGGAGCGAACCGCGGACAGACGTTCCGATTCATGCGAAGACATTTCACACACGCGCTGCTGATCCTGTCTCTAGGCGCCGGGGCCATCGCGGCCGCGCCGGCGACGCAAGTCTCCGGTGGCGGCGCGCCCACCCCGGCGCAGCTTCAGAGCTTTATAGCGCGCGCGATCGATAACCAGCACCGCGACGACCAACTGCTCGAAGAGTACGATCGCATCGAGCACGTGCAAACCCGCAAGACCTCCGATTCCCCCGTCGCCGAGGATCAATACTCGCGAATCGTTCCGATCGGAACCGGATCGTTCCACATCACGGTGACGCCGAACGCGCAGCCCGCCGATCCCGCGCAGTACCGCCAGCAGCTCGCGATGATTCAGAACTCGCTGCAACTGGCTTTACAGCCGGACGCCCGCGAAAAACAGGACCTCGCCAAGTATCAGAAGCGGCAGGAAGAGCGCGCTGAACTGGTTTCCGACATCGCCAAGGCGTTCCGCTTCACCTGGCTTGGCCGCGAGACGCGCAATGGGAAGCTGCTCGCGAAAGTGCGGCTCGATCCGGATCCTTCCTTCGTGCCGCCTTCGCGGATCGGCGAGGTGTTGCCGCACGTGCAAGCCACCATCTGGTTTGACGAATCGGCGAGCCAGGTCGTGCACATCGAAGCGCAAATTACCAGCGACGTGTACATCGGGGGCGGAGTGCTCGGCAAAATCTACCGCGGCGGGCAATTCTGGCTGGAACAAGCCGAAATCGCGCCCGGCGTCTGGGAGCCCGTGGCCTACGATTACGAGTTCGCGGGGCGCAAATTCGTGTTTGGATTCGAGGTGCATGAGAAGACGGAAGTGAGCCAGTACCGCCACCTCGGGCCGCTGCCGCAGAAGCTCACCTTCATCCGTAATGAGTTGAACACCGCAAGCGGCGGTCATTCCGGCGACTAGCGGCCCTGGGCTATAATCGGGGAAACGAGGTCCGCCATGAGAACCCTTCTCTATTGCGCCTTAGGCGTACTGGCGTTTACCGCAGCAAGCAGCGCGGCCGCGCGCGGCCAAGCCCCGTCTTCATCGCAAACACAGCCGCCGGCCGCCAATTCTCAATCCGCGCCACCTCAGCAGCAGCCGAAGCCAGCGCCGCCGCCGAAGAAGGTCTGGACGAACGACAATATCGATGAACTGCATGGAGGCGTATCAGTGGTCGGGGGAGGGTCCGCGCCAGCGCCGGCAGGCACCTCTGGGAACGGGTCGAACACCACCGGCACGCACACAGGGCAACAGCCACTGCCGAAGGAAAAAGATCCCGATTGGTACAAGAAGCAACTGGCGCCGCTCTATACGAAGCTCGATCAGTTGAGCGCGGCGCTCGCGAATGCGCAGTCGGCCGTCTCCGGCGATACGCGAGGAAGCGCTACGGTTTCTATGGACGCCACGGGGAACGCGGCGACACCACAGCAACAACTAGCGGCGTTGCAGCAGCAACAGCAGCAGGTTCAGGCGCAGATCGACAATCTCGAGGACCTGGCGCGCCACAACGGCATCGAGCCCGGCGCCCTCCGCTAGGCTGCGCCGCTG
>CAWCYS010000093.1:0-64957 GCA_963799715.1 Terriglobia bacterium | reverse complement strand
GCCTTCACCATCGCCACGGTAGTTTGCGGTTTGCTGCTCTCTGCTTCTTATCTGTGGAGCGCGTGGGAGCGCAGCCAATTGCCGCACTAGTCCCATTCTCAGGTGCTCAAGCCTGGGCACAGGGGACTGGCGAATGATGGGGGCGACCACATCGCGCTGGACATTGTTTGGGCTCGACCTGAGGGCCCGTTATGCGGCGTCTCGCCGCACGGCCTCCTGGACAGCCAAGCTTGCGGGCGGTGTTTCTGCCACGTGGATCAGCGAAAGCCGAGCTTTGTGGTTCGGATGCAAACGCGCCGGCAAGCCGTTAGAACCGCTTCCGCTTACCACCCTTCGTCTTTTCCTCCCACAGGCAGGGCGCACAACACAGAGATATCAGGGATCTCGGCGTGTGGCCCCCGAACACCGACCCGGTGCCGGTCCACACCGCAGGACCACCGACGTCGTGCAGTACCTTTGCCGCGACCGACCCGAAGAGAGGAGCCTCTAAATTGGTCTGCGGCCATGAGTCGCCCACATCACCACATCGGTTCCATGTTGTTGAACGACTTTAGGGATTATGCTGCCCGGCTCGTCCAAGTCCACGGATGGACTCGATAAACTGACCTGGAAACGTCTTCAGAGTAAACTCCCGCGGACGCTGCTCCGTGAGGATCCGCACCTCCTCGGGCAACTCGGGGTTCGTAAGGCAAGCTCGCTAAGCGCGACGCTTCCGGCCCATAGGCATGCACCCAAGTTAGACGGGCAGAGAAATGCCGGAGCATTTCCTTGACATATGGCATCACGGCCAAGCACAACTCGAGTAGTCGATGGAGAATAGGTCTTTTTCGAGTTTTCGCTTCTGCTCTTCATGACGGCTACGCCAGCTTCTCGCCTTCCTCGATCGACGACAGCAGCCGCTTCACCGTGATTCCCAGATTCACGGCGGTCTCCGTGTCCTTAGCGCGTTTCGCCTGTTCCGCGCGGCTTTGCAGGTAATTGATTTCGGTGCGCGCCAGTGTCAGCGCCGATTCGAGCGTTTCACGATTTCCAGACACCCGGCAGGCGTCGCGCGCCGTGCTGATCATGGCCCGCGCCACCACCGCTCTGCGAAAATCCTCCGAGTACGGCCCGCTCTCGCTGACAAACGCCGCGACTTCCCACGACGAAATCAAGAATCGCGTCTCTCCCAGCGAGATCGTCGCCATGGATCGGCCGCGCGCCGGCGGAACGGAGATGAGTTGCTCCCAGATCTTCTCCAGGCAATTTTCCAACTCCGTCTGCGATGGCGCCGGGGCCGCTTTTCCCGCGCGATTCGCGGGCGGGGGTGCTGCCGGAGCAACCGGTTTCGCGGTTTTCGCCGCCGCTGGCGCTGGCGCCTTGGGCTTTTCCGCAGGTTTCGGTTGTTCTGGAACCGCGGCTTTCGGCGGGGGGATTTTTTCTACGACGGTATCTTGAAGGTTTTTCGCGGGGGCCTTCGCGGGGATGCCCAGGCGCGCCGACTCTTTTTTCGCCACGGGCTTCGCCGGCGCCGGCGTCTTTAGTTTGACCGTCAGATCCAGCGGAGCCGTCACCGGCACGCCAAACAATTCCGCAGGGCCCCCCTGGCGCGCGGTTGAGTTTGCCGCCGCAGCCGGACGCGAGATCCCAGCCTTCTCCAGGGCCTCTTCTACGTCCACGCGCAGCGCCAGCAATTGGTCGATGGATCCCGCCATCGAGGCCTGCGCATAGTCGAGATGCACAGGTAATTTCCATTCTTGCGCGAGCGCCACCAGCTTTTCCGTCGGCTCGTCTGCGGACATCCCCGCCCGCCGGCAATCCAGCGTCGCCACGCCCGCCGCGCTTAGTTGCGCCAACTGCTCGCGCAACGCCCTAACGTCTTCGTGCATGAGGCGAATGAAGGCGCGCCGGATCAGAAAATTGAAATGGCAGAAGGCCACTTCCGCCGAAGGGTGGTATCCCTTGCTGCGCGCCGATTCCTTCAGCAAGCGGCCTTTTTCGAGGCATCCGCTCTCGAATAGATCGCGCAGGCTGTGCCATTGCGGCAGCGACTTCAAGATATTGTCGAGCGGTTGGTACCAGGACAGGGGTGGGGCTTGCGCCTTGCCAAGTACCGGCTCCAGGACGCCCGCCACATCCTCCAGTGTGAGCGTCTTGCTCAGCAACGCCGCGGGCGCGCACAGCGCAAAGTATTGCGCCAGCAGAAAATCCAGTTTGTCGCGGTCCGCAGCGATGCTGTGTTTTTCGAGGTGGTGGCCGATCAACGCGCGAAGCGGCTCTTCGCGCACCTTGAACGATCCGGAAAAAAGTTGCCGAAGCTGGTGCGGTTTAATCTGCTGGTCGAGCCCCTCGATCCAGTAGGCGACCTGCCTCACCGCCTCCACGGAAGGAGCCGTATCCGGAAGTTGCCCATCCCCGCAAGGCGGCGCGGCCAACTCGAGCTTCTTGGAGAGCGCGACATACGTCGGATAGACCAGCCGCGCGACTTCCCATCGCCCGATCTTTTCTCCACGGGACGCGCCCTGCTTGGACACGGCCTGCTCTGGCGTACCCGGTTTGACGGTGGGAGACAACTTCTAGGGCTCCTGGAGATCCAGTCTTAAGCGAAGTCCCCCGCCGCTTGCAGGCGGGGGAGCATTCGCTTCAATCACGTTCGGCCGAATTACAAACCTTGTTGATACGCAACAGCACGAACGCAGCCAAAAGCGACGCCCCGTGCCTGCGCATAACTTATTGTGATATTTAGGTTTAGCGGGGTGTGCTAGGTCGCAGCAGACGCGCTGTCTCACTCTGATACAGAACTATCTCACGTCGCGCGGCTCGGAGAGTCCCCGGTTTCTTCTTCAGTTCGGTGTCGCCTTGGAAGCCATCATCAACTCAGCGTCTCTTTGCCCAATCCCAAACTGTTTCAATTTGCGATAGATCGTGGCCCGGCTGATGCCCAGCATCCTCGCCGCCAGCGCTTTGTCGCCGTGCGCCTGGTCATACACGCGCTCGATGGTGGCGCGCTCCAGATCCGCCAGAGCGGTCGAAGTCAACGCATCTTGCGCTGCGCCCAGTCCATCCGCCGCGTCTTCGCGGGCCACCGCCGGCGGCAGGTCGCAGACGTTGATCGTCTCCCTGCCGCCAAGTGTGAGCGCTCGCGCGATGCAATTCTCGAGTTCGCGCACATTTCCCGGCCAATCGTATTGCAGCATGCATTTCATCGCCGCCTGGGTCACCTGGATGTTCTCCTCCGGCGCGTAACGCTCCAGGAAGCAATGCACCAGCAGCGGAATGTCCGAACGCCGCTCCCGCAGCGACGGCAGATGAATCGTCACCACATTGAGACGGAAATAAAGGTCCTTCCGGAATTCTCCGGCTTGGTACGCCGTTTCGAGATCCCGGTTCGTGGCCGCGATGACGCGCGAGTCCACCCCGATCCTTGAATTGCTCCCGACGGGGCGAATCTCCTTCTCTTGCAAGGCGCGCAAGAGTTTGGCCTGCATCTCCATCGGCAATTCGCCGATCTCATCGAAGAAAATCGTGCCGCCCTCCGCGGCCTGAAATAATCCCTGTTTCGATTTTAGCGCCCCCGTGAACGCGCCTTTTTCGTAGCCGAAAAGTTCGCTCTCGATCAGCGTCGGCACCAACGAGCCGCAATCCACCGCCACGAACGGCATGCGCGCCAGCGGCCCGCCGAAATGAATTGCCCGCGCCACCAATTCTTTTCCCGTTCCGCTCTCCCCGCTGATCAGCACCGGCGTGCGCGCATCCTTCAGCCGCGAGATCAGCCGCAGCACGTCCTGAATGCGCGTCGATGTGCCGACGATTCCCGCCAGCTGCGTCCCCGCATCCACGCGCGCCCGCAAAAACTGATTCTCCGTCACCAGGCGCACCTTCTCCGCCATGCGCTGCAACAGCCGCCGCAGATTCTCTACTCGAAACGGCTTCTCGATATAGTCGTACGCGCCGAGTTTCATCGCCTCCACGGCGGATTCGATCGATCCGTAGCCCGTCATCACCGCCGTTTCCGTCCTCGGCGACAGGGCTTTGATTTTCGGCAGCAGCTCCACGCCGGACATGTTCGGCAGCTTCAGGTCCGTAATGACAATGTCCGCCGAACTGCTTTCGAGGCAAGCCAGCGCCGCTTCTCCGCTCTCCGCTTCCAGGCACGAAAGGCCCAACGCCGATCCGACGGTCATGCACAGCCGCCGGATGCTTTTTTCGTCATCGACCACCAGAAAGCGTAGTGTAGGTTCGCTGCTCATTGTCTCCCATTCCTCGCTCCGAATTCCGTTTGCTGCGCATCGGCCGCCGCTCGTCCGGCCTCTTCCGGAATCGCCGGCAGCGGCAAGCGCACGTGAAACGCGCAGCCGTTTCCATCGGCGTTGTTTGCGCAGAAAATTTCGCCGCCGTGCGCTTGCACGATTCCATAGCAAATGCTCAGCCCGAGGCCCGTTCCTTTTCCCGGTTCCTTGGTGCTGTAAAAAGGATCGAACACGGAGTCGGTGTCCGCGATTCCCGGACCGTTGTCCCGGAAAACAATTTCCACGCCGGAATCCTTTTGCGAAGTTTCGATCTCGATTTGCCCGCGGCGCGGCCCCTCGCGCACCGCGTCGCACGCATTATTGAGAATGTTCAGAAACACCTGCTGCAATTGCTGGGCGTCGCCCACGACGCTGGAAACGCTCTCATCGAGCCGCAACCTCACGTCCACTCCCTGCGCCTTTAGATCCCGCTCGCGCAGTTGCAGTGTGTGGCGCGCGATCTCGTTCACGTTCACCGCTTCGCTCGAGACTGCCACGGGCCTGGCGAACTGGAGCAAGTTGACGACGATGGACTTCGTCCGTTGCGCTTCCAACTGAATCAACTCCAGCTCTTCGCGCGCGCTTATTGGTATCTCCGGATTTTCCAGAAGCAATTGCGAAAATCCGAGGATCGCGGCCAGCGGGTTATTCACCTCATGCGCCACGCCCGCCACCAGTTGTCCCACCGCCGCCATCTTTCGCGCCTGCATCAGTTTCGCGCGCAACACGCTGGCGTCCGTAACGTCCGCCACCGAACCCACGATCCCTCGCGCTTCGCCCGTCTCATCGCGCATGGGACCGAGGTTCAGCAAGAATTGCCGCGTCCCGCCATCCGCGCGCCGCAACGGCAATTCGAGATTCCAGAGTGGCCGTCCCGCCCGCGCCGACTCCAGCGCCGATTCCATATCGCACCGGCGCGTCATCGGCACCAAGCTTCCCAAGGATCTCCCGCGCAATTCCGTTCCGCGATCGACGCCCAGCATTTCGGCTAGCGCCCGGTTGATCTCCACGATTGTTCCATCCAAATTGCAGAAGAACAGTCCTTCTTGCACGCTCTCGAACAATTCCCGGTATCGCCGTTCGGCCTCCCGCTGGCCCGTCATGTCCTTCAACACATGAATCGTTCGTCCCGCATCCCTCTCACTCTCGCGAACGCGCGAAGTGGAGATCAAATAGGAACGCCCCTGCGCGACCAATATCTGCTCGCCGGATGTTTCTTCATTCTCAGTACAGAAGGGACAGGCGCGCTCGTCGGCTTGCGCTCCCAGAATGCGCAATGCGCTCATCGGCGCGCCCACCAATTCCGCCGGGGATTTCCCGCAAAACTCGGCGAGCGCGCGGTTCAAGCGCAGCACGCGATTCTGTGCGTCGTGAACCGCGATCAGATCCGTGATCGCGTCGAAATCCTGAATCCATTGCTTCTTCGATCGCTCGATCCAGGAGAATAACTTCGCGTTCTGCGCGAGGCTGCCCGCCAGCGTGGCAAACGCCGCGAACTCATTCGCCTGCGACTCCGTGAATGCGGCTTCGGCATCGCAGTGAAATGCCACGGCGACGCTGACCTTTTCTTTCTCCATCGCCAGCGGCGCAGCAAGAATCGCCCTGGCTTGGATGAGCATCCCCATCGGCAATCCGGCCGCGCGATTTTCGTTATCCCTCGCCGGCTTCAACGTCTCGACCGCCGCGCGAACCGCGGGGATTTTGCCCAGCGGAAGACGCGTGCCTCGCAACCATTCCGCCTGCCAACCTTCCGCATCCACCACCAGAAATTCTTTTTCGCCGGTGGCCTCCGCGCAAAACACTCCGCTCGCCCCGAGCCAAAATCTCATCGCGCGGCAGAGTTGCCGATACAGCCCCGCTTCGTCGCGGCCGCGCACGGAACTCGCGAATTTCGCCAGTAGACTTGCGAAGGAATCTCCGGGCATTGCAAACGTTGATTCCGCGCTGGTGACCCGGATCGGATTGGAGAGGCTGCGCACAGTTTCCTTATGAGACAGCCACGGTATCGGCCTGTCTCAAAATGGGTCAATAGACCTCCGGTTTTCTCGTGTTGAAAGGCGCAATCACTCCCAGCGCAATCCCGTCTCACGCTGAGATGAAATCAGCCTCTCAAACCTCGGTGTGAGATTGCTATCCCGCCAGCGGCGTCCCTCCCTCGGACCACCGCTTCTGTTAACCCCTTACAAATCAATTGGTTGTATGGATTTGGTGGCGCCCAAAACAGTTCGCCGGAACCCCGCGACTGGTACGACCCGTGCATTCATCAATGGGTTCGTTGGTGGAGGTCGTCCGTGTCGACGAGGCTGAGAATCGTCGGGCTTGGTCTATTGCTTACCTTTTCCTCTATTGCGGCCATCCCGCACCGCGCCTTGGCACAGGACTCCTCGCAACAAGAGTCCAAGCGAAAAGTGAAAAAACGGGTGGAGCCGGTCTATCCCGAGCTTGCCAAGCGCTTGAGGCTCACCGGCAAAGTCCGTATCCAGGTTGTGATTAGCCCCGAAGGCCGCGTGACCAGCACGAAGGAACTCGGGGGAAACCCTGTCCTGGTGGGTGCTGCGGAGCAGGCCGTGAAGGAATGGTCCTTCGAGCCGGCGCCCAGCGAAACGACCGATGTGGTGGAGTTCAACTTCGCCGGGGACTCGAACTGAATTCTGGTACTAGACGTGGACGCTGATACCGCAGCGCCCCGGAGGCATTGGCGATGAAGATTGCAAATTCAATTGGAAAAAAGCTCTATCTCGGATTCGGCGCCGTTCTGGCCATTCTCCTGATTCTTTTTGTCGTGAGCCTCTCGGCTATCTTGCGCGAGCGCCAGGAGCAATCCGATGCCACTGCCGCGCTCGCGGCCGTGCAGGTCATCGAGTCCGTGCGCTACCAGATTATGCAGAACCGGCTCGCCCTGGCCGACTACCTGCTGAGCGGCGACTCCCACGAACGCGAGGGTGTGACGCAGGGAATCAGCGATCTGGATGACACCTTCCGCAACGCGCAGCGCAGCGCCTCCGACCCCATCCTGAATGACGCTCTCGATCGCGTGCAGAAGAACGAGCACGACTGGTCCGAGCAATTTGCCAATCCTCTCATCGAGAAGCGGCAGCAAGTCGACGCCGGGAACGCTACCGTCTCTGAGCTTCAGGTCTTCTATTTGCAGAAAGATCCGGGCTCCTGGATCGCCCGCTCCACGGCCGCTTTGGGTGGCGCTAACGATGCGATCCACAAAGCCCTCGATGATTCCTCCGTTTCCGCCCAACGCACCACGTTGGTCGCTGTCGTCGTGGATATCATCGGCGTGATCCTCGCCATCGGACTCGGCTTGGCCATTGCCTACTACACGGCGCGCTCCGTGACCGTGCCGCTCGACAACATGATCGAGGTCGCCTGCGACATTTCCCGGTCCGGCGATCTCAATCAGAAGATTGATACCAGCGGAGAAGACGAAATTGGAGCGCTCGCCCGCGCCTTCCAGGAATTGGTGGAATACCTTAAGGAGATGTCGCGCGTCTCCGCGGCGATCGCTCGCGGCGACCTGACGGTCGAGGGCCGGCCGCGCTCCGAACACGACACCCTGGCAAAAGCCTATAACGAGATGGTTCAGGGCCTCCGCGCCATCGTGCGCCAGGTCCGCGACGGCGCCTCGCAAGTCGCTGCGGGCTCCGAGCAAGTCGCCTCGGCCTCGGAAGAATCCGCCAAGGTCAGCGTGCAAACCTCCTCGGCGATTGATGAAGTCACGAGCACGATGCACGAAATGAGCGTCAACGTGCAGAATGTCGTCAAGAACACCCAGAGCCAGGCCTCCAGCGTGGCGGAAACCTCCGCTTCCATCGATGAAATGGTGGCTTCCATCCAGCACGTCGCCGACACCGCGAAATTCCTCCTGGACATCTCCCAGAAGTCCCGCGAGGAAGTGCAGTCCGGCATGACCACCATGCAAAAAACCACCGAGGGCCTCAACCGCACAAACAAGACGATCCACACCTCTTCCGGAATCATCGCCGCGCTCGGCCGCCGCGCCGACGACATCGGCAAGATCATCGAAGTCATCGACGATCTCGCCGAGCAGACCAACTTGCTGGCGTTGAACGCCGCCATCGAAGCGGCGCGCGCCGGCGAACACGGCCTCGGCTTCGCGGTCGTGGCCGATGAAGTGCGCAAACTCGCGGAAAAGTCCGCGCAGTCCACCAAGGAAATTTCCGAGCTCATCGAGAGCATTCAGAAGGAAGCGCGCGAGGCCGTCGAAAACATGGAACGCAGCACAGCCATCGTCGAAGAAGGCCTCAACATGGGCGCGGACCTGCAATCGGCGCTCGGCCGGATTTCCGCGGTCGTCACCGAAGTGCACAAGTTCGCGCAGGAAATCGGCGCCGCCACCTCGCAGCAGTCCAACGGCTCTTCGCAGATCGCCCGCGCGACTTCACGCCTCACCGAAATCACGCAGGAGATCAACTCCTCGGTGGAAGAACAAGCTTCGGGGGCGCAGGTCGTCGTTCGCGCGATGGAGAAAATGCGCGAACTCGTGCAGCAATCCACTTCCAGTTCCACCGAGCTGGCCGCCGCCTCGGAACAAATGTCCAAGCTCGCCCGCGGCCTGCTCGAATCCATGGACCGCTTTGCCACCGAAGACAGCCAGGCCGCCGAGCGCCGGCTCGGCGCCCGGCCCGGCCCGCAGCGCAAAGAAAAGGAAGATGGGCGAGGGAGAACGTCCACTCCCGCGTTCACCGAACTGGTTCACTCCTGAGCGCGAGCGCACGCCATGAATAAAGACCTACAAGTCGTCGGGTTCCGGGTCGGGGACGAAACGTTCGGCTTGCCCATCTCCGCCGTTCGCGAAATCGTCCGCGTGCCCGAAATCACTGCGGTCCCCAGCGCCCCAGCGCACATCGAGGGCGTCATCAATCTACGCGGCCGGATTGTGTTCGTCGTGGACTTGCGAAAGCGGTTTGGCCAGTCGGAGATTGCTCCCAACAAGAAGAATCGCATTCTCGTCGTCGAACTCGGCGACCGCATCATCGGCTTGATCGTGAACTCCGCCTCTGAAGTCTTGAAGATTCCGCCCTCCGAGATCGAGGCCCCCACCGGCCTGTTCCAGGATGACGGCGATCAATACGTCACCGGAGTCGGAAAGCTGGACGGGCGGCTGGTTCTGCTGCTCGATCTGCACAAAATTCTGAAGAGCGGCGAACTCGCTCCGTTGGGCGAGTTCTCCGGTTCCGCAGAGGCACGCACGTAGTCGCGCCTGCCGGTGGCAAGCGCGCACTCTAATTGCGAGAACACCGAGACCCTATGAGCACATTGGCCGCGCCGATTCCCCTCACCGAAGCGGAACTCAAACTCCTTCAAACACTCGTGTACCAGGAATGCGGCATGTACTTCGATGAGCGCCGCTCCCACTTCCTGCGCGACCGTTTGCAGCGCCGCTTGAAAGCCTGCCAGCTCGATTCCTTCTACAGTTATTACCGGCTGCTCACCAGCCACGAAGGCAAGCAGGAACTCTCGGCCCTGCTCGAGAATCTCACCGTCAACGAGACCAGCTTCTTCCGCAATCGCCCGCAGCTCGAGCTCTTCCAGAAAACGATCCTGGAAGATCTCCTGCAGCGCAAACAGGAGCGGCGCGATTGGACGATCCGCGTGTGGAGCGCCGGCTGCTCGACCGGTCAGGAGCCCTACACCCTCGCCATTCTGATTTGCGACGCCCTGGCCTACTACTACCTGCGCCACCCGCTTCCCTTTGACATGCCGTCGCCCAAGCCGCTGATCCCGCCGCCCTGGCGCGTCGAGATCGTCGCCTCGGACATCAGCTATTCCGGCATGCGCATCGCGCAAGAGGCCATGTACACGGAATCGCAGATGGAGCCCGTGGACTACACCACGCGCCTGCGCTACTTCGAGAAGATCAGCGACCGCTACGCCGTCAAGAAATCGCTAAAGGAACTGGTCCAGTTCGACTTCCACAATCTCAAGACCGAATTCCTGCCGCAGGGCAACGACATCATTTTCTGCCGCAACGTCATGATCTATTTCGACGAAGCGGAACAAAAACGCCTGGTTCAAAAGTTTTACCGCTGCTTGAATCCCCACGGATATCTCTTCGTGGGCCACGCGGAAAGCCTGTTCGGACTTTCCACGGAGTTTCGCATGATTCACCTGAACAACGGCACCGCATACCAGCGCCTGGAGCCAACCCTGTGAACTTCTTCTCCGAAGAACAGGCCGCCGAGCTGCGCGAGCTGATGTTTGAGAGCTCGGAGGAACTTCTCCAGTCTCTCAACGAGGCCGGCCTCGAGCTGGAGAAAAATCCCGCCGACGCGGAGAGCATGCGCCGCGTCCGCCGCGCCGTGCACACGCTGAAGGGCGATTCCGCGGCGTGCGGTTTCCACGAATTGAGCGAGCTGGCGCACGAACTGGAAAACCTTCTCACCCCACAACTGGTGGAGTCCGCCCCCGCTTCGCTCGCCGAACTCGTCCTGACGGCCGCCGATACGTTTCACGCCGTGCTCGCGGCCTATCGCGGAAAAATGCAGCCGCCTTCCGGCGCCGCGCTGCGCGCCCAGTTGCAGCGCCTCGTGCATTCTCCCGCGGCGCCGCAAGCCGCCGCGCCGCTTGCGTTCCGGTCGGATTGGACCGAGTACGAGCAGCTGGCGATTCGCGAAGCCATGCAACAGGGCAATTCCATTTTCAATGTCTCCCTGGCGATCGATCCCGCAAATCAGATGCGCGCGGCGGCCGTGCAGATGATTCGCTCCGCGCTACAGCAATCCGGCAAAATTCTGGCGATTCGCCCGCAAGACGATGCCGCCGCCGAGCCCGCGTTCCAGGTGCAGGCGGTGCTTTCCAGCACGCTCACCCGGGAAGCCATCGTGCAGCACTGTCAGATTCCCGCCGTCGTTGCGGCGATCGCTCTCGAACCGGCACACCTCGCGGCCGAGCCGCCGGCGAAGTCGCCCGTGACGCAAGACGCGCTCGGAGTCTTGCTGGAATCCGAAGCCGAAGCCGTTGCCGCGGAAAGTTTTGAGACTCCCGGCCACGAAGCGCCGCTCGCGCAATCCCAACTGGTGACCGGCGCCGGGTCCGCCGACAACATCCTTCGCGTGGACTCCGCGCGCATCGACGAAGTGCTAAACCTCGTCGGCGAGTTGATCATCGGCAAATCCATGCTGCACCGCGCGGTTCAGGAGTTCGAGTCCCGCTTCCCGAAAGACCCGCTGCGCATCAGACTCTCGGACAGCCTTTCGTTCCAGACGCGCGTGCTCGACGAACTGCAAAAATCCGTCCTGAAAGTCCGCATGGTTCCCGTCGAACAACTCTTCCGCCGCGTCCCGCGCATCGTGCGCGACGTCGCCAAGGTGTGCGGCCATGAAGTGGACGTGGAAATCTCCGGGCAAAACACCGATCTCGATAAGGGCATCCTCGACGCCCTCGCCGAGCCGCTCTCCCATCTGGTGCGCAACGCCGTGGATCACGGCATCGAACCCCGCGACGAACGCATCGCCGCCGGCAAATCGCCGCGCGGCACGATCCGCCTGAACGCCTATCATCGCGGCAACCAAGTGGTCATTGAAATTTCCGACGACGGCCGCGGAATCAATCGCGAGAAGACGCTGCGCCGCGCCATCGAAGGCGGGTTCCTGAGGGCTGCGGAAGCCGAACACATGAGCGACGCCGAGATCGTCAACCTGATTTTCCTGCCCGGCTTCACGACGACCGAACGCGTCACCGAGGTCTCCGGCCGCGGCATCGGCATGGACGTGGTGGCCGGCGTCCTCGAACGCCTCAAGGGCACGGTGACGGTCGATAGCCAGCCGGGCCGAAACTCGACGTTTCAGCTGCGCGTTCCGCTCACGCTCGCCAGCGTTGCGTCCCTGCTATTCCGCTCGGGCGCTCGCACCTACGCTATTGAGCTCTGCTCCGTAGCGGAAATTGCCCGGGTGGATGCGCGCGATATCCATATCGTCCAGAACCGCGAAATCATCGAGCTGCGCAAACAGATTCTGCCGCTGGTGCGCCTCGAGCCGCTCGCGAAGAGGGCTCCCGGCGAGCCCCGCGCGATAGACGCCGCGGCGAAATCCAATAAGCTCTTTCTCCTCGTCGTCAACTACGGCGAGCGCAAATTCGGACTCGTGGTGGATGGTTTGATAGGTGAAGAGGATCTGGTCATCAAGGCGCTCGACGGCAGTTTCGTGAATTCCGATCTGCTGAGCGGCGCATCGATTCTGGGCGACGGCACGGTGGTGCTGGTGCTGAACATCTCGGCCGTTTTCGGGAAGGCTGCAAAATCCGCACTGCTGAGGGCGACCGCATGAGAAGCGCGATCCGAGTGCTCGTCGTGGACGATTCCGCCCTGATGCGGAAATTGATTCCGCAGATCCTCAGCCGCGATCTGGGGATTGAAGTCGTCGGCACGGCGATGGACGGCACCTTTGTGCTGAAGAAAATCGAGGAGCTGAAACCGGACGTCATCACGCTCGACCTGAAGATGCCGCGCATGGACGGCATCGAAACGCTCGGCGAGATCATGAAGTCGCATCCGCTGCCCGTCATCGTGGTGAGCGCGCATTCGCAGCAGGGCGCGAGCGCCGCATTGAAAGCGCTGTCGCTCGGCGCGTTCGATTTCGTCGCCAAGCCCGTGGACGCGCCCTCCGGCAACTTGAACGAAATCGCCGAGGAACTCGCGAAGAAAATAAAGGCCGCAGTGGGAGTGGACGTCTCGAAAGCGCCGCGCGATTTTCAGGTGCCGCGCAGGGCGCGCAAGGCGGCGCCCAGCGAGAAGGATCGCCCGTCCAGTGTTGTCGCTATCGGCGTTTCCACCGGCGGGCCGAACGCGGTGCAACTCGTCCTTTCCGAATTGCCGCCGGATTTCCCGGCGACGATCCTGGTGGTGCAGCACATGCCCGAGGGTTTTACGGAAATGTTTGCGCGCCGGCTCGACGAATCGTCCGCAATCCAGGTGAAAGAGGCTAAGCCCGGAGATTTGCTCCTGGCGGGTCGCGCCCTGATTTGTCCCGGCAACCGGCACATGAAGATCCGGCGCATGCCGCTCGGCGATGTTGTAGTGCTGGACGAATCGGCGCCTGTGAACGGCCACCGGCCGTCCGTGGACGTGCTGTTTCAATCCGTGGCGCGCGTATTCGGCAGCAATTCGCTGGGCCTGCTGATGACGGGCATGGGCGAAGACGGCGCCGAGGGATTGCGCGAGTTGAAGGCCGCCGGCGGATTCACGCTGGCGCAGAGCCCGGAGACCTGCGTCGTCGCGGGAATGCCGAGGACGGCAATCGATCGGGGATATGTGGACAAGGTCGCGCCGCTCGAGGCGTTGGCGCGGCTCATCTGCAAGCGCAGTGCTTCCGAAACGCCGCAGGCCAAGGATGAAGCAGATTCCGTCGCGCAAACGCAATCGGCCACACGAAATTCCGGACTTGAGAAGGAGTAAGACCATGGCAACATTCGCACCCCTGACTCGCAAAGATGACCACCGGCCGGTTCGCTACCTCGTCGTAGACGACTCGGTCTTCGCACGGAAGAACCTCGCGCGCATGATCGAAGCTTTCGGCGGCCAGGTGGCCGGCGAAGCGGGCGACGGCCTCGCCGCCATCGCGGAATACAACCGCATCAAGCCCGACATGGTGCTGATGGACATCACCATGCCGCAGATGGAGGGCATCGAGGCCGTCGAGCAGATCATGCGGCAGCATCCCGACGCGCGCATTGTGATGGTCTCGTCCGTGGGATACCAGGACAACATCCTGGCGGCCCTGCAACGCGGGGCGCGGCACTTCGTGCAAAAACCCGTGAAGCCCGAAGTGTTGTACGAAATTTTGCAGTACGTGCTGAACGATCAAGCCTCGGCCGTGGCCGTCGAGACTGGAGAACAGCAACAATGAAAATGGAACTGCTGCAGCCGTTCATCAATTCGGCCGATGCCGTGCTGGCGCAGACGCTGCGCTGCGCGACGACGGTGGGGGACGTCACCATGGAAGAGGAGACGTACCGGCGCAAGGGCCTTGCCGCGCTCGTTCTCATCCGTGGCGAACTCGAGGGCCGCATCATCCTCGATATCGAGGCGCGCACGGCCGCGAAGGCTGCCAGCTTCCTCGCCGGAGAAGAAGTCGCCGAATCCGCGGACTTGGTGCGCGAAACCGTCTGCGAATTGGCGAACATGCTCATCGGAAACGCCGTCACCTCGCTGAACGACCAGGGATTCCATTTCAAAGTGTCTCCGCCGGAAATCCACACCGCCGAAGAAGGATTGGGCGCCAACGCCGAGACCGACGCGCTGGTGATGTCCTTCGAGACGCCGTACGGCGTCGCCTATCTGAACCTCGCCATCCGCAAGAACACGCGCCGCCGCAGCGAGCGTTCCAACGCCGTCCATTTGCCGGTGTAGCGCGGGGCTCTGCCCTTGCGGCGGCTCGACGCCGCTTTGCATTTCTCGGAGCCAGAGAAAACCTAGCCAGCCTACTCAATGCTGGCGACATCCACCTCGAAGTCGTCCTCAATTCTTATGCGATCCGAGCGAATCCCCATTACAGTCCGGTAGAAGGGCCGCTCGGCCTCACGCTCGAACCAACCCGCTGAACACCATGAGTACCGCGCTGGATCGCGCACCAGACCGTGCCGCACCGCATTACAATGCACGTAATTCAGCCGGGCGAGATACGAGCGAAGATAAGTGAGATGGGAATCCCAGTACTGGAACCACACTCTGCGGCCGGGAGTCGCATCTTGATTGTTGATTTCTTTCGCCGTGATGGTGTGCAGATGGCTGATAAATTGCCGAAGAGTGTCCGCTTTCTGCTGGGACCCGGCGATAAAGTGATGGTGATTCGGAAAGACCGCCCACGCTTCAAGCTTCCAACCGTAGTGGGGAGCCAAACGCAAGATCTGATCGCAAAGGTAGGTCAGGCGCTTTGCGGAAGAGAAGCGAGGTTCCTTCTTGTATGTGGCCGCCGTGACCATGTAGGCCCCTGCACTGTCCAGACGATGTGTGGGGCTGTGTGGCCATTCGGGCATGAACGCGAAGCTAATCTTCCCGGTTCGGAAAGTTAAAGGGGCGTCAAGCCTTCCTGGCGGAAGTCAGGTTTGTCGCAGACGTGGCGATTATATGGAGTGCGGCGGCTCGACGCCGCTTTCTTATTGTTTCAGAGGAAGAACACAAGCGTAGAGATAGGCAGCATTCGGCGGGCCGGGTTGGCTTTCCCTCTCGCTCGTAGAAAAGGCAAAGCGGCGTCGAGCCGCCGCACTCCATAGGCAGAGCATCCAGGCCTGGCTTACGTTAGCCGGTAATCGCCGCCGCCGAGGAATTGTAGGAGGCCGAGGTCGCGGAGGATTTGGAGTTGTTGCCTAATTTTGTCGCGGACGTGGCGGTTGTTGGGGTGCAGTCGGGCTAGTTTGTCTTCTAGTGCGTAGACTTCCGCCAGTGCGAATTCCTCTCTGCCTAGGCCACGCACAGCATTGAGGACATCCAGGGTCCAGCCGCGTGCTTCGGCTTTCAGATTCTTCAACGGACGGATTCGTTCGTAACGCCTCCTTACCTCCCTGGGAGAAACCGGTGTGCCTCCAGCGATGACCGTAATTCTTGCATCCGCCGGTATCGCCCTCAGGAGGATGTTGCAGCCTATCCAGCCGGCGCGCCTGGCGTGCGATCCGAGGGGTTTTCTTTTCTCGATGGCCGACAACGGAAACCCAAAATGGGGAATCAGAATTAGGTGCAGGACTTTCCAGCGGTCCGCGTCGTAGTGCATCGCGAAAAGATTTGGAGCGCGACCCTCTTTGATTTGGCGGACCATTGCGCTATAGGCGGCGTCCACGATTCTCGCGGAGAACCCGCGAGATTGGGCTTTCAACTGATACGGCGAGCCGCAATCCGGGCACATGTAGTCGATTACGGGCGTATTCGGCGGAACGGAATCGAGTCGCGGGGACGTGCAATTGGGGCAGTACAGATTTCGCAGTCCCCAGGATTCCGTGGCGACGCGGGCAATCTGCGACCTGCTCGTATATTCGCCGAGGCCTTCCTTAGATAGGTCCATCCGCACGCGGGCATTAGATCATCTTTACTGGGCGAGATAAATCTCTGTCTCGGTCTTGATGACGAAAAGGATTTCGGTTAGCGCTTTGGGACTGTTACGGAAATTCTGCCAAGCTTCTTCCAGCGTTCTTGCTTCAACTGAATAGATCACCTCCCGCTGGGTGGTTCCTACGAAATAGAATTTTCGCTCCTGCTGAACTAATCGTGACAACTGTGGGTGCCTTCTCGCGCGAGCCTCGCGCTGGAACGATCGATCCATAGGATCGGAAAAGAGATCAAGGGAAAAGTGACTGCGAGAGACAGATATTTCGACCTGTACCAATTCGGGAAGGATGCGGCGGACGGTGAGAGTGACCGATTCGAGGGAGAGTTCGCAACCTAGGACGTGACGGCGCAGCCGAAGTGCGGTGACAAGAGTTGTGCCGCCGCCCAGGAACGGATCGAGAACCACGTCGCCTTCGTTTGAGGAGGCTAGGAGGATGCGTTCGAGGAGGGCGATGGGCTTTTGCGCTGGATGCTTGCCGAAGCGCTTCTCTTCCGCTGACGGCGGGAAGATCTCCCAGACGCTCTTCATTTGTTTGCCGCCGTTGTGCTGGCGCATTAGGGCGTAATTGAATTTGTGACGGCTGCGCTTATTTTTTGCGGCCCAGATTAGCGTCTCGGTGGCATGGGTGAAATAGCGGCAGCTTAGATTGGGCGGGGGATTGGATTTGACCCAGGTGATGTCGTTTAGGAGTTTGAATTCGAGTTGCTGCATGGCGAAGCCTACGGAATGGATGACGTGGCTGGTGCCGCTGACCCAGATGGAACCGTCCGGTTTGAGGACGCGCTGGCAGGCTGACAGCCAAGCGCGATTGAATTCGTGATTGGCTTCGGCGCCGCGGGAGCGGTCCCATTCGCCTTTATTGACGCTGACCATGCGGCCGGCGTGGCAGGTGATGCCGTTGTTGGAGAGGAAGTAGGGCGGATCGGCGAAGATCAAGTCCACGGAATCGGCGGGGATGGCACGGAGGATTTCCAGGCAATCGCCTTGGAAGATTTTGATGTCGTGCTTCTTGTCTTCGAAGACGGGGGCGGGGAGCACGGCGTCGTTTGTGTTTGCGGGGGATGGGGCGGATTTGGGCATGTTGTTGGGCGCGGTCTTTCGGAAGCGGATCGGATCGTTGATCGGAAGGGTACGAGTGTCAAGAGAGGGATCCTGGGGGCGGCAGCCGGCACAATAGATAACGCAGAGGCGCAGAGAACGCGGAGACTCGCGGAGCCGGAGGGGACGGGCGGAGGCCCGCCTTCGTCCGCCTGCGGCGGACCACGACGCGGCAAGCAATTTCAGATTTGAAAATGGAGATTTCAGATGAGGGACAGGGCGAATCAACGTCAAGAACCGCACCTTTAGAAGCGAAGGGTGCGGCGCCCGGCACCCGGCAGTGAAAATCGAAGCGGATTGTGTCGCACCTACGGCGCTCGGGATCTTCACGCCAAGCGTATCCAGCGCTTACGCGCTGGGCTAACTTCTGCCGCGCCTACGGCGCTCCGGAACGAGCGGAGAATAGCGAACGTCAAGAACCGCACCCTTTGAAGCGAAGGGTGCGGCACCCACGAAAAAAAGGCACGAACGGGCGGAGGCAAGCTCCGCCCCAACAGCAGAAACTCCCTGCGCGATTGCGTGGGGCGAATGTAGCGCCGCCCTTCAGGGCGGCATCAGTGCTCAGCGTTACGCAACGACGAAGATGCCAGCCTGAAGGCTGGCGCTACATGAAAACCTTCGATGTGCAACCCCACACACGCGAATACGGCTTGTGGGACATCCACGGCAGAGCCGCAGACAGGCGGAGGCAAGCTCCCTTCGACTTCGCCCAGGACAAGCCCTTCGGCTCCGCTCAGGACAAGCCGCCCCCTACTGCGGAAAATGCAAAGCGGCGTCTAGCCGCCGCACTCCACAGGGCGAAACGCGCGCTACGACTGCTGCGGGCTGGGGGAGTTATACGCTACGCCGTGGCGGGAGAGGCCGATGGCGGGGAGCGCTTGGTGGTAGATGACTTCGGCGGGGACGAAGACGTTGGCGCCCTCGCGCGAGTAGGGCACCGCAACCGCTAGCGCAGTGCCGGCGGGATAGGCGCGCCGGCTGCGGAAGCACAATCCCGTGGGCGAGACGTTTTCGCAGACGACGATTTCGTCCGGCTCGGCGGCGGGCGTCGTGCCTGCGGGCGTCGCGCCTGCGCCCGGCGCGGGAGTGACGCGAATGCAGGCTTGCAAGATGGCGCGGACGCGGCCGTTGTTGCGCGGCGACGCGAATTTGTGCTCGGCGGAATTCCGCGAGGCGCGCGCAGACCGGGCGGGCGATTCCTGCGCGGCGGGCTGCCAGAGCGTGGAGGCCTTGCAAATGCCGCAAGCGCGCGCGACGAGCTGGTGGAGATCGAACTCGCGCAGCTCGCGTTCCTCGAGATAGGCGAGTTCGCGGCTGCGGCAGTGCACGCACTCCATCAGCAGGCGCGCCATGGCGAGATGCGCGGCGGAAAGCGGCGGAATGGTGACGTCCCACAATTTCGCGGCGGGATCGGCGATGGCGACGCCGTAGGCGTAGCCTTCCGGATGGCCGCCCAGTTGCGCGACGACGCGGGCTTCGGCTTCGCGAATTTCCGCGGCCGTGGAGGCGTCGCTTTCGGAGGCGGGCAGGCGCAGGCGAAGCGTCTGGCCGACGGCGAGTTGGCGGCGCAGGACGAGTTCGGCGCCGCCGCGGCTGACGAGTTGCGTGCGCGCGGGCTCGGAGAATTCCTGGCCGGACTGGTCGGTGCCGTAGGCTTCGAGACGAAACGTCAGGCTGACGCGATCGCTGCTGCGTGTGTTGGTTGCGGACATGAAACCTCTATCGGCAAAGCGCTACGAGATGGGCCGCGCTGTGCCGCCCCCACGGGGCTTGCGAGCGTGCGCCACGCTTACCCCGGTGCTGGTGAAACCTCAGCGGCTAAAGCCGCGTCCATGGCCCGCGATTACGGCACGACTCCCGACCAGGTCGGGCAAGTTCCGTCGTGCCCTGACGCCGCCACTCACTTGCGCACAGGCAGCCGCGAGGCCTAGGCGTGTTGCAACGCCGGCGTGGGCGCCGAAGCGCGGCGCGACGCGGCGAGCACATCGAGCGACGGAAACGACGTCGAAGGCGACGATGAAACCTGCGGCCGCTGAACTCCCTGCCGTAACGCCTGGTGGAACATCTCCAACATTTCGTTCGTGTTCGGAGGGCACACGACCGTGGCCGTCAGCAGGCCGCTGCGAACCCAGGCCTGGCCGGTGCGCGGCACGCCGTCAATTCCGATGTAGGGCACGCTGAGCCAGCGCTTGCGATCCATTTCGGAGGTCTGCTGCTGCTCGAAGGCGCGGCGCGCGCCGAGCGCCATGACGTCATTTTGTCCGGCGACAAGATCGATGCGCGCTTTCTGAGAGGTGGTGAGGCGCAGCCACGAAGTGACCACGCGATGGGCGCTGGCTTCCGTCCACTGGCCCTTGAGCAAAGTGATTTGGACATTCTCGGGCTTGGTCTCGTTCATGCCGACAGTGCGCTGCTGCGCGGCGGAGCTTTCGGCCGTGCCCTGAATCAAGAGGACCGATCCGCCCTTGGGAAGCAACGCGGCGATCTGCCGGCCCTGAATGCGGCCGATCTCCTTGTGATCCTTGTTGGCGTTGAGGACCGGAACTTTGTAGTTGAGACGCAGCTCGGAGAGGTACGGCGCGCTGCGGTTGATGACCCCCCAGCCGATGCCGACGGAAACTGCCGCTCGCGCCACCTGCGGCAGCGCAGTGCCGCCCACGGGCTCGAGCGCGATCGCGTCCGGGCGATCCTGCGGAGCGGCTTGGATGGCTTTCAGCAATTGCTGGCTCTGGGTGATGGAATCATTTTCGGCGAAGACAACTTCCACTTCCATTCCCAGGCGCTTGCCGGCTTCGCGGGCGGCGGCGGCTTGTTCCAGTTGCCAATCGTTGTCTTCGGTCATAAGGGAAACGAGAATACGGAGCGGCTTCATGGGGGCTCCTAGCAGGACCACGAGTTGGTCCATTCCCAAGATACGCTCGATGGGGGGCCGGCACACGCGATTGCTCGAACGCGATGCCCTGAGAGGAAATAGGACTTTAGTACGGGGGGCATCCGGCGTTTTGCACCAGGCAAAACCCCGGAAGGACGCCGGGTGGGGGTGCGCCCGCCTAGAGGCGAGGCTGGGGCGGCTCCAGGAGTTTCCACGCTACCGTGCCGGTGCGCTTGAGGTGGCGGCGATAGACCTTGTCCTTATCGGCCACGTAGAGCCACTGCATGTCCGGCCCGCCGAACGCAAGGCTGGCGAGCCAGCCGGGCTGCGGGTGATTGATGATGAGAGTCACGCGGCCGGGCTGATCGCAAACCTGGATGCCGATCTTTGACGCGACGTAGACAAAACCCTGCGTGTCGACCGTCATGCCGTCGCCGTTGCTGGCGGAGGAGTCGTCGGCGGTTTCGAGGCGATAGAACGGCACCGCGTCGGCAAGCGAGCCATCCGGCTGGATCTGAAACGACCAGACCCACTTGTTCAGCGTGTCCGAAACGAGCAACAACGATTCATCCGGCGAAGTGCGGATGCCGTTGGGGTTCGTGAGGCTGTTGTCCACCACGCGCTTGCTGCCTTTGGTGTCGATGAACCACACTTTGCCGTTGTTCGAATCGGTGAAATAGATATCGCCGCGCGAGGTGACGCAAAGGTCGTTGGGCTCCACATCTTCGGCGATGACGGTCTCGGCGCCGTCCGGCGTATAGGCGACGATGCGCCGCAGGTGCGCTTGTCCGGCGTAGAGGCGGCCGTCCGGGCCGAAGACCATGCCGCCGACGCCGGGCGCATTGTCCTTCCACAGCGTCACTTTGCCGTCGAGATCAATTTTGTAAATGCGATTGTTGAAGGCGTCGGAGAAGAAAACGTTGCCGAACTTATCCACGGCGAGGCCGTCGCTGAAATGATATCCCTCGCCGACGAGCTCCCAATCCTTGCCCGGCTCGAGAATTTCGTACACGCCGCGATCGGGATCGGCCACGGGCTTCGCCACCGGCTTCGGATAATCCTTCCAGAGCCAGCGCAATGCGTCCGGAAGAATGGAGCCGCCCTGCTCGGCGGTGTGGCCTTCCGTGCCGGTGACGAAGGTGCTTTCGTAGCCGGCGTACTGCAAGGCGGAGTAAATCTCCTGATTGGCGAGATACCAATTGCCGGCGTAAATGTTCTGGTCGGCGCTGCCATCCTGGAGAAAAACGCGAAGCGGCTTGGGCTCGGTCTTGCGAATGAGCGTGGCGAGTTCGTCGCCGCCGCGCAGATTCGTGAAGCTGCCGATGTAGCTCAGCACGCGATGAAAGGCATCGGGGCGGTTCCAAGCGACGTTGAACGCCGCGATTCCGCCGGAGCTGAGGCCGCCGATGGCGCGGTCGTCCGGGTTCGTCGAAATGTTGTAGTGCTTGGCGACTTCGGGAAGAATTTCCTCGAGCAGGAAACGCGCGTACTTGTCGCCGAGGGCGTCGTACTCATAGCTGCGATCGTAGCGATTCTGCTGCGTGGGCGAGAGCGCGTCGAGCACGCCGGGATTGATGAAGACCGCGATGGTCACCGGGATGTCGCCCTTTTGAATGAGATTGTCGAGGACGATGGTGGTGCGTAGGGATTTCGTCTCATCCATCCAGAGAGTCCCGTCCTGGAAAACCATGAGGCACGCGGGCTTGTCCGCGCGATACTGCGCGGGAACGTAAACCCAATAGTCGCGCGTGGTGCCGGGATAAATCTGGCTGGTCCAGGAATATTTGGTGACGGTGCCTTGCGGGACATTGGGCTGGCGCTGGGAGTCCGGGCCGAGAGTGTACGTCTGGGCGCGCAATGCGGCGCAGGACGCGGCGACAAGAACAAACAACAGGGCAAAACTACAAATCGGCTTCGTGGTCATCCGCAGATACTACAGGAGGACCCGGCGCAGGCGTCAAGTTGAAATGCGTTCGCGCTCCGGAGAAGAGATGCGCGACTACAATTTCGGGAGCCGGTCAACGCCGCCACGTTCGCCGGCTCCTGAACCTCATCGCAAATCGCGATCACCTGCCAATAATAAAGTTGACCGTGATCGTCGTCTCGACCTCGACCGGCTCGCCGTCAAGCAGCGTCGGCTGATAGCGCCACTGTCGGACAGCGTCGAGCGCGGGTTGAACCAGCATGGGATTTCCGGAGACGGCGCGCAATTCGAGGATGTGGCCGTCTGTGCCGATGATCGCATGCAGCAAAACGTCGCCTTGAATCCCCGCGCGACGCACCCACTCCGGATAAATCGGATCCGGCCGCGAGATGATTCTTGCGGCGACTACGCCGCTGCTCTCCTTGACCCTGTTTCTTGCGGGTCCGACGGGCGCCGGTGGCGCCGGCGGGCCAGAAGGTCCGGCCGGACCAAGGCCAAGCGGGCCGGACGCGGGACCGACGATGGTTGGTCCGAGCGGGCCGACGTCGTCCGGGTTTACCGATGTGGATCCGTGAAAATCGATCACATGCCTTACCGTCGAAGGTGGGCCGCCCATCGAGCGTATGGGCGGCAAGTGAATCTGCGTTCCGCCACCCTGCGATGGCTGGCTGACTACGTGGACGGGAGTGACTTGCGCGGGCGGAGGCACGAGGTATGGCACGACGGGGCTTCTTGAGAACACGGAAGTCGGCAACGCGTGCGTGTAAACGAGCGGAACGAGAATCACCACGAGCAGGCCTGCGGACTGCAACCCCGCGGACACAATGACGGTCCAGCGGCGATTCGTTCTCTGCTTGGACGCAACCGATTCGACCAAATCGCTGAACATAATTCACCTCCAGAAGGGCCAAGCCCGCCGGGCCTGCGCGCAGACCCAGCGGACCAGCCGCAAAGTGATGAAGTTCAGCGAATGGCCATCGCAGAACTCGTGCTAAGAAGTTAGACACCGCAAGTGGACGATTGTGCCTGGGTGCGATCTCAATCGCGTGAACCGAATAATTCCGTGTGAGTAAATCGTAGAAATCTTAAGGGGATATTATCCACGTGCGGCGTGGTGCGCCCGGGAACAGGGCAGCCATGAGAGGGCACTAGCTATCTTCTAGGCGTGACCGGAGCCCCACAGTGTGTCCCAAGGTGTGCACCCTGCCGTAGGTGCGTCTCTTTTAAATCGAGTGTAATCAGTGCTTTCGCAAATGGCCGCGGCCCTGCTATCCATGTGGATAGCGATTCTTGAATTGAGGAGGGTCAGATGCCAGGAGGCTGTAAACGGGCCCTGTTTCTTGCCGTGCTCGTCGTCGCAGCAGCTTTCATTCCTGCATCCTCTCATCCAGCTACTAAAGGCCAGGGAGGCCTGCCTCCAACGCCTGAAGCTACCGCGAAGCAGAGCGAAGGAACAGTTACGATTGAAGGATGCCTCGCCCAAACGTCCGAAGGGTTCGAGTTGACGGACGAGGCCGCTGACCAGGTCTATCGCCTCAACGCTCCGGAATCACAGCTGCACCCATATATCGGGGCCGAAGTGCGAATCAAAGGTTGGACGGGCGACGAAGATCGAGATGCAATCGACTTTCAGATGTCCCGCATTGAGTTGGTTCGCCGTCCCGTGAAGCGCCTCCCCGTGCTAGGGTCCGCCAAGTGGCGCTCCTATAGAAGTAGGAAGTTCGGAGTGGTGATGCAGTATCCGGCGTCCTTTGAGGGGGCCGAGCATTCAGAAATATCCGATTCGGGTTTTGGGCATTGGAATTTCGTGAATCCTAATGGCATTGTGAATCTTCAAGTCGTGGGGATACCCCGAGCCGTTTATCCAAACACCATGTTCGCCGGTGGAAGTTTTTCACTTTCAGTTAGTGATGAGATCTCAAACGCAAGCGCCTGTGGGGTCTTCAGGGAGTGGGTGCCCTATTCCTTGCGTTCACGATCGATTCATGGCCTCAAGTACACAGAGGCACTTGACGGGGACGCAGCAGCAGGCACGAGCTATGGCTATCATTACTTTCATACCTTTCAGCATGGACGCTGCTACGAACTGGAAATTGAGTTCGCGGAGGGGAACCCAGGAAACCTCGCCGCACCATGTATGGTTGACTTTGTGAATGAGGAAGCTCTTGTAATCGTACTATTAGAGAAAGTTTCGTTCTTCCCGCCTGCTTCAAAGCGAGCGCATCCAAAGAACGCTCATCAGGGCGCACCGGTTGTGACCTCTTTCGAGATCACGCCCGGAACTAAGTCTATGTTCTCCCCTCTGGTACCAATGAAAATATCCTGGTCCGTAGCGGGAGCCGACTACGTGGAAATCATCTTCGCTTGCCCCCAGGCCGTTTACCTTAATCCCCAACCAGGAGACGCGGGGCAAATGGTCGATTGCACCCCCGGCGATGCTGGACACAACGTTACAAGCGAGGGTTACGCGGCGGTTGAATTCGATAATCTTAGCAAGACTACAGCCTCCATGGTATTCACGCTACAGCCGTTCTCCAATGGAATTGGGAATCCGGAATGGAGCAAGACCATCACTCTCGTCCTAGGTCCGTCTCGTTGATCTTGGTCTGGCACGGATGATGCAACTCTGAGACGAATCTCAGCGAGTGAACATTGCAAGATCCCAGGCGTCCGGCGTCCGTTGACTTCATTTTGCCTGCGTCGTAACATGCGCGTTTCTCGACTCAGCCTCTATGATTGGCAAAACAGTCTCGCACTACCGCATCCTGGACAAATTGGGCGGGGGAGGAATGGGCGTGGTCTACCGCGCCACTGACACCCGCCTCGGCCGAGAAGTGGCTTTGAAATTCCTTCCCGAAGAACTCGCCAAGGACAAACTCGCCATCGAACGTTTCCAACGCGAAGCACGCGCCGCCTCCGCACTGAATCATCCCAACATCTGCACGATTTACGACGTGGACGAGTACGAAGGCCAGCCGTTCCTGGTGATGGAACTCATCGAAGGCGAAACCCTCAAGCACCACATTTTCGGCAAGCCGATGGCCGATTGAGTCGGTCCTGGAACTTGGCCACGCAGATTTCGGACGCGCTCGAAGCCACGCACGCGCACGGCATCATTCACCGGGACATCAAACCGGCCAACCTTTTCGTAACCCGCCGCGGCAAGGCCAAGATCCTTGATTTCGGCCTCGCCAAACTCGCGCCGCAGAAGCAGCGGGTCGGCGAGGCCATCGGCGCGACCGCGACCGTGGGCGCGAGCGGCGACCATCTGACGACCACCGGCTCTTCCGTGGGCACGGTGTCGTACATGTCTCCGGAACAGGCGCGCGGCGAAGAGTTGGACGCGCGCACGGATTTGTTTTCGCTGGGTGCGGTCCTTTACGAAATGGTGACCGGCCGCGAAGCTTTTCCTGGAAACACAACGGCATTGGTTTTTGATTCCATCTTGAATCACCCGCCGATCCCCATGGCGCGCTTGAATCCAGCCGTGCCAGCGGAATTGGAGCAGATCATCGACCGGTTGATGGTGAAAGACCGCGAGAAACGCCTTCCCAGCGCGGCCAAACTGCACTCAGAATTGGAGCGCGTGAAGCGCGAATTTGATTCGGGACGCAGCCGGCCGGCCGCAGCTGCGGAGAAATCGCTCGCCGTGCTCTATTTCGAGAACCTGAGCCCGCAAAAGGAAGACGAGTACTTCCGCGACGGCATGACCGAAGACATTATCACCGAGCTGCTCAAGGTGAAGGGGATGAAGGTGTTTCCGCGCGCGGCGGTGCTCACCTTCCGCGACAAAGTGGTGACTGCGCCGCAGGTCGGGCAGGAGTTAGGCGCGATGTATGTGCTCAGCGGGTCCATCCGCCGCTCGGGCAACCGCCTGCGCGTCACCGCACAGTTGATTGAAGCCGGCTCGGGCCACGGCGTGTGGGCCGATCGGTTCGACCGCACGCTGGAGGACGTTTTCGCGGTGCAGGACGAGATCGCGCGCAGCATCACCCAGGCGCTGCGCATCACGCTTTCGCCGCAAGAAGAGCGCGCCATCGCGCGCAAGCCCACCGAAAACGCCGAGGCCTACGACTATTTCCTGCGCGGGCGCGGCTACGCGAGACGCTTGACGCGCACGGACTTGGACTTCGCTTTGCAAATGTACGAGCACGCCACCAAATTCGATCCGAGCTTTGCGCTGGCGCACGCCGAAATTGCCATCGCCTGCTCTGCTATTTTTTATTTCCACGAAAACGACCAGAAATGGTTGGATCGCGGCCGACGAGCGTACGAGCGCGCACTGGAGTTGGATCCGCAGCTGGGAGAGGCTTATGCGGCGAGGGCCACGATCCAGGAGGCCAGCAAGGAATTCGACGAGGCCATTCGTTCCGCCCGGCGGGCGATTGAACTCAACCCAAACTATGGCAATGCCTACTCCACGCTCGGCCGCGCGTTGTTCCGCGGCGACCGGCCCGCGGAGGCCGCTGATCTAGCGCAACGCGCGATTGAAATAGGCGGCGACGATTACAACGTGTACGTGCCTTTCATCATGGCGCTCGATCGCGTGGGACGCACCGCCGAAGCAGATCGCTTGCGCGAAGGCCGGGTAGTGGCCTTGGAGCGCCAACTCGATATGGTCCCCGAAGATGCCCGCGCGCGCATCCTGCTGTCTACGAACTACGCTCACTTCAAAAAGTACGACGCCGCGGTGATTGAACTGAAGAAGGCGCTGGCGCTGCGCCCGAACGACGCCAATATCCTCTACAACGCCGCCTGCACCTACGGCCTCATGGAGAAGAAGGCCGAAGCCATCGATTTGTTCCGGAAGATGAAAGAAAACGGCTTCCCACAATTGGACTGGGCGCGACGCGACCCGGATCTCGCTTGCCTCCACAATGACCCGGAGTTCCTCGCGCTGCTGGCGGACGAAGACGTCGCCTGAGGCGCGAGACGCCAAGGCAAACCTTCAGTTGCCGATGTTAGATGCGGCGTTAGCGCGCTTAAGCCTCGTGGTTTGGGTTGCCGGTCTTAGGCTTGCGTGAGCTTCCTACGCCGATTGGCTGGCCGCCTGAGATGGCCCTATTATTTCGTGGTTCAGCGTTGGCGCGGGAGTCGAGTAGTGGACATTACTATCCAAGAGCGCAAGTTTTCTCTGCGGTCCGAATACGACATCTCCTTTCGCGGAAAGAATTACTACGCCGTCAGAAAGCTCTTCTCGTTTCTTGCTGATCTTCAATTGCGGGGGGAGAGCCGTGAGGAATTGGCGAGAGTGAAAGGCCGCTTTTCGTTGTTCCGCTCAAAGTACGATTTCTTGCTTTCCGATGGGACAGCTTATCATTTTTGGTGCGAGAAGATATGGAAGGGCGTTTTCGTCTGCGAGGGCAATGAAGAGGAATTCCGGCTCTACCGGCACAAGGGGCTTAACTACTCAATCTTTCAGGGGGATCGTCAGATCGCGGCATTCACGAAGAATCGAGTCGTCGTTGGCAAAGGCAACGAATATGACATCCAGGTCAACTACGACGCGAACGTGCTCGTGGTAATTTGCATGGTGTTGTCGGTGAACACTTCGGAGAATGACGACCAGTCCGCAAGCGTGAAAATCGATCTCGGCAATATCGGTCCCGAGGAAAGACCGTTTGACGAGTCATGGGAACCCAATTGAGCCGCCAGCCCGCCCGGGGAATATGTTGTTACCCGCATCCCGCTGACTTACACTCGACGCCTGCCCTAGTGAAGGAGGAGCCACGGTGAAATTCATATTCGGCGTGATTGTGGGAGCGCTGCTGGTGGTCGTCGCGGTGGGAGTCTATTTCGTGACGGGAATTGCGCCGGCGGCCGCCACGGACCCGCCGATGCCGTTTGAGAAGCTGATTGCGAACGCGGCGCTGAACGCGCACATATCGCGCGCGACGGAGCAGCAATCACCCGTTCCGGCCGACGAAAAAAATCTGCTCGCGGGCGCGGACGAATACTCGATGGATTGCGCGGGATGCCACGGCCTGCCCGGCGATAAAGACAAACCGGCGATTGCCAAGGGTATGTACCCGCCTCCACCGCAATTGCTTCGCGCCTTGGGTGGAAACGGTGGCGGAGGCCATGGCGGCGGCTCAGTCTGGGAGACGTATTGGAAAGTGGAGAACGGAATCCGGCTGACGGGCATGCCGGCGTTCAAGGGATCCGTGCCGGAGACGGCGATCTGGCAGGTGAGCGAGTTGTTGGCGAATAGAAATGCGCTGCCGGATTCGGTGAAGAAAGAACTCACCTCGGCGTCCCCGATGATGGGGAAATGAGCTCCGCCCACCCCGGGCTTCCACCCGGGGCTAATATATGCCGCCCCTCCGGGGCTGCGCTGGACTTAATTCTTGCCGTCGAGAATTCAAATTCGCATTCGGAACACGTCGGATCAATTAACAAGAGTTCTTCCGGCAGCGCTGGCGCTGCTGCTGCTTGGCGCGCTGCCGGCAGCGGCGGGGCCCGATTCCACGCCCGGACGCGATCCCAACCAGCCCATTGATGCCGCGTACACGCAAAAAATTCAGAAATACACCACGGCTCCGAACTTCACGTCTCCGCTGGTGAATTATCTTCCGGCGTCGAAGGAGGTGCCCGCGCCGGACGCCGTGCTCGGCGACATCGCGGGCGCGCCGAACATTTTGCCGTACTCGAGCGACGTGTATCGCTATTTCCGGATGCTCGAGAAAGCCAGCCCGCGCGTGAAGGTCGTCTCCATCGGCACCACTGAAGAAGGGCGCGAAATGATCGCGGTGGCCATCAGTTCGGAGGCGAATCTCGCGCACCTCGAAGAGAATCGCGCGCGGCTCGCGAAGCTTGCCGATCCGCGGCTGATTCATCTGGACGACGCCGAAGCAGATCGTCTCGTCGCGGCGTCCGTACCTGTGTACTACATCACCGGCGCGATCCACTCCGAAGAAACCGGCGCGCCCACCGCGCTGATGGAATTGGCGTACCGCCTGGCGGTGGACGAAAGCCCTTACATTCGCGACATTCGCGAGAATGAGATCACGCTGATCACGCCGATCGTGGAAGTGGACGGCTGGGATCGCATGGTGGACGTCTATCGCTGGCACCGCGCTCATCCCGATGAACTTTATCCGCCGCCGATTTTCTGGGGCCACTACGTCGAGCACGACGACAATCGCGACGCCATGGGCCTCACGCTCAAGCTGACGCAAAACGTGCTGGCGACCTATCTCGGCTGGAAAGCGCAAGTGCTGCACGACCTGCACGAATCGGCCGCGTATCTTTACGACGACACGGCGGGCGACGGCCCGTTCAGCCCGTGGATCGATCCAATTCTCGCGAATGAGTGGGAAGTGCTGGCTTGGCACAACGTCTCGGACGTGAGCGCGTTGGGCATGCCAGGCGTGTACACGCACGGCTACTACGACACGTGGTCGCCCGCCTATTTGATGTTTCTGGCCGCGACGCACAACGGCATCAGCCGACTCTACGAAACATTTGGCAACGGCGGCGCGGACACCCGCGGACGCACGCTGAGCGCCGATGAGACCGCGCGAACGTGGTACCGGCAGAACCCGCCGCTGGCGAAGACGCTGTGGTCGCAGCGCGACAATAACAATTATATCGAGACCGCTCTGCTGACGGCGCTGCACTATTTTCAAGAGAATCGCCGCGTCTTCTTGAAGAATTTCTATTTGAAAGCGAAACGCTCGACCCAAAAACCGTTCCAGGAGGGGCCCGCCGCTTACGTTTTCCCAGCGGATGATCCGCGTCCCGGTCTGCAAGCGCGGCTGCTGGAGATTCTCACGGGGCAAGGTTGCGAGATTTCGCGCGCGACGGCCCCCGTGCGCGTGACGCTGCCCGCGCCGAAGAAAAAAGATTCCGACGACGATCCGGCCGCGCCGCCCGAAGATGAGAAAGCAACGGTGACGCGTGAGTTTCCCGCGGGCAGCTACATCGTTCGGATGGACCAGCCCTATTCGCGCGCGGCGGACGCGCTGCTCGATTATCAATATTGGAGTCCGAACGATCCGCGAAAAGATCCGTCGGACGATACGGGCTGGACGTTCGGCGAACTGTTCAACGTGCAGGTGATTCGCGTCACCGACACGAGCATTCTGAGCGCGCCGATGGAACCGGTGCACGAGATGCGCGCGCACGGCGGCGTGACCGGGGCCGGCGCGGTCTACCTCATCAATAACGATGCGGACCCATCGCTCGCGGCGCTGCGCTATCGCTTGCCGCAAGCTTCCATCGAAGCCGCCGAAGAGCCATTCGAGACAGGCGGACGAAAATTCAATCGTGGGTCGTTCGTCATTAAGGGCGTGGATGCGCAAGCATTCGCATCCGCGATGAGCGAGTTGGGCTTGCGCGCATACTGCGTGGGGGCCGCGCCCGAAGTGAAGACGCATCCAGTGCGAATCGCGCGCATCGCCATCGTTCACACCTGGGAACGCGCGATGACGGAAGGCTGGTGGCGGCAAACGCTCGATTTTCTGGGCATTCCGTATGACACCATCAGCACGCAAACCGTCGCCGCGGAAGACAATCTCAATGCGAAATATGACGTGATCCTGTTTCCTCCCGCCGATACCGACGGCGACACGATGTCTATCCTCCGCGGAATGTCCAGCGGCTGGGGCAATCCGCTGCCGTGGAAGAAAACTCCGGAGACGCCCAACCTCGGCGTGTTGGACTCAACCGACGACATGCGGCCGGGATTGGGTTGGGCGGGCGTCGCGCATCTGGAGGAATTCGCCGCGCGCGGCGGTTTGCTGGTGACGGCGATGGACACGGCGGATTTTTCGACGTCGCTGGGACTGGCGCACGGCGTCTCGAGTGTGCCGGTGGATAAATTGCGCGTGATCGGGAGCGTGGTGCGGACGCAGGTGGTGGACGACGCGAGTCCCATCGCCTACGGCTACAGCGGCACTCTTTCCGCGTATTGCTCGAACGGCCCGATCTTCGCGCTGAGCAATCTGGTGGGGGGCGTGGCGCCTGCGCCCGCTCCATCTCGCGCGACGGGACGCGGCACGGCCGACGATCCGGATTATGTGGTGGGGGAAGCGAGTCCGCCCGCGACGCCGCCCGAAAAAACCGAGGCGTGGCAAGCGCCTCCGGTGAAATCGGACGACGCCTGGAACAATCCCGATCTGATTCCGCCGGCCGAGCGGCCGCGCGTTGTTTTCCGTTTTGCGGACGCGGATAACTTTCTCGTCTCCGGCCTCGCGGACAATGCCGACGAGATTGCCGGGCACGCGTCTGTGATCGACGCGCCGGAGGGACGCGGCCACATCGTGCTCTTCGCCATCAATCCCATTTATCGCGGGGAGACGGCGGGGAGCTATGCCTTGGTGCTCAACGCAATTCTGAATTTCGATCACCTCGACGCCGGCCGCAAACTCGCGGAGAAGTAAGCATGGCGTGCGGGACACGTCAGGCGGACGGCACTTCCGTTTTGGCACAAGTAAATCGCGCGACACACGACCCGAGTTTCCTCTTTCCGTGCTTGCGGGGAATGAGTGAGAATGGCTGCGTTCCCGGGGGCGGGGCCATACCGCGCGAAAAGTAGCGCGAGAGGCAAATTCACCACATGAAGCTGGTCGTCATTGGATGCGGATACGTCGGGCTGGTGACGGGCGGATGCCTGGCTGCGGCCGGACATGAAGTCGTCGCCACCGATAATGACGCGTCGAAGATTGCGGCGCTGCAGGCGGGGCGCATCCCCATTTACGAGCCGCACCTCGATAAGGTCGTGGCGGCCGCGACGAGCGAAGGGCGTCTGCGCTTTACGACCAACGCCGGCGAAGCCATTCGCTCCGGTGACGTGATTTTCATCTGCGTGGGAACGCCTCCGCGCGAAACGGGCGAAGCCGATCTTTCGGCGATCGACAATGTGGCGCGGCTGATCGCGACGGAAGCGCGCTCGCCTAAACTGGTGGTGGAAAAGAGCACCGTCCCCGCGCAAACGGGACAGAAGCTGAAGCGCGCGCTGAATGTGTACGGGCGAAGCTCGGGATTGCAGTTCGATGTGGCGTCGAATCCGGAATTTTTGCGTGAAGGCACGGCCATCGGCGATTTCTTTCACCCGGATCGCATCGTTGTAGGCGTCGAAGGCGTGGAGGCGGATCAGCAGCTCCGCGAGATTTACGAACCGATCATCGAAGGCCGCTTTGAGTGCGTGCTGCACCCGCAGGGATGTCCCCAGAGCGCCAAGCCGGAATTTCTGGTGACGACGATTGCCAGCGCGGAATTGATCAAGCACGCGTCGAATTCATTTCTCGCGCTGAAAATCTCCTACGCCAACGTGATCTCGGATCTGTGCGAGCGGCTGGGCGGTAACGTGGAAGAGGTGACGCGGGCGATGGGACTCGACTCGCGCATCGGGCCGCAATTCCTGAAGGCCGGCCTCGGCTTCGGCGGCTTCTGTCTGCCGAAAGATGTGCAGGCGTTCGTTCACCTGGCCGATCAAGTCGGCGTGGACTTCGGTCTGCTGAAGGAAGCGGAACGCGTCAATCGTCAGCGCATCGAGCGGCTGATGGATAAAGTCCGCCAACACCTGTGGGTGGTGAAGGACAAGCAGATTGCGTTGCTGGGCCTGGCATTCAAGCCGTTCACGGACGATATTCGCCTCGCGCCCGCGCTCGATGTGATCCGGCGTTTGCAGACGGAAGGCGCAAAGCTGCGCGCCACCGATCCCGAAGCGATGGGGCGGATGCGCGCCGTGCATCCGGAGATCACCTACAACGCGGATCCGTACGAAATCACGCGCGGCGCGGACGCTCTCCTGGTCATCACCGAATGGCCGCAATTCAAGCAACTCGATTGGAGCCGCATCCACCGCGAAATGGCGCGCCCGCTCGTCCTGGACACGCGCAATATGCTCGATCCCCTCACCATGAAACTGCAAGGCTTTGAGTACGATTCCTTCGGCCGCCCCGAAGCGAATGTGTCCGTGACTGCCGAAACCGGCCGCTAGCAGGACTGTAGTTGGTGGGTGCCGCACCCTTCGGTTTTAAGGGTGCGGTTTTTGAACTTTTCACGATTTCGCAGAGGCCAATGCCGTGTCGCTCCCTTCCCCAATCGCGTCAATTGGCAGCAATCCCTTCTCTCCGGTTGCGTAGGGCGACCAACTGCCCCACTGCCAAGCCTCGGGTGCGTGCTCTACTTAGAGCCCGCCGATAAGAATCGGATGTGCCGCAAGCATTTCCCCGCTGACTAAAAAACGCACTCGAAGGTGTATACTCCCTCGACTTATATGGCGAATTTAACCCTCTCGTTTCTCCAAGCCATCACCGCAAATGCCCGTGGCGTCGCCCTCGCCGGTCTTGACAGCTGGTGGGTATTTGTCTTCGTCATTGTCTTCGTGCTCGTGCTGATGGCGCTCCAAAAAATCGTAAGCCGCAAGAGAACCCGAGCGCTGAGCGAGACAGCTCCGCTCCTCGGTCTCACCTTTGTAGGGGGCGCCTGGACCAGCGAGCACTCCGCCCCGCACCTGGAGACGGCGCTGTTCGCAAGAGGCCGCAGCAAGGAATTCAAAAACATCATGTGCGGCAGCCGCGACGGATTCAGAGTCAGTCTGTTCGACTATACGTTCATCGTGGGCTCGGGGCGGAATTCCGCCACTTACGCGCAGACCGTCGCATGCTTCTCGAAGGACAGCCTTTCCCTGCCGACTTTCGAGTTGCGGCCCTGTGGGATCGTGGACAAAGTCTGGGACGCCCTCGCCCACAAGAATATTCATTTCGAGTCGGACCCGGATTTTTCGCGCCGCTACGTCCTGCGAGGCACGCTGGAAGACAAGGTCCGCTCACTATTTGGCCCGAGCCTGCTCGAATTCGCCGAACGCATAGCCCCCGAGGAGAAATGGCACATAGAGGGAGACGCTGACACCCTGATCGTGTACCGCCTCAGTAAGAAGACGCCCCCAGAAGCGCTGCAAATGTTTCTAGATCAAACCGCGACCCTCGCATCAGGTTTCCTCGGCCGAGTCCCTCGGAATGATGGCGGATAAATCTGGCGGGCGACTTGGCCCATGACTCAGAATTTCAGGGTGCCGTTGCCTTTTTCCCCATGTATGGGCGGAGTTTATCTCCGCCCGCTTTCTCTGCGGCGAAAAGGCACACAGGCAAGAGTGCCTGTGCTACAAAAACCCACGCGCAATCGCAACTGGGTTTTCTCCGAGGTCTAAATGTAGCGCCACCCTTCAGGGTGGCATCTTCACCGTTGCATTTTCCCTCACACCACAGATGCCGCCCTGAAGGGCGGCGCCACAGTAACTTCCCAAATTGCAACCGACCGGCGGCGAGCCGCTTCCGCCTATGGAGTGCGGCGGCTGGACGCCGCTTTGCCTTCTCTGAGGGTCTTTTTAGAGCCGACGCTCTAGAGTGATATCATCGGAAACCGGGACGGGAAACCGGGGACAGACGGGACGTTTCCTAATAATTTGCCCTCGATTGAGCTTTTGCTCCGCGTCTAGAAACAAAGTGAACATCCCGTCTGTCCACCGGTTCCCCGGTTTCTGTATGAATCGATCTCGTGCCCCCGGCGTTCCAAGATACTGCCGGCGGCGATAACAACTGAACGTCACAAAGTGGAGGTCGCCCGATCCGTAGTAGCGTCGCAGAGGGTTGCGCATCGAAGAAGAATCCGCACCCTTAAAACCGAAGGGTGCGGCACCCACATCTCCTACCCATTAAGGGTAGTACCCGGATGATATACTGCCTCCGTGCTACTGGCCCACGAGATTCTCCCGCAAGCTCTCTGCGCCACCCGCCTGATTGATCATAGGATGTGATTTACACCCGCACACCAGCAGATCACGAGGATTCCGGTGCGACGGCTAGACGGCCCTTTCGCACAGCCGCCCCAAGGTGAGCAGTGCGCGATCGTGGGACTCGGACCAGGTGTGCCCGCAATTGATGCGAATGTAGTTCTGGTATCGTCCCGTGGCGGAAAAAAGTGTTCCCGGCAAGATAGTGATGTGCTCGGCCAAAGCCGCGCGATACAGTTTTAAACCGCTGGTCTTCGCCGGCAACTCCACCCAAAGCATATAGCCGCCCGCCGGCCGGCTGATGCGCGTACCTTTGGGAAAGTATTTGGCGATGGCTTGACGCACTCCCTCCACCTGTCCCGCAAGCGTCCCGCGCATCTTTTTCAAATGACGATCGTAGCCCCCCGACTCCAGGAACTCGGCCACCACTATCTGCGACAAGGAGGCGCTGGCCACCGTGCTCAGCAACTTCAGCCGGTTGACCTCATCTCGGAACCGTCCCGCCGCCAGCCACCCCAGTCGGTAGCCCGGTGAAAGGATCTTCGAAAACGAGCAACACAGCAGCACCAGTCCCTTGCGGTCGAATGACTTCAGTGCCCGCGGCCGGTCGCCGCTATAGACCAGGTCCCCATAGGCATCGTCTTCGATCAAGGGAACGTTCCCACGCGCCGTCAATTCCACCAGCGACTTCTTGTACTTATCCGGCAGCACGTACCCCAGAGGATTGTGGCAGTTGGTCACTGCAACGCACGCCTTCACGCGATGCTTACGGATCGCCCGCTCCAGTTCGTCCAAGTTCATCCCCGCTTGGGGATGCGTGGAGATCTCGATCACCTTCATTCCCAGCGACGCCACACTCCCCAGAATTCCGAAATAGGTCGGGCTCTCCACCGCGATCGCGTCTCCCCGCTTCGCCACCGCGCGGAGGCTCAGGTTAATTGCTTCCAATGCCCCAAAAGTCACAGTGATGTCCCGCGGCGATAGCCCGCATCCCATGCTCAGCGCATGACGCGCGATCTGCCGCCGCAGCGGCTCTGCTCCCGGCGGAAAGTCGTAATGCGCACTATGCAGCGGCTGCTGCCGGATCTTGCGTCGCAGAATCAGGTTCAATTTTCGGATGGGGAATAGCTCCGAACCGGCGACCCCTGCCCCAAATGGGATATTTGCCGGATCGCTCGTCGTTTCCATAATCTCCGCCAGAATAGCGTTCGTCCCCATCCTGGCCGGCTGCGACTTCTTGTCCTCAAATTGCGGCTCCGGTACCAGGGACGCAAAGGGCGTCCGCACGTAAAATCCTGATTGCGGACGCGCCTCCAGATATCCCTGGTTCTCCAGCCACAGATAAGCCTGCAACGCCGTGGAAATACTCACCCGTTGTTGGCGGCTCAGTTGCCGCAGTGACGGCGCCCGGTCTCCTGCGCGCAGCGTCCCCATCGCCACCTGTCGCGCCAGACTCTTGCCGATCTGAATGTAAAGAGGGGCGTTGCGCTCTGCACTGGCTCGCATGCCCCAACCATAACAGATTCTGACCTTCGATGCATAACAGATTTTTGATTTGCGACACTGTACTGGTCATAAATTCACTAATCTGAATCTGTACAGGTCGGCTGGCGCGCGCTATCTTCTGCCCAGGCATGGAGACCGTCACCGCCGGGCGCCGCTTGCGCCTTAGACGCAAGGTTTCCGAACCCGCCCGGCCTCCATGCGCCTGCCGGCCACAGGACACTTGGACCGCAGGATCCGGATAGCCCTTCCAGTCGTGACCGGGGCCTAATCGGAAAGCGAGCGAGAGATGCGGAATTACACAGGCGCGGTTCCACAATCATCCGGTCGCGGCCCCGAACGCGGCGCTCGGGGACCCCTTCCCGTCGCCCGGCGTTCGACCGCTGCCCTGCTGTTGCTGATGCTCGTCGTCGCCCGCGCCCTCTCCTGCGCCCAGAACATCCGCATTCCGTTCTCGGTTCACGATAACCTCATCGTGGTAGAAGCAACTGTGGGCGGCACAGAGACCGAGTTTGTGCTCGACTCCGGCGCAAAATGCTCTTTGCTGGATTCGTCTTTGTTCTACAAAACGAATAAGCTGCCGAAAGACGCCCGAAACATTTCGTACTCCGGGATCGTTCCAGGCAGTGATGCCGCGGCCGTTATTGTGTCTTTGCCTGTGCGCATTGGTGGGCAGACAACCGACAGCACTTCGATCCTCCTGGCCCCCACGGACATTCCAGCGGGCAACGCCCACATTCGCGGAATTCTCGGCCAAACCTTTCTTTCACAATTTAGGAGAATCGAGATTGACTACCAAGATCATGTGGTGGAGTTGGAGAAATAGACATTCGCGGTGCGCGTGGCCCGCGCTTTCCGCCGAACCGGGAAGAGAGTGGTCTCCATAACGCGTCGTCTTTTCCCCAGCCACGCGCCCGCATCCTCAATATTGAAACAGTGCGAAGAGGGCGGAGACCCGCCTTCGCCCAAGCCCCGGGCTACGGCGGGCAAGCAAGCTCCCGCCACGGCGGATCTCCGACCGCCCCTACTGGAAACATCTGTTGCAAATTCTGCGGGGAGCGAGCGGCTTCAGCGGACGGCGGCGAACTGCGCGCGGAAATAGGCGAGAGTTTTCTCGAGGCCTTCGGCGAGATCTCACTTTTGGCTCCCAGCCGAGGATGCGGCGGGCCTTGGTGATGTCCGGGCAGCGCTGCTTGGGATCGTCCTGCGGCAGCGGCTTGAAAATGATCGGCACATTCTGTGCCGGTGAGGTCGCGGATGCGCTCGGCGAATTCCAGGATTGTGATTTCGTGGGGATTGCCGATGTTGGTGGGCTCGTGCTCGTCGGACATCATCAGGCGATAGATGCCCTCGATCAGATCGGAGACGTAGCAGAAGCTGCGCGTCTGCTTGCCCTCGCCGTACACGGTGATGGGCTGGCCGGAGAGCGCCTGATACACGAAATTCGGGAGCGCGCGGCCGTCGTTCAGGCGCATGCGCGGGCCGTAGGTGTTGAAGATGCGGACGATGTGCGTATCCACGCCGTGGGCGCGGTGATACGCCATGACCATCGCTTCGGCGAAGCGCTTGGCTTCGTCGTAAACGCCGCGCGGGCCGATCGGATTCACGTTGCCCCAGTAGGATTCCGGCTGCGGGCTGATGGCCGGATCGCCGTAGCATTCCGACGTGGAGGACAAGAAATATTTCGCGTTCTTCGCGAGGGCCAGGCCCAACGTGTTGTGCGTGCCGAGCGCGCCGACCTTGAGCGTCTGGATGGGCAGCTTCAGATAATCCACCGGGCTCGCGGGCGAAGCGAAATTGACGACATAGTCCACAGGGCCGTCCACGGCGATGTGGTTCGAAACGTCGCGCTGCATCAAACGAAAATGCGGATTCCCTTCGAGGTGCTGCACGTTCGCGGGCGTGCCGGTGACGCAATTATCGATGCACAGCACGTCCCAGCCCTGCGCGATCATGTAGTCGCACAGGTGCGAACCGAGAAAGCCCGCGCCGCCGGTGATCACTGCCCGCATCGTTTGCTCCTGGTGCAATTGCCGGGGATAAACGCCAAGCCAGTATGGAACCGCGGGACGTAAGTCCGCAAGCGTGACGTAAGACTTGTGTTACCTTGGGACACGGCGGAAGCGGCGTCTGATTCCACGCGCGCCCCCGGAAAACTCCGCGCTCGAAATGCCATCCGCCGATACAGTTGGCCTCACCTCAAATCTATCGCATAGGGAAGGATATTATGAACAGACATTTTCCTGCTGCGCTCGCCCTCTTGGTGCTATTGGTCTGTGGCGCGGGCGCCCGAGCGGCCCGAGGCGGCGTTTCCAACCCACAGGAATTTGCCCCGGACCCTGGACAGTCTTTTTCGCTTGATCTCGACACGATGAGCGGCCACTTCTCCGAGTGGCGGCACGATCACGTGGGGCCGCTCTCCGGCTTCCACGCCACGATCAGCGTGCCGCGGATCGCACAGGATCCCCAGTGGGCTCCCGGATTTACCTTCTGTGTGCAGGACAGCGGCGCCGGCAACAGCGGACATGAACTGTGCGTGCAGTTAGTGGCACTGACCAGCACACCGCCGCTGGCTGTGCATGTGTTTCGCGTGGACGCAGGGACCAAGACTGACGAGGTTTCGTTCCAGAAGACCGTGGACTTGAATGAAAACGTGGAGGTTGCGATCTCCTGGGCTACGCCGGGCTCGTTGACGATTGAGATCGGAACGGAAACCCATCAATACAAAATTCCCTGGGACGTGGACAGCGTGAGCATCTCGTCCTCTACCGGCGAGTTGAAGGCGGATCCGCTGGTCTTCGGTAAGGCGGGCCAATAAATCTTCGCGGCTTGGGCAAAAAGGATTCCCGTTCCTAGGAGGGCGCGCGGACCTGTGCGGCGAGCGGCGAAAAAACTCGCCGCGCGTCTGTTGACCTCCCGAAGCGCAGCGCGATAGCATTCTCGAGCAAACGATGTCCAGCAAACATCCTCGTTGGATGGCCATTCGCTGCTGCCCCTACTGCCGCAGCTTTGATGTGCGGCGGTCGCATCGGCGCGGCTTTCTGGAAGTGATGATTCTTCCCCTCTGCCTGATGCGGCCGTTTCGCTGCGAGGAATGCGGCGTACGCCATTTCAATTACGTCTGGCTCGGTGATCTTCCCTCCTACGCCGTCGCACCCAAAGAAAGATCGGAATGAGCAGTTTCAATTGGCCGCCGCTCTACGAGCCGTACCCCGATCCCGAACCGCCGCCTCCGCCGCCTCGCCGGCCAAAGTCCATTTGGCGCAGACGCTGACTTTTCTGGGGAATTCCCGCCGCGCTGCTCATTGCCGCGATCGTGGCGTTTTTCGGCGTCGGGCGATGGCTGGTGGTCGAGGACCCGCTCGAACCGGCGCATGCAATCGTGGTGCTGAGCGGCCGTCTTCCCGAGCGGGCGATGGAAGCGGCGCGGCTTTATCGCCAAAATTATTCCGCCCAAGTCTGGGTGTCGCAACCGGCCAGCCCAGCGGAAGAACTCGCCAAGCTCAACATCTATTACGTCGGCGAAGAATTCTACAACCAAAAGGTACTCTTGGCCGAGGGCGTCCCGACCGACGCGATCCGCGTCCTGGAGAAACCCGCGGCGAATACGGAACAGGAAGTGGAAGAGATCGTCGAGGACTTGCGGCGCGACGGCGCAGACAAAGTCATCATCGTCACATCGAAGGCTCACACGCGGCGGGTGCGCGCGATCTGGAATCGCAAGGCCGGCGCAGATTTGAAGCTCATCGTGCGTTACACGGACGACGATCCTTACGACGGCGCGCATTGGTGGCGCCACACGGAAGACGCCCTCGATGTGCTGCGCGAGGTTCTCGGTTTGCTCAACGCCTGGACGGGCTTCCATGTGCGGCCCGGCTAGCTCGGTTGGACAGGGCTCATCTAGGTGGAAAATCTTGTACACTTCCTCTTAAATTACTATAAATAAAGTACCTTGTGGGTGATTTAGTCCGCGGCAGCCAGGCGGACTTCGCTGCTATTTTGGCTAGTACGGATGGGGTATTCCGTAGGTACGCCCGAACTATTGGGCCGGGAGCGGGGAGTATCTAGAATAGTTAGCGAGGATGAACGCCATGTTGCCTGTAGTTCTGCTCCTATTCTCGGTGCTGACGATGTGCCAGTTCGGCATCTACTACTGGCGCGCGCTGGTGGCGGGTGTGGCTGCGGAGCCCATCACCGATCGAGTGCGCGCTGCCGCGCAGTTCGAGGAGCAGGAACCTGCGGCATCGGACTTCAGCGAACTCCTCAGCTTGATCGAGATCACGCCCGGCCTCGGCGGATCGCACGGCTTGGGCCCGGTGCGCGCGTATTTCTCGGTGGTTTCGGTAATCGGCCGGGTGATCCCTCCTCTTTCCATTTGGGCGGAGCGCGAGAAAGTGGTTTGCGCGCGGTATGCAGCAGCGCTGCTGGAGCGCCGCCTGGAACGCGTGGCAGCGTTTGCAGCAGCCTCGCGATCGATTTAATCTCCCACAAGCCAACTTAGCCCGGCAATCGTGCCCCGTGAAGCGCGCGGCAGTTGAGCAACGCGTGTAATTCAGGCAGAATTCCCGGGCACCGCCAGGAGACGAAACGACATGGGTGTAAGCCCCGTCCGAAAACAGCTCACCGAATTGCGCGTCATCCAGTGGATGCTGCTGATCACCATCATCCTGTTCGGCGTCTTTGTGAAGAGTTTGCAGCCCACCAACGCGATCCAGAAGCCCCTCAACACACTCTTGATCGTGATCGGCGTGTGCGACGCCGCGCTGGCGTTGGGCTTGCGCGGAAAATATTTCGGGCCGGCCGAATCCGCCGCGCGGGAAACCCCTGCGGACCTGAACGCGATCCTGCGTTGGAGAAAAGCCACCATCACCTGCCTGGTGTTCGCGTACTCTCTCGGGATCTATGGATTCGCGCTCGCGATGTACGGAGCGCAGCGGATCGAATTCCTGAGCTTCTTTGGCGTGTCCATTCTGCTTCTGCTGCTATGGACGCCGCGCCTCGACCTTCCGGCGGGCCTCGAAGGATAGTCTTCAAGCAGCCGGACGGCCCCGGCATCGGGTCGCCGCGGAATCACTTTTCCCGGAGGAATCTCGCGAAAATCAGTAGGCCCAGCGCATGAGGATTGCGCCGGTGGTGTAGCCCGCGCCGACCGAGACGAGCAGAACTAAATCGCCTTTGCGCAGGCGGCCCTCTTCGATGGCGTCGCGCAAGCCGAGCGGAATCGTCGCGGCCGTGGTGTTGCCGTAGCGATCGATATTGATCATCACCTTGGAATCATCCACACCGAGACGCTCCTGCATGGCGCGAATGATGCGCAAGTTGGCCTGGTGCGGCACGACGAGAGCGACATCCTTACCCGTATAACCGTTGCGCTCCAGGATGCGGCAGGCGGTCTCGGCCATGTGGCGCACGGCGTACTTGAACACCTGCGGCCCTTCCTGATGGACGTAGTGCATCCGTTTCTCCACGGTTTCGTGCGAAGGCGGATTCAGAGAGCCGCCCGCGGGCATGTAGAGAAATTGGCCGCCGGAACCGTCCACATCGTGCGTGAAATCCAGAATCCCTTCCTTATCGTTTTCCGCAGGCTCGATGAGCACCGCGCCGGCGCCGTCGCCGAAAAGGACGCAGGTCGCCCGGTCCTGGTAATCGATGATCGAGCTCATGACGTCGCTGCCGATGACGAGCACCTTGCGGTGCGTTCCGGCGCCGACGAATTGCGCCCCGACCGTCGTCGCGTAGACAAACCCGGAACACGCTGCGGAAAGATCGAAGCCCCAGGCGCGCGTCGCGCCGAGCCGGTCCTGCACGAGGCAGGCCGTGGCGGGAAACATCATGTCCGGAGTGACGCTGGCGACCACGATCAGGTCGATTTCCTCCGGCGAAACGCCCTTCTGCGCCAAGAGCTTCTTCGCCGCCTCCGTCGCCATGTGCGAAGCTGCCATGCCTTTGTCCACGACGTGGCGTTCGCGGATCCCGGTGCGCTCGCGAATCCACGCGTCCGTGGTGTCCACAATTTTTTCGAGATCGGCGTTGGTCTGCGTGTGCGGGGGAAGGTATCCGGCCACACCGGTAATCTTGGCGGCAATGCGATGGGGCATCGAGATCTCCGTGAAGCGAGTGGCGCAACGTTGCGCCGTGGAACCGCGATTCTACGAAATACACCGGGGCCTGACAAGTTCGCGCGTGCCGGATCGCCAATACGCGCGTAGCAAACCAACTCCAGGGACGAGTAGAAGAGCTGTCGGCCTGACTACGGCTCGGCGCGCGCTGTGATGGCCGGCACTGCGACAGGCATCGGAGCGGCATCCAACAGGGGAGCGGGGAGTTGGCGCAGACGCCCCAGAAAGAGCGGCACGAGGGCCGGATCGAACTGCGTGCCCGCGCAACGTTCGATTTCCGCCATGGCTTCATCCGGAGAGCGGCCCTTCTTGTAGGTGCGGTCGGAGGTGATGGTGTCGTAGGCGTCGGCGATGGCAATGATGCGCGCACCCAGGGGAATCTGATCGCCCGCCAGGCCGTCGGGATAGCCCGAGCCGTCGAAGTGCTCGTGATGGTGGCTCACCATCTGCTGCACGCGATCGAGGGAGCGCAGCGGCTTGAGCAGATCCCCGCCGAACCTCACGTGCTGCTTCATGGACTCCCACTCGTCGGGATCGAGCGGGCCGCTCTTGTTCAAGATTTTCTCGGGCACGCCGACCTTGCCGACGTCGTGCAGAACGCCCGCCCAGGCGGACTTCCTCGATTTCCGCTTCCGTCAAGCCCAGCGATTCCGCGAGCAGCGCCGCGTAGGCGGCCACCTTGAGCGAATGCCCCTGCGTGTACTGATCCTTGGCGTCGATGGCCAGAGCGAGCGACGTCACCGTGTCCAGCACCGCGGGCGAAAGCGCGGCAATCTCTTCGGCGTCCCGGCTTGAAAATGCCGTGGCCAGTGCATCCATCCGCGGACCTTTCGCCGGAATGCTCCAGGGCCGATTCGCCGGCGGTCAGGGCGCGCGAAAACTGATTGAGCCGCAGCGAGATCTCCTCGAACGCCTCGGGGCCGGTGGAGAACATTCGCTTGAGAGTGACGCCGAGATAGGCTTCGAGGACGTCGCGCTTCCACTGCAAGGTTTCATTCGGATCGCAGCGATCCGCCGTGGAGACGGTATTGCCGCCCTGATGCTTCGAGAGATACATCGAGGCAGTCGGCGACCTGAATGAGTTCCTGCGGCGTCGAGCCGTGCAGCGGGAAACGTCGCCAGGCCGAAGCTCGCGGTGATGTTCCGCTCGCGCAGCACCGGATCGCTGTCGATCCAGGCGCGCAACTTCGCGGCGATCTGATTGGCCTTGCTCGACGTTCGTCTCCGGCATCAGCACGACGAATTCGTCTCCGCCGTAGCGCGCCACCACATCCGAGCGGCGGCAATTCTGCTCGAGGATGCGCGCAACCCGCTGCAGCACCAGATCGCCCTCGAGGTGGCCGTGGAAATCGTTCACGAACTTGAACCGGTCCAGGTCGATCAGCATCACCGAGAACGTCCGGCCGGCGCGCGTCGAGCGTTTCCATTCCGCCGAGAGCGCTTCCATGAAGAAGCGATGCGTCTTCACGGCGGTGAGGCCGTCCGTGATGGCCTGTTCCTGGGCCTTCTGGAACGTGAGCGCGTTGTGCAGCGCGCCGGAAATCAGATCCGCAAGCGTGCGCAGGAAGCTGCGCTCCTCCTCCGAAAATTCGCAGTGCTCGCTCGACTCCACGTAGAGCACTCCGTGCAGTTGATCGGCGTAGACCAACGGCAGAGCGATCGCCGTGGCCGAGTCTTCCAGCACGGGAGCGCCGAGCGTGCCCGGGGCGGTGGCGTCGCGAAGTCAGCAGAATCTGCCCCGTGCGGGCGACCTGGCCGACCAGAGTGCCGTCGAACGGCAACCGGCGTCCCAGTGCTCCGCGGCGGCGGCCCGACTCGGCTTGAATCACAATCTCCTCGTGCCGTAATCGAGCGTGCCGATTCCGATGTGGTCGTAGGTGAGGCCTTCCTCCAGCTCACCCGGCGATCTTCGAGAGCATCTCGTCGGGATTGAGCGTGGTGATGATGTCGCGCGAGACCCTGTTCAGCAGCGCCAGCCGCCGCGACTTCAGCCGCTCCTCGCGGAACAGCCGGGCGTTTTCGATGGCGATGGCGGCTTCGCTGGCGAGCACGCGCATCATTTCCAGATGGTCGGTGTCGAACACGCGATCCTCCGCGCTGTGCGCCACCATCACCGCGATCGCGCGGTCGTAGAGCACCAGCGGCACGCCGCAGAAGCAGCCGGACTGGCGCAGCGGCTGCATTCCCATGCGCTTCGACCTCTTCGGCAAAATTCTCGCGGATGAGGACCGGCTGGCGCGTGCGCAGCATGTATTCCGACAGGTGATTCCCGGCCGGGCGGCGTGCGCTTGGGCATGCGCGATGCCTTCGGCGATTTCGAGCTCGTAGCGCATCTCGTTTCGCGCTTCGTCGTAGAACGCGATGAAGAAATCGTCGCACGCTCAGCAGCCGCCGCATCTCCTCGTAAATTTTCTCGAAGAGCGACTCCGGATCGAGCGTCGAGCTGAGCGAGCGGCCGATCGCGTTCAGCACGTGCAATTCCTGCGAGCGCCGCGTGGTCTGCTGCACCAGGAAGCTGTTCTCAACCGCCATCCCGATCTGATGGCCCAGGGCCATCAGCAGCCGCAATTCCGCGGACGTGAAGCGCCGCGTGTCCGGCGTTGCCAGCAGCAGCACGCCGAACGCACGCTCTTTCGCCTGCAGGCTGATGCCCACCACCGTGCGCAAGCCGTGGTGAACCGCGATCTGTGCCGAAGCGGCGAAAGAGATCGTCGCGCTCCAGCACGGCCCAGGAAGTGTCGCGCAAAACCACGATCCCACCCAGCCGCGATACGAGCAGCACCAGCTGGCTGTCCAGGCCATCCTCCTGCGCCGCCGCGCAGAAAGAGGCGTCCAGGCCGGTCGCGATCAGCGAGGTTGGTCCGCCCGGCTCGCCGTGGTGCAGAAAGAACGCGCCCGACGGAATGCGCGCCACGCTCAACACCCGCTCCAGCGCCTGCCCGAGGATCTTCTGAATCTCGCCGCCCGAGAAACTCGACGTCGCCAGGTTCAAATTCGAGAGCGCCAACATGTTGTGCTCGATGCGCCGCTTCTCTTCCTCGTACAGCAGCATCACCATCAGCACCGCCGCGAAAAGTTCCGGAATCAGTTCGAGCGTGCGAACGATGCTCTCGCGCCCGCGATCTGCGAGGTAAGCGAACTCGCCACGTCCACGGCGGCCCAGGTCACAAACGCGAACGCAATCAGCAGGTCCGCCAGCGTCTCCTGACGGCGGCTCTCCTGCGAGAACACCCAGCCGACTCCGCACAGCATCGAGCGCAATGCCGTACTCGGGAGAGACGTTGATCGCTTTCAGATGATAGGCGGTGACCCACACCGCGAAGGTCGCTCCCGCCACGATCAGAGGCCGTATCCAGGGCTGTTTCTGGCTGTAAAGTTGCGCCGAACAGAAAAAGAGCAGCGCCCCCGCCGCCATGAGCCATTCGTTGAGCGCCACTTGCCACGGCGCCACGGTAACCCACGCGCCGAGCGCCGCACTCAGCGAGTGCAGCGCGACGAATCCCCACGCCGCCGTCCACAGCATCAGGTAAGGCTGCCGCTTGGCGCTCTGAATGTATGCGAAAAACGCGGCCGTCAGCGCCGCGGCCACGAACATCGCTATCGATAAAATGACAGGCACGGCATTCACGTCAGGCATACCGCTCACCGGAACACTTTCCGAGCGGAGAACGCTTGCGCGGCCCGGATAGGCCGCTCGAAGGACGACAATTCTCGATCGCTCATGACGTGACATTTCGTGGGGGTTGGGAGCGCGAACGCCGCGAAACACACCACTCCATTCGATTTCTTCAATCGCTTTCGACTATAAACTATGGCATTTTTTAGGGTCAAGGGTACTGGGGTACCTCTCAGGAACATTCCTCTCCCATCGGGCTCATTCGCGTTTCGTCTGGGCGGTTCGGCTAAAATTGCGTGTTTCGCAACCGCTTGCATAGGCCGCAACGACCGCATGAGCGTGAATCCAGTCAATCCCGCAGGCACGGCGGCCACTCCACGGGTGCGTTTCGCGCCCTCGCCCACCGGCTATCTGCACGTCGGCGGCGCGCGCACGGCGCTGTTCAATTGGCTGTTTGCGCGCAACACGGGCGGCGTCCTGATTCTGCGAATCGAGGATACCGACGTCGAACGCAACAAGCCGGAACTCGTCGAAGGCATCCTCGACGGCTTGCGCTGGCTCGGCCTCGATTGGGACGAAGGGCCGCTTCACCAATCCGAACGCCTGCCGCTCTACCGCGCCGCCGCCGAAAAATTGCTCGCGTCCGGCGCAGCGTACCTCTGCTATTGCCCGCCGGAAAAATACGCCGGCGGCGACGCCGCGGTCGAAGGCGATGCCGCCGCGGCCGGCCCGCGTCGCGTGACCCGCTGCCCGTGCCGCGAAGGACGATCCCGCGGATCAATCGCAATCGCCCGCCGTGCGCTTCCGCGTGCCGCTGGGCGAGATCACGCGATTCGACGACGCCGTCTTCGGCCCGCGCGAAGTCGCCAACGAAGAGATCGAGGATTTCGTTCTGCTGCGCTCGCCGAAGCCGGGCCAGTCCGCCGAGACGCCGCTGCCGACGTATCAGCTCGGCGCCGTGGTGGACGACATCGACATGCGCATCACGCACGTCATCCGCGGCGCGGATCATCTCTCGAACACGCCGAAGCAGGTGTTGCTCTATCGCGCCCTGGGCGCGACGCCGCCGATCTTCGCCCACGTGCCGCTGATCCTCGGCCCGGATCGCACGCGCCTCTCCAAGCGCCACGGCGCCACCAGCGTCGGCTCCTATCGCGACGAAGGATTTCCTCTCCGAAGCGTTTCGCAATTTTCTCGCGCTGCTCGGCTGGTCCACCGGCGACGACACCGAATTCATGCGCACCGGACGAATTGCTCCGCCGCTTTTCGCTCGCCGGCGTCAGCCGCACCAATGCCGTCTTCGACCGCGCCAAGCTCGAATGGTTCAACACGCAATACCTGCAGAAATTGCCGATCGAGGAATTGCTGCCCGCCGTCGAATCGGAGTTGCGCAGCGCCGAGCTTTGGCGCGAGGAATGGGCCGGCGCGCAGCGCGATTGGTTCGCGCACACGGTGGATCTGCTGCGTCCGCGCACGCGCCTGCTGCCCGATTTCTCCACCTGGGGGCGCGCCTTTTTCAGCGACGACTTCGCGTACGATCCCGCCGCCCGCGAAAAATTCTGGAAGGATGCGCGCCTGCCCGATCTGCTCGGCCAGCTCGCCGACGGCCTCGCCGCGCTTCCCGATTGGAATCACGACGCCTGCGATCAAAGTCCTGCGCGACCTGGCCGCCGCCGCGGGCGTGAAAGCCGGCCTGCTCATCAACGCCACGCGCGTCGCCATCGTCGGCCAGGCCGTCGCGCCGCCGCTCTTCGACACGATGGTCGTCCTCGGTCAGGCGCGCGTCGTCGAACGCCTCCGCCGCGCGCTCCCCGAAGTCGCTGCAACCGCAACTGCTGCCCAGCACTAAACCGCAGAAGCCCCGGAGAGCGTGCGTGGGAACTGCGAAAAGCGAGCCTCAGCGGCTAAAGCCGCACTGATTTTGCACTACTTACGGCACGACTGAAGTCGTGCCGTGACTGGACTCCTTGGTTCTCACGCACACTCGGAGGGGCGACACAAAGCACTTGCGACTCCATAGCTGAAGCCCGGTCATGGCAGCGTTTTAAGAATGTCCGGCGGGAACTCTGAAAATTTCCGGGTGAATTGGATTCGCGGAGCTTCCCGCAGGCGCAATCTCCAAATGCGCCGTAACGGGCAGTTTCACCGGCGGCAAACAGGAGCGATCGTTGCACGCCTGATATTCGAGCTGCAGCGGAAGGTCCACAGGCCCCAGCGCCGCATCGGCCGCCGCGCGCAAGTGCAAGCGAAACACGACGTCGCCCTCATACACTTTCAACTGGGTCTCGGAGAACGTGAACTTCATCATCTGCCCCTCGGGGTAGACGGATTCAGAGAGGGTGATCCCCTTCGGCAGCGCGGACGTAATTTCAGTCGGAATCAAGTAGTCGAGAGTGGGTTTGTGCGCGTTGATGTGATAGCCGGAGTGAATGTGCGCCACGACCGCGATCTCAAACGCGCGGCCGCGCGGCACCGGTGCCAGCGACACGTAGGCGCTTGGCTGAACGACATCACTCGGGCGAAGAGTCCCGGCTTGCGGCGTCGCGCAGGTCGCGGCGATCGCCGCCAACGCAATCAGCGCCGCGAAAAATGCCGCCGCGCGCATCGCCTCAGACCACCACCGTCGTGCGCAACTGCTGCGTCAGAATGCGTCCCATCACCTGCGCGAGCGTCTCCCCGGTCTTTTCCAATTGCCAGTGCCCGGCAGCGTCCGACCATCCCAGCTTGAAGCTCGTGGTCAACGCGGAAATCCAGATTTGCCGCGCGGCAGAATTCGGGCTGATGACGAACCGCGTCTCGTCCGCGTCTTCGAAGAGCAGCTCCAACCGGTCGCCACCGCCCTCGACCTCGAACCCAAACGCATCGCCCAATTCCAGCAGCCGTTGCTTCAACGCTTCGAGCGCGGTATCCGACCTCTTGCGAAATTCGTGATCGTCCATAGTGTCAGTCTATTCGTACCGGAGTGCGACAACGGGGTCAAGTCTAGCCGCTTTGACGGCGGGATACATGCCGAAGAAGAGTCCGACGCTCATCGAGACAACCACGGCCAAAAGCACCGCCCAAAGTGGGACGCTCGAAGGCAGGCTCGGCACCAGCGCGTTGATCGGTCATGCTGATTCCGAAGCCGCAAATTACTCCGATCACGCCGCCCGCGCTGGTGAGCACCATGGCCTCGGTCAGGAATTGCCCGATGACGTCCCGCTTGCGCGCGCCGATGGCTTTGCGCACGCCGATCTCGCGCGTCCGCTGCGTCACCGACATCAGCATGATGTTCATCACGCCCACGCCGCCCACGAGCAATCCGATCGAGCTAATCACCCCGATCAGCAGCGCCACCGATCCGGTGATTTGCCGGAACTGGTCCGCGATCTCCTCCGGGCTGGAAATTCCGAAATTGTCATCCTTGTTGAATGGCACGTTCCGCCGCCGGCGCAACACGCCGCGAATCTCATCTTCCGCTTCGGCCATCATCCCCGGATACGCCTCCGCGCCGATGAAATTCTCGTCGTCGGCCGGATGGTGTTTCTGGTAGGTGCGATACGGCACGTCGATCTCTTCGTCCGCGCTCGCGATCTTTGAAAAATTGCCCCTTGCGTTTCTCGAGCACGCCGATGACGCGGTACGGCACGCCCGCCGACAAGAATCTGTTTGTCGAGCGGATCTCTCCGCACCAAACAAACCCTGCGCAACGTCATGGCCGATCACGGCCACGTCCGACCGGTGTAAGTCCTCGGCCTCCGTGTAAAAACGCCCTCGCTCCGGATGTGAGTTGAAAACCTCCTCCGACTCCACGAGACTCCGCCGTAAAATCAACGCCGTCCACTTCCCGGTCCTGTAGAGGGCATTCACGGGCGCTTGCTGCTGCGAATTCTCGAATCGCGGATACACGCTGCGCGGTCACGGTTTTGACTGCGGGGCAGAATTCCCGGATGGCCAGCGCGTCATCCAACGTAAGCGGCTTGCGCACTCGTTCTTCCGGTGTGAGGTGCCCGTGCGGATACCGGGTTTGAATTTGAAGATGAAAAAGAGTGTTCGGACCGTAGTCGTCCAACGTAGCGTCCATATCCGGTACAGCCCCACAAAATCGAAACCACCGAAATGAGCGCGGTGATTCCGATGACGATGCCCAGCACCGTGAGAAACGAGCGCATCTTGTTTTCACGCAGCGTCGTGAACGCCATCTTCGCGTTTTCGCCCACCATGAATCGCATTACGGTTGCTCCCGCCTCATACTTCCGCCCGCAGCGCTTCGATCGGACTCAATTTCGCCGCTTTCCGCGCCGGGTAAACACCGAAGAATACCCCCACGGCGGTCGAGACCCCCAGCGCCGTGATGACCGCCGTGAACGGCACGTGCATCGGCACCGAGGTCGTCGCGCCAATCAAGCCCGACAATGCGTAGGCAATCGTCACGCCGATGGCCCCGCCGATCGCGGCCATGACGGCCGCCTCCAAAAGGAATTGCATCAGGATGTCGCTGTGCCGCGCGCCGATCGCCTTCCGGATTCCGATCTCGCGCGTCCGTTCGGTCACGGAGGCCAGCATCACATTCATGATCACCACGCCGCCGATGACCAGGAAGACGGAGACGACCCCCACCATGGTCGCGGCGATCGCTCCCGTCAACTGATTCCACAGATCGAGCAGCGACGCCGAACTCAAAATTCCAAAGGCGTCTTCTTCCTGGGGCGCCAAGTGCCGCCGCGCCCGCATCAACATGCGCGCCTCGTCTTGCGTGCGTTCCATCCAGTCGGGCCCGCGCGCCTGGACGTTGATGGTCAAGCTGCGGTCGGAAACGTTGTACACCGTGAGAAACGTTTCGATCGGGATGTAAACGTAGTCGTCCTGCGATTGTCCGAAGACGGTGCCGATCGGCTTGCCCACTCCGACGACCACGAAGGGCAAACCATCCACGGTGATTTCGCGCCCCAGCGGATCGACATTGGAGAAACAGTTGCGCAGCCACGTCCGACCCGATGAGAGTCGACACTCGAGTGGTGTAATTCGTCGCCATCCGTGATGTAGCGGCCCTCGGTCGGCTCCTCGACATCCATTTGCCCAATCGAGGCGGATACGCCGCGCACACTGCAATCCTCGATCGTCTGGTTGCCGCCGCGCACGCGGCCGGTCGTCCGCGTTTCGACGCCGACGCGCAAAGGCAGCTTCATGTTGTCGCGCAAGTATTCGTAATCGTCCCAGGTGATGTTCTTGTTGCGGCGGCTCGCTTTCACGTACTCGGTGATCTCGGTGATGATCGGGAAAGCGCGAAACGAGAAAAACGTCTGAGCCTAGATTCGCCACTCGGTCCGCGATATAAAGATTCGCGCCCGAAATCAGCGACACCACAAAGATCAGCGTCGCTACCGAAAGGATGATCCCCAGCAGCATCAGGAACGAGCGCAGCTTGTGCTCCCACAGCGTGGCGAGCGCCACGGTGATCGGTTCGCGCAGATTGATCCGCGACTTCATAGGCGCCTAGCTCAGGATGGTCTCCCTACCCCTACCTCTAATACGGTTGAGGTGGCCCGAATGTTGCCCGAAAAATTCCGAAATTGAGCGGGACTTGCGGACGGAACGAACCGGTTCCGAAGATCGCCTTCAGAGCTGGCTTTGGATGGCCTGGTCGATTTCGTCGTAACTGGTAAGCCCGACGAACGTCCTGATCTTCTTGCCGTCGCGAGTGTACAGCATCCCCGTCGGCATTCCGATGACCCCGCCGAATTTATCGCCGATGTCGTCGCTGCCGAGCAAAATCTGATAATTGATCGGCAACTTCTGGCCGTTCACATCGAAGCGCTCCTTGGCCAGGAAGGGATTGACGCGCCTTCGCGCCGTCCTCGTCCATCGATATCCCCAAAATCACGAATCCGCGCGACGCGTACTTCTGTTGCAAGTCGATCAGCCAGGGAATTTCGATGCGGCAGGGATCGCACCAGGTCGCCCAGAAATCCACGAGCACGACCTTGCCCTTGTAATCGGCCAGGGTGACGTTCTTCCCGTTGAGGTCCGGAATCGGCAAATTCTGCAGCGCTGCGTCGCTCAACCCCGAATCGGAATCGGAACTTGAGACGAACCCGTCGGAATCGTCACCGCTTGCGCGTGGGTCTCGACGCCCCCGGCGGGCCAATGCCGATCCGCCCACACGACGAGCACCAGCAGGCAGATGACGAAAACGAGAATGGAAATCGTGCGCTTCATGATCGCCGCAAGAAAACGTTCAGAAATCCCAGTTTACCCGAGAGCCAGGTCAGCCGGTTCAGAAAAATTAATCCGCCGACGAAAGCAGCAACGCGCCGCTCGCCAACTCGACGGCGTGCAGATATTTCCGGAATTGCTGGTAGAAACGCAGGAAACCGTTGATGCCGACGGCCGTCAGCAAGAATGGAATCGCGAGTCCCGCCGAATACACCGCTAGCAGGAAAATCCCCCTGCGCAATCGTCGCTTGCGTGGCGGCGATTCCCAGCACGACGGTAAGGATCGGCCCGATGCACGGCGTCCAGCCGAAGGCAAACGCGAAGCCGAGCAAGAATCCGCTGGTCACTCCCGCGAGCGGCCCGGCCGCTTTCCCCGCATCCGCATCCCCGGCCGCGCCGCCGAGCTGGCGAAAATGCAGGTCGCGATTGAGCCACCGCGTGAGCGACGGCCCCGCCAGAAAAATAATCGAGACCGCCGCGAAGGGCGTCGCGCCGATCAAATCCCACGGCCCCGCCGTTTCGGTTCCGTGCCGGCCCAAAAGATAGGCAGCGGCCACCAGCAGCGCCCCGCCCATGATCGCGCTCGTCACGACGTCAATCTTCCCGAGCACGCCCAAGAGGTGCAAGCCGAACAAGATCACCAGCGCCCCGGCAAACGGTGTCAGAAGTGTACGGTTGCTGGCGAGGAATTTGCCGACCGCGCTGGCCGACGCCCCGAACGCGATAAACACAACCGAAAGACCGCAGACAAACGCCACCGATGACGCCACCAGGCTCCCGCGCGGTTTTTCCCCGCGCCGGAGCTGTTCGACGCCGATCCCCGAAAGCATCGAAATGTACCCGGGCACCAACGGCAGCACGCAGGGCGAGAGAAACGAAATCAGCCCCGCCACGAACGCCGCTAAGATGGACACTTGCATCGTCTGAATTTACCCCGAATCTTCGCGCTCAGAAAATCTTATCCTGCCGCCGCACGTTTCCAAACGTTCCGATATTCGCGATCGTCAGCGCCAAGCGAAATTGATTCTCCGTGCGCAGCGGCCCCAGCGCGAGCCGCGCATACTCCAGCGAGAGTCCGCAGCACGAGCCGTTGTAACTCACTTCCACCAGCTGGTTCTGTAAATACTGCTGCTTGATGTCGTAACTAAATCCCAATGAGCCGCTCCACCCTTTGTGCGTCTGGTCGCCGTAACCGGCCATCATCCGGATCTGGTTTGCCGGCGGCTGCAGAATCACATCGTTGTCGATCGAAAACTGTGCCAGCGTGAGCGTCACCTGCTGGTACGGATGCATCTTGAGCAGCGTGCCCACGGTCGTCAGCCGGTGGTGCTGCGTATCGTAGTCGGTGCGAAATTCTGCGTCGAACGGCCCGCCCGGCGTGATCAAGAGGTCGTTCACCAGCGGCGAAACGCGCCGTGGCTCGTCCGCAAACGCAAAGGGCGTCACCGAATCCAGCGCCTCGAATACGTTTCGCGCCCCCGGCACCAGCGCCCCGCCGAACGTCGGATCGAAATAATATTTCTGCTCGATGCGCCACGAAACAAGTTCCTGCGCTTGCCCATCGCGCACCTTGTGGAACAGCCTCTGCGTCAGTGAATAATCAACCTCGTTCGTATCCGTGATCGTGTCGTCCTGGTCGAAGCGAATGATGCCGCCGAAATCATCCACGCCGCTGACGTAGCGGTACACAACGTCCGGCTCGATCGTGTGTTTCCATTTCGACGCGCCGCGATCCCAAATTCGCTCGAATGACGGCGGCCGAAGATCCACGGTCAATTCCCCCGCGTTCACGTTCAAGCGAATTGCCCACCAGCACGCCGAGCACGTCCTGCGATCCGTAATGCGTCAGGTGATAGGCGTACGTCGCCGTCACGCCCAACCAGGGTCCCCAGCGCAGCGGCAACGTCAGGCGCGGCGCGAACTCCGTCCCGCTGCACCATCGCCGGCGTCTGGAAATTCGGATCGCTCCGGCTCACGCCGCCGCCATAAATATCGAATCCGAAATACACGGGCCAGTTCCGCCAGAGCACGCGATCCTGCAGACCGATTCGCGCCTCCGGCGCGCTGCGCAATTCGATGGAGGTCTCCGGCTGTGCGGTCAAGAAATCTTTGTATTCGCTGGCAGCGAAATTCACGTTCAGCCCGTCGAAACTGTTTGAGAGAAACGCCGTGCTTTGCACCTCCGAATTCACCGCTTCGCCGAACGTCGGCGCAAACGCCAGCCGGAATGTGTACGAACGTCAGCGTGTTGATGTCCGCCACCGCATGCCAACCTTCCGCGAGCTGCGCGTCCAGCTCGAAGCTGGTACTGGTGCCGCCCTCCGGAATTCGTGTGCCGTCCGGACCCGGCAAGCCGCGGTCCTCCACTCCAAAGTAAGTTCCGGACATCGTGATGTTGTCCGTCGGGCGCATTCGGAATTCGCCGTTCTCCTGCCAGCCGCGCTTGCTCAAATAAGCAGCGCCGAGCGTCAGGTCGGACCACGTGTTCGGCGCCCAGTAATAGGAATCGCCCAGCACGAATCCCTTGATGGAGCTTTCGCCGACGTTGGGAATCAGAAATCCCGACTGCCTCAATCTCTCCCCCGCCGGCATCGACGCATACGGCAGATAAAGCAGCGGCACGCGGAACAATCGAAAGTTGGCGTTCACCAGCGCAGCGCTGCGGTTCACTTTGAGCGTCGCTCGCACTGAATAAAACTTCCATTTCGGATGCGCCGGATCGCACACCGTCATCCACACGTGGTACAGCGTGTAGGTGTTGTTCCCCGACCGCTCCACCCGGTCCGCGACAAATACCAACGGATTCGTCGACACCAATACCGTCGGATTCGGCCTGCGTGTGGCATGCACTACGCCGCGTACGTGCTGGAACGTGCCCACACCGCTCTGCACGTTGTAATCGGCCTGGTCCGCCTCCAGGTGCTGCGTCTCGTGGTCGAAGACCACGTGTCCCCGCGCCGTGGCGATGCTGGTCGTCGAGTTGTACTCGATCTGATCCGCGTGCAGCACCGCCCCGCCGTACTGAATCTCCGCGTGACCCTCGGCGATAAAAAGCTCCCCCTCCTTGCGCTGCTGGTCCGCTTCCAGACGCACCGCCTCGCGCCCGGCCGCGATGCGCACTTCCTGCGCCGCGTGCGCCGAAGCGCGAGCGCCGCCGAGCGCCAGCATCACCGCAAGAAAAATTTGCCCGTACGATTTCAAGAGGTCATTCCCAAAGGGAGTTCATCCCCCGCGCAAGCCGTAGCGCCCCGCCATAATAACAACCGAAACCCCTTTCGCAGAGGCGACCTTTAGGTCACCAGGCTTCCCCCGCTGTTCAAATCTCAAACTCTGAAATCGCTGCTTCTGATTCTGCCCCCAACCGCCCCAATTCCGTAGCGGTGCCCTGCAAGGCCGGGCGCTGTCGCCGCCATCTCTCCCGATGCCTCCGCAAAACTCCGGGTTGTTCCTTTGGCGACACTCGCACCCTTGTATTCAGTTCCATTGCGGACCAGCGGAGTACAATGCCGCCAACTCCCGAGAATCCGACTCGAGGAGTTGTCCGCAGCGCAAAACGGAGCAGTGCTACAAACCTGTCATCAGTGCGGCGCCGTCAATGACGAGCGCGCAGAACTATGCTGCTTTTGCGACTCGCGCCTGAGTCTCTCCGATAGCGCGGCGGAATCGCCGTCTTCGCCCGAAATTCGTCCCACGCTCGGCAATCTTGCCGTCAATCCCGCGCCCGACGACTGGCGCGAAGAAGTCTCCTCGCGCCTCGAAAAATTCCGTGCGCGCCGTCAGGGCCTGCGCGATCCCGATGCCCAACACGCGTTGCCCTTTTCGGCAGCACCGCCGGCTGCTCCGCCAGCCTCGACAGGCGCGGCGTCGCTCATCTGCCAACGCCCTGCGCGCCGCGTCGCGGCAGGAAGCGCGCTCGCAAGCCCAACCGCAGCCGCGGTTCGAGCATCTCGAAATCTCCATCACGCCGAGCCTCCTGGGCCAGACCCGTCCCGCGCCCGGTCCCAGCGAAGCCGGCGAGCATCAACTCTATCCCGTGGCGACGCCATCCGAACGCCGCCGCGCCGGCCTCCTGGATCTGGCGCTGCTGCTTTTCACTTTCGGCGCAATCCTGGCCCTCTTCCGCTCGCTCGGCGGACACCTCTCGTTCAATCGCTTCGACGTCGCCGTGACCCTCGCCATCTTCGCGCTCTTCTACGCGCAATACATGACGCTCTTCGCCGTCTTCGGCGGCTCCACTCCCGGCATGATGTTGCGCGGCCTGCGCGTCGTCAGCTTCGACGGCAGCGAACCCTCGCCGCAGCAATTGGTCTGGCGCAGCTTCGGCTACCTGGTCTCCGCCGGCACGCTCTGCCTGGGTTTTCTGTGGTCGCTGTGGGATGAAGACCATCTCTGCTGGCACGATCGCATCTCACAAACTTACCTCACGCTGCTGGAAAATCCCGTAGCCGCCGCGCATACGCCCGGCGCAGCCCCCGCTGCCCCCAACAGCCCCCCACCCGCCCCACGCTAGCACTCCGCCTCTCCTGTTTCACCCGACAGTTGACAGCCCCAAAGCGTGTTTTTCTCGTGTTTCGGCTCAATTCGATCTCCGGGTAATTCTCGAACTTGTAACAACGCCTTCATGCCAGGGTAAGACGTTGCCTTCAATCTCTCTGCGTCGCCCAGAAGCGCCCCCCTAAGATTCCAAAAATGAGGTGTGTCATGCGGAAGCTAATTCTCTCAGTGTTTCCATCACTCCTGGTGCTGAGCGCGCTCTGTTTGCTGCCCCTCAAGGCCCAGGAACGGAAGGGCTCCATCACTGGCCAAGTAACCGACGTTTCCCACGGAGTTTTGCAAGGCGCGCGAGTCGAGACGGAACCGAAGGGACCACCTACCACGACGGATAGTCAAGGGGATTTCACGATTTCAGACCTTGACCCAGGCACATATACGGTGACGGTTTCCTACGTAGGAATGGCCGCGTTCTCGGCCCAGGCAAATGTCACCGCCGGGGGCATTACCCAATTGAACGCGGAACTCAAAGTGGCCTCGGCAACGGACAGCATCATCGTCACGGCGACGCAACCTCATGGCCAAGCCGAGGCGATTAACGAGGAGCGCACCGCCGACAACATACTCCAGGTGTTGCCGGCCAACGTAATCACCAGCCTCCCCAACGCCAACATTGCTGATGCTGTAGGACGTTTGCCCTCCGTGACTCTGGAGCGCGACGAAGGTGAGGGCAAATATGTACAGATCCGGGGAACCGAGCCGCGCCTGAGTAACGTGACCATTGATGGCATCAACGTTCCGTCTCCGGAAAGCGGCGTGCGCCAAATCAAACTGGATGTCCTGGCCTCCGATCTCGTCTCCGAAGTGGAAATCAACAAAACCCTGCAAGCCAACATGGACGGCGACGGCATCGGCGGTTCCGTGAATCTGAAAACCAAGACCGCCGGCGAGCAGCCCACCGTAAATATCTTCGGTATCGGAGGCTACACGCCCATCATTGGTGGACGCGGCGTGGATCAGTTCGGCGCCACAGTCGGCCGGCGCTTCGGTCATGCCAAGCGCTGGGGCGTGCTTCTCGGTGCCACATACGATTACAATGGGCGCGGCATCAACGACATCGAACCTTCGCCCACCGCAGGCAGCGCAAGTCCGCACTACGACAGCATCGATCTTCGCGATTACGTCTACTACCGCACGCGCTGGGGCTTGGCCGGCAGCGCGGACTATAAACTCGGAGACGCTTCCGACGTCTATCTTCGCGGCTTTTATTCCACATTTCAGGACTACGGCAACAAGTGGGTCTACACCCTGAAAGACGGCGGCGATCCGCAGATGAGCCAGGATTGGCGCCGTCCGAATTACGCCGTCGGGAGTCTGGTCGCCGGTGGCCATCACGTCTTCTCTTCATCTTGGCTACAGTGGGACCTTTCGGTGGCACGGTCGCGTACGCTGGCCGGCAGTGGAGGTGCCGACTATGCGTGGAACGGTGGCGAACTCAATTGCACGGACGATCCGGGCGCCACAACAAACGCATTTATCCCTCAGTTCAGCCCATCTTGTTTCACCCCGGGGTCAACTAACGCTATCGATCGCGCGAACTACGTGCTGACAGATTGGTCTCCTCCCACCTTCGGACTCTCAGCTCAACTCAATCTGCAGGGCTCGGCCTCATACGCGCGGAACTACCATGCCGGCTCTCGCTTTGGGACGTTTGAGTTCGGCGCCAAGGTTCGCAACGCTCATAAATTCGACAACACCTACGACGAGATCTACTGCACCAATCTCTCCGATGGTACTTCAAATCCCGGCTGCGATAACTCTCCTGGCGATTTGACGATCGTACCCGCGTCTCAATTCCCAGATAATTTCACCGACCTGAAGTACTACGGGAACAAAGAGCCGTTCGGCAATACAGTGGACTACACGCAGGTCAGGACGTTCGTCCTCGCGAATCCCGGTATGTTCACCTGTCTATACAATGATTACGCGAATCCTGTGCCTTGTTCCACTCCGCGCGGCGCGGACCAGAACAACTACGACCTGAACGAGCGCGTCTCGGCGGGCTATCTCATGAATACCATCGACCTGACCAACCGCATTCGACTCGTTCTCGGTGTCCGCTTCGAGGCCACTGATGTGACCACACTCAGCTTCGACGGGAGTCTGACTCCGGTGCCCACAACTCTCACCTTCAAAGGAGGGGGCTCGTACTTCGACATTTTACCTAGCGCCTCTATTCGTTTTGCACTGACTCAGAACGCAGGCTTGCGCCTCGTCTACGGTCGCGGGCTTTCCCGTCCTGACCCGCAGGACATTTCCCAGGCAGTTGGTCAGCCGGATTTCACTCAAACCCCTCCCACGGTCAGCATTGGAAATCCCAACTTGAAAGCCGAGCATGCGAACGATTTTGACGTTCTCTACGAGCAATACTTGAAGCCGCTGGGCATGTTTTCAGCGGGCCTCTTCTACAAGGATCTGTCGGACCCCATCGTCTCCACCCAAACAAAACCCACGACGGGGGAGTTCGCGGGCTACTTGGTGACTCAACCAGGTAACGCTGGCAGTGCCTATGTGGGTGGCATCGAAGTTGCTTACCAGCAGCAACTTACGTTTCTCCCCGGATTTTTGCGCGGGTTCGGAGTCATGGCCAACTATAGCTTTACCACGTCTAGTACAAACGGTCTGCCCGGACGATCGGATCATCCCGCGCTGCTGCGACAAGCTCCCAACACTTGGAACATCAGCCCCTCGTATGATTTGGGACGTCTCTCGGCCCGCTTGGGCCTTTCCTACAATGGCGCAAATATCTTTGCCTACCAGTGGCAGGACGGCGCGGACCCCACCGGCATCCATGGCCCGAGCGGTGACAACTATCTCTACCCTCACTTGCAAGTGGACGCGCAAGTGAACATTCGTATGGTGAACGGCTTTTCCGCGATCGTGTACGGCCTGAACCTTACAAATGAAGTCTTTGGCTTCTATAATGGGAGCCCGCAATATGTGGTCCAGCGCGAATTCTACAAGCCCACGTACGCAATCGGTCTGCGGTGGACATCTGGGACGGAGAAGTAGATATTTGTCGGCGGAATGAGACCCACACAATGAAACGGCGGGCGGCTCTTATAATTTGTCTGATTCTGCTCCCCGCTGTTTTTTCCGCTACAAGCCGGGCGCAATCGCAGCCCGTGCAGTTGCGCCAGGAAGTGCCTGTCCCGTTTCACTTTATCGCCTATGGCGATACTCGCTTCACCGACCCGGCCGACACCACGGCGTCGAATCCTCCCGTCCGGCAAATTATCGTGAAAGCCATCGCCGACGCGCACCCGGCCTTCATCGTCATCGGCGGCGACATCACCTACAACGGCAACGATCCGAATGATTGGCTCACCTGGGACAAGGAAACTATCGCCTGGCGGGAGCAATCCATTCCCGTATATCCCGCCATCGGCAATCACGAGTTGCATGGCGACCAGAAAATCGCCCTCGCTAATTATTTTCAACGGTTCCCCAACCTGAACGACAGCGAGTACTACTCGCTTCGTGCTGCGAATGTGCTCTTGTTGATCCTCGATAGCGGGATCGACGAAAACTCCGGCCCTCAATTCGATTGGCTCAAGAAGCAACTCGACGAGATTCCCAGCGATGTTGATTTCGTGCTCGTCGTTCTCCATCACCCACCCGTCACGAGTTCCCACGATCACAGCCCGTTGGGCGGCGGCCACGACGCCCGGCCAGCCGAGCAGGCGCTTGGCGCATTCCTCGAAGCAACACAACCGCACGTGCGGGCGCGCATCGTCGTGATCGCCAGTCACGTGCATAACTACGAGCGCCACGCACATGGCGGCATCACGTATTTCGTGAGCGGCGGTGGCGGCGCGCACGCTTACCCCATCGATCGCGCTCCCGGAGATCCCTATCCCGATAACCGCATCAACTACCACTATCTCGATGTCGTCGTGGATTCCACCAGCATGAGGTTCACAATGAATCGCGTGGAACTTCAGAACGGCAAGCCCGTCTGGACGCAGCCCGACTCCGTCACGATCCAAGCTGTCGCCACTGTGCCGTCTCCAGCCTCCGCGAAGTGATTTGCCGCGCACCTAACAGGACGAATCATCCTGCCTGCCGCGCCAATGCCTTATGGCCGTGCAGTAGTCGGCGCCACTTCCTTCGGGTAACCCACCGACTGCGCGAGGATAATTTTCTGCGTCGGCAGCAGCTTGAAAAGTTTCGTCACCGCCGGCTTGTCAACGCTGGCTCGCACCACCACGGCGAGTCCTTCGGACGCGCAGTAGAGATAGACGTTTTCCGCAATCACGCCCGCGTCCACGCCGTTGTAGAGGTCCGCGTCGGCCGGCGGATTGGCCCCCTCCTTGGACGTGTCCGCGACGTAAATCAAATCCAGCGCCGCGTCCTTCGCATACGCTTGCGTCCCCGTGGCCGCGCGATAATCGCCCGACAGCACCGGGTCCAGCGCGTTGCCCTTCGCGTCGTACGTGTACACACCGTCCGCCGTGATGACGTAAATCGTAATCTCCTGCCAGTTCAGCGCCGAGGGCGCGGTGCGCCGACCATCCGGACGATTGATGCCGAATCCCGCCCAGAGCAAATTGGAAAGTGTTTGCGGCGAAAGTTTCGCCGCGCCGAATTCGCGCGTGGACTTTCGCAAGCCCAGCGCCTGCATCAAGGGAATGCCTCCGCTGGTCTGCGGCGTCGGAAGCGGAACAGGTTTCAGATCTTGTGCCGCGGCAACGATCGAAAAACTAATGAGGATCAGCAACACTCGAAAAATAGACTTCGTCTGAAAAATAGATGTCGTCTGAAAAATAGTTGTCGTCCGTTTCATGGGTGACTCCTAGCAGATTCGTGGTGTCGGCCGGACGAGCGCAGGAGCGGTCACACTACACGGAAATTTCCCAACTCACTTCTTCTGGGGCGCGGCCGTCGAACCATCTCGATTAATTCGTCATTTGGGCGAAGCGCCGGCGACGGCGGAGAAACTGATGTCATCGAGCGCGAAATCATTCCACGGCGCGTCCGTATTCTGGTCGATCAGCACCAAGTCCGCGGACTTGTTCGCGCCCGAGTGCCACGCGAACTTGTAATTTTGCCACTGCCCGCCATTGTCAGGACTGTACTCCGGAAAAGTACTCTCTCCCACCACCGCGCCGTCGATCTTCAGCAACAAGTGAGGCAAAGAGTTGCTGTCGTGGTCCACCTCGGCTCCCCAATAGGAAAAAGTGTAATCGGTGGAAGGCGCGACGCTGACGGTCTCCTCCCATACCGGCACCGAGGCCGACGTGGCGCCATCCACGATCATCATGTTTCCAGTGCCGGTGGTGTGATCGCCGCAGGTGCACCAATCCCCAAATGCCCCGGGCGCGGAAGAAGGGCTCGTGCTGATTGCATAGCCGCCCGGGCTAGACACATCGCCGAAGGTGTAGCCCGTCGTAAAGCCGCTGTTGCCGCTCTCGAAGTCGCCGTTGACCACCAGGTTTGGCGGCGTCCCCGCTCCCGCAACCAGCGCCGTCGCCATCAAAACGAACGCCCCCGTGACGCCGACCGCCGTCCACCCCAAATGAACTTTCATAAATCCGTCGCTTCTGATTGCGCTGCGTTCGTAGGTCACCTCTCGGGCAGCGGGCCGAGCGAAGCGCGCCCCAATGTCAGCGCCATCCTACACCCGTCCATGTGGAGTGCGGCGGCTCGACGCCGCTTTGCAGCTGCCCCACACGTCGGTCTTACGTGTGGGGGTTTTCTCCCCCTCCCCAACCGTCGTCATCCTGAGCGGAGAGGCGACTCTTTCCTCCTTCGTGCCGGCCTGGCCGGGACAAGCCGCCTCGAAGTCGAAGGATCTCTCTGCTGATTTCGAGCTTGAGCTCCTCTCCAATGTCAAATTCCGAAACCTCAAATTACTCTTTCTTGGACTTGAGGACGTTCCCAGCCCCGTAGGGGCGAAACAATTTAGCCCAGGGTGTAAACCCTGGGTAACGGGTAGGAATAGAGAATTTCTCAAAAGCCCCGTAGGGGCGCTCGCCGCGCCGCTCGCGGTGAACGCTCTTGGTGAACCGTAGCCCTGCTCGCGGCCGTAGGCGGGACACAAATCGGCATGGACTCCCAACCCGAAATCCCCGCCCTTGAAAACCGTCAAGGACGCGGCACCCTCAAACCCAACACCGTAACTCTAAGTTGACCTACGGAAGTGGTATCATCCGCCGATCGTGCACGGCTGAGATGAAAATGGAGGCTGGGTCACACCTCCTATCCCTCTTTCGTTGAAGCGAGGAACAGCTTCCAAAGTTCGCGGACAATACGAGACTGGGTTTCGCCGTCAGCGCTACGTTCTTCCGCTAATTCTCGGAATTGGCCATCCATTCGGGCCTCGTATTGTTTGTACGCATCCAAAGTCTGTTCGCAGGCACGCTCGCTTTTCGGTATTAATACCGGTCCATAAAGGCCGAGCTCGACGGCTTTTGCGGCAAGCTCCGCGCGGCCCTTCGAGCCGAGCCTAATTACGTTCCCGTTCACCTGAACGGCTCCCCGATTGAAGAGATCCTCCAGAACTTTAGGCTTGCCGGTCGGTAAGCTTACGGTCTCGGATGGCTCCTTCGCGGGCACAAAATCACTGGGAAAAGTACGAATTTGAGCCGCGTCGAATTCTTGCCAAATCTCTAGAGCTATTGTGTGGGGGCTCGCCCGGTCGCGCCGCGCAGCAGTCCGCCGGAAACCTTGCATTCCCAATTCCGCTGTTCGGATTTCCCTATGGATTCTGGCCATCTCGCCATAGAGCTCGTCCTGAACTATTGCCCTCTCTGCGGCGTCGGAATATCCGAGTAATCGTAGTACTCCATCGTCCAATCGCCTTCGGTCTTTTTTTTGAAATTCGTCAGCGAGAGGCAGGCTCTGTCTCTTCTGCATCGCATCAAAGGCGGAAATTATCTCAGACTCAATTGGGAGGGGACAGTTTCTTGGGTCGGGGCAGAGGAGCATTTTTGCGTCGAAGATTTCTGTTACCAGGTTACCCTCCCTCCCCATAAAGCTTCCGAATTGATGTCGAGACAGCGCCACGATAGTCGAATTGAGAATTCCGGCGAGTAGTTCACGCTTTACTGCCTTTCGGCAGAAAAGGTCGTAGAGGTTGCAGTTAACAATTATCCGATTCGGATTGATTGCGACCACGTGTCTGTATTGTTGCAATTTGGGCCATATTATTTCTCCGCGTCTCGCCGGAACGAGGTCATACCATAAGCCGCTCAGTGCTCTCGCTCTGACCGTTACTCTCTGGTTGAAGCCTTCGCGTTCTCCCCAGTGAATGTATTTGAGCACATGAGTCCCTTTGAGCCCCTGGGGCGGGTCAGAAACCAGGAGTATTCGCCTTTCCAGAAGGTCAGCGCTTAATAGAACACTTTGGATATCCATGAAGCCGTGGACGTAAGGTTCGAGGTACTTCAATTCAATCAGATGTCGAGAACCATCCCCAGATTCCACCACCCGGACCCGCGCGCTATCCCCCGGATTGATTCCCCATTTCTGATGGAAACGTCGAGCGATTGCGGGGCTTCCCTCTGGGAGCTCCTTGCTGTGTTTCATGATTTCGTCGTCAGTTACATCACGGACAAAAAAGAAATCATCGGCACCCGATTTCAATCCGAACCGGACCTCCGCAAGTTGGCCCAAGGGCACTAAGTGGGACGCGCAGCGGTCTAGAAGCGTGAAGAAAATATCCGGGGCGCGAAGATAGATGCCCCACTTGCCGCCGGCGTACTCCCCCTGAAATGGATCTGAGCTAGCCTTGAGACTCGGGTGTCCCGCCACAGTGTCGCTTGGAGTTTCGCTCGCGCCCTTTGCCACTCCGCTCATGCACCCAGCTGTCCACAGTTCGAGTTGGTTCACGACGCGTATACGCCAGCGGTCGTCAAGCTGGTTGTTGTTTTGGTTCTCGACGAGATCACGCAGGATTCCCGCCGCCGTTAGTGCGTTCCCGTGAAGACTTCCGAGAATTTCGTTCAGCGGCCGGCGGAGTTGGACGAACCGCACCTGATTTTCAGCAGAATTCTGCCCTTC
>CAWCYS010000092.1:0-138819 GCA_963799715.1 Terriglobia bacterium | reverse complement strand
TCATCGCCACGTATTGCTATGACGAGCTGCATCACCGGCATCAGGACGATGATCAAGAGACTTCGCGGATCGCGGAGAATCTGGATGATCTCCTTGCGCATCATGGCGAGGATGCGATTCAGATTCATGCCGGCTTCGGCTCCTTCGCTTCGTGGGAACCGGTCAGCGAAACGAATACGTCTTCGAGGGACGGCGGAATCACCTCGGCGCGCCGCACGCGAATCTGTTTGGCTTCGAGGGCCGCGCGAATTTTAGCGATCGTCGCTTGCGAATCGGAAACTACGGCGTGGAGCGCGTTGCCGAAAACGGCCGTGTCCAGCACGCCCGGCACTTTCGGCAGGACTTCCAGCGCCGGCCCCAGCGGCTCGCACTCGATCAGCAACAGTTCACCGCGCATCGCCGATTTCTTGAGCTCTGTGGGCGTGCCCATGGCCACGATCTGACCGCGGTCAATCAGCACCAGGCGATTGCAGTATTCCGCCTCGTCCATGTAATGCGTCGTGACGAAAACCGTGACGCCTTCGCCGGCCATCTGGTGAATCAACTCCCAGAATTGCTGCCGCGTCACCGGGTCCACGCCCGAAGTCGGCTCGTCGAGAAAGACGATCGGCGGGTGATGCAGCACCGCGCAGCCCAGGGCCAGACGCTGTTTCCATCCCACCGGCAACGAACCGGTGATCGCGCGCTCGCGTCCTTCGAGGCCGGCCATCTTCACCGCCCACGCGATTCGTTCGGGAACGTCCTTCGAGGGCACGCTATAAAGTCCGGCAAAAAAGCGGAGATTTTCGACGACGCGCAAATCCTCGTAGAGCGAAAATTTCTGCGACATGTAGCCGATTCGCTGGCGGATTTCTTCGGACTTCGTCGCGACGTTCAAGCCCGGCGACGCTGGCGCGGCCGGCGGAGGGAAGCAGCAGGCCGCACAGGATGCGAATCGTGGTGGATTTTCCCGCGCCATTCGGACCGAGAAAACCGAAAATCTCTCCTTTGCGCGCGGCGAAGCTCACGTTGTTCACCGCAATGAAATCGCCGAAGCGCTTGTAGAGACCTTCGACGACGACCGAATTTTCAATGCTGGGCATTGGGTGATCTTATTGGGGCTCTCGTAGCGGAGCCTCTTCGCCGGGCGACTCCTGCCCGGAGGAATCCGTCACCGCGACCACAAACAAATCCTCGATGGTGGGTTCGACTGCGGGCGAAGTCCTCGACCGCGATTCCCGCCGCGCTGAGTAGACTCTGCATCTCGGGAAGGCGCTCGGCGCGATCCACGATCAGGTGCACGCCGTCGCCCTCGAGCACAACGCGATTCACCCCGGGCGCCCCTTTGAGTGTGTTGCTCACCCGCGTGGGATCATCGGTTCGCACGGCGAAAACGGCTCCGGGAAATTGGCTCTTGAGAATTTCGGGCCGGTCGCAGAACAGTAGCTTGCCTTTGTTCAGCAAACCGACGCGATGGCAGCGCTCGGCTTCGTCCAGATAGGAAGTCGAAATCAGAATGCCCACGCCCTCGCCAATCAGTGAATAGAGAATCGCCCAGAAATCGCGGCGCGAGACCGGGATCGACGCCGTTCGTGGGCTCATCGAGCAGAATCACCTTTGGGCGATGGATGAGGGCGCAGACCAGACCGAGTTTTTGTTTCATGCCGCCGGAAAGTTTGCCCGCCATCCGCTTGCGAAATTCCGAGAGGCCCGCGGCGGTCAGCAATTCGCGCGCGCGGGTTTCGCGCTCGCGGTCGCGGCACGCTGAACAAGTCGCCGTAGAACGCGATGTTCTCGTTGACCGTGAGATCTTCGTAGAGGCCGAATCGCTGGGGCATGTAGCTGATGTGATGCTTCGCGCCCTCCGGGTCGCGCGCGATGTCGAAGCCGGCCACTTCGCGCTGCCGGAATCGGGCGAGAGAACTCCGGCCAGCATGCGCATCGTGGTGGTTTTGCCGGCGCCGTCCGGCCCGACCAAACCGAAAATTTCACCGGGATGAACGGCGAAGCTGAGCGCGTCCACGGCGCGCAGCGCGCCGAAGCTCTTGCCGAGCCCCGTCATCTCGATGACTGCCGCGTCGCTCGCCATTTCGCCCCGCCTCACTTTGTTTCGATGTACACGTCAGCCGGCATGCCGGGTTTCAATTCGTGATTCGGATTGTCCACGTCCACCTTGACGCGATACACCAGCGTGACGCGCTCCGCCTGCGTTTGCACGCTCTTCGGCGTGAACTCGGCGTCCGAGGCAATGAAGGAAATTCGTCCGGTGTAACTTTTGTTGGGGAAAGTGTCGGTGCGAACGGTCACGGTATCGCCCCAGTGAATCTTGCCCAAATCTGTTTCCGCGATGTAAACGCGCACCCACAAATGATCCAGATCGGCCAGCGTCACAATTGGAGTGCCGGGCGAAACGACTTCGCCCAACTCCGCTTCGCGCACCAGGACGACGCCGCTGAATGGCGCCGTGAGCGTCGTGTAACCCAATTTGATTTGCGACATTCCAAGTGTCTGGTCCGCGGCGCCCACATTCGCCTGGTCCACGGCAATCTGCTCCTTGCGCGTTCCGGCGAGGAGTTCGTCGTAAACCTGCTGCAGGCGCGCGACATTCGGTCTCGGCGCGCGTGACGGCGGTCGCGGCCTGATCGCGCGTCTGCGCGGGGATTTCGTCTTTCACCAGGAGCGCTTGATAGCGCGCGAGATCCTGCTTCTTCTGCGCGAGATCCGCTTGCGCGTCCACGACGTTTTGCCGCGCCGCTTCGATGTCTTGCGGCGCGAGGACCGGCGAGCGAGAGCGACAATTGCTGCGCGCGCACGTGCGATGTTCGCCTCATCCACGGACACTTGCTGCCGGTAATCCGCATCGTCCAGCTTGGCGAGCAATTGCCCCGCTTGCATTGGCCTGGCCTTCTTCCACCGGCAACTCGACCAGACGCCCGGTCACCTTGAAGCTGACCAGGCTCTCATGCGCTTCCACATTGCCGGAGAGCTTGATCTCATTGGGGTTCTTCGGCTTGCCGAACCAGCGCGGATAAAGGTAATAGCCCGCCACAGCAACTCCGACGATCAGAAGAATGATCACTAGGCGTTTCATCGCCGTTCGACCTCCACTAAAGATTCCGTTCGCGCAGCAAAATCTCATGGCTGGGCCTGCGGGGCAGGCTGGCTCCGCTGTTCCGGTATGGACTGACCCAGATAGTTCGAGTAATTGGTTTCATTCGCGCCCATCGCGCGCGCCGAGCGCCATGCGCGCGTCGGCATGTCGCGCCAGCGCCTCGATTCGATCCTGCTCGGCCTCGGCAACGGAACTCTGCGCGGTGATGACTTCGATGTTGTCGCTGAGGCCGTTGCGGAAGCGATCCGTCGCCAGCGCCAATTCTTTCTGCGCCAGATCCAGCGCCTGTTCGGTCACGCGCACCTGATCCTCGGCCGATTGAAGATTGAGTACGGCCGTGCGCAGTTCCTGCTTCAATTCCGCGGGAAAGATCCGCGATCTGATCGTCGAGTTGCTTCAACTGGCTCTCGAGCTGTTTCCGCTCGCCGTTGCGGTCGCGGTCGAAGATATCGATCGAAAGCGTCGCTTGAATGATGCCCGTGCCCGGCAATTGGTAGATTTCGCGCCCCAGCGCGCCGTAATTTCCGGTGGCCTGCAAGGTCGGGTAGTAACGCGCGTGCGATGCCTTCACTTGCTCGACGAGCGCCTGCCGCTGCGCGTCGAGCGAGCGATAGTCCGCGCGGGCGCGCAGCGCGTCGCTCAGCGATTGATCGGGGTCCGGAACTATCAAGTTGGTGAAAGTCGAGCGGCTCCACCAGCAGCAATCGGCGTGCCGGGACGGATTCCGATGTAACGCGCCAGGGTAACCAACGCAATCTGATACTGGTTGCGCGCCACGAGCAGATTTTGCTGATCGCGTTCGAGCGCGACCTGAGCGCGCAGCAGGTCCACACCGGTGGCCAAACCTTGGTCGTGCTGATCGCGCGCCAATTTTTCGAGCGCCTGCGACGTGTCCACGCGGGCTTCCGCCGATTCCACTTCCGCCTGCGCCGCCTGTCCGTCGAGGAACAACGCTGCCGTCTGCCGCACGACCACGCTTCGGGAATCTTCGTAAGTCCAGCGCCGCGGATTGCTTCTGATCGTCGGCGGCTCTCAACGCGTGGGTCGCCTGGCGGTTCACCAGCGCCTGGCTGCCGTACAGGCGGAAATCATAATTGTCGAACGGCCCAATCACCGTCGGCAAAGTGAACCCCGGAAACGAAAAGTTCAATCCGAGCGCGCGCAGGTTCACGGTTTGCTGATTGGCGAGAACGTGGCCGGTGACCTCCGGCAGAAGCGCGGCCTTCGCGCGCTCGCGCGTTCCCTCGGCCTGATCCACGCGCGCATCCGCCACACGTACGCTCAAATTATTTTTCAGCGCGATCTGAATCGCACCCGCCAGCGTCAGGTTCTGCGCGTCCGAACTGTTCGCTTGCTGGGCCGCGGCCGGAAGCGCGGCCGCCAGTAAGAGAAGCGGCAGAACGAGTGAAGCGGCGTCGGTTTGTGTGTGTTGACTTCATTGGTTTCTCCCGTTCGTAACTCTAAGCTCGCGCTCAGCGCCGGCGGAATGCCGTCGCGCGCGGCGACTCGCTCCGCTTCGCTCGATTTGATTCCCGCGAAGACGATGTCCACCCAGGTGTCCAGCCAGCCGGAAATTTCCAGCGACGGATCCAGCGACCACAGAAGGAAACCTCCGAACATTCCCTGCTGCACGGCGCGCGCCAAGTGCCGGGGCGAAAGATCGTTGCGAATTTCGCCACGCTCCTGCCCGATGGTCATCAATTCGGCGAGAGCCTTTCGGCCCCGCGCCATGTTGACGATCATGGATTCGCGCACGGCGTCATTCGTGAGCGGCGCGACCATGATGCTGCGGATCAAAAGCGGCGTGCGGCCCGGCTCGCGCGAAACGGAATGCGCCAAGCGGCGGAGCACTTGATGAATCGGGAATTTTGGCGTCGCGCCCTTCCGACAGCGCGGCCTCGACCTTGCGCACCTGGTACTGGCCGAACGCGATCAGCAAGTGCTCCTTCGAGGGGAAATAATTGAAGAAGGTTCCCTTCCCCACGTCCGCGGCTTCGGTGATGTCTTCCACGGAGGTTTCCGCCATGCCGCGCTGAGCGAAGAGCCGCAGGGCGGCGTGCATCAAGCGGTCGCGCGTTTCAGCTTGCCGGCGCTCGCGGCGGCTGACGGTCCCCTTCCGGGGCACTTCCGCGGCAAATCGCTTGCAGCGATCTCTTTTGTTGACTCATGAGCCATACCTGACCGTAAGTCATATATGCCTGGCAGTCAAGAACTTTCTTCAAGGGAAATCCGTGAACGATCCGACCCGCACTCGGTTCTCCGCTCTCCCCTTTTGAAGACCTCGCGGCGCGCTGGCCCCCACAGTCTCCTCTGGAGACGCATCCGCGGAGATCCTATTGTGGGCTCGCTCGGGCCAGCGAGGACAGGGCGTAAGCGTCGTATTTTTCAATACTTTAGCTGCGAGCCTGCCATGTCGTCCCGGCCTGGCGAGAGTGGCATCCGGCGATTTAGCCCTGCTATAAAAAAGTTGGATATAGGAATTGACATAAACTCCTCTTAGCTCTTTATAGTGTCCTTGTTCACGAACATGTCGGAAAAGGAACAAGCAATCGCGCTCTGAATCGCACTCGCCGCGAAGTTTCGCTCGCGGCGTTCGTGCCGCGGCTCCGGCATGGGTGGTAGTACCCGTCATCGTACGACTCGTATGCCCCTGACACAGGGATGACGACTGACGGATGAAGGAACGCTAGAGAAGGAACCAAGAAATCCGGAGGTCGCCATCGAGGGGATGGCGGCCTTTTTTGTGCGCGCGGCGCGGGGATGAGAGCGCGCACCGGAGCATGCAATCGAAAGTCAGGGGAAGCACCCCTAGGACGATGAACCGATGAGCGAAAAATTGCGCAGCCGGACACTTCTGGAAGGCAATCGGCGCGCGCCCGCGCGCTCGATGCTTCACGCCGTCGGTTTCTCCGACGAGGATCTCAAGAAGCCGATCATTGCCGTTGCCAACACGTGGATCGAGATCGGCCCGTGCAACTACCACCTGCGCGAGACTCGCCGGCGGCGGTCAAGGAAGGGATTCGCGAGGCGGGCGGCACTCCGATGGAGTTCAACACGATCTCGATCTCGGACGGCATCACGATGGGCACCGACGGAATGCGCGCTTCGCTGATTAGCCGCGAAGTGATTGCCGATTCCATCGAACTGGTGACGCGCGCGAATTATTTCGACGGCATTGTCGCGCTCTCCGGTTGCGACAAGACCATTCCCGGCACGGTGATGGCGCTGGCGCGGCTGAACATTCCCGGCCTGATGCTGTATGGCGGCCCGATTCGCCCCGGCCGCTACGAAGGCCACGATATTTCCATTCAAGACATGTACGAAGCGGTCGGCGCGCTCAATTCCGGCAAGATCACCGAAGAGAATCTCCACTGCATGGAAGAGACGGCGTGTCCCGGCGTGGGCGCCTGCGGCGGACAATTCACCGCGAACACGATGGCGACGGCCTGCGAATTCCTGGGGATCTCGCCGATGGGCAGCGCGGGCGTGGCGGCCACCTCCGGCGAGAAAAACGCGCTCGCGCGCCGCGTGGGCCATCTCGTGATGGAGCTTCTGAAGAAAAATGTCGTGCCGCACGACATCCTCACCAAGCAAGGACTCGAGAACGCGATCGCCGGCGTGGCCGCCAGCGGAGGCTCGACCAACGCCGTCCTTCATCTCCTCGCGATCGCGCATGAGGCGGGCGTGACGCTGACGCTCGACGACATCAATCGCGTTTGCGCCGCGACTCCCGTCCTCAGCCGATTTGAAACCCTCGGGACGATTCATGGCCGTGGATTTCCACGAGGCGGGCGGCACGCGCCTGCTCGCGAAATTCCTGATGGAAATTTCCAAGCTGCACGGCTCGGCTCCCACGGTCAGCGGACGAACGATCGCGCAGGAAGCGGCTCTTGCCGTCGAGACGCCCGGGCAGGAGGTGATTCACCCGCCCGCCCGCGCGCTGAAACCGACCGGCGGACTCGTGATCCTTCGCGGCAATATCGCGCCGGATGGCTGCGTGCTGAAAATCTCCGGCGCGGGCGGCTCGCATAGCGGCCCGGCGCGCGTGTTCGACAACGAGCTGGACGCGTTCGCCGCCGTCGAGAAAAAGAAGATTAAGCCGGGCGACGTGGTGGTGATTCGTTACGAAGGGCCGCGCGGCGGCCCGGGCATGCCCGAGATGCTGGCCGTCACCGCCGCGATTGTCGGCCAGGGGCTGGGGACCAGCGTCGCGCTCATCACCGACGGCCGCTTCTCCGGCGCGACGCACGGGATCATGGTCGGCCACGTGGCGCCGGAAGCCGCCGCGGGCGGACCGATTGCGGCGCTGCGCGATGGCGACATCATCACCATCGACGCGAAAAATCACTTATTGCAAGTCAACGTGGACGACGCCGAATTGGCGAAGCGCCTCAAGAGCTGGAAAGCGCCGGAGCTTCGCTATCGCACGGGCGTGATGGCGAAATATGCGCGCTCGGTAGCCTCCGCGGCCGTCGGCGCAGTGACGAATTGACCGGTTTGATGATTTGTCTTCTGAAACGCGCGAGCAAGTTGAGAACGAGACGAGCGGAATCAAGGCTGACGGGAAGCGAGGGCGACATGATCCGAACCGGAGCGGAAATCATCTGGGAATGCTCTGCTGAAGGAGGGCGTGAGCACCGTCTTCGGCTATCCCGGCGGCGCGATCCTGCCCGCCTACGACGCGCTGACGAAGTATAAGAATATCCATCACGTGCTCGTGCGCCACGAGCAAGGCGCCGCGCACATGGCGGACGGTTACGCGCGCGCGAGCGGCCGCGTCGGTGTGGCGATGGCCACGTCGGGCCCGGGCGCGACGAACCTCGTCACCGGGATTGCGACGGCGATGCTCGATTCTTCGCCCGTGGTCTTCATCACCGGTCAAGTGAACAGCAAGTTCATCGGCTCGGACGCATTTCAGGAGATCGACATCACCGGTATCACGCTGCCGATCACGAAGCACAATTATCTCGTCACGCGGCCGCAGGACGTCGCTCCCGCGATGCGCGAGGCATTCGAGCTGGCCGCCTCCGGCCGGCCCGGCCCGGTTCTGGTGGACATCACGAAGGACGCGCAGCAAGGCGAGTTGCGAATTCGATTGGAACGCCGCGAAGCCGCATCGCCTGCGGCCGCAGCAGGCGCAAGCGCAGGCCGCGCTGATCGAAGACGCCGCGCGCCTCATCAATCGCGCGCAGCGGCCGTTGATCCTCGCCGGCCACGGAATCATTCTCTCCGGCGGCGTGAAGGAAGTGATCGCGCTCGCCGAGCGCGCGGACATTCCCGTCGCCGTGACGCTGCTGGGCATCGGCGAGCTTTCCCGGCTCGCACCCGCTCAATCTCGGCATGATGGGCATGCACGGCGAGGCCTGGGTGAACATGGCCATTCAGGAAGCGGACCTGCTGATCGCGCTCGGCATGCGATTCGACGATCGCGTCACCGGCACGCTCAAGACCTACGCGCCGCTCGCCAAGAAAATTCACGTCGAAATCGATCCGTCGGAAATCAACAAGAATGTTCCGGTGGATATCGCGCTGGTGGACGATCTCAAGCGCACCGTCGAGCGTTTGCTGCTCGCTCGTCCAGGAGAATCAACACCCGAAGTGGCACAACCGCATCCGCGTCGTTCCGCGGCGAATCCTCCGTGCGCGACATTCAGAATCTGCCCGATGACGGCCATCTCTACGCCGCGCACGTCATCCACGATCTGTGGCGCGAGACTTCGGGAGACGCCGTCGTGGTCTCCGACGTGGGCCAGCACCAGATGTGGGAGGCGCAGTATTACCGGCACGAGCGCCCGCGCTCGCTGATCACTTCCGGCGGGCTGGGCACGATGGGATTCGCGTTGCCTGCGGCCATCGGCGCGAAGATGTCGCGTCCCGAAGCGGAAGTGTGGGCCGTGGTCGGCGACGGCGGATTCCAGATGACCATGGCGGAGATGATGACCATCGTTCAGGAAAAGATCGGCGTGAAGATCGCCATCATCAACAACGGTTTTCTCGGCATGGTGCGCCAGTGGCAGGAATTCTTCCACGGCGGCCGCTACTCGGAGACGCCGTTGCTCAGCCCGGACTTCGCCAAACTCGCGGAAGCCTTCGGTATCCCGGGCCGCCGCGTTGCGGAGCGCTCGAAGCTCACGGAAGTGGTACGCGAGGCGCGCGCCACCAACGGACCCATGCTGATTGACTTCCGCGTGGAACAGGAAGACTCGGTCTACCCGATGATTCCGGCGGGCAAGGCCCTGCACGAAATGATTCGCCGGCCGACGCCGCTCGCCGAAACCGCTGCGGACGCTTGAGGAGAACATGCGCACTTATTTCGTTTTGGACGTGGAAAACCGGCGGGGAGTGCTTGAGCGCATTGCCTCGGTGCTGCGCCGCCGCATGCTGCAGATCGAAACGATCGTCGCGTCGCCTTCGACCGATCCGGCGCGCGCGGTGATCTCGTTCGTCGTGGACACGGACGACTTCGGCATCGTGCGCATCGAGACGGGGCTGCGCAAGATCATCGAAGTCATCTCGGTGCGGTACACCAAAGACGGCGGCGAGACCGCGATCGAATCGGCGATTTTGCATTTTTCCGACGGGGCGGGCACGCGCTCGGCGTCGGCCGATCCCGATTCCCTGCTGCTGCACGTCAGCGGCAAACCCGCGGCGATCGATCGTTTACTGAAACTGCTGGACAAGGCCGGCCGCGTGGACATCGCGCGCACCGGCGAAGAAGCCTGGCCCGAAGTCCCCGGCGAGCACCAGCGGCCGGAATCAGAACGCGAGCGCAATGCGCCCGCCGCGCTGATAGAATCTCACGCGCATTTCATTCCATGGGAGGCAGTGATGGCAACTTTGTATTTCGATAAGGACGCCGACCTTTCGCTGATTCAAGCCAAGAAAGTGGCGGTGCTGGGTTACGGATCGCAGGGCCACGCGCACGCGTTGAACCTGCGAGATTCCGGCGTAGATGTGCGCATCGGGCTGCCCGCGGGCAGCCGTTCGCGCGCGCGCGCCGAAGCGGAAGGGCTCAAAGTGCTGACCACGGCCGAGGCGGCGGCATGGGGCGACGTGATTGCGCTGCTCATTCCCGATACGTCGCAGGCCGCAATTTACAAGGCGGACATCGCGCCGAATCTCAAGAAGGGCAAGACGCTGCTCTTCGCGCACGGTTTCAACATTCGCTTCGGCACGCTGCCGCTCCCCGACGGACATTGACGTGGTGATGATCGCGCCCAAGGCGCCGGGCCATCGCGTCCGCGAAGTGTTCGTCGAAGGCGGTGGCACGCCGTCGCTGCTCGCCGTGCATCAGGATGCCAGCGGCCACGCCAAGCAGTCGCGCTTTCCTACGCCAAGGGACTGGGCGCGACGCGCGCGGGCGTGATCGAGACTACGTTTGCAGAGGAGACTGAAACTGATCTGTTCGGCGAGCAAGCCGTCTTGTGCGGCGGCGTCAGCGCGCTCGTGAAAGCGGGCTTCGAGACGCTGGTGGAAGCGGGTTATCAGCCCGAAATCGCCTACTTCGAGGTGCTGCACGAACTGAAGCTCATCGTGGATCTCTTTTATCGCGGCGGCCTCGGCTACATGCGCTATTCCGTCAGCGACACCGCTGAATTCGGCGACTACGTCGCCGGCCCGCAGATCATCACCGACGAAACGCGCAAGACGATGCGCGCGCTGCTGAAATCCATCAAGGACGGCAGCTTCGCCAAGCGCTGGATTCACGAGAATGAAACGGGGCGCCCGTGGTTCAACGCGGTCCGCGCGGAAGAGCAAAAGCTCAAGCTGGAAGAAGTCGGCGGCCGGCTGCGCGCGATGATGACGTTTCTCAATCCGGTGGTCATGACGCCCGACGGCCCCAAGCCCGCCACGCCCGCGCAAAGCAGCAGCGCATCCAAGGCGGCGACGCCCAAGTAACGCGCAGTCACACGTTCACGCGGCTGGTGCGCTTAGTGCACCACCAGCCGCGTGAACGGAAACACGTACGCCTCCAGGAAGATCAGCACTCCCACCAAAGACGCGAGCGCGATGCTGTGGAAGAAAACGTAGCGCAGAATTTCGCCTTCGTGCCCATACCATTGGGTCGCGGTGCTGGCGACGACGATGCTCTGCGCGTCCGCCATTTTGCCCATCACTCCGCCGCAGCTGTTCGCCGAGGCCATCAGCACGGGAGAAATTCCCAGGTGCTCGGCCGTGATTTTCTGCAGGCTGCCGAACAGCACGTTGGACGAGGTGTCCGAGCCGGTCAACGCCACGCCCAGCCATCCCAAAAGCGCGCCGAAAAAGGGATAGAGAACACCGGTGCGCGCAAACGCCAGGCCGAGCGTCGCATCGAGTCCGGCGTAACGCGTCAGAAACCCCAGCGCCATCATGGCCGAAATCGTGAGCAGCGAATACCGGACTTGAATCAGCGTTCGCAGATACGTCCGCGCCAACATCTTGAAGCTGCAGCCCATGACAATGCCCGAAATCAGAGCGGACACCAAAATGCCGGTGCCCGCGGCGGAGAGCCAGGTGAAGAGATACAGCGCGGTTTCCGTTGTGGGCTTAGCGACAACCGGCGGGACGCGCTGCACCAGATTGTGCAGGCCGTTCACGGGAATCGTGAACGAGGACAAATGATCGAGAAACGCTTTGGTGTGCGGCAATCCCCAGACGAATACGAGCAGGCTGAGAATCGCCCAGGGCATGCAGGCTCGAATAATCTCTCCCTTGCGGTAGCCGTGCCGGCCGCGCGCGACTCTTCCGCTCTCCTCACCCTTCAGGCCCCAGATGCGTTTGGGGTGCCACTTCATCAAAAACAAAATCAGAGCCGTCATCGAACAGACGGAAGAGATTACGTCCACGAGCCAGGGCCCATGAAAATTCGATACGAGAAACTGTGGAATCGCAAAGAAAGCGCCGGCCACCAAAATCGCCGGCCACACTTCGATCATCCCCTGAAATCCTGCGAACGCCCACACCAACCAAAAAGGCACCAAGATCGAAAAGAACGGCAAAATGCGCCCCACCATCGCGCTCAGCTCTCTCAGGTCCAACCCCGTCACGGCTTGCAGCGCAATCAGTGGAATCCCGAGTGCCCCGTAGGCCACCGGCGCGGTGTTCGCAATCAGCGAGAGTCCTGAAGCTTCGAGCGGCGCGAATCCCAGGCCGATCAAGAGCGCCGCAGTGACCGCGACGGGTGTGCCGAACCCCGCCGCTCCCTCAAAGAATGCGCCGAACGCAAAGGCGATCAACAAGAGTTGAAGACGGCGGTCCTGCGTGATTCCCATCAAACTTTCTTGCAGAACTTTGAAGAGGCCGGTTTGAACGGTCAATTGATACAGGAAGATTACATTCAGGATGATCCAGCCGATGGGCATCAGTCCGTAAACCGCGCCGTACGCTGCGGCCAAGAAGGCCATCTTGCCGGGCATTTTGAAAACGGAGATGGAGACCAGCAGCGAACTTGCGAGCCCCAGCAAACCGGCCCAATGCGCGCGGAGGCGCAAGACCGCCAAGCTGCCCAGCAAGATGACGATCGGCAGAGCCGCAAGAATCGTGGAGACCCACCACGGCCCCACGGGATCGTAATTCTGCGACCAGGGCATACACCGCCTCCCGGCTCGGATGTGCGAGGGGTCTTGTATCACAAAAGGAGGTTGACACGGAGTGGATGCGACCATAGACTCTGCGATTGGACGTGAGAGAGAGATGACTTTCGCGCGCAATTTCGCCTTTGCCTGCCGCTTCTCCCATTGGTCATGGAGAAGCGGACCGGATGGGCGTGCGCGCTGAGTGTGAGCCAGTAGTCGAGTAGCGCCGAACGAAGTTCCCAACCGGGCCGCGAATCCAAAACGGATCGCGGCTTTTTTGTTTTCGGGGCCGTTCCTGGGAAGCTGTCAGGAGGAAACTTTGAGCACGAAGCCATTGCGTGTGGGATTTCAGGGCGAGCACGGCGCCTTCAGCGAAGAGGCGGCGGTGCGCCTACTGGGCGATGCCATCGTTACAGTGCCGCGGCCAACGTTCGATCGCACGTTCCACGCGATCGCGGAGGGCGCGGCTGATCTGCTGCTCGTGCCCATCGAGAACAGCCTCGCCGGCTCGGTGCTGCGCGTCTACGACCTGCTGCTCGAGAACCATCTTTGCATCCGCGCCGAGACGATGTTGCCCATCGAACTTCATCTCATCGCGTGTCCCGGCGCGACGCTCGAATCGCTGCGCTCGATCGAATCGCATCCGATGGCGCTCATGCAGTGCGAGCGATTCATCGCCGAGCATCCGAACCTGAAGCGCATCCCCGCCGAGGATACTGCCGGAAGCGTCCGCGAAGTGCTGGCCCTCGGCGACAAGTCGCGCGCGGCAATCGCGGGCCGCCGCGCGGCGGAACATTACGGCGGCGTGCTTCTCGCCAGCGCGATTCAGGACAACACGGAAAACTACACGCGATTCTTCCTCCTCTCGACCGATCATTCGCCGGTTCCTGGCGCCGATAAGATGACTCTCACGACTCGCCTGGCACACCGCGCCGGAGCGCTGCTTGCAGCGCTCGAACCCTTCGCACAACGGGGCGTGAACCTGCTGAAAATCGAGAGCCGCCCCATTCACGGCTGTCCGTGGGAGTATCAATTCATTCTCGACGTCGAGGCGACTTCGCCCGGCTTGCTCGAGGCTGCCGTAAGCGATCTCCGCCGCGCCACACAGGAAGTGCGCGTATTGGGGCTTTATCCCGGGGCGCGAGGCAACTCCGAAAATTCCGCAATCGATAATGGGAGAGCGCTATGAGCAGCCGCGTAGTCATTTCACGACCCGTTGTCACAAAGCGCGCCGGGCGCCCGGCAGGCCGTCGCGCGCAGGCCGCGTTGTCCGTCAACAAAGAAACGCCCGTACCGCCGTTTCGCCTGGCGTCGCGCCAGCAACATCCGGAATCCACAATCGTCACGGCTGGAGGCGTGCCCATCGGTGCGGGACGCCTCATCATCATCGCGGGACCGTGCTCGGTGGAATCGCGCCAGCAGATTCGCGAGACCGCGCGCCGCATTCGCGCGGCCGGCGCGGACATGCTTCGCGGCGGCGCCTACAAGCCGCGCACTTCGCCGTACGATTTTCAGGGGTTGGGAGCCAAGGCGCTGGAGTGGCTTGCGGAAGCGCGTGCGGAATCGGGTCTGCCGGTCGTGACCGAAGTGCTGAGCGTCGAGGACGTGGATCGCGTTTGCCGAATGCGCCGATTTGATTCAGGTGGGCGCGCGCAACATGCAGAACTATGCCGCTGCTGCGTAAACTCTCGACGATCTCAAAGCCCGTGCTCCTCAAGCGCGGCGCGTCCGCCACCATTCAGGAATGGCTGCTCGCCGCAGAATACATTCTCGCGGGCGGGAATCCCAACGTCGTGCTTTGCGAACGCGGCATTCGCACCTTCGAGACCGCCACGCGCAACACGCTGGATCTGGCCGGCGTAGCGCTCGTGAAAGAGCTATCGCACTTGCCGGTGATCGTGGATCCCTCGCACGGCACAGGCGTGCGCTCGCTGGTGCTCCCCGCGTCGCGCGCCGCGCTCGCGGTCGGCGCCGATGGCTTGCTCATCGAAGTCCATCCGCGGCCGGATAAAGCGTGGTCCGACGCCGCGCAGTCGCTCGACATCCCGTCCTTCGCCGCGCTGGTGGCGGACCTTCGCGCTCGTGAGGGTACGCACTAAATAACACTTAGAATTATTTTTGAACGGATTGCGGCGGTCGAGGGAGGCTTAACTAGCGGCGGGCTTCGGCGACCTGCGGTTCGTGATCGGATGCGTTTGAGGTCTTCTTATGTTCGCGGATGAGCGTGATGAAGGATTGAGCGGCGCGCGGCAAGCTGCGGTCGCGGCGATACACCAGACCGAGCGTGCGCCACAAATCCACGCCTTCGATCGAGAGCAGCTTCACTTCTCCAGATTTCACGAGGTCGCGCGCAAACGTCTCGCTCACGAACGACACGCCCACGTTGGCCGCGACGAAGCACTTGATCATGCCGATGCTCGGCAACTCCATCGTGACATGCAGCCGCGAGCGGTAGGCCCGGAATAACTTGTCCAACACCTGGCGCGTGTAACCCGTGCGCGGAAAGATGAGCGGCTGCTCCGCCACCTCGGCCAGCGAAACGCGCGACCGCGACGCCAGTGGATTCTTGGGGCTCACCATCAGCATCATGCGGTCTTTAAACACTGGATGGACGCGCAGGTTCGGCGACTTCACCGGCATGGTCACGATGCCGACGTCAATCGTGCCGTCTTCGACGCGCTGCAAAATCTTGTGGCTGAAATTGCGATAGACGCTGATGTGCACCAGCGGATACTTGCGCTGGTACTCCGCGAAAATGTCCGGCAGCAGGTAGAGGCAAGTGGCTTCATTCGCGCCAAAGAAGAGCGGGCCTTGCACCGTGGTGCCGCGGTCGGCTACGGCCTGGAGGGATTCGTCGCGAAGCCGGAGCAGCCGGAGCGCGTAATCGAAAAGCACTTCCCCCGCGGGCGTGAGCTGCACCGATTTGGCCGAGCGATCCAGCAAGCGCAAACCGTAGGCCTGCTCAAGCTGCCGGATCTGCGCGCTGACGGCCGATTGCGAGCGGAACACTTTTTGTCCCGCGCGCGAGAAGCTGCCCAGCTTGGCCACCTGCACGAACGTGGTGAGTTGGTCGAAATCCATGGTTGCGTGTGTCAGCCCTTAGTATACCGGAACTTGGCCTTTGTACACCTTTCTGGGACCTTTGTCTCGTAAATGATGAGTTGTTGTAGGGAGAAGCAGCGCAAAGCGCCGTCCGACCGACAGGTGGAGCCTCTTCTCGACGCTAAGGCTGGCGCGGGCGGGCGTCCTCCGGGGCGGCTTGTGCTTCAGACGACTTCCAGCGCCGAAACCCGTACCTCCGCAGAAGCAAGAACGGCCGCAGAACAGTGCGCATCCCCGAAAATCCCTTGGGAAGCGGCGCGTCCGCGCGATCCGCGTTTGTAGGCAGAGTCGCGATGCGGGTCGCATAGCGCAGTCCCTCGCCGAAATTTTCACCGGAGAGGACACGAAACCAGAATCTGGGCACAGCCGCAATTTCGGCGCTGCCGAGCAAAGAGAATCGCGACCAGATGCCCTCACCCATGCGGCGCACCACCGCGTCGGCCTCGACCTTTCGCAGCACGGCTTCGGGCAGCGGGGCATCGAGAAAGTGCCGCGCCACCCAGAGCGCCAGCCGCAGCATGCGTCCGACGCGCATTTCCTCGGCGCGCGCAAACGCTTCGTCCCAGGCGATGCCGGCGGGCAAATCGCCACGCGCGTCTTGGCGAGCCAGCTCCGCGATGTCGCAAATCCAGAGCAGGCGCTCCCAGAAGTGCTTGGTGCCGTGTACGGCAAGAAGCAGCAACGTATCTGCAGCAGAGAGCCCCATCACTCCGCCGCCGGCAAATGCAAACGGCGTGAGACGCCGCGCCATCGCGTCGAGGTCGAGCGGGCGCGGAAAGTAGCGCAGGGTTGCGTCGGTCTGCAATTCGACGACGACGCGTCCGGCGTTGCGGATGTACTGGTATTCGCTGTGCTGGGTCTTCCGGGCCTCGCCCGGCAGCACCGGGCCGAAAGAAGACTCATAGCCATCCGTAACGAGCAGCTCGTGCGCGCGCGGCATGTCCCGTTGCCGCACGGCGATATCGAGATCCGCGAATTGGCGCATCATGATGTCGCCGTAGGCCTGCGCCGCGAGCACCGGCCCTTTGTAGGGAATGGCTAGGATGCCGGCCTCGCGAAATCGTTCGAGGAGGCAAAACAGTTCCGCCGTGAGGTGCAGATTCCAGCGCTCGTGGCCGTGAAGTCCTTTTTCAAAACGCTCGCGCGTTTCGGCGGGAAGTTTTTTCGGGCACAAATCCAACAGGTGGCGATAGAGGAGCGGGGAAAGATTGTGCGCGGAGGCGCCGGTGACGAGTGCCGCCCAGTCCACCGGCCCTTCTGCAAGAGCGCGGATGCGGGCCGCAGTTTCGTCCTCCATGCGCGCGCGGGCACAGGCGAGAAGGAGCTGCTCCTGCGGAGAAAAGGTTCGCGTCGAGTTCGCCGGTGGGTGCATATGCGACGCGCCTATCTTAGCGCCAAGCCGCGCCGCAGGCGTGAAGAAGACAAGTTGAGGTGCGGGACGGAACGCTCGGCCGCGAGGGGCAAACGCGATGCATGGGGGGCGGGGGCTAAAGTTTCTAAGAGACCAGCGCCGGAACAGCGACTGGCGAGGGGGCCACTCCCTGAATCTGAACGAGTCCCGCGCCCAATCCGTGCGAGTGTCCTGCGGACGCGCCGGAGCGTTTCGCCTCGAGATTCTTCGAGGGAATTCCCGTGCGCGCAAAAGACTTCTCGCAATCCTGCAACGAAGGTCCGCGCATATTGCCTTCGAGGAACGCGAGGCCCGGGCAGCGCGTGCAGGTGCTGCCGTGAACGCACTGCGAACAGCTCGGCAGATCGCGCAGTTGAATGTCGCGCACCTCGTTCAATTGCGGCGAATAATTCCAGATCTCGAGCGAAGCGCATCCGGCGCACGTTGCCGCTCGGCAACGGAAACTGCACGCAGGGATACACGTCGCCGTACGGCGAAACGTAGCAGAATGTGTGCCCCGCGCTGCACGGATACGATTCCATTTCGTCCTGCGCTCGCGCCCTTCGGTGTGGAGCAGAATTCTTCGACGTTTCCGACCAACCCTTCATCGCGAAACGTTTTCTGCAGCACGTCCTGATTCACGTTCAGGCTCAAGACGCCGCGATCGCCGTCCATCATCGGCGTAATCGTCGGGTCGAGCATGAACCGCACGCCGATTTCCGCGGCCAGCGCTTTCACGCCCGAATAGTCCTGATGATTCTGCCGCATCAACACGTCCGCCAGCGTCACCTGCAATCCTTGCGACTTCAAGAATCTGCGCGGCCTCGATCGAACGCTCCAGCGAACCCGGCAACAGCGTGATCGCGTCGTGCACTTCCGGCCGGTGCGAATACACGCTGATCTGCACCGATTCCACCGCCAGCTCGCGCAACCGCGCCGCCTCGCGCTCGCGGATCAGCACGCCGTTCGTCTTCAACTTCACGCTGAACATGTGCTTCAGGCGCGCGTACTCCAAGAATCTCGAAGAAATCCTTGCGCAGCATGATTTCGCCGCCGCTCATCGTCAGGAAAAAGACGCCCGCTTCCGCCAGCTCGTCCAGCAGCTTCTTGTACTCCGCCGTCGTCATCTCCCCGTGATCGTCGTGATCCAGGTAACAGTGCACGCAACGCTCGTTGCAGCGGTACGTCAAGTCCAGCTGCACCGTCAGCGGAATTCCCATCGCGAGCGCCTTCTCGCCCATCTCCTGCATCAAGGAACTCATCGGGACTCCTTCTCCGATTCCGGCGACTCCGGGAATTCTTCTCGGCGCAATCGGCGTGTCCGAACACTTCCATCACGCCGTGCCCCGCCAGTTCCTCGACGAGCACCAGCGCGTCCTGCAGCGCGGCTTCCGGCGCCACGTCGAACTCCCGGCAAATCCGCCGTTCCACGATTTCATCCAGCGGCGTCACGCCGTCCGCCTCTTCCCAGATCGCCGCCGCCACGTCGTTCAGCGTGTAAACCGTCGCTTCGCTGCCCGCCATGATCATCACTTCGTCGCCCAAGCGGCGCGCCGCCATCTGCTTGCTTCGCGCGACGTACCGTTTGCCGGGTGCCACCGCTGCGCTCATCGCACCATCTCCCACACGCTCGCGTCCGGACGAAACGTCAGCCGGCTTCACGGGAACCCGCGCCACAAATTCGCACGCCGATTGAAACACCATCGCCACCAGCTCCGCATCCTTCGCGAAAAATAAAATGTTCCCCAGCAGCGCGCGGCTCGCTTCCGCCTCGCTCACCGGATTCGATCCGGTTCTCCGGACCTTGCGCCAGCAAATAAAGCGCCGCGATCGGCGCCTTCACATTCTCGCCGAGTTTCGCCAGTTCGCCGGTGAAGGGCGTCCCGTACGCCGATGTATCCCTCCGCCGCGTCCGCGCGAAGAGCCTTCCGCCCTGCGCACGTAGGAAATTTCGTCGGTCAGCAGCGTCGCGTCCGGCGGAGCAAGCCGCGAAATCGTCGTCTTCCCCGCGCCCGACCGCCCGCTGAATAAAAATGCGCGCCCGTTGCGCACCGCGCTCGCCGCGTGCAGCAGAAATCCGCCCTGCTGCGCCAGCACCAGCGAGTGTACGATTCGCAGCACCGCGTCAATCGAATAAGGATTCGCCGTTTGACGAATCGTCCCCCTGCCCAGCTTCGGAGTCCCACTCCGCGCGAAAATCTCCCCGCACGAGCGACCACATTCCGCCCGCCGCCGCGCTCCACGCGCACATCCTCATCCGGATCGATTCCCGTCGGTGCCGTCAGATTCACGTTGAACTGATATTCCGCGCGCTCCGCACTTCCCACGAATCCCGCGTAGCGCCGCTCCAGCAGACAAACGAACGAGGGATCGTCCGTGCGCACGCGCACGCCGATGCCGCCGATCTCGATGCCCACATCGAATTGCGCCTCGCCCCGTAATGTCGCCGTTGCGCTCATGATTCCCCACGTGGCCGCAGCTTGCCGCGCCGGACGCGGCGCCACGCGCTGCCCGCGCTTCGCGTGAAAGTGCAGCAGCACGCGCGCCGCGAAGGACGATCGCCGCACGATGGCCCGCAGAATCCGCATCGCCCATTCCCAGCCGCGTCTTCAGCTCGCGCCATTCGCCGCCGCGCGCGATCGCGGCAACGCGTCCCAGCAACTCCGCTTCGGAAATTTCCGGATCCGGCGCCGCCAGCGCGTCGCCCTGTGTCACGATGCGCGCGCCCGATCCGCTCCCACGCACTTCCACCACGCGGTGCGCACGTAATTTCCCACCGCGCTCGCCCAACACAACTTCGCCCGGACAAATTTCGCCAATCGCCATTCGACGCACCAACAGAATTTCGCCCGGGCCAGATGGATGGGATCATGCTGCTGCCGGTGGCCCGAATTGAAACGCTGCCATTTGAACGGATGGAATCGGCCGCTGCGACGCTGGCGGAACTCGCGCCGCACGGTGTTTCTAGCTCTTCCGTTAACTTCGGCTTCTTCACCCTAACGGTTCCCCAGGGCCCCAGGGAGGTTGGGGCAGATAATCTTCCAAAATTGCTGGATTGTTCCAGTTTCTCCGAACGATCTCGGAAGAATCCCGCCAAACCTTCTCCGTCGCCTTCGCGCCGGAGAGAGTTCCGCATGGCCGGTCATCCGAGACGTCCGGACTACGAAAGCTTGCGGTTACCCCGGCAGTTCGCCTGAGTGGAGAACGCCTTGCCGCAAGACAGCGCCATCGTCTCGAAGACCCGCTCGTAGCGGAACGCAGGCTTGCGATACGGCTTCTTGCCGTTCGTATCGTTCGCGCGCGCCGTCTGTGATCCTCTAGAGCTCTGATTACCTGTCGTCATAAATTCCTCACTCGCGAATCAGTGCCAGAATGCCTGAGTTGTTTTGGCGTCCGCAGTCCAATCGGTTCCAACAAAGCTTGTGGGCTGCCAACGACCGATCGTGCAGATACTTCGCGACTGCATACAATTCAAGTTCACCTAGATACTTCCATGCACGATCGAGCGAAAGGCGATGGCGCGCCGATTTTGGCCATTGCGATTCCAAAACCGCCGGCGCGCTTGCAAAAATCCTCCTGAACTCCCCAAGCCCACAACTTTCTTGCCAAACTTGGGCGCAAACTTCGCCCCCGAGCCGGAACAGATTATTGACTCCACCTCGTCAGTATACGGGCGGGTTATTTCGGTTCAATAGCCTAAATGGCGAAATGTTCTCATACGGTACTGGTTCGTTCAGGTGCACCTCCGGTGCCCGATCGCACCCTCTTTTCGCTCAATTTAGGTTGAGCTGCGTCAGTTTGACCGCGCACACACTCGCCGGCGTCGCCGCACCGCAGGTGTACGGCGCCGCGCCCGTTCCATTTATGAGCCACGAGAAATACAGGCTGGACGCGCCCGTCGAAGTGTTGTCATTGTCCACGACGATCCCGCTCGTTCCTGGCGCGTTTGCCGCCCCGGTACCAGCAGCCGGCGGCGTGGTCAGCGTTCCCCCCGTGATGGTCAGCGCAAAAACGCAGCCATCGCCCCCGCAAGCCACGGGAGACCCGCTGGCCTCCACGGCGAAGAACAGGTAGTCCACAGCTCCCGTCGAGCTTCCGTTTGGCGTGTTGTAGTACTCCGTCAGAGGAGAGCATCGCGAAGTCGCGCTGCTGGCCAGCCACGTCGTGGCGTCCAGTGCCCCGAGCTTGCCGTTGGTCACCGCAATCCGCTGCAGCAACGCTTGGTCGGTCCCGCCATTATTCCCGCAAGCGTATAAAAACCCGGTGCCGGTATTGAGCGCGGTGTCCGTCGTGTAGTAGTCATTGTCCAGTGTTCCCTGGTTCAGCCGCCACGACGTGCCCGTCCCCACATGCACAGTCACTTGGCTAGCGACTGTGAGCTTGGTATCGTCCTGCCCGACGAACGGGCCGCTTCCGCCGCCATTCGGGCTGAAGAAAACGAACACCTGTTGCGTCGTTGAATCCACAATCGGGGCCGCTGAGATCTTGACGGTTGCCCCGGCGCCATCCGGATCGACGAACGTCGTGGATCCCACGCATGGCGGCACGCCGCCGTGGCTCGCCGCGAGGCAAGTGCCCGCGGACCCCGCCGCGGTTCGCACATACAAGATGCGTCCCGAAGCGTTTCCGACAAACGCGTTCTCGGAGGTTTCATCGTAGGTGGGACTTCCCAGTTGCGGAGCGGCGTCGCCTGACATCGTCGCCACGGGCCATCCGCCGGTCGTCACCTCCGCCGGCGTCCCATAGAAGACGCCCGTAAACTCGTGCAAATTCCCGCCGTCGTCCCCTACGAAAATGTCATCGCTGCCGTAGTCGTAGAAGGGAGATGACGGACTGATGTTCAAGGCGTTGCCCGAGTCGTCGTCCGTGTTCGCGAAAGCGAGGTTTAGTAGGCAGGCGTGGCTCGTCCCGCCGCCCCCGGTAGGTGCCGTGGGTGTGCACGCGCGAAACAGAGCGGCTGTCGTCGCGGTCGGAGTGTTCGGCGCGGCGATAGTCCCGTCGGTGCCTCCGGTGTAGGGCTTTAGAATGTGCAGCGCCGCCCTCCCGCCACCGGCCGCAGTCCCCTCAACCCATGCGATCTGCGTCCCGTCCAGAGAAAGCACCGGGGACGTATTCGACGTCCCGGCGTTCGATTGGACGTGATACGCCCACATCACTTTCGGAGCCGTGCCGGCGCACAAACCCGTTCCGGTTGAATTCACATAGAGATTGTTCGCGGCGTAGATGTTCAGCCCTGCGCCCTGATTCGTTGTGAATACGACGTAGTCGTTTACGCACGAGGCGGCGTTGAGCTGCGCGGCGTTGTTAAACGTATATTTCGCCGGAAAATTTCCTTGGCCGACTGTGAATCCGCTACCGACCGTAATTCCCCAATCGCGTTGCATCTCACTTGTTCCTCGCCGCAAGATACTGATGGGATCGAAAACGGGCGGCTTGAACGGTCCGTGGAAAAAGACATTCCGCCGCAAATACTGCTGAACGTAACGCGGCTGCTCTTGAAGTTGCAGATTCTGAAAAATCGAGCGCGGCGCGGAATAGATGAGGCTGCGATGGGTCCAGTCCTGCACCAACGGCACGCGATATTGAGGGGCGCTTGGCGGTCGCTCACCCATAAGCATCACGGCTGCGATTCCGATACACACCAATGCGCCGAGGCACGTTCGCAAAGCCCTCAATTTCATTTAAAACTCCTCCAAAATATTTTGCTGGGGTGGGAACAAACTCGGCTGGACCGCCCGTGTTCCATTGTGCACCAATTCAGAAAAAATGTGTGTACACTTTTGAGAATTTCTGCTGTACCGAAATGGCACACTCGGCGCTGCGCTGCGGAGGGCTCGCACCGTGGCTCACGCCATTTTTTTGACCGCGAATTGAACGGCATCTCGAACACGCCCCGCGAGGCTCAGCGTCAACCCGCAGCAGTGTGGATACGATGACTCACGTCGACATAAGATTTGAGAATCAAGTTGGAGTGCGGCGGATCGAATTTGATTCTGTGGATCGCGAGTCGCCTGTCTGTCCTTTCTGTCCCTCGGGTGCAGATCGCCCCGGTCATCCCATCTTTTTGCCGAATGGCTGCGCTTGGGCATGTTCCTGAGCGCGTCTGCGTCACCGAAGGTGAACGTGCCGCCGGGCAGACCAAGTTGACCGCGCGTGTGAGCGACGTGCCCCTCGCCTCGGCGCTCGCCTCAATCAACCGGTGTCCGGAACTTGATAGGGGCTGGACAGCCGGAAGGTCCAAGGCTGCCCAGCGGGGCATAGATCTCCCAATCTTCCAAACTTCGGGGCCAAGGGGCACTTGCAACTCTTTTATTGTGTATTGGTTACGAGACATCTCTCAGAAATGGGGCTGCGTGGTGTATGCCTCGACGGCGGGGTCCGCCAGGTAGCCGGGCGCAATTCTCTAGGCCAGTTTTCCACACTCCTGGCAGTTCGATGGGCTGCCCTCTGGCGTCCCGGCCCGCGTCGCGGTAACATCTAATTGACCCCGCTGCCCTCATCCGAAGGCCGGACTATTTTCATGGCTCATACATTTACAGCGCCGGAGTCTTCGCCGGAGAACCAAACCGGCTTTGACGCGTGGATGGATCGCGTCATCGAGCGCGCAGAGACAGTCCAGAAAGAGTGGAGCCCAGTTGCGGTCCACGATCTCCGCGTCGCCTTGCGCCGGTGCCGAACGATGGCGGACGCCCTGGACGAGGTCGCTCCGGCCCCCGGCTGGCGCAGGGTCAAGAAACAAAGCCGCGAACTATTCGACGCGCTGGGCGAGTTGCGCGACACGCAAGTAGAGCAGGATACCGTCAAGCGTCTCGCGCCCGCGCGAGACGAGGTGCGCAAGCACATGCTCCGGCTCCTCGCCCGGCAGGAGCGCAAACGCCAGGCAGCGGCCGCGCGCGCCCTCGATGGCTTCGACGTAAAGATTTGGCGCAAGCTTTCGCGAAAGCTCCAACCCGTGTCGGAACAGTTTCCGCTCGAGAGCATTATTTTTCAGCGGCTGGCGGTCGCGCGATTGGATGATGCCGTGGATCACTGTCATCGGGCCCGAAAAGGACGCAGCCGCGTCGCTTGGCACCGTCTGCGCATTGGGCTGAAGCGATTCCGGTACATCGCGGAGAATTTCCTGCCGCAACGGTACACCACTTGGGCCCCGGACCTGAAACGCATGCAGGACCTGCTCGGCGAAGTGCACGACCTGGACGTGCTGCGCTCTGAAATTCGGCAAGAGTGCGGGACGTTTGAGCAGAGCGTTGTGGCGGCGTGGCTCGATAAGATCGAAAAAGAGCGCGGGGCGCGCCTCGATGAATTCCGCGCGCTCGTCTCGGAGCCCAATTCTCCATGGCACACTTGGCGCGCGGCGCTGCCCTTCGGCAATGTGGCCAAGGCTTCGCCGCCGGAGCAGGCCTTTGCGGCCAGCGCCGGCTAGTGCCGCCGCAGCGTCTTCCCGTGTCGGCAGCCGGCTAAATGGCACAGTCGAAGTGTAATCTTTTCTTTTCCGGCCCTCTGTGGGACACTATCGGCCTGAGATGAGAGCCCAAACCCAGATGTTGTGTTGCGTCGGCGCGCGCTGTTGTTGCGCGTGTCGCTGTATGCGCCTAACTTCTGGGGTGATGCTGGCAAGCTAGAGTCCGAAACAACCCGCTTTCGCCGAAACCCACCCCCAGAAGACAGCTGGGCGGTGGGTTTTTGATTTACAGGGAGCGAGGCGGCCGCATCTGTGCTCGGCAATGCAGGGAAGAAGGACTGCCGGATATGAAGGCGTCAAATTCATTATGGGCCAAGGAACTGACCGGGAAGATTCCGGAAAGCCTGGCCCGCGAAATCGACAATTTTGAGATGGATATCGGCTTGCGCAAACAGGGCAAGCTCGATGAGCGGCTCTTCGCGGAGACGCGCCTGCGCCGGGGAACCTACGGCCAGCGCTACGACAACGGCCAGCGGCACGACGGGAAAAAAGTCCAAGAGATCGCGTATCCATCCGGAAATTTGACGAAGGGCCCGCACACGATGTGGGACGCTCCGGGGATGCAGCGCATCAAGATTCCCGCCGGCGGGCTCAACGCCGAACAGCTCGAAACGCTGGCCGATCTGGCCGAGGAGTATTCCGATTCGATCGCGCACGTAACCACGCGGCAGGATTTTCAGTTGCACTACATGCAGATTGACGATACGCCGAGTCTGATGCGGCGCCTCGCGGCCGCGAGCATCACGACGCGCGAGGCTTGCGGCAATTCCGTGCGCAACGTCACGGCCTGCCCGTATTCAGGCGTGTGCCCGGACGAGGCATTCGACGTCACGCCGTACGCCAAGGCGCTCTCGAAGTTCCTGCTCGGCCACCCGGACTGCCAGAACTTCGGGCGGAAATTCAAGCCGTCGTTCAGCGGCTGCGCGCAACATGCGTGCGGCCTGGCGAGCATGCACGACCTCGGGCTGATTGCCGCGACGCGCGTCGAGAACGGCGAGGAAAAGCGCGGCTTTGAGATGTACGTCGGCGGCGGACTGGGCACGGTTCCCTATCACGCAAAGCTGTTCGATTCGTTCGTTCCGCCGGAGGAACTGCTGCCGCTGGCGCAGGCGATCGCGCGGGTCTTCGCGCGGCTCGGGGAGAAGAAGAATCGCAACCGCGCGCGAATTAAATTTTTGGTCCACGATTTGGGCATCGAGAAATTCCGCGAGCTGGTGCTCGAAGAACGCAAGATTCTGGCGCACGATCCTCGCTGGACCGATTACATTGCTGAGGCCGAAAAATTCCAGGAGACGCCGCTCGAAGCCCGCGAGCGACGGCGCCGCTATCGGCTCGGTCGCGTTCGAGCGTTGGCGCAAGACCAATGTGCGTCCGCAGAAGCAGCCCGGCTACGCTGTGGTCACCGTGGCGCTGCCCCTTGGCGACATCACCGCCAATCAGCTTCGTTCGCTCGCGGACATCGTGCGGCGCTTCACGAAGGAAACCGTGCGCACCACCGTGGAACAGAATTTCGTAATCCGCTGGGTGACCCGCAAAGATTTGCCGCGGATTCACGACGCCCTGCGAACCGCGGGCCTTGCCGCGCCCGGCGCCGAAACCATCGTGGACATCGTCGCCTGCCCCGGCACGGACACCTGCAAGCTGGGCATCTCGTCCTCGCGCGGGCTGGCGGCGGAGTTGCACAAGCGAATGTCCGAGAAAACTTTTGAGCTGGACGAACCGGTGCAGAATCTGCACATCAAGATCAGCGGCTGCTTCAATAGTTGCGGCCAACATCACATCGCCGATCTCGGATTTTACGGAGTGAGCCGGAAAATTGCCGGCTACGCCGTGCCGCACTTTCAAGTGGTACTCGGAGGCGAGTGGACAAATAACGCCGGCTCCTACGGGCTGCCCGTCGTCGCGATCCCGTCGAAGAATATTCCGGAGGTCGTGACTCGCCTAACGGAGAAATTCGTCGCGGGACGCACGAAGGGCGAAACGTTCAAAGAATTCGTGAAGCGCGTCGGCAAAGCCCAGCTAAAAGCTGACCTGGAGGACCTGGCGCGTCCGCCGGCGAACCCGTCGGATCGATCGCTGTTCAGCGATTGGGGCGATCCCCGGGAATATACGCTGGGGGACATGGGCGTCGGCGAATGCGCCGGCGAAGTGGTTTCCGCGGTGGAATTCGATCTCGCCGCGGCCGAGCGCGAAGTCTTCGAGGCGCAAGTGGCGTTTGAAAACGGCCAGACGCAGCAGGCGGGAACGACCGCATATCTTTCCATGCTGCACGCCGCGAAGGCGCTGGTGAAGCTGATGAATCCGAACATCTCGAACGATCCCGAGCAGATCCTCCGCGAATTCCGCGAACGCTACTACGACACGCAAAAATTCTGGGATCCCTTTGCCGGCGGGAAATTTGCAAATTATCTTTTCGATGCGCACCGGAAGTCACACGAGCCGCACACGCAGGATTCCAGCCGCTACTTGATCGACGAGGCGCAGCTTTTCATCGACGCTGCCCACAGTTGCTACAACCGGCTTGGGACGTTGGTGCAAATTTAGGAGCATGTTGAAAGACTCTTTCACGGTGTCATTCCGAGGAGTCCGCCGCCTGCCCGCCGTGGCGGGCGGCGGACGACGAGGAATCTGCACTTTTCTTGGCATTTTTGCAAAAAGCAGATTCCTCACTTCTTTCGGAATGACAGCCAAGAACACTTTTTCAACAAACTGTTAAAGTGAAGGAACCTCGCCGCGTGGATCTCCAGCACGTCAACGTGAAGCTGTTGCTCGATCATCCCGCGGACGCGGACCTCGAGCTATTGATCCCCATATTTCACAGCTGGATCCAAGGCGAGGTCTTCGATGAATTGTTGCTGGACATCGCGGATTACCGCCACGTTCCCGCCGGCCCCGGCGTGGTGCTGATCGGCTACCAGGCCGATTACAGCGTGGACAACGCCAACGAGCGGCTCGGCTTGCGTTACAACCGCAAGGCCGTGCTCGACGGCAGCAATCAAGATCGGTTGGCGCAGGCGGCGCGTGCGGCGCTGCACGCGTGCCAGCGCCTCACGGCGGAACCGAGTCTCGGAGGAAAGTGTCATTTTAACGGCCACGACGTCGAACTTTTCATAAATGACCGGCTCTTGGCACCCAATCGGGAAGCGACGCGCGATGCAGTGGAGCAGGACTTCCAGATTTTCTTTGAGCGGCTCTTTCGCGGAAGCGAATTCTCGCTCACGTATGAAAGCGACCCTCGCCGGCTCTTCGGAGTCTCCGCAAAAGCTTCGCGATCGTTCTCCGTTGAAGATTTACTGGCGAACTTAGCAGAGGGCTAAAAAATTCCTTTTGCTGTCATCCCGAGCACAGCGAGGGATCTGCTTTTCGCGAAGGGGCGCAAAAGAAAAGCAGATTCCTCGTCGCCCGCCGCCCGCCACGGCGGGCAGGCGGCGGACTCCTCGGAATGACATGAATGGGGTTTTTTCAGCGGCCTGTCGGGAACATAAGGTGTGCGCAATACTCTGCACGGGATGGCCAGCAAGTTGAGGACGGGATTTTTGCGGTAGTATAGAGAAAACGCGCGGGGCCGTAGCTCAACTGGATAGAGCAAGAGTTTCCTAAACTCTAGGTTGGCGGTTCAAGTCCGCCCGGTCCCGCCAGCTCGCGCTGGATTCACTGCTTCTGTTTGCGCCGACAGAGCGGAAAAGCGGCGTCGAGCCGCCGCACTCCATACAAAACCGTGGCGCTCAACGTGTGGCGTTCACGAATTTGAGCGATTCTTCAATTACGTCGTAGACGGAATTCAATTCGCGCGGGGTGATGACGTACGGCGGCAAAACGTAAGCCACATTGCCGAGCGGGCGCAGCAAGACGCCGCGGCTCAAATAGAAATCGTAGAGTTTGGGACGCAGCGCGGAAAGATATCCCGCGTCGGGGACTTCCAGTTCGATTGCGCCGACCGATCCGATCCAGCGCACGTCGCCCACTCCCGGCCGCGATTTCAATTTCGTCAGGCGCTCGGCGTGAATTGCTTCGATCGCGGCGATGCTTTCAAACACCGGCTCCGAATTAAATATCTCGAGGCTGGCGTTGGCCGCGGCGCAGGCGATGGGATTGCCGGTGTAGGAGTGGCCGTGGAAAAAGGCGCGGGCGCGATTGGGTCCGCGAAACGCGTCGAAGATTTCATCGGTGGCGATGGTCGCGGCGAGCGGGAGAAACCCGCCGGTGATTCCTTTTGAAACGCACATCAGGTCCGGTACGACGCCTGCGCGCTCGCACGCGAACATCCGGCCGGTGCGTCCGAATCCGGTGAGCACTTCGTCCGCGATTAAGAGCACGCTGTGCCGCGCGGTCAATTCGCGCACGCCAGCGAGAAATTCCTCCGGATGCACGATCATGCCGCCCGCGCCTTGCAGCAGCGGCTCGACAATCACGGCAGCGATTTCCCCGCCATGCTCTTCCAGCAGCGCGCGCAAACGATCCAGGCATTCAATGTGGCACGTCGCGCGCATTTTGCCGACCGGGCAGCGATAGCAATAGGCCGCATGCGCGCGCAGCACAGGCAATCGCAGCGGCGCAAATGCCGCCGTAAACGGCGAATTGTCGCTCACGGACATCGCGCCGAGCGTATCGCCGTGATAGGCATGTTCGAGCGCGACAATGCGGCACTTCTCCGGACGCCCGACGTTGCGCCAATACTGCACGGCAAGTTTCAACGCCACTTCTACCGCGGTCGAGCCGTCGTCCGAGAAAAACACGTGGCGCAGCGCGGGCGGTAGAATCTTTCGCAACCGCGCGACCAATTCCTCCGCCGGAGCGTGCGTGAAACCGGCGAAGATGACGTGCTCCATCGTGCGCGCCTGCTGCGCGACCGCTTCCGCGATGGCCGGATGCGCGTGCCCGTGCAGATTCACCCACCACGAGGAGATGGCATCGAGGATGCGACGGCCGTCTTCCAGCTCGATGTATGCGCCCTCGGCGCGACGCACACGCAGCGGAGGCGGATCGGAGCCTTCCTGCGAAAAGGGATGCCAGATTCCGAACGGCGAAGTTTGCGTGGCGGGTCGGGTCACGGCGCTCGTCTCAGCCTGCGCTTCCAAGAGCGGCGTTGTGCGCGAGGAAAGCAGCGCGATCGAAATGCATCTCGAATGCGCGCAGCAACGCGGCGCGATCGAGAGTCGGCAGCCGCGGAATGCGGCCCAGGACGCGCACGCGGCCGTAGTGTTCGATGGCGCGGCGATTCTCGACATTTTCGTCGCCGTTCATGACGACGCCGTGCACCGGCAGATCGGCGCTCCGCAACGCCGCGAGCGTGAGCAGCGTGTGATTGATGGTGCCGAGCGAGGTGCGCGACGCAATCACGACGGGCAATCCGACGCGCCGCATCAAATCGAGCATGGTCTCAGTCTCATTGACGGGCACGAGCGCGCCGCCCGCGCCTTCGACGATCCACGGACGATGCGGCGCGGAGATCGTTGCAATCGGCGGCCACGGCAAAGATTCGAGGCGAATGCGAACGCCCGCTTCACGCGCGGCCAGATGAGGCGAAACCGGCGGCTCGAAGAGGTACGCTTCGCGCAAAATTCGCTCGTCGCCGACTTCCGCCAGGCGGCGCACCGAGTCGCGGTCGGTACCTTCGACGGAACCGGTCTGAATCGGCTTCCAATAATTCGCGTCGAGGGCGGCGACGAGAAGCGCCGAGAGCACCGTCTTGCCGACGTTGGTGTCCGTACCGGTGATAAAGAATCCCGTCATGGCGCGGCTTGTCCTCTCGCCACTGCCGCGCGCGTCCCAGCGGAGACGTCAATCGCGGCAGCCAACTCCAGCAGCACTTCCCGCGTGTGTCGCGCGGTGACGGAGATGCGGAGACGCGCGGCGCCGGCGGGCACGGTAGGCGGGCGAATCGCGCGGACACCGAAACCCGCGGCGCGCAATTGCTCCGCGACGGTGACGGCCCTTTCATTTTCGCCGAGCATCACCGGCACAATCTGCGATTCGCTGCCCAGCAAATCGAAACCCCTGGCGCGCAATGCGTCGCGCAGAACCTTGGCATTCGTCGCAAGCGTCGCTCGTTCTGCGTCGGCAGCGGCGGCGAGTTCCCAACCGGCGCGAACGTGCGCTGCGAAATACGGGGGCAGCGCCGTGCTGAAAATAAATGTTCGCGCGCGATTGATAAGAAATTGGCGAAGGGTGTGCGAGCCGCAAGCGAAGGCGCCGGAGGACGCCAGCGCCTTGCCGCAGGTGCAGACGGTGGCGAAGACACGGCCCGTGAGGCCCGCCTCAGCCACCGCACCGCGACCGCCGGGACCGAACACTCCGATGGCATGGGCTTCATCCACGATGAGCTCCGCGCCGTAGCGCTCGGCGAGCGCGGCCAGCTCCGCAAGAGGAGCGCGATCGCCTTCCATGCTGAAAACGCTCTCCACGACGATGAAGCGCGCGCCGGCAGTGCGGTCGCCGCGCAGCGCATTCTCCAGAAAATTCAAATCGCCGTGCGGAAACACGATGCGGCGCGCCTTCGAGAGCCGGATGCCATCAATCAGGCTGGCGTGATTCGCGCCGTCCGAGAAAACGGCATCTTCGGGAGAAAGAACGGCGGCGAGCAAACCCAGATTGGCGAGGTAGCCGGAAGTAAAATACAGCGCCGCTTCCGCGCCCATCCAACGCGCAAAATCGCTTTCGAGCTCGGACCAGCGCTCGGAATGGCCAGAGAGCAAGCGCGAGCCCGTTGCGGCCGCCGGCTCCGGTCCGGCGAGCGCGGACGCCACAGCTTGCTTGAGCTTCGGATTCGTGGAAAGGCCGAGATAATCGTTCGAGGAAAAATCCAAATGGGGCGCAGCTGCAAGTGAACGAAGCTGCGAGCGCTGCTCCAGGTCGGCAAGTTCGCGGCGCATGCGTTCTTCGGGGCGCATGAGGCGATCTCAGGCGCCCGCGGCCACTTCGCGCGACGGGGGCAGCGGCTCGAGACCTAGCTGGCGCATCAACTCTCGATCCGATTCGGGATCGGGATTCGCAGTGGTCAGAAGTTTTTCGCCGATAAAAAGCGAATTCGCGCCGGCGATAAAACACAGCGCCACCGCTTCGCGCGAAAGTGATCGGCGACCCGCGCTGAGACGCACCATCGCGGCAGGCATCAAGATTCGCGCCGTGGCAATCATGCGCACGAGCGTGAAAGGATCTAGCGATTCGCGATCGGCAAGCGGCGTGCCCTCGACGCGAACCAGGACGTTGATGGGCACGCTTTCCGGGTGCGGATCGAGCGTGGCGAGTTGCCAGAGCAATCCGACGCGATCGTCATCGGACTCGCCCATGCCGAGGATTCCACCGCAACAGACGGTCACGCCCGATTTGCGCACGGCCGCGAGTGTGCGCAGGCGATCTTCGTACACACGCGTGGTGATGATGCTGCCGTAGAACTCGGGCGAAGTATCTAGATTGTGGTTGTAGGCGGTGAGACCGGCTTCCGCCAGGCGATCGGCTTGTGGCTGCGTCAGCATTCCGAGCGAGCAGCAAACTTCCATGCCAAGCGCGGCCACTCCGCGCACGATTTCGAGGACGCGATCGAACTCCGGGCCATCCTGCACCTGTCGCCACGCCGCGCCCATGCAGAAGCGCGTGGCGCCTTCTTCGTGCGCGCGCTGCGCTGCGGACAAGACTTCGCGGGTATCCAGCAACGCGCCGCGTTCCAAACCGGTGGAATAGTGCGCGCTCTGCGGGCAGTAAACGCAATCCTCCGGGCAGCCGCCGGTCTTGATCGAAAGCAGGCGGCAGAGCTGCACCTTTGCCGGATCGTGGAAGCGGCGGTGCACCTGCTGCGCGGAGAAGATGAGTTGCGGCAACGGGAGATCGAAGATGCGCCGGATTTCGTCCCGGCTCCAATCGTGTCGGACGGAATTCGAGTCCGCCGCGGAGAAAGCAGAATTCGATTCTCTGTTTTCGGTGTGCGCAATTCGATTCATCAAACGCCAGCCTCCCGAGGCGCACACTTCCCGCAGCGCCTTCGCGTTTTTCAAGTGCAACGATACGCTTGGGTCGGCCCGTATCTTAGCGCAGAAACATCGGGCGCGTCGCTAGGCAGTGCAAGAGCGAAACAAAATCGATTTTTCCGGCCATCGACAACGACGAGGACTCCCGGCGTCCGGAGGTTTCGAATTACGTACGTGCCCTCCGGCGCAAGATTGACAGGCCAGCGTGACTGCCGTATGGTCGCGCGCGAGTGGAGTCAAAATTCTAGTCCGGATTGCAAATCTGCCGAAGCCCTGGCGGAAGATTTGCGATTCAGGCGGAAATCTGGCCTCTTATGGATTCGGCGCGCCCCAGCAGTGACCGGCTTCCTCCCACGCGGGAACGGAGGAGAAGCCAGCGTTTCTCCGTAATTGTGCCCGTCGAAGTGAAGTGGCAGATCGGCGACGCCACGGCTCACCGGGAGAACGCGCAAGCCCTGGGAGTCAGCGTGCACGGCGCTCTCTTGAGAGTGAAGCCGCTGCCGCCCGTCGGAACGATTCTTGAACTGATCAATCGCAATTCCGGTGAAACAGCGCAGGCGCGCGTCGTTGCGCACCGTGGCTTGCGGCTTAAAGAAGTTGCAGTGGAACTTCTCCCGCCGAGTGAGACCTTTTGGGGAATCACGTTCCGGCTCAAGAAGACCAGCGATGAGCTGCACACGCTGGAAGAGGACATTAAGTTGGGCGGGGCGGATCCGCGAGTCCTGCGGGATTTCCGCGACGCCGTTGACTACATCCGAAAAACCGCCTGGGTGGTTTACGAGTGGCAGGAGCGGCAACGAAGACACAAGGACGCGGAGACCGTCATCTCACTTCTGCTGAGCGAGCGTTTGCGCCGCACGACGGAACTCAGCGCGAATATTGCGGCGGACTTGGACGCTCACCAGATCGCTCCCGATACTCCGCGGATTGCGGAGCTTTCGGACGCCGTCGAGCGGCTGGCTCTTCGCCTGAGGGACCTTCGGAATGACGCCGAGCACGCAATCCACAAATAGCCGGAGGGCGGCCCTCCTCAGTTAATCCAACGTATGACAGCACGCCTTCCGAAGATGCAAAGGGGCGGCGACTCCTTGTATAGTCTAGAGCATGGCAAACCGCACGAAACTCCGGCGAAGGCTGCGCTCGTGGCGAACGCGCGCCCGGGAACTGCGCGGGGTGGTGTGGGGCCTGCTCTCGACGCGGCATCCCCTTCTGGTACACATCATTCCCATCAGGCGATGCAATCTCGCGTGCACCTACTGCAACGAGTTCGACGATTTCTCGAAGCCGGTGCCGCTCGAGGAGATGAAGCGGCGCCTCGATTTGCTCGGGGAGATGGGTTCCGCGGTCGTCACGATCAGCGGGGGCGAGCCGCTGCTGCATCCCGAATTGGACGACGTCATCCGGCACATGCGCAAGCGCGGAATGCTCTCCGGACTGATCACCAACGGCTACCTGCTGACCGCGGAGCGCATCGAGCGCCTGAATCGCGCGGGTCTCGAGTATTTGCAGATCAGCATCGATAACGCGCAGCCGGACGAAGTCTCGATGAAGAGCCTGAAAGTCCTCGATCAAAAGTTGAAGCTGCTGGCCGAGCACGCCGTTTTTCAGGTGAACATCAATTCGGTGCTGGGCAGCGGCGTGAAAAATCCCGAAGATGCGCTGGCCGTGGCGAGGCGTGCGCAGGCGCTTGGGCTTCACGAGCACGGTTGGAATCCTGCACGACCACAATGGGCAGCTGAAACCGCTGGGCGGCCGCGAACGCGAAATTTTTGAGGAAATCATGGGGATGGGCAAGCGTTCCTTCTCGCGCATCAACGGTTTTCAGCACAAGATCGCCCGCGGCGAGCCGAACGAGTGGCGCTGCCGCTCAGGCTCGCGTTACCTCTATATCTGCGAGGATGGGCTCGTGCACTGGTGCTCGCAGCAGCGCGGGTACCCCGGCATTCCGCTGGCCGAGTACACCCCCGAGATGCGCCGCCGCGAGTACTTCACGGTGAAGAATTGCGCGCCGCTGTGCACGGTCTCCTGCGTTCAACAGATCGGGGTTGTGGACAATTGGCGCGGCCCGCAGACGCTCAAGCCGCAAGCCGCCCCGCCGTCGAGTTCACTCGTGCAACTTACGGGAGCCGCCTCCCGGCCTCCGCAATAAAGTGGAGGCTGTGAGGGTCTCAAAGGATACGCTCCGAAAGCTTCGCTGCTCGATGTGACGAGGGGACCTTCTTCCCATCCCATTGAAAATACATGGTTTAGTTATCTCTGGGTGCTCATTCTCAGTTGCTTGGAACGAGCTCTGACCGGGCAGAACCTACTCGAGCCTAGCCGTCTGGCGCCTCTGTTGCGCTGGGGGAACACTGTCCTTCGGCGTCGTTGACGCTGCCTCGGGACAGGGGCTATCTATAGAAGGATAGAATTTGGGTGAGCTGCGCCCGGTTGATTCGGGGCCGCCCCCCGGCGTCGTTTGGTTCCCGCCAGTTTCCGGCGGCGCCCTCGATCCAATTTCGACAGGTTGCCTGCAGGCCACCTTCGCGTTGCCTACTGTGTCCACACTGACCAAAGCCGGCCGTTACGAACTCGTCGAAGAGCTCGGCCGCGGAGCCATGGGTATCGTGTATCGCGCCCAGGATCCCGTGATCGGGCGCACGGTCGCCGTGAAGACGGTTCGCTTGGTGGAAGCGGGCACCGGCATGAATCGCGAGGACCTCATCGCGCGGTTCAAGACGGAGGCGCGCGCGGCGGGGCAGCTGGCGCACCCGAATATCGTCGTCGTGCATGACGCGGGCGAGGAAGACGGCCTTTTCTACATCACGATGGAACTGGTGGAAGGGCGCAGCCTGCAGGCCCTGCTCGACGACGGGCAGTCCTTCCCCGTGGCGCGCGTCTTGCAGTTGATGGAGCAGGCCTGCTCGGCGCTGGATTTCGCGCACCAACACAAAGTGGTGCACCGCGACATCAAGCCCGCGAACCTGATGTTCACGCAGGAAGACACGGCTCAAGATCACCGACTTCGGCACGGCGAAAATTCTGCAGATGGGCGCGACGCAAACGGCGCAGCGTGATCGGCACGCCGTCGTACATGTCGCCGGAGCAGATCAAAGGCAAGCCGGTGGACGGCCGCGCGGATCTTTTTTCACTGGGCGTGATTCTCTACGAGCTGGTGACCGGTCAGAAACCGTTCCCGGGCGAAACGGTGACCACGGTCATCTACAAGATCGTGAACGAAGAGCCGATTCCGCCGCGAGAGATTGACGCGTCGATTCATCCCGGACTTGCAGCCGTGATCACGAAATCGCTGATGAAAGATCCCGCGGCGCGATTCCAGAGCGGGCGCGAGATGTGGGATGCTCTCAAGAATCATCATCTCGGTTCGAGAGGGAACACGCGCGCAACTTCTCCCGCGTATGCGACAGATTTGCCGACGATGCGGCTTCCCGCGCCGGCGTCCGTGCCTCAAACGCACGCTCCCGTGCGTCCGACTGGACTGCAAACTGTGATGGCCGGGGCCAGCCGGCAGGCCGCGCCGCCAGCTTGGCAAATTAACCATGTCGAGTCCGAGACACATCCCGTTCGTAATTTTTTCGTGGTGATCTTCTTGCTTGGCGTAATCGGCTATGCGGGGCAACGCATCTGGCCGACGCTGAAAGATCTTTGGTTGCATGCGCGCGCGACTTCATTCTCGATTCCCGTGACTCCATCTTCATCGAGTCCCGCTCCGGTCGCGGCAACTGAAACAACATCGACTCCGACCGCCACTTCGACGAATGCAACCATCACGGCAACTCCAACTGCCGTCGCTACCACGCCCGCGCCTGCGGGGCCGTCCGTCCATCCGCCTGCTGCGTCGCACCCCAGCGGAAGTTCTCCGGCAAAGCCCGAGCCAATCTCATCGCCGCAGCATGTTGCGGAGAAAGCGCCCGACGCCGTGACGGCGCCGGTAAGTTCGTCGCCCTCGCCATCTTCCGCTGCGCCGAGTGCGCCCGCGTCGATTGCGGCGCAACCGAAAAACGGCGCAACGCCAGCCACGAGAGGATCGGTGAACGTGATTTCGGATCCGCCGGATGCGACCATCATGGTCAACGGCGAGCAACAGGTCGCGAAGACCCCGTCGAGCCTTTCTCTTCCGCCCGGCGATTATCATATCGGCGTGTTGAAAGCAGGATTCGAGCCGTACCGGGGAGAAATCGTGGTCACTGCGGGACAGCCCGCGCGAATCAACGCGACGCTCCAGCCCGTTCCGACGGGAGACGGATGGGTCTGGGCGCGCTCCGTGCCAAAGGGCGCGGAGATCAGCGTTGACGGCACACCCACGGGGCAGCGCACACCGGCGCGCCTGGATCTTCCCGCAGGGCTGCATGTGGTTTCCTTCGCTCTCTCAGGCTACCGGGCACAGGCGGAAGTGGACATTCATGCCGGCCGGGGCATGCAGTTGTACCGCGTGCTACTCGAGCCTGGGGAACAACCACAAGGCTCGGCACAGGACCAACCACAACCTTGATTTCCCCGTTTCTTCGCCTGTTTCCTCATATGGAACGGCGCGCCGTTGTCGTTACGTTTCTGTACGTCGGGCCAGCCTCCCTTGATAGATAGGACGCGTCAACGCCGTAATTCCTTGTGTTTGTATCACCTACGAATACACACTGGTCGGCAGAGTTCTTGCTAAGTCTATAGGGTTTGGTGTGGGAATCGGTTCCGGAATGTGGCCCGATGGCCGGGCCTTGAACGGTTCGAGCGCTGTGGCCTGCGCGCGGCAATTGCGGGAAGCGCGGGGTTTCTGAACCGAGAGGGGTGTTGCGTTGATTCTGAAGGCAGCGAACCGAGCCGCGGACCCCCTCCACGTCACGGCCACGCCCGTGACGGCAACGCCCACACCGGCGGCGCTTCCGAGAGCGATTCGCGGCCCGCAATCCACAAATCCTCCAGAGCAAGCGCGGCCCTCGAACACGGCGGGTGATTCCGCAATTCTTTCTTTCCTCGAAGCATTTCGCATCCTGTTGCGTTCTGCGCGTCTTTATCAGCGCTCGCATCCGCGCTGGGTTGAGAATCTGCAAGAAACCGAACGTCAAATGCGCAGCGCGCTGGGCGCGGTCTCGAAAGTCACGATCGCAGTCGAGCGAGGCGCGCTGAGCACGTCAAATCCGGAATCGCCTCGCGGGCGCACGCTCGCCGATCCGAACGGCGATTGGAGAGCGCTCGCCGGCGAATTGAACCGCGCCGGCCTGAGTTCGATTCAATTTCTATCGCAGGCCCACCTGGGCGAAATCGAGATGTTCGCGCAGCGCGTTGCGGAACTGGTGCGCACGCGCGGCGCTTCTCCCGAAACTGCGGTAGCAGAGTGGGGCCCCTGGCTGGCGGCTTCGCGGATCGCCGGTATCCGCGTCAATGTGCCGGTCAATCGTCAAGACGACACCATGCTGACCGTGCTGGTTTCGGCGCTGCTGGCATATGAGGATCCGGAGTCTTCTCATTCGACGCACGACTCGCGTTCCTTCCCGCCGATGACGCGCGAACAGGCGGTCGCGGGGATGCGCCTGCTGGAAAAATTCGGAGCGCTCGAAGAATTATCCTTGCCGTCGGCGGAAACAGCCGCGCGGCGTCTGCACGCTGAAATGGCCGAAGCGACGCCGCCGGCAATCGCGCTGGCCGCGCGGGCCGTCTCCATCCATCCGCCCCAACCGGCGGACACCTTGTTCGGATATGTGACTCGGCTGACGGATTGCATTCTGCTGGAACTGGCGCGGCGCGAATTTCTGCGCGGCCTCATCCACGCCCCGGAAATCGTCGCCATGCTCGCCGGTCTGGAACGCGAGCGCCTTGCCAAGGGCGATCTTTCGCATGCTCCAGACGTCCCCGAGCAGCGCGTCGCGACTTTGGTGGACGCATTCTGGGAAAACCTCCCCGCGCGCGAGCGCACGCGAGTGCTGCGCAGCCACGATGCGTGGTGCGTGCCCGCCACCGCTCTTGCCCTGCATATCGAGCCGATGCTGAACGCGGCCGAGAGCCACAAGAACGAAACGCCCGCACGCGAGGCGCGCGCGTTGCTGCTGCGTTACGCTTCGGGTTTGGAATCGGAGGAAGCCCGGGCGCGGCGCGCAGTCGCCACAGGACTTGCCGAGCTTGAACCGCAAATCGCGCGGCTGTGGCCGCACCCATCCGCGGAAGATCTGGGACGCGACGTTGCGCGCGCGCTCGTGCTGGAAACTTCGCCGGGAATATCCGGTTTGCTGGCGGTGTTGACGGAACGCCTGACGCGGCTCGCGCTCGCGGGGCGCCACTACGCGGAATTCGAGCGCATCATCGTGGCGCTCGATGCCGCACCGCGCGATTCCGAGCACGCGCATATTTCCGCCATGGTTTCGCGGATCACCGCGGATGAATCGTGGCTGTATCTCATCGAAGATGCGCTGGCAAAGCGCCCGCTCGATCCGGTGCTTCCGCGGCTGCTGCGCCGCGATCCGGCGCGATTGCTCGATCGCCTCGCGCTGTTGCTGACTGCGCCGGAAGGGCTGAGCGCCTTACCGGCGATGGCGCGGCTGGTGCGCGCCACGGGTGAACCCGTGCTGGGCGCGTTGCAATCGAGATTATTTGAGCCGCGCCGCCAGCCGGCGGTCACGGCCATCAAACTGCTCGCGGTTGTGGAACCGCCGCGGCTGATCGCGTGCCTGCCCCGCGCGTTGCCGAGCTGGGATTGGAATCTTCAGGATTTGGCCGTTACAGAATTGTCGCGACTTACAGACCCGGAAATGATTGCGGCGACGGCGGACGCGTTCCGGCGGGTAGTGGCGGAAGCCCATGCGCTGACCGTGCCGTCCATGCTGGATCAAATCGGCCTGGCGCAGGATTTGCGCGCGTTGCCGCTGCTCATCGAAATCGCTTCCGGAATGCACGAGACGCTGCGCGATGTTTATTTCCGCATCAAGGCCGTCGAGGCGCTGGGAAGAATGCGCGCGTCGGAATCCGCGGATCTTCTGCGCATGATCGTGCGCGAACGCAACGGTTTGACGCACATGGAGCCGGCAGGCCTGCGCTCCGCCGCGGAAGAGGCGCTGGCTTTGATTGAGAATCATCCGGCGGCGGCCCGCGTGCGCGCGCAACAGGATGCGCTCAAGAAGTCCGGCCTTTCTTTTGCGCGTCCGCGCCGTTACGTCCGCATTCCGCTCGCCACATACTACTCCGCCAAGCTCGAAGGCCCACGCGCGGGCGCGTGCAAGGTGCGCACCATCAGCCTGGGCGGCGCGTATCTCGAAGCGGATCAACGGCTTTCCGTCGGCGATTCGCTCAAAGTGGAATTTCGCGCGGGCTTGCACAAGATCCAGTCCACCGCGATTGTGCGCAACATCTCGCCGGGCGGCGGCGGCATCGAATTCGTGCACATGAAGGCCGCGGACCGCGAACGCCTGCGCCGCCTCATCGGCCGGCTCTCGGACTAAAGCTTCCCCCTCTTCCGCCCGCGATGCCGCAATCTCCGCGGAGTTGCGCGCGCTCCTTCCGCAACATGGGGCAACCCAGAAGTGCAAACACGACTCTTTCTTACCTTCTTGTTTCGAAAAACCTTTTCTCTATTTGCCCGGGCGCGTTAGAGTGAACTCGTGAACTTTGCCAGCATCCTCATTATTGCCGCTGCGGCCGCCCTTGCGGCGTGGGGCGCGAGCGCGCTCGCGCGCCGCCGTCAGGACGCGCAGCTCGCCGTGCTCCGCCAGGAGATGCAAGCTCTGGCGGCAGGCCAGTCGCAAGCCGTGGCGGCGCAGCTTGGCCAGCTTTCGCAATCCTTCGGGCAGCAGATCGGGCAAGTGACGCAACAAGTCCAGAGCGGAATGGCTTCCGCGGGATCGCTCGCTTCCGAGGCGCAGCGGGCCGTCAGCGAGCAACTTCAGTCGGCCACGTCCATGATGGGCCAATTGCAGCGCCAGCTTGGCGAGGTGCAGCAATCGGGGCGCGATCTTTCCGTCGCTGCGCACACGATTGAGGCCGTGCTCGGCGGCGCCAAATCCCGCGGGACCCTCGGCGAAGTCGCGCTCGACCGCATGCTATCGGACACGCTGCCGCCCGCCGCGTTCGAGATGCAGCATCGCTTTTCGACGGGAGAAATCGTGGACGCCGTGGTGCGTTTCCGCGACAAACTGCTCCCGATCGACTCGAAATTTCCGCTCGATGATTATCGGCGTTTGATCGAGGAAGGCGAGGAGGCGCGGCGCGCCTTCTCCCAGGCCGTGCGGGCGCATGCGGACTCCATCGCCAAGAAATACATTTTGCCGGGCGAAGATACGCTGGAGATCGCGCTGATGTTTGTTCCGTCCGAGGGCGTGTATTACGAATTGCTTCGGTCGGAGGATTCCAAAGGCGTTCTACTGGACGAGTATTGCCGCCGCAAAGGCGTCATCGCGGTCTCGCCCAGCACGCTCTACGCCTACTTCAGCGTGATTCTGATGGGTCTGCAAGGGATGCAGATCGAAGAGAACGCGCGCCGCTTGCACTCCAGTCTGGCCGGATTGCAGAAGCAATTAGAAACGTTTGGCGGGGTGTATGAGAAGCTGGGCACGCATCTGCGCAATGCGCAGCAGAGTTACGCCGAAGCCGATCGCCGTCTGGAGCGGGCCCGCACCGAACTCGATCTGATGGCGGAAGGTTCGCTGCCGGCCGCCACGGGCAGCACTCCGCAGCTCGAACCCGCAGCAAAACAGAACGAGTGACTATTCGTTCGCCGCGAGGTGCGCGCGGACCGAGTACTTCCCCGCCGCCAGCGGAACAACTTCAAAGTGCGCCACGTTGTTCGCTCCGCCGGTCGTGGTCAATTTCAGGGGATTCCCGCCGGGCAATTGCAGAATCGCCGGACTTAAATCCGAAATTTCTACGGCCAATGGCTCGGTTGTGCCGCGCACGCGCACGGTGAACGTTGCTTGCTGTCCGACGCGCAACGCGCCTTGCGGCTCGACCGCGTCCAACGCGACGACGATTACCGCCGAGGCCACCGGCGGCGCTTGATTCCCAACGGCGAATGAAAGCACGGCAGGCCCCAGCGGCGTCGCCGGGTCCGGAAGCGCCACAACGGATACGGGCGAAGCCGCCAGCACCAGGGCCTGACTCTTACCGATCGTGATGTGATTGTCGTCTGCGATTCCTCGAAACCCGATTCCGGAAAGCTCAAATCGGTTGTGAATATCGAGCACGCGCGGACTTGAAGCGAGTTGCACGCTCGCGGAAGCGTCGGGCGGGGAATCCGAAGCAGGAATGATCGGCGCGGACGCGGCAATCGTCTGCCCATCGACGTGCACTGCAAACTTACCCGGCGCCGCCGGCGCGACGAATTGTGCGCGACCTGTGGCATCCGTGCGAAGTTTCGCACCGTCTGATGTCTCGAGTGCGATTCCGGGCACCAGCCTCCCCGCCGCATCCAGGACGGAAAGCGTGCCCGCCGCGCCGGAGACAAGTTGTTTCGGCAGGACGATGCTGCGCGGCGCACCTGCAACTGAGGCGGAGTGATTCTGGGGCGCGGCTTGGCCGCGGGTCGCCGGTGCGCACGCAGTACAGGCAAGCGCCACGAAGAACACCGGGGCGGCACGCCGCAAAGCGATTCGAGGGCTTCGCATCGCGCTCATTGTAACGCAGGGACGCGCCGCATTTCGCGCGCCGGAAAATCAGGAGGGCCGCAGGGAGAGCTGAAAGATCTTGGCCTCGAGGAATAGTTGGAACAAATCCGGATCGAGCTCCCTTTCGCGTACGGCCGCTTCGAGAATCGAGAGCGCCCGTTCGGCGGGAACGGCTTTCTTATAAGGGCGGTCCGCAGCCGAAAGCGCGTCGAAGATATCGCAAATCGTCATCATGCGCGCCTGCACCGGGATGTCAACGCCTTTGAGGCGGTACGGATAGCCCGTGCCGTTCAGCTTCTCATGATGTGCCCGCGCGATGGTGGGGATGTTGCGGATCTCTTTCGTCCACGGAATCTGCATCAGAAAATTGAAGCTATGCACGACGTGCGATTCGATCTGTTCGCGTTCGGTGGGATCCAGGCTGCCGCGCGGGATCGAAAGAAATCGCACCTCGTCCGGAGTGAGCAGCGGATGTTCCGCTCCACGCGGATCGCGATAGGAAAGGCGCGCGATTTCAAACAGGCGGTCGAATTTCCCCGCCGGCAGCAGGGTCGGTTCGTTTGCGAGTTGGATCACGCCGAACGCATCGTCCAACTCCGCCAGCCTGCGCTCCAGGTCGCGATCGAGGCGTTCCACCTCGCTGAGCGCCTCTTCCCGCTGCGACTCCAGCAGGGCCTTGAATTTCTTCTTTGCCGTGCGCGCCTCCAGGTCCTTGCGCACGTAATCGAAGCGATTTTGCAGCACCGAGATCTGCGCGGGATATAGCTTCTTCGCTTTGACCAGCACTTCCTCGCGCACGCCGACCTTGCCGAAATCGTGAAGCAGCGCTGCGTAACGGATTTCTTTCATCTGTTCGGGCGTGAATCGCAGGCTTGCATAAGGCCCAGCCCTCGCCCGATCCACGATTTCCGCGAGGCCGACGGTCATGGTCGAGACGCGCTGCGAGTGGCCGGAGGTGGTCGGGTCGCGCTGTTCGATCGCGGTCACCGCGGCTTGCACGAAGCCCTCGAAGAGCGTTTCGATGTCCTGGTAGAGTCTGCTGTTTTCGTAGGCCACGGCGGCCTGCGAGGCCAGCGAAAGCGCCAGGCGAATGGCGCGAGCGGGAAACGGCTGCGCCTCGCGCTCCACATCCTCTTCCGTCAGCAGCTTTGCTTCGCGGTTGCGCTTGCAGTTGATGAGCTGCAATACGCCCAGCACTTCGCCGCGTCCATTTTTCATCGGCAGCGTGACGATGGATTTCGTCCGGTAGCCGGTCTCCTGGTCATACCGCAAGTTGAGACGGTACGGCCGGTCGCGGCCGAGCCGGTAGGCGTCCTCGATCGCAATGACCTCTCCGTGGAGCGCCGAATATCCGGCCATCGAGTCTTCGCGAATGTGCAGCAGGTATTCGGTGAAAGGAAACTGGCGGCTGTCGTTCTGCGTGAGTTTGAAACGCAACCGCGGCTCTTCGGGTGGGGCGCCGTTGGCCTCACCGCGCTGCTCTTCGACGAGATACAAAGAGCCCGCGTCCGCGCCGGTGATTTCGCGCGTCTTGGCGAGTATGAGGTGCAGCAGGACGCCGACGTCGTGCGTTTCGGACAGCGCGACGCCGATTCGATTCAGCTCCTCGGTTTCGCTTTCCGAGCGCGCCAACTCTTCCCGCGCGACGCGTTCCCGCTCGGCCAGTTCGACATTCCCAAACGCAGTCGCGATTGTCTGTTCCAAAATGATTCGCGAGGCGCTCCGCGGAAGACACGCGAACATTCCGCGCCGCGCGGCGGCTCTCGCGCTCCCGCCCGCTGACACTCCGATCAGGCGCACGTGCGAATGTTGCTTCGCCAACTTGCGAGGGAGAAAAAGATTGTCCTTATCGAGGTCCACGAGCCACACGGCGGGCGCTGCAGCGGCCTCATCGTCTGATTTCGCGGCGCGTGCGAACGAGATTTCGCCGCGCCCGCTCCCCGGCTCAATTTGCCGCAGTGCGTAGCGCTCGCGCAGGAGACGCGCCAGCGAGGACGCTCGTGAGCCGCGATAGAACCAGATCTGTTTCTTGATCGGCATTTTCCGAGACGGTGGCTGGTGGGTCGGACGCCCCGCCGTTTCACCTGGTTGCAGATTATACCGAGTTGAAAATCATTCGCACAGCCGATGCCACGGCAATCGGCCGCCAAAGAGGCATTTTGCCCATCGGCCGGATGGGGCCGAACGAAGTTTCCCCCGCGCTTATTTCGCGCGGAGGCCGGAGCCCAACGAAAGCGGCGCCGTGGATGACTCGACGTATGTCATCCCGGCGCCGCAGAATCGCTGGAGTGTTCGGTCCGCCTGCGAGCGTTTACTGCTGTGCCGCGGGCATGCCGGCCATGGCCGTATCGGAACTGAAGATCGTCACCTCGACGCGGCGATTCTTCGTCCGGGCTTCGCGCGTGCGCGCGGGATCAGCGGGCTTCATCTCCCCGAGACCCACAAGCTGCACGCGGTACACCGGCAGGTTCTTCTCTCCCACCAGATAAGTCACCACGCTATCCGCGCGGCGACGGCTCAATGCTTGGTTGTATTCCGCGGAGCCCGTGCTGTCGGTGAATCCTTCGACCGCAACGTAGTAATGCTTAAAGCTGCCGACTTGCGTCGCCAGTTGATCCAATGCCTTCTTCGCGTCCGCGGTCAGGGTGTCCTTGTTGACTCCGAAAAGCACCACGGTCTGTCCGACGGGCTTGTAATTGTCCATGTTGTTGCGGAGATCCGCGATCGCCGCCGCGTTGGCATCGCCCTTCTGGTTCGCGGTCGTCGCGGTGTTCAGGGCGTCCGTCGAGCGCGCGTCCGCGGAATTGGCTTTCTCCGTGGTCGCGCTCAGTTGCGTCTCATCGCGCGCCTGATCCTTGCGGGTCTGATCGAGCGTCGAAGCCGTCTGCGCTTGCGCCGTCGAAACCTGATCCACCTTGGTTTGGATCGGCGTGGTCTGCTGGTTCACATAGGCCTTCGTGGCGCACCCGCTGATCGCCAACGCGAGGCCCATCAACACATACATTGAAATCCGTGACTTCATTGCTTCTCCTTTTGAGTTGGAGCTAAGTTTCGCTCCGGCCGCACCATCTCACAAGACCCGAATTCTCGGTGCAGTAAGTCCATGCCGATTGGCTGGGGGGCCGGCAATCCGCATCCGGACAGCTGGATAGTCATGCAACCACGGCCCCAATCATAGTCAGTACCAAGCCGGAACACAAGATGGTTCACTTTGAGATCTGTCGCCCCGAATTGCGTGCTAGCCATAACCATTACCGTAAACACACTTCAAACCCCTTTTTCAAACTTTACAGAAGATAACTTCCTGTCAAATCTGCGAATCTCCCGCCCCGCCGCGTCTAACCCGGTTCGCCGGCTTCCGCTTCGTAACCACTTGACGCGTCTCCCCTTGCGCCCTCCCTGTCACTTTGCTAGCCTGCATCGAGGTCCGTATTTCTACATAAAGTTTAATTCGCGCACGGCGGACCTGATTTTCCCATTCGCCTGGCTGAGGTCGTCCTTGCAGATCATATCCGGCGCGCGCACCGACGTTGGCCGCGTTCGCAAGAATAACGAAGACAATTATCGGACCGACGCAGATCTCCATCTCTTCGTGCTGTCGGACGGAATGGGTGGCGAAGCCAGCGGCGAAGTGGCCAGCGGGCTCGCGGTTGAAACGGTCATCGAGCACTGCCGGCTGGGCTCCAGGAACCCGACGTTGGAGTTGGCCGGCGAGCGCAAGCAAGAACTCTCCGACGCCACGAATCGCCTGGCGAGCGCGCTGCGCTCCGCGAACCAAACGATTTTCGAGACGGCGGCTGGAAACAGCGATCAAAAAGGCATGGGCGCCACAATCGTCTCGGCCTGGATCAACGAACGGCGGCTTTCGATTGCGCACGTGGGCGATAGCCGCGTCTACTTGTTGCGCGCGGGATCGTTCGATCAAATCACGGCGGACCACTCCCTGGTCGCCGATCTGGTGCGCAGCGGAATCATGACGCCGCAGCAAGCCGAAGTGAGCGAGCAGCAAAGCATTTTGACGCGCGCGCTCGGCACCAAGCCAAGCGTCGAAGTGGATGCCGACGAGCAACTGCTGCTCGAGGGCGACACTCTGCTCCTTTGCTCGGACGGCTTGACGCGCATGGTCACCGATCCCGAGATTGCCAGCATTCTCGAAACAAATATGGATCCCCAGAAGGCGGCCGATCGCCTCGTCGAACTGGCGAATGAAAACGGCGGCCAGGACAACGTCACGGTGATCGTGGTCCATCTGGCGCCGGAGGCTCGTGGGCTGTGGGCCACGCTGCGCCGCTGGTTCGGCGGCGGTTCTTGAAAGCGCGGCGGGAGGTGCGGAAATGGCGCGACTGTTGTTGAAATTTGAGTCGGAGGTGGTGAAGGAAGTGCCGCTCAGCAGCCGGCCGGTGACCATCGGCCGCGCTCCCGACAACGACATTCCGATCGACAACCTCGCCGTATCCAACTACCACGCGCGCGTTTATTCCGAAGCGGGCTGCCTGGTGATCGAAGATCTCGACAGCCTCAACGGAACTTTCGTAAACGAGATGCGCGTCGAGCGGGCCACGCTCAAGGACGGCGATTCGATCGCCGTCGGCAAACATCACATCCTCGTCGATCAGGGGCACGACACGGCGCTTCCGCTCGACGCCTTTCGCAAATCGCCCGTGCCGAAGGTCCAGGAAACGATGGTCTTGGACACCAAGCAGCAGCGCGACCTGATGCAGCAAGTGGCCGCGATGGGCGAGCGTTCGCAGATCGCTCCGGGGCGCATGCGGGTTCCCACGCTCGTCGTCCTCCACGGGCGCACCGATCAAAAAGAGTACACCCTCACCGACCGGCTGACGGTCATCGGCAAATCGAATCTGGCTTCGATCAAGTTGCGCGGCTGGTTCGCGCCGGCCATGGCGGCGCAGATTCACAAACATGACGACGGCTACTTCCTCGGCCGCGGCGACCGCATTCCGCGGATCAATGGCGAGCCGATATTGCATCCCACGCGTCTGAATGACGGCGATCTCATCGAGGTCGGCCGCGTACGGTTGAATTTCCTTTATCGCGACTGATCCCTGCCGCCCGGCCATGCCTAAGTCCGCAAGCGGCGGGAAGAATCCAAAACCTGCAGGCGCGGGCCGCCGCGCATTGCGCGCGCTTTGGGATCGAAAACTTCCCCTCACCATCAGCTTCGCCCTGACGATTGCGGCTCTCGCCGTCTATCTGGTCACGTTCGTGGCCGAAAAGCCCACTCCGATCTTCGCTTTCATCAACCGTCTCGAGCTCGACGCGCTGGACACGCGGTTCCGCATACGTCCGGCGCGTTATTCGCATCCCGATCCCCGGATCGTCGTCGTGGATATTGACCAGCGCTCGCAGGAGATCCTCGGCCATTGGCCTTTTTCGCGCGCTTACTTCGCCCAGATGCTGGACGCCCTGCATGAAGATGGCGCCTCGGTCGTCGGCTTCGACATCACCTTCAGCAAGCCCGACGAATCGTCCGCGCCCGTCCACGAATTGACTGCGCGCATCGAACAGCAGGAGCAGCAACAAGGCGTACGGCTCGACCCGCGCGTCTGGCAAGATCTTGAGCGCCTCGCTCATGAGTACGACACCGATGACAAATTCGCACAGGCCATCCGTCGCGACGAGCCGATCGTGCTCGGAAATTTCTTCTTGTATTCGCAAGCTGATCTCGAAGGCGTCAGCGACAAGTCGCTCGACCGGGATGCGAACATCCTTGCCTATTTTTCGCTGCCAGGGGAGCTCGCCGCGAACCCGAAAACTGGCCAAGACGATCTCGTCCGCTTGATGCAGTCCTACGCCGATCTGATCCCGCAGGGCACGCAGGCGAATATTCCAGCCTTGAGCGATGCGCTTCGAGAAACGCACGGAGCCACCGGCTTCTTCAACGTCGAGCCCGATCCGGATGGCGTCGTTCGCCATTCCCTTCTCGTGCTTCCCTACGGCCGCTCGAAGGACCCCCAGGATTGGGACCTGTATGGCTCGCTCGATTTGCAAACCGTGCGGTTGTTCCTTCACGTGCCCGACAACCAGATGATTGTGGATTTTGGTCCCGTCGGTATATCTAAGATCGAGTTCGGGCCGTCGTTTTCCGTGCAGCCTGATCACATCGGCCGGATGATGATCAATTATCTGGGGCCCGTCCGCACCTACAAATACGTTTCCATTGCGGATGTGGTGAACCGGAAATTCGCACCCGGCACGTTTCGCGGGAAAATTGTTCTCGTCGGAGCGTCGGCCACCGGCATCGGAGACCTGCGTTCCACTCCCTATGGCGGCCTGGATTATCCCGGCGTCGAAATTCACGCCAATGTGATCGACAACATTTTGAATCAGCACGTTCTGAAGCGCGGCGGCGAACAGTTTTTTATCGATGTCGGACTTATCCTGCTGTTCGGCATTCCCGTCGGAGTCTGGCTCGCGCTGTCCAAACCCCGTTGGCTGTGGTTTGGCGCGCTGCTGCTCGTGCCGTTCACGCTGGGCGTCTACTTCGCGTTTCTGAAGGATTGGTGGCTGAATTTCACGATGCCGGCGCTCACGCTGGTTTCCAACGTGGGCCTCGTCGCGCTCTATCGCGCACTCACCGAAGAGAAGGAGACACGGCGCGTTCGCGGCGCGTTCCAGCAGTATCTCAGCCCAGAAGTGATTCGCCGCCTTCTCGAGAATCCCGATCTGGTGCGCCCGCACAAGACGGAGATCAGCGTGATGTTCAGCGATGTCCGCGGATTCACCACCATCTCCGAGCGGCTCGACGCGCAGGAACTGGCCGCGCTGCTGAACGAATATCTGACGGACATGACGCAGATCGTCTTCCGCAACAACGGCACGCTCGACAAATACATCGGCGACGCCGTCATGGCCTTTTGGGGCGCGCCGTTTGAGGAAGCGGGCCATGCCGAGCGCGCCTGTTTCGCCGCTCTCGAAATGATGGAGCGGCTCGGAGTGCTGCAGAAGAAATGGGAAGCGGAAGGCAAGCCGCGCCTCGATATCGGCATCGGCCTCAATACGGGCGTCGCTTCAGTCGGCAATATGGGCTCGGAACTGCGTTACGGCTACACGGCGATGGGCGACAGCGTGAATCTCGCGTCGCGCCTCGAAGGACTGAACAAGGAATACGCGACGCACATCGTCGTCAGCCAAAGCACCTACGCATCCGCCGCAAACTCGCAGCTTATTTTCCGCGAGCTGGATCTGATTCGCGTGAAAGGCAAGACGCAGCCGGTAACGATCTACGAATTGCTCGGCGCGCGCAACGACGAGAATACCGATGCGGCCGCGCAAGACGAACGCGCGACATTTTTCGTGAGCGCCCGGGCGCACTATCAACAGCGCCGCTGGCCCGAAGCGCTCGCACTCTTCGATCAATTGCTCGAGCGCTGGCCCAGCGACGGCCCCGCCCGCATCTACAAGATTCGCTGTCAGGAGTATCTCGTCGCAGAACCTGAAACCTCGTGGGATGGTGTGTTCACAATGGCTCACAAATAGAATTCAGCCGCTCGTTTCTTTCGACGATTTTCTTGTGCGGCCGTCAACATGGAAAGCTTTGGGCATCCCCCGAGTGCAAGAATTAAGACTAGAGCCTCTGATCCGGAGTTGAGCGATGGCAAGAAAGACGGTTTTTCTGGCACTCACGCTATTGGTGGGCGGTGTGTCCGGCAAACAGGGCTATACGGGGCCGAGATGCCTTGGCCCATATTGTGTTGATCACGACATCCCGCTTCGCACTTTGTTTAAACAGCTCGGGCCGCCGGCGCCACGGGCTACCCAGTTCTTCCCTTATTGCTATCAGTCGCAGGATGAGAAAAAGTTTCTATATATTGACGAGATTGGAGAGGAGCCCGGCGCGGCAGGCGCAGTTTTCCTGAGCGATTTTCCGAATTGTATGCACACGGGGAAGAGGGTTACTACAGAAGACCTAAGTGCGTGGAAGACTCCGGAGGGTGTAGGAATCGGAAGTTCTGAGGATGATGTCATAAGGACGTACGGGAAGCCGCCGTCAGAAAGCAAAATTGATGCGCAGGACTATCGTTTTGCGGTCCGGGGCTACCGGCCCTCGGATCCCAAGCCGAACATTGGCGAGAAGTCATTGCTCTACAATGATCTAACCGGCGACGATTTGAGAGCGGCGAGCTTCAGCATCCGGAATGGAAAAGTATCCTCCATTTGGCTGTCCAATGAAGATTAGGGCGGACACGGCTGGCCAGCCGTCACATTTCAAGCGAAGTGAAATGAACACTCATCGACATTCAATTAAATCGGATACATGAAGCGCGAGGTTAAGTCGGAACTTCTGGATGAACTGTCTGCAGATGATCCTCGCGCGATGCGGTCGCGTCAGGATCTGCGACGAGTCAATGCGTTGATGGGGCACGCGCGCATCGTGAACCGGGCGCTGGGCGGTGCGTTCACAGAGCGGCACCCAAAGTCGATTGTGGATCTGGGGGCCGGCGACGGAACCCTCCTGCTGCAACTGGCAAGGATGATCGCGCCGCGGTGGAAGCCGATGCGGGTGGTGCTGGTGGACCGGCAGCGGCTGCTAACTTCGCAGATCGTAGCGGAATTTGAAGTGCTGTCGTGGCACGTAGAGTGCGTCAAGACGGACGTTTTTGAGTGGCTCGTGCGGCCGGATCCGCAATCGTTCGACATCACTATCGCGAGTCTTTTCTTGCACCATTTCCTGGAGAACGATCTCCGAAAACTTCTGGCGCTGGCCGCCGATCAAACCGAAGTCTTTGTGGCGTGTGAGCCGCAGCGGGCCAATTTCTCGCTCTTCGGGGCTTCGCTGCTGGGGCTCATTGGCTGCAACAACGTCACCCGACATGACGGCAAGGCCAGCGTGCGGGCAGGATTTGCGGGAAATGAACTCTCCTCGCTATGGCCGTCGCGCAAAGGCTGGCAAATAGCTGAACGGAAAGCCGGGCTGTTCACTCACTGCTTCACGGCACAGCGGATCAGCGACTCCGCCTGAAGCGCTAACCCGGCGGCCAGTGAAACGCGCGGCCGCCCATCAGATGCAAATGAAGGTGAAAGACAGACTGGCCCGCGCCCGCGCCGTTGTTGATCGTGGTGCGATAGCCGGCGGTCAGATTTCGATCGCGCGCAAGTTGCGCGGCAACCAGTGAAATACGGCCGAGCAGCGATGCGTCTTCCGGCGCGGCGTCGCTGAGATTCACGATGTGTTTTCGCGGGCAAATCAGGATGTGCGTCGGAGCTTGCGGATGCAAATCCTCGAACGCGAAGATTTCGGGATCTTCGTAGACAAGCTTCGCCGGAATTTCTTTCTTAGAGATGCGGCAAAAAATGCAATCAGTTTCGCTCATTGTCCCTCGTCCAATCGGACCACAAATGAATGGAACCCGCCGTCCCGCGCCAATTTGGCCGCCGCTTGCTGCGCTTCATCTTCCGTAGCATAACGCCCGACGCGCACGCGATAGAAATGCCCGTTCGGCGTGTCGATTTCCTGGATTGTAACGCTCGCATATGTCTGAAGCATGCGCTCACGGATGCGGTCCGCGTTCGCCGCGTCCGAGAAGGCGCCGATCTGCACGGCGAAAATTCCGGTCGTGGGATTCGACGGACCTGCAATCACTTCGAGTTTCACCGGAGCGGTGCCCGTGCCCACCATGTCGATCGCGCGCGCGGCCGCCAAAGAAAGATCGATGATGCGCCCTTCGACGAAAGGACCGCGATCGATAATGCGCACTTCCGTTTGTTTGCCGTTATTCAAATTGGTTACGCGGACGATGCTGCCGAAGGGCAGCGTGCGGTGCGCCGCCACCATCTGATTCATGTCGTAAATCTCGCCGTCGGAGGCGCGACGCCCGTGAAACGGGTATCCGTACCATGAAGCCATACCCTGCTCGGAATAAATCGGATTGACCGAACCCGCCGGCGAAGTGGTCTTCGGCGAAGTTGGGGGAGCGGGCGAGGTGGCGGGGGGAACCGGCGCCGGCGGCACGTTCGAGACGACCGGCCGATTGCCGCAACCGAAGGCAATCCCGGCGAAAAGAATTAGGCTCGCGATGAAAAAAAACTGCGGTGCCCGCCGGCGGCCGTTGGATTTCACGCCGGTCCCAATTTCACTTCTTGCCCGCCTGTCCGTCTTTGCCCGCTGCCGCAGCCTGGCGGGCGATTCGCGCCTCGATTTGGTCCGCCGCGGTAGCCAAGCGCTTGGAAGCTGCACGCAACGCGTCAGCCGCTTTCTGCGAAGTCTGCGGTTTTATCTCTTTTTCCAGAAGCTCGCGGATGCGGGCGAATTCGCCATCAATCTTGCGTCCGATTTCTTCCCAGTTATCCATCTGACCTTATCCCTTCGGGGCGCCAATCGAATTTTCGTTCCCGGCAACTTTTTCGTATTATAGGCACAGCACCGAACGCTCGCAAGGAGACCTGTGCCCCTCCCGCTCCGCCTGCGCTACCGGCTCGAACGCTGGCGTGAATCCATCAAGAATTTCTTTCGCTCGAATCGCTCGGAGCAGACGGTTGGGCGGCCGCGCCTCTGCCCGAACTGCGGCACACTGGTGGGCTCGACCGCCAAGACCTGCTTCAGTTGCGGCTCAAACGTTTCGTTTTCGATGGCGGCGGCAAGCAAGTCGCTCAGCCGCTTTCTTCCGCAGACCTCGCCCGCTACGTACGGCTTTCTGACGCTGTGCTGCCTGATGTACGGCCTGAGTCTCGTGCTCACGATGCGCATCGCAGGCGCGAATCCCGGCGGAGGCGGTTTGTTCGGACTCGGCGGAATCGCCGGCGAAGTCGTCGATAAACTGGGCGCGTCTCGGCCAATGTCCGCAATACCACTTTTGGGGTGGCAGCCCTGGCGGCTGATCACGGCGATCTTCTTGCACGGCAGCCTGATACACATCGGATTCAATATGTGGATTCTGATGGACATTGGACCTGTCGTCGAAGAGTTATACGGTTCGGCGCGATACTGTTTCATCTTCGTCCTCACTGGCGCATTCGGGTACGTTGTAAGTTCCTTCTTCGGTGGCTTTAGCGTGGGCGCTTCGGGATCGCTGCTCGGACTGATTGGGGTCCTGCTCGCAATTACCTCGCGTCGTTCTGGGATTGGAATGCAGATGCTGCGCAAGCAGCTCATCTATTGGCTCATCTACATCGCCGTGCTGGGCCTCATTCTGCGCGGCACCGATAACTTCGCCCACGCGGGCGGATTTGTTTCGGGTTTTCTTCTTGGCAAAATCATGCCGGACCGGCAGCCGTCGGGCATGGCGGAGGAGCGGAACGCGCGGATCATGGGCTTGGGCGCCGGGCTCGCCGTCGCGGTGAGTTTCGGCTTTATGCTTCTGGGCTACTTCGGACGCTGAAATACTGGGAGATCCGTCAGCTTGAGGTCAATCGCCGCGCGACGATCACGCTGTAGTGAAATCCTGAAAAGACGGTGAAGACAGCCACCAGGTCAGCCAAGATGCGCCGCACCAGCGGGACCCACGACCACGGCGTAGCGGCCATCGCCAGCACTGCGAAAACAAAAAGAATTTGAAACAGCGTGGTGAGCTTGCCGTAAGTGCTCGGCGGAAATCGCCGGTACCCCACAACGAGCAGAATTACCACGGCGGTGGTGAGCAGCAGGACGTCGCGGCTCAGGACGAGAATGGTGAGCCACCAGCGAATTTTCCCCTTCAGAGCCAGCACGACAAACGATGAAGAGAGCAGCAGCTTGTCCGCGATCGGGTCCAGATACGCGCCCAACTCCGATTTCTGGTTGAGCCGGCGGGCGAGCACCCCGTCCAAGCCATCGGTGAAAGCAGCCACGATCAGCAGGATAAGCGCCCATCGATAATGTCCGTAGATTACGGTGATCAGAAAAAACGGAAGGAAGCCGAGACGCAGAAACGTCAGCTCGTTCGGGACCGTGAAAATGCGCGAAGCCATTCTCGGAAGCTCCCGGAGAGTTCAAACAAATTGCGAAAGATAATCGCGCAGCGACTGGCCCACCTTGCGCTCGAACAGCTCGGCCAGCGAAGGAATGGAGCCGCGCGCTTCGTCGAGAGCGATGCGCTCGATGCGCAGCATCGGAAAAAAAAGTGTGGGCAGGCCGATGCGCTCGCCTTCGGGATCCAGCACCTGGCGGATAAACTCATCGAAAGAATTCAGATCGATGCCCCGCAAGGTGATTCCGGCCGGATGCATCTCGACCATCTCGCCCCAGAGCTTCTCCTTGGGGCTGTGCAGGTTCACGACGACGATGGAGTGCGCTTCCATAATCAGATTTTCCTTCGACCAATCTTAGTGCGCCGGCGCCAAAATGCCTACAAGAACCGTTTGGGACCTCAGGGGCAAAAGCCCCTTCGATTTTTGGCGTTTGCACCGGAGCTAAAGCTCCGGGCTCCTAAAGAGCAAAACGCGGATGCCCCCCTGAAGGGTGGCGCTGCGAAAACCCGGCAAAGGCGAACGTGTGTCGCCGTTAGGCGATTAAATGCGAATCTCCTTCACGTCCGGCGCGAGATGAAGCTGCGGTTCGGTGAGGCGCTGGATTTCGGCCGGCGTCGCCCCAGGCGCGATTTCGCGCAGGACCAAGCCCTCGGGCGCAACTTCGATCACGGCCAATTCCGTGACGATCAAATCCACCACACCCACGCCGGTGAGCGGCAGCGAACACTGCTTCAAAATTTTTGGCTGGCCTTCTCTGGTGGCGTGCTCCATGGCAATGATCACGCGGCGCGCGCCGGCGACGAGATCCATCGCGCCGCCCATGCCCTTCAGCATTTTGCCGGGGATGGCCCAATTCGCCAGATTGCCCTGCTCGTCCACTTGCAACGCGCCGAGAACGGTGAGGTCCACATGGCCGCCGCGCACCATGCCGAAAGAATCGGCGCTGGAAAAATAACTGGAGCCTGGGACCTCGGTGACCGTCTCCTTGCCGGCGTTGATGAGATCGGGATCCACGTCGTCATCGAGCGGATAGGGACCGATGCCGAGCATGCCGTTCTCGGATTGCAGAACGACTTCCATGCCGGGCGGAATGTAATTGGCGACGAGCGTGGGCGTGCCGATGCCGAGATTGACGTAGAAGCCGTCGCGCAATTCCTGCGCGACGCGCCGGGCGATCAATTCGCGCTTTTCGTTGTCGGTCAGTGGCATGGCTGCTCGTTTGTTCCCCTCAAGGCATCTCACAAATGCTGCCTGGAGGCAAGCTAAGCTGAGGCCCGAACCGGATTCCGGAAGTGTGCACTGATAGGGGTTGATGAAGCTACACTCGGCTGGAAGCAGCTCCCACGCTATATCCCGGCAGGTGATAGACGCATTGCCCCTCGCGGTTCCACGCACCCAAAATTACATGTCCGTGCGGAGAGTAATCCACCGTTCCCCATCCCAGAACGCTCAATTCCTTCATGCCGCCACGCCCGTTCATTAAGAAGGCGCGATCGGCCAACCGAAGCATCCCTCCGGAACGCATTGATGCCACGCTCACCGGCCCAGTGGTTCGGAGGTAAGTGGTGCCGTTTAGATCGCGGCGAATGGGCTTCAGACTCGTGAGCCACGATATGCCGTAGATCAGGACTGCCATCGCCACACCAATTCCACCCAAGATCATCAGAAAAGTGCGGCCTTCCCCAGGCGTCTTGTCCGTCACGTCGAGCACAACGCCCAGTCCGACAAAGAGCACCAGGAATCCGCCGACGATGTAGAGCAGAATTCGCTTCTTGCTCGCACCTTGATCCGCAAGCACGGCGGCCACCTCCGGAGTGAGCGGCAAGTCTACAGTCGCAAATTCCCCGGAAGCCGCAACGGGCCGACCTGGCGCTTGCACAGGCGCGGTCTGCGCGCCTGCTTGCAGCGGCGCCGCCGACGGCTTCGCTTGCACAATTCCCTTTCCTTTGGTGGCCAGCGTCCCGCCGCTGATGATCAGGAAGAACGAAGCATAGAAAGGAATGAACCCAAGATGGCCGCCGCCGGCTTCCGCCAACCCGAATAGAACCAGGAAAAGAATCCCGACGATCAGCAGTATATATCCCAAAATGCGCATCGCGTTTTCCTCGGAGGGAAGGCACCACCCAATTTGGCTCGAATCCCATTGCGGCGCCGGCGATTGCCGCAAGCCGCATATCCTACGCTTCTTCCCGCCTTGGAGACAACGGAATCTCCGGCACCCGTTAGCCAGTGTTTGCACGGCCCGCTAGCTCGCGGCGACGTGGTGCGCGATTGCCTGCTTCGGAGCGGTGGCGTAAAATGTTCGCCCTGTGCCTGAGGCCTCCTCCATCATCGGCAGCACGATCTCCCATTACACCGTTATCGAGAAGCTCGGTGGTGGCGGTATGGGCGTCGTTTACAAAGCGAAGGACACGCGCCTGGGCCGCAACGTTGCGCTGAAGTTCTTGCCCGACGACATTTCTTCGGACGCGCAAGCCGTGGAACGGTTCCGGCGCGAAGCGCGCGCGGCGTCCTCGCTAAATCATCCGAATATCTGCACGATTTACGATATCGGCGAATACGAGGGGCGGCCGTTCATCGCTATGGAGCTGCTCGAGGGCCAAACACTCAAACACCGAATCAGCGGGAAGCCGATCGAAGTCTCCGAACTATTGGAGATCGGGACTCAAATCGCGAACGGGCTGGACGCGGCGCACTCCAAGGGCATCGTGCACCGCGACATCAAACCGGCGAATATTTTTCTAGTGGAGCGCGGGCAGGCGAAAATTTTGGATTTCGGACTGGCGAAATTAGCCCCCGCCGCCCCCCATGCCGCCGAATCTTCCGCTGGCGGATCCATGCGCACGCTGACGCATCTGCCTTACGCGGACCAGCTGACCAGCCCCGGCAGCTCGATGGGCACGGTGGCTTACATGTCGCCGGAGCAGGCGCGCGGCGAAGAGCTGGACGCGCGGTCGGATTTATTTTCGCTGGGCGTGGTGCTGTATGAGATGGCGACCGGCGGCGTGCCGTTTTCCGGGACCACCTCGGCGGTGATTTTCGACGGGATCCTGCACAACACCCCTGCGCCCGCAAAAGAACTCAACGCGCGGTTGCCGCTGGCTCTCGACCAAATTCTCGCGAAGACGCTGGAGAAGGATCCCGACATGCGCTGTCAAACTGCCGCGGAATTGCGCGCCGATTTGAAGCGGTTGAGCCGCGACTTGGGAGCGAGCAAGCGGCCCGGCGCCGAGAAAAGCGATTCGGGTTCCGGGCCGCAGGCGGTCTCGACGAAGCAAAAATCCGTGGCGGTGGTTTATTTTGAGAATCAGAGCGGCGCGAAAGAGGACGAATACTTTCGCGACGGCATCACGGAAGATATCGTCACGGAGCTATCGAAGATCGCGCAACTCGAGATTTTCCCGCGTTCGGAGATGCTGGCGTTCCGCGACAAACCGGTAACCGCGCAGCAGGTGAGCCAGCAGCTTGGCGCGGCGTACGTGCTGGAGGGCTCGATCCGGCGCGCAGGCAATCGCGTGCGAATCACGGCGCAATTGGTGGAAGCTTCGACGCGGCATTCTGTGTGGGCCGAGCGCTACGACCGGCAACTGGAAGACGTCTTCGCCATTCAGGAAGAGATCGCGCGGAGCATCGCGCAGGCGCTGCGGATTACGCTGACGCCGCAGGAAGAAAGAATTATTGCCCGCAAGCCGACGGAGAATCCGCAGGCGTACGACTTCTATTTGCGCGGCAGAAGCTACACCCGGCGCGAAAACGTGGATTACGGCCTGCAGATGTTCGAGCAGGCGATTCAACTCGATCCCAATTTCGCGCTGGCGCACGCCGGGATTGCGCACTTGTGCGGGCTGATCTACGAAATCCGCGAGCAGAATCCGAAATGGATCGAGCGCGGGCTGGCCGCGTGCGGCCGGGCAACGGCGCTCGCGCCCGATTTGCCGGAAGTGCTGGTGGCGCATGCGCGGCTGTGTTACGGGCAAAAGAAGTTCGAGGAGACCGCGCTGCTGGCGTGGCGCGCGATCGAGCGCAAACCCGAGTGCGAGGCGTCGTGGAACATGCTGGGCCGAGCCTATTTCGCATCCGGCCGTTACGAGGAAGCGGCGGCACTGACGGAGCGGGCCATCGAAGCCAACGGCGACGACTACAACACGTACATCCCTTACGATCAGGCGCTGGAACGGCTCGGGCGGAAAAAGGAGGCCGAACACGTCCGCGACCGCATGACGAAAGTTCTCCGGCAACAATTGGAATTGGTGCCGGAGGACGTGCGCGCGCGGATTCTGCTCGCTACTAACCTCGCCTACAGCGGAGGAGACGCGGACGAGAGTATCCGCCACTTGCAGACAGCGGTTGCGCTGCGGCCCGGCGATCCGAACACGCTTTACAATGCGGCGTGCACTTATGGCGTCTTAGGGAAAAAAACGGAGGCGCTCGAGACGATCAAGAAAGCATTTGCCGCCGGTTACAGTAACCGCGCGTGGGCGTCTAAGGATGCCGATCTCGATTGTTTGCACGACGAGCCGGAATTCCAGAAATTAATTGAGTTGAAACAGGGCGCTGTATCGTAGGAACTCGCTACTGCCGAACTCGGCCAAGCTGCCAAGCCTTCACCACCCGCCGCTACGAGGACGATTCAATTCGCCGATCGGGGATGAACCACACCATGGCGTTCACGACGTAGAGCGCGAGCGCGATCCAAGGGCGTTTGTAGGCGAGCGGAATCGCCGAGGCGTAAAGCGCCAGCGAAATCAGTCCCTTCCGTTCGCCGCCGATGGCGCGAGCCAGTCTTGAATTGGGGCCGTTGCACGCGATGATGGCTCGCTCCAAAAAGAGATAGGCGAGCCCCGCCATGAACAATACGACGCCGTAAGACGCCGTGGGCGTGGAAGCGAAATGTGTTTCGTCCATCCAGCGGATGACAAACGGTATCAGGGAAATCCAAAACAATAAGGACAGGTTGGCCCAGAGCACCATGCCGTTGATTCGTTCGGTGGCGTGGAGCATGTGGTGATGGTTGTTCCAGAAGATGGCGACGTTGGTAAAGCTGAGAGCGTAGGCTAGAAAAATCGGTAAGCTCGATGCCAAAGAGGCGAGCGTGGAGCCCGCCGGCACCTTCAGTTCGAGCACCATGATGGTGATGATGACGGCGAGCACGCCGTCGGTGAACGCTTCAAGACGCTGCTTACCCATCGTGGGCCTCTGGACGCCAGAAAATCAAAACTTCGCACGAAAACTTTGCTGCACTTGTCAGCTTCTTTCCGGCTTGCGTGTGGTGCGCTTTTCCACGCGTTTCTCGTAGGCGGAGCCCTGGAAAATTGCGTCAACGTAAATTCCCGGCGTGTGAATGGAATCCGGCGCGAGCTTCCCGAGTTCGACGAGTTCCTCAACTTCGGCAACGACGAAATTGGCGGCGGTGGCCATCACCGGATTGTAATTGCGCGCGGTGCGCCGATAGATCAGATTGCCCCAGCGGTCGCCCTTCCAGGCTTTGATGAACGCGAAATCGCCACGGAGGGCGCGCTCGAGAAGGAATTTACGTCCGTCGAACTCGCGGACCTCTTTGCCTTCCGCGACCATCGTGCCCACACCGGTGGGCGTGTACACGCCCGCGAGGCCAGCGCCACCGCACCGAAGGCGCTCGACCAAAGTGCCCTGCGGATTCAGCTCGACCTCCAACTCTCCGGCGAGCACCTGTTGCTCGAACAATTTGTTTTCGCCGACGTAAGTGGCGATCATTTTCTTGACTTGGTGCGTTTGCAGGAGCAAGCCAATGCCGAAATCGGCGACACCGGCATTATTGGAGACGACGGTGAGATTGCGCGACCCCTTGCGGCGGAGGGCCGCGATCAGGTTTTCAGGGATGCCGCAGAGTCCGAATCCGCCCATGAGAATCGTCGCGCCATCCTGCAAATTGGCTATGGCGGCGTCGGCGCTGGGGACTCGCTTATCCATTTTGGCGGACTGAGTCTACTGCAAATCGTGAAGAATTTTGTAGAGTTCGGCGGCGTCGGCGAATTCGGCTTCGAGTTCGCGGCCGCGCAGCACCGCGCGCAAGTTCTCGATGGCCTGGCCCATGCGATCGAGGGCGGCGTCGATGTGATCCGTGTTCGTGAGCACGATATCGCGCCAGACGGAATACGGGCTTCCCGCGAGACGCAAGGCGTCGCGCAGGCCGCGTCCTGCGAGCGTGACCGGGAGGCCAGACTCATCGGTGGCGGCGCGGACGACGCCGGCGAGCGCCACGGCCAGCAATTGCGGGAGATGCGAGACGATGGCCGCGGCGCGATCGTGCGATTCCGCATTCATCCAAATCGGCTGTGCGCCAAGTTTGCGGAGGAGCGCGTCGAAAGCCGCGACGCGCGGGTCCACTTTTTTTCCGGATTCGCCGCCGCGAGAAATTAAGGCGTAACGCGCGCCATGAAACAGTTTGGCGTCGGCCGCGGCGATGCCGGAAACTTCCTTGCCGGCCATGGGATGCCCGCCGAGGAAGAAAGCGGCGCGGCGGCCGCTGGGCGCGCGCGGAAAGCATTCGTCGGCGCGAGCGCAGATGGCGCGTTTAGAGCTTGCGGCATCGGTGACGAGGGCTTTGGGCGCGGCGGCGCGCGCGATTTGCGGAAGCACTTCGAGCGTCGCACCGACGGGGAGCGCCATGTAAACGAGATCGGCGCCCGCGACGGCACGCGCCAGATTCGGCTCGGCTTTATCGATTGCGCCGCGTTTGCGCGCAACGCGCAGCACTTCCGGCTTGTCCCATCCGACGACGCGCGGGCGGGGACGAAGTTTGCGCAACGCCAGCGCGAACGAGCCGCCTACGAGGCCCGTGCCGATGATAGTGACGCGGCTGAAACGCACGGGCATGCCTCAAGCCACACGGCGTCCGACGGCGGGAGCGATGATGCGCAATTCGGCCATCAATTGCGCGAACTGATCGACAAAGAGAGATTGCGCGCCGTCCGAGAGCGCGTGCTCGGGATCGTTGTGGACTTCGATGAGCAGGCCATCGGCTCCTGCGGCGACGGCCGCGCGCGCCATCGGCACGACCTTATCGCGGCGTCCGGTGCCGTGCGACGGATCGGCAATGATCGGCAGATGCGAAAGTTTCTTGATGACGGGAATCGCGGCGATGTCCAGCGTGTTGCGCGTGGAAGTCTCGAAGGTGCGGATGCCGCGCTCGCAGAGAACGACATTGTAATTTCCGCCGGCCAAAATGTATTCGGCGGAAAGCAGCAGCTCCTCGATCGTTGCGGAAAGTCCGCGCTTCAGCAGAATCGGCTTCTGGACTTCGCCGAGCGCGCGAAGCAGATGGTAATTCTGCATGTTGCGCGCCCCGACTTGCAGCATGTCCACGTACGGCAACATCAGCTGAATTTGCGACGGATCCATGACCTCGCTCACGACGCCGAGACCGTTGCGATCGGCCGCTTTGCGCATCAGCTTGAGTCCTTCCTCGCCCAGGCCCTGAAACGTGTAGGGTGAACTGCGCGGCTTGAATGCGCCGCCACGCAGAACCTTCGCGCCGCTCTGCGCGACGCGCTCGGCGATGAGATTGATTTGATCGGCGGTTTCCACGGCGCAAGGGCCGGCCATCACCACGACTTCAGGCCCACCGATGCGCACGCCTTTGCTCACTTCGATGATGCTTCCGGCGGGGCGAAATTCGCGGCTGGCAAGCTTGTAGGGCTGCGTGATCCGCATTACCTCGCGCACGCCGTCGAGCAGTTCGACGTCGCGCGTATCGAAATCCGGGTGCACGCCGACCGCGCCGAGAACCGTGTGCGATTCGCCGGTCGAACGATGAATGTCAAAACCCATGCTGACGAGGCGATCGATGACGTGCTGAATCTGCGCCTCGGTGGCTCCTTCTTGCATGACGACGACCATGATCGGGTTCCTCTCTCTTTCTGTGCAGTTTCGGCGCGCGGGCGGCTGGCCCCACGCATCGCTTATTCCGTTTGGTTTTCGTGCATGACCGTGCGCTCGACGGAACGCGCTTCGTCCAAAATGCGCTCGAAGAGCCGGCGAATGGCGGCTTCGGAAAGCGGGCCGCGATTGACGCGCTCCGCGGCGTCCAGAACCTCTCGCTCGCGTTCCGGCTGGTAGAGCGGCTCGCCGCGCTGACGCTTGATTTTTCCGATCTCCAGCGCGCACTGCGAGCGCTCGTTCAGCAACTCCACGAGCTTGCGGTCGATCTCATCGATCCTGCTCCGCCAATCCTCGATGCTCTTCATGCGTTTTGTCTCCGCCGGCTCATCCCTTCGAGCGCGGCTCCCTTCAGCAATCGAATGCGATCCCCCAGCGCGCGCGCGGCGGCTTCGACCGATTCGGCGCGCTCAATCTCTTCCACCAGCGCTGAACCCACGACCGCGGCGTCCGCCAATCCGCCCAGCAACGAAACGTGGCCCGGCAGCGAAACTCCAAAGCCGACGGCAATCGGCAGTTGCGTGAAACGCCGCGCGCGGCGCACGAGATTCGGAAGATCGTCCGGCATTGTGTCCTTCGTGCCGGTTACGCCAGTGCGAGAAATCAGATACAGGAAACCCGTCGAGGCGCGCGCGATGATTTCCAGGCGCGCGTCCGGCGAAGTGGGCGCGGCGAGAAAAATCGTGTCGAGCGAGCGCGCCTGCATGGCGGCGCGATAATCCCCGGCTTCTTCGGGAGTCAAATCCGTCACCAGCGCGCCGTCGGCGCCAGCGGCTGCGGCATCGGCGGCGAAACGCTCGAGGCCACGTTGGAGAATCGGATTGTAATAGCTGAACAAAACGAGCGGCACTTCGGACTTCTTGCGCACAGCGCGGACCACATCCAGCACCCCTGTCAGCGTCGTCCCCGCGCGAAGGGCGCGTTCGCTGGCGCGTTGAATGGTGGGGCCGTCGGCGACGGGATCACTGAACGGGACACCAAGTTCGATGACGTCGGCGCCGGCTGCGGCGAGCGCGAGTACGAACGAGGTGGTGGCCTCAAGCGAAGGATCGCCCGCGGTGATGTACGCGACGAGGCCCATCGAGCCTGATTCGCGCAATTTCTGAAAGCGAGTTGTGATTCGCGTGGTCATCGCACAAATGCCAGCCACTACAAGTAGCGCGCTAAAATCTCCATGTCCTTATCGCCGCGGCCGGAAAGATTCAAGATAACAAGCTGATCCGGTTTCATGCTCGGCGCGCGCGCGGCGAGTTCCGCGACGGCGTGCGCGGATTCGAGCGCAGGAATAATTCCCTCCGTGCGCGCGAGAAGACGCGCCGCCGCGACCGCGGCGTCATCATCGACGGCTGTGTACTCGGCGCGATGCTGGTCCGCGAGCCAGGCGTGCTCGGGCCCAACCGCCGGGTAATCGAGGCCGGCGGAAACGGAGTGCGTCGTCGCGACTTGGCCTTCCTCGGATTGCAAGAGATACGTAAACGTGCCTTGCAGAACGCCGGGCCGCGCGCCGGCGAATCCCTCGGCGGCGGCCAGACGCGCGGCGTGCTCTCCGAGAGTAGTGCCGCGGCCGCCCGCTTCGACACCCAGCATCTTCACGGACGCGTCGCCCAGAAAATCGTGGAAAAGGCCGATGGCATTCGAGCCGCCGCCTACGCACGCGACGAGCAAACCTGGGAGGCGCTTTTCCGCTTCGAGGATCTGCGCGCGCGCTTCGCGACCGATCACGCGTTGAAAATCGCGCACGATCTTCGGATACGGGTGCGCGCCAAGCACCGAGCCGAGCAGATAATGCGTCGTGCGGACGTTGGTAACCCAGTCGCGCATCGCTTCGTTAATGGCGTCTTTGAGCGTGCGGCTGCCGGCGTCCACGCCCACGACTTCCGCGCCGAGCATGCGCATGCGCATCACGTTGAGGCGCTGGCGCTCCATGTCTTCGGTGCCCATGTAGACGACGCATTGGAGGCCGAGGCGCGCGGCCACGGTGGCCGTCGCGACGCCGTGCTGGCCTGCGCCGGTTTCCGCAATGATGCGGCGCTTGCCCATGCGAACGGCGAGGAGTCCCTGGCCCAGGCAATTATTGATTTTGTGCGCGCCGGTGTGCAGGAGGTCTTCGCGCTTGATGTAGATGCGCGGGCCGCCGAGATGCGCGGTGAGCCGATCGGCGAAAAGCAGCGGCGTCGGTCGGCCGGCGAAATTGCGAAGCAGGTCGTCCAGTTCGCGCTGAAAATTAGCGTCGGCACGAGCTGCGGCGTAGGCGCGCTCGAGTTCTTCGAGCGGGGCGACGAGCGTCTCTGGGACGAAACGTCCGCCGTAGGGGCCGTACCGGCCTCGTGCGTCGGGCCAAATTTGCGTGGGTGCCACCATGGATTTAGAAGTCCCTTGAAAAACTCGGTGAACGTGTCATTCCAAGGAGTCCGCCGCGGCGGACGACGAGGGATCTGCTTTTTTCTCGACTATTGGCGAAAAGCAGATCCCTCTCCCGCCGCTGCGGGATCGGGATGACATCGCGACGACATTTTTCAACAAGGTGTTAATTTCCTCTCCTCTCAGCTTTTTTTGCGTTCGGCCTGCCGCTTTCGCGTCGGCCCAAAAATTTTCCGCCCAGACGAACAAAGGGCCGCGACTCGTCTCTGGAATCGCGGCCCGTCTGGGAATCTCGCTCGGTGTTAGTCGCCTACTGGCTCACCTCAACCGCGCAGCCCAACCGGCCCGCTTCTCCAATACCAGTAGGAGAAGCGGTAGCTAAAGGCGTAGTTGGGTGCAAATTTCATGGTTCGCAACCGGAAACAGAAGTTTATGAGCGGCCCGCACGGCTGTCAATCTTCTTTTTGGCCGCGTGGGGGAGCGAAGCGGGATCGGCTTCGCGCACGGCGTCGAAGAAGGCGCGCATGCGGGCGGGATCTTTCTTGCCGGGACGCGATTCGGTGCCGCTGCAAACGTCGACCGCAAATGGGCGCGCGGCCAGAATCGCTTCCTTCACGTTTTCGGCGCGCAAACCGCCGGCGAGTACGACGCGGCCATATTTTTTCGCTCGGAGCGCAACACTCCAATCCACCGTGCGGCCCGTGCCGCCGTAGAGACCAGACGCGTGCCCATCGAGGAGATTCGCCCAATCGAACGAGTAACGGCCAAGCGCGGCGAGACGAAATCCCGGCGAGACGCGAAACGCCTTGATCACTTTGTGTTTGCGAGACAACCCGCGCGCCTGGGCCGCGGTTTCATCGCCCTGCAATTGCACCGCTTTGAGATGAATCGCACGCGCGAGCGCGTCCACCGCTTCCGGCGTCCAATTGACGAACACTCCGACGGGAACCACGCACGACGGCAGGCGTCGAATAATGCTCCACGCCGCGGCGGGAGAAAGCACGCGCGGGCTTGCAGGATGAAAATTGAAGCCGAGCATTTGCGCGCCGAGATCTACGGCGAGGCGCGCGTCGGGCCAATTCGTGATGCCGCAAATTTTGACTCGAACCATAACAAGATTACTCCGATGGAGGCTTTAAAAGCGCGCTGAGCGCGGCGGCGGCGTTGGGCTGCGTCATGAGCTGCTCGCCGATCAAGGAGGCGTCAAAGCCGGCCGCGCGCAATTTGCGCAAATCCTCGTGCGAGCGGAGCCCCGATTCAGCGACGGCGATGCGATCGTCCGGAATCAGCTCGATCAGCTCGAAGGAAGTTTCGACGCGCACTTCGAGCGTGCGCAGATCGCGATTGTTTACGCCGATGATGCGCGCATCAGCGGCGAGCGCGCGATCCAATTCCGCGCGCGAATGAATCTCCACCAGCGGCTCCATGCCCAATTCGCGGCCGAGCGCGAGGAAACTTTGCAGCGAATCCTGCGTGAGCGCGGCAACGATCAGCAAAAACGTGTCCGCATTGGTGGCGCGCGATTCCCAAATTTGCCATGCATCAATAATGAAATCCTTGCGCAGCACCGGCACGGCCACGCGCTTGCGGGCCTGCCGCATGTAATTCAAATCGCCTTGAAAGAATTCCTCTTCGGTGAGGACGGAGAGCGCCGCGGCGCCCGCCTGCTCGAGTTCCGCCGCGAGCGTCGCCGCATCGAACTCCGCGCGCAGCACGCCGCGCGAGGGCGAAGCCTTTTTCAATTCGGCGATGACGTTGAGGCCTTCGCGAGTGAGGGCGCCGGGGAAATCGCGGACGGGCTCCGCCTTCCCCGCTCCCATCCGCAGCACGGCTTCGGGCAGCACGCGTTTGCGGTGCGCCACCGACGCACGGCGCGCTTCGACGATGCGGTCCAGCACATTGCCCGATTTGGTTTCTGACACCATGCCCGCGACACCCACAGAATCCTCAATTGAATGCGAGAAAATCCATGCTATTCCCTGGCCTGTGCGAAGTCAATTTAGCCTTCTCGTGTGTAGCCGCAAAATGAGAATGTCCGGTTTGTGCAAAGTAGAAATGTCCGCTTTTCTAGGGGCCGGGGGGCCCGATGCGAGAAGAGCGGATCGAGATGAGCGAGCGAGAGCGAGATCGGTTGAAGGTGTTGCACGAAGTCGAGGAAGGTCACTTGAGGCAAGTCGCAGCGGCGGAGCGTCTGCGGTTGACGGACCGGCACGTCCGGCGTCTGCTGGTACGGCTGCGCGCGGACGGAGATGGCGCGCTGGTGCATGGGCTGCGCGGACATCCCTCGAACCGCAAGATTGCTGAGGCGATCCAGCAGCGCAGTCTCCGCTGGTTGCGACAGCCGAGCTACGCCGGTTTCGGACCCACGCTGGCCGCCGAGCATCTGGCGCGCCGCGGTATTCGGGTGAGTCGCGAGACGCTGCGGAACTGGATGAGCCGAGCCGGGTTGTGGCGGCCTCGGCGGCAACGCCTGAAGTCGGTGCACGTCTGGCGCCCGCGCCGTTCCGCGTTCGGCGAACTGGTGATGATGGACAGCTCGCCGTTCCGCTGGCTGGAGGAGCGCGGCCCGGCCTGCCATCTGATTGCGATGATTGACGATGCCACCAGCCGGGTCTGGGGCCGTTTTGCGGAGCACGATTCCAGCGAAGAAAACCTGCGCACCCTGCGGGGCTGGCTGGAACGATACGGGCGGCCGCGCGCGCTGTACACCGATAAAAACGGCCTGTTTGTGACCTCTCGGCCGGTGCAATGGCAAGAACAACTGCGCGATGAGCCCGCGCGGACGCAGTTCGGCCGGGCCTTGGCCGAACTCGACATCGCCTGGATCGCGGCGCACAGCCCACAAGCGAAGGGACGGATCGAACGGTTGTTCGGCACGCTACAAGATCGTCTGGTGAAGGAAATGCGCATCGCCGAGATCGCCACTCTGGAAGAGGCCAACCGATTTCTCGAGATGCGTTTCTGGCCTTTCTGGGAAGAGCGCTTTACCAGGAAACCGGCGCAGAGCAGCGACGCGCATCGGCGTTTGGAACGTACGCATCATCTCGAGCAGATTCTGAGTGTGCGCAAGGCCCGGACCGTCGCTTCTGATCACACCGTGAAATGGCACGGCCAACGTTGGGGAGTTCCCCGCGCAGCGGTGTGCGCGGGACTGCGCGGCGCCCGCGCCGAGATCGAACGACGGCTCGATGGAAGTCACTGGCTGCGCTTCCGGGATCGTTATTTGCCCTTGCGTCCCTGCCCGGACGCGGCGCCGGCATCGGTAAGTCCTTCCGGCCTACGGCCTCCAGGACTTACCGACGCCAAACCAAAACCCAAAACCAAAATCACAATCCACCGCATTCCGCCTCCCGATCACCCGTGGCGAAAAGGCTGGAAGCGGACATTTCTATCTAGCGCAAAACCGGACATTTCTACTTTGCGTTGACATTTAGCCTTCTCGTGTGTGGCGGCCTTATCTTGTTTCGAAGCTCGCGTCGATGAGAATGCCGAGTGATACGGAGAGATCGCCACATTCCTTGATATGGAATGCCATCCGGTTCTCCTTCTCCGCCTTTTTCCGGATGTTTCTAGCAGAGAGTCGTGGTTTGGTTGTAGATTGGTCGTAACGCTCCGCGCCGGTTAATGCCGCACGACGAGTGGTACAGCCGCCTGCGGGCCCATACTCATGTCACGACCAAGTTCGCGTAAAGTCTCCCTCCTTTTCATACTTGGTGCCTGCGCCTTTGCCGCGGCCTCACCCCCGGAGCAAGCTCCCGCACCGGGCCCGGGCGAGCTGCCCCGCGGCGAGATTCAGCCCGCCGTGGTTTGCGTCGTAAATCCGGCCCAGAGCTACGCATTGTACATCCCATCGAACTACTCCCCGGCGCAGCGCTGGCCGATCATCTACGTGTCTGATCCCGGGGCGCGCGGCCGCTTGCCGGTTGAGCGCATGAAGGACGCGGCTGAGCGCTACGGCTACCTCATCGCCGCCTCCAACAATTCCCGGAACGGCCCTGGGCGGCCCAGAATCGAAGCCTTGCAAGCCATCCGGGAGGACACACACGCGCGGCTTTCCATCGACGATCGCCGTGTGTACCTCGCCGGCTTTTCCGGAGGAGCGCGCATTTCGGCCTGGTACGCACAGACTTGCCAGTGCGCGCACGGCGTCTTTCTGAGCGGCGCAGGATTTGCCGACGGCTCGCCGCCGAACTCGAAGACTGTGTTTCCAGTGTTCAGCGCAGTGGGATTGTTGGACTTCAATTACGGCGAAATGGTGAATCTGGATGCGCAACTCGATTCGCTGGGATACGCGCACTTCTTGCGGCGATTCGACAACGGGCATGATTGGGCTCCGCCCGAGGTCTGGGAGGAGGCGCTCGCCTGGATGACGCTCATGGCTATGAAGGACGGGAGCGCCCCACGCAACGAGGACTTCATCGCCGCCGAGTTCGCCAGCGCCGCCGAACGCGCCCGCAAGCTCGAAGAGTCCGGCGACCTCTATTTTGCATGGCAAGACTACCGCGCCGCTGCCGCCGCATTTCAGGGTCTCGCGGATACTTCTGCGCTGACCGCTCGCGCAGCGGCCTTGGACAAGAACCCCACGCGCATCGCCGCCGCCAAGCGCGAAAGAACGGATATCGAGCAGCAGAGCGTCCTTCAGGATGATGTCTTTAACTTGAGCAACGGGGTGCGCGGCGTGAAGGACCTCGATGCGAGTTCTCTCGAACAGACCCGGATGCGCGTTGCCCGTCTTCGCGAAAACGCGCTCGATGAAAAGCATCCCGAGAGCCAGCGCGTTTTAGAGCGGGCGCTAGCGAGCGTGTTTTCGGCCTTGGTTGAGACTGCAGCACCGCTCCTGGATGCAAAGAAGTATCGCGCCGCCGAACCGTATTACGTTCTGGCCGCCGAGGCGCGCCCGGACTCTCCGTGGCTGGAGTTCGCCTTGGCGCAGTGCCGCGCCGCGCAAGGGGACAACAAGGGTGCGCTACGCCATCTCCGGGCCGCCCGCCAAGCTGGAGCCACGTCCAGCGAGTTGGCTGATTTCGTGAAAAACAACCCCACCCTCGCGCACCTTGCCGACATGCCTGAGTTTCAGAAACTCATCGCCCCCACACCGCAAAAATGACGCCACTGCGCTGCCGCGGCCTCGTAGAACGGTAGTTGGGAAGTGTCCGTTTGCGCGACAACGCAATCCCAATAGCGGGCAAGGTGGCCGTCCGAGCCTGAAAAACTACAGCTAACAACCTGGGAATACAGCACTTATAATGCCCCTTCACGGCCTTCTGCGTGCGCTGTAGTTATACTGCGGAGCATTCCATGGATATTGCCCGACCCGAACTAGCCAAAGCCAAGAAGATTCGCCGAATCATCTACGGCAGCGGCGCGGTCCTCCTCCTGATCGTCATAACGCTGGTGCTGTCGAAGTTGAAGCCCGCGGCGCCGACCGTGGATCGCTCAACAGTGTGGAGCGGCACTGTAGCGCGCGGCAACATGTTGCGCGAGGTGCGCGGCCTGGGCACGCTGGTGCCGGAAGACATTCGCTGGATCCCCGCGCAGTCCAACGCGAGAGTGGATCGCATCGTTTTGCGTTCGGGCGCGACGGTGAAACCCGATTCGATTATTCTTGAGCTCTCCGACCCGCAACTTCAGGATGACACCCTCGCCGCGCAATTGGCCTACAAAGAAGCGCAAGCCGACTACGACAACCTCAAGGTTCAGCTCGATAGCCAGCTCATGGCGCTGAAGGAAACCAATGCCGGGCTGCTCGGACAATTCAACCAGGACCGGCTCCAGGCGCAAACGGACAAGCAGCTTGCCGACCAGGGGCTGAAGGCGTCCGTGCTGGCCCAGCAATCGCAGATGAGAGCCGATCAGGAAGAGATTCAACTCAAACTCGACAATCAAAAACTGGACATCCAGGCCGAGGCCAATAAAGCGCAGCTCGAATCGCAAGCGGCGAAGGTGGATTCCGCCCGGGCGCTCTATAACTTGAAGGAGAGTCAGGTCAACGCTCTTCACGTCCGCGCGGGAATCAACGGCGTGTTGCAGGACGTGCCGGTGGACGTTGGCCAGCAGGTGACCCCCGGCACGAACCTCTGCCGCGTGGCGGACCCCACGCATTTGAAAGCGACGATCCAGGTGGCGGAAACGCAGGCGAAAAACGTCTTGCCCGGGCAGAAGGCTTCGATTGACACCCGCAATGGAATTGTTTCCGGCCACGTCACGCGCGTCGCCGGCAACGTGGTGAACGGCACGGTGGATGTGGACGTATCGCTCGACGGGGCGTTGCCGCAAGGCGCGCGGCCCGATCTCAGCGTGGACGGCACGATTGAAATCGAGAATCTGCAGAATGTGCTGTACGTCGGATTGCCGGTGCACGGTGAACCGAACAGCACGGTCGGCCTGTTCAAGCTGGTGGATAGTGGCGATGAAGCCGAGCGCACGACCGTAAAACTGGGCCGCGCTTCCGTTACCACCATTGAAGTGCTGGGCGGCTTGAACGAGGGCGACCAGGTGATTCTCTCGGATATGTCCGCCTGGGACAACGTCGATCGCATCAAATTGAAGTAATCAGGGTCCGCGTCAGGCGGGTCTCGCGGGAACACATTCAGGCTCCATAACGTATATCGGATAAGCCGTAACGCGTAAGCCGTAATGAAAAAAGGAGAGGACATGGAAACATCGAGCGACATCCTTATTCACTTGGACGGCGTGAAGAAGGTTTTCTACACCGACGAGGTGGAGACGCACGCCCTTTCGGGCATTCATCTGCAAATCAAGAAGGGCGAATACGTCTCCATCGGCGGGCCGTCGGGCTGCGGCAAATCCACGCTGCTCTCGATTCTCGGTCTTCTCGATTCGCCCACCCACGGCGAGTACACCTTGAACGGCAAGGCGGCCGCGCGTCTGACGCTTTCCGAGCGCACGCGAATCCGGAACCGCGAGATCGGCTTCATCTTCCAGGCGTTCAATCTGATTGGGGATCTGAACGTGTATGAAAATGTCGAGCTGCCGCTCACCTATCGCGGCATGGGCTCGTACGACCGCAAGCAGCGCGTGCAGCAGGCGCTGGAAAAAGTGGGTATGGCGCATCGGATGAAGCATTACCCGTCGCAGCTTTCGGGCGGTCAACAGCAGCGCGTGGCCGTGGCGCGAGCGCTGGTGGGCGAACCGTCGATTCTGCTGGCGGACGAGCCGACCGGCAACCTCGACTCGAAGAACGGCGAGGCGGTGATGGAGTTGCTGCGCGAATTGAACCGGCAGGGTTCGACGCTCTGCATGGTGACACACGATCCGCGCTACGCGAAATTCGCGGACCGCAACATTCATTTGTTCGACGGCCGCATCGTGGACGAGAACTTCGAGGAATCGGAGTCGAGCGTCGGCACGAAATAAGTCCTGAAAGATTCCGAAAAACCACGGGCTACAGATCACGAATCGCGGGGGTTGCATGGGCATTCTCTGGCAGGACATCAAGTTCGGCTTCCGAATGTTGCTGCAAAAGCCCGGATTCACGGCGATTGCGCTGTTGACGCTCGCATTGGGCATCGGCGCAAACACCGCGATTTTTTCGGTCGTGAACGCCGTGCTGCTGAACCCGCTGCCCTATCCGCAATCAGACCAACTGATGTCCCTTTGTACGAAAGGGGCCAATTTTGATTGCTCCTCTGTTTCCTATCCGAATTTTCTCGATTGGCAACGCGAGAATCAGGATTTCCAGGCCATGGCCGCCTATAGGCACGACGCATTCAACCTTACGGGCCAGGGCGAAGCGGAACGTTTGAACGGTGAAATGGTATCCGCGGATTTCTTTCCCATCCTCGGAATCAAGCCCGCGCTCGGCCGGGTGTTCAATTCAGGCGACGACCACATCGGCGCGGAACCCGTCGTCTTGATCAGTTCCGGATTCTGGAAGCGGAAATTTGGAGGGTCGCCCAGCGTCATTGGTGAAACGATGACGCTCGATGGCGTCAACTATTCCATCATTGGCGTGATTCCACCCGGATTTCATCTCCCTGGCACGAGGGACGTTTGGACGCCTATCGGGCAGTGGAATGACCCCACCTTTCACGACCGGAGGGCTTCTCTCGGCATGAGAGTGGTCGGACGGCTGAAGCCTGGCGTGACTCCAGAGCAGGCTCGCGCTGAGATGGACACGATCGGCCGAGGACTCGCCGCATCCTTTCCAGAGGCCGACGCGGACTCCAGCGTCACGGTACGGTCGCTGAAAGACTCGATTGTCGGAGACACGGGCGCGTTTCTTTACGTCCTGCTGGGCGCGGTGGCCTTTGTGTTGCTGATTGCGTGCGCAAACGTCGCAAACCTTCTGCTCGCGCGCGCCATCGGCCGCTCGCGCGAGTTTGCGATTCGCACGGCGTTGGGAGCGGGCCGTGGCCGCGTGGTTCGCCAGCTACTCACCGAAAGTGTGCTGCTCTCCGCTGCGGGCGGGGCACTCGGCCTTCTGATCTCGGCCTGGGGAACGCATGCGGTGATTTCGCTTCTGCCCGACGCGCTGCCTCGCGCTCAGGAAATCGGGATGGATTCGCACGTCTTCATTTTCACGGCGATCCTCTCGGTGGCCTGCGGAATCCTGTTTGGCTTCGCACCCGCGTTCAAAATCTCGCGGCCGGACTTGCAGGAAACGCTCAAGGAAGGCGGCCGCGGATCGAGCGGCACGCATCATCGGGTGCAGGGCGTGTTCGTCACGGTCGAAGTGGCGATGGCGTTGGTGCTTTTGATCGGCGCGGGCCTCATGCTGCGAAGTCTCGCGCACCTGTGGAGCGTTGACCCCGGCTTCAATTCTCACAACGTCCTGACCTTTAACGTGGCGCTCGCGCCCGCGGTGGCAGGCAACGCCACGACGGCACGCAATGCGCTTCGAGATCTGCACGACCGTCTGAAAGCGATCAACGGCGTGGAAGCCGTTTCCATGACGGCGGGTTCGCTGCCGGAGTCGGGCGACGATTCGGAACTGGGCTTCTGGCGGGAAGGGCAACCCAAGCCCCCATCCGAGAATGCGATGAACACCGCATTGTTCTACTTGGTCGAACCCGAATACCTGAAAGCGATGGGCATTCGTCTTGATCGCGGCCGTTTCCTTACCGCGCAAGACACCGAGCACGCGCCGTTCGTTATGGTCATTGATGAAAGCCTGGCCCAGAGATATTTCCCCAACGAAGATCCCATCGGGAAGCGTTTGAATATTGATTTGGTCGACTACCAGGCGGAGATCGTCGGCGTCGTCAAACACGTGAAGCACTGGGGCCTGGATGCTGACACTAACAATCCGATCCAAGCGCAGTTCTATCTGCCGCTCGTCCAGCTTCCGGATCAATTCATGCCGCTCGTCAACAGTCTGACCGTGGTGATGCGGACGCAGGGGCCTCCTGATGCGATGTCGGGAGCTGTCCGGCGGACCGTCGCGCAAGCTAACAGCGAGCACGTGGTGTACGAAGTGGAATCAATGGACAGCATCGTGTCCGATTCCCTCGCCGACCGGCGATTCTCGATGGCGCTGCTGGGCGTGTTTGCCGCGCTCGCGCTCATCCTCTCAAGCGTCGGGATTTACGGCGTGATCTCCTACGTCGTTGGCGAGCGCACCCACGAGATCGGCATTCGCATGGCGCTCGGCGCGCAGCCGCGCGACGTCCTGCGGCAAATGCTCCGCCGTGGAGTCAGAATGACCTACCCGGGAATTGCCGTCGGACTCGCCGCCGCATTCTTCCTCACTCGCTTGATGGCGAAGATGCTGTACGGAGTCAGTTCCGCTGACCCGCTCACGTTTGTGGGCGTGGCGGCGCTGCTTTCACTCGTCGCGCTCGCCGCCTGCTACGTCCCCGCGCGGCGCGCGACGCGCGTGGACCCGATAATTGCTCTTCGTTACGAATAGGAGTTCGTAATGGGCACTTTCTGGCAAGACATCAAGTACGCAGCCCGCATGATGGCGAAGACGCCCGGCCTATCGGCGATCGTCGTACTGACGCTGGCGCTCGGGATCGCAGCCACCACAGTCGTCTTCAGCGTAGCCAATACCCTATTGCTCCGGCCGCTGTCGGTTCCCCACGCTTCCCGACTCGTGGCGGTCGGGTTTCAGCAGCAAGGGAACCCGATCGGCCTGGGCGGTCTCTCCTATGCGGAATGGCGCGATTACCAGTCTCAATCGGGCGATGTCTTCGCGGCCTTAGTTGGAACCATTGGCAGGCTGTCTGCCTTCGGCCTGGAAGGTCACTCGGCCGAGCAGGTTCTGTCCGATTACGTGACTGGGAATTTCTTCAACGGGCTGGGTGTCAAGCCGACGCTAGGGCGTCTGATGGCTCCCGGCGAAGGCGAGCAAATTGGCGCGCCACGCACAGCGGTGCTCAGCTATGCGTACTGGAAATCGCATCTCGGCGGCGACCCCGGCGTGGTCGGTCAACAGGCGCTGGTCAATGGAAAGCCGACGGAGATCATCGGCATCGCCCCCGAAGGATTCCACGGCGCGGGGCCTTCGATAGTTGACGTCCAGCTGTATCTTCCGCTCAGCATCGTGGCCGAAGACGAGCTTCCCTCGTACCAGAACGGAAACTTGTTCACGAACCGCCCCTCCCGCGAACTCGGCGTACTCGGCATGCTGAATCCCGGCGTCAGCGTGGCCCGGGCGCAAGTGGCCGCTCGCACGATCCAGGAACGGCTGGCCAGCCAGTATCCCAAGGACGAGAAGGGACTGGTAATGGAAATTCTCTCCGCTTCTAGCGGCGTCCCCGAAAGCGGCATTTTGCGCCTAGGCGCGGCCTTGTTTGCGGGCCTTTCTGGGATGGTTTTGCTGCTCGCGTGCATGAACGTCGCCAACGTGCTGCTGGCGCGCGCGACCACCCGGCAACAAGAGATGGCCGTCCGTTCGGCGATGGGGGCGTCCCGCACGCGGTTGATCCGTCAGATGCTCACTGAGCCCGTGCTGCTTGCTCAGCTGGGCGCCGCAGCCGGAATGCTAGCGGCCCAGTGGGCCCTGGCCGCCATCTTTTCCTTGCCTGATTTTGCGAGGCAGAGCTTCGTGACCCTCAAATTTGATTTTGATTGGCGCGTGTTCCTGATGGCTTTTGGAGGCGCAACCCTGTGCGGAATCGCTGCGGGGATGTGGCCGGCCATTCGCGTCGGCAGGGCCAATCTGAGCCTGGTGCTGCACGCGGGCGGCCGCAGCGATTCGGGAGGGGCGGAGCGCCATCGCCTGCGCAATATCCTGGTTGTCGCGCAAGTGGCCGGGTCGCTTGCGCTTCTGATCGCTGCGGGCTTTTTCGTTCAAACCCTGCGGCGGGCCCAGCATGCCTACCTCGGCTTCGATCCCACGCATCTTGTCGTCTGCGCGATGGATCCGCACATGATCGGCTACGACCGCACGCGCACCACGCAGTTTTATCAAGAGCTGAACAACCGCATCGCCGCCTTGCCCGGGATGCAATCGGCGAGCCTGTCATTCGGGGGTCCCTTCCAAGGACTTGAATACAGCATCAACGTTTACGCCGAAAACCGCGTCATTCCTCCGGGCCAGCAACCCCCGCTCATATTCCATAACGTTGTGGACCCCGAGTACTTCTCGACCCTGCGCATACCGCTGCTTCAGGGGCGGGCCTTCACGGACTTCGACGATGATCACGCCCCCCTCGTGGCCATCGTCAATCAAACCATGGCCCGCCAGCTGTGGCCTGGCGAAAATCCGATTGGGAAACGCTTCCGGACGGAGACTGACTCAACTCCGCTGATCGAAGTTGTGGGTTTGGCGGGCGATGGAAAGTATCAGAACATCGGGGAGGACCCGCAACCATGGTTTTATGTCCCGTCGCGCCAGGAGTTTCAGCCTTTTCGCGCGCTTATGGTGCGTTCCGCCGCGCCTCCGGAAAGCTTGATCCCGGAAGTCGAAGGCGCAATCCGCACCCTCGCTCCGGGCTTGCCAGTTAGCAATAGCGCCACAATGGAGCAAGTATTGGACCTGGCCCAGATCGACTTCAGGCTCGGCGTATACCTGGCCGGAGGCACAGGTCTGTTGGGCTTGTTCATCGCAGTAGTGGGCGTCTATGGAGTCGTCTCTTACTCCGCCACGCAGCGGACTCGCGAAGTGGGAGTTCGGATGGCGCTGGGCGCAACGCCGGCGGACGTGCTGAAGCTGATACTGCGCCAGGGATTGCGCCTGATCGCAGCAGGGTTGGTGGCGGGCGCGATTCTCGGCTGGCTGCTGACGCGCGCAATTAGCCACATCTTTCATGGTGATACGGGCGTCTTGGTATTCTTCATCGCGGCGGCTCTCCTCTCCGTCGTCGCTCTGGTGGCATGTTATGTGCCGGCGCGGCGCGCAACGCGCGTGGATCCAATGATCGCACTTCGCTACGAATAGGAGGCTCCCATGGGCGCCCTCTGGCAAGACCTGAAATTCGGCGTACGAATGCTCGCGAGGAATCCGGGCTTCACGCTGATCGCCATCCTCACGCTTGCGCTTGGGATCGGGGTGAACACGGCGATCTTCAGTATGGTGAACTATATTCTGCTGCGGCCGATGCCCGTGCGCGATCCTTCGCAGATCGTGGTTCTCACTTTCCGCCAGAAGAATGGCCCGGCCCAGGGTCAATTCTCTGTTCCCGAATATCGCGACATCCGCGACCAGGTCAGCGGCGTGTTTTCAGGAACGGCCGGGTACATGTTCGGAGGCGACGGACTGAGCGTGAACGGCAAGCCTGAAGAGACGTCGACCTTCTACGTGACCGGCAACTTCTTTTCCGTGATTGGACTGCAGCCGTCCCTCGGCCGGTTTTTCAAGCCATCGGAGGGTGAAGTCGCCGGAGCGGACCCGGTCGTCGTGCTAAGTTACTCCTATTGGCAGACTCGATTTGGCGGCGATCCGAACATCATCGGCAAGCCGGCGAGCATTGATGGACACCCCGTGACGATTATCGGCGTCGGACCGAAAGGGTTTACCGGCATCTTTCCAGTCATTTCGACTCAGGCTTTCTTGCCACTCGGTTTTGCCCCCGCCGGAGATTATCCGAGTGACCTGATGACCAATCGTGGCAGCCGCCTGATCGGCGTTATGGCGAGGATGCAATACGGCGAGAGCTTGAACCAAGTGCAGGCGCAGCTGGCAGTGGTGGCCGAGCGGCTTAGAACTCAGTATCCCGATGTAGATAAAGATTTGAGCTTGCGCGCCTATCCGGAACTCGAGTCCAGAGCTCCACTCGATTCGCCCAATACCCTGAAGATCATTTCGAGCCTCTTCCTGGGACTCACGGCGATTGTGCTCCTGCTGGCATGCGTAAACGTCGCCAATCTCCTGCTGGTGCGCGCGACGTCGCGAGAACGCGAGATGGCCATCCGCGCGGCGCTGGGCGCGCGGCGCGGCCGGATGATCATGCAGCTGCTGACGGAGAGCCTCTTGCTTGCGCTTGCGGGTGGCGCCCTCGGCGTCCTCTTCGGTAATTGGGGCGCCTCCGCGCTCGGTTCGCTGGTCCTTAAGATCAGCCAGGCCATGCCTGTAGATTTTCCGTTCGACTGGCGCGTGTTCGCCTACTCGTTGGCCGCCGCCATCCTCACCGGGATTATTGTCGGAATCGTGCCGGCCATCCGGGCGGCGCGAAGCAACCTGAGTGCCGTGCTGCACGAAGGCGGGCGAGGAGTGGTCGGATCGAAAAGCCGGCTGCGCAATGCGCTCGTCGTCGTGCAAGTCGCGGGTTCGCTCATGCTGCTGATCGTGGCGGCGCTATTCACGCGGAGTCTCGTGCGGGTGCAACATCAAAACTTCGGCTTCGAGCCGCGCCAAGTGCTGGATTTCGGGATGAATCCCGCCGAGGTCGGCGACGATGATGCCCAAGGAATTCAGTTCTACAAATCTCTTCTCGAGCGCGTGCGAGCTCTGCCAGGCGTGGAATCGGCCAGCCTTGCGAACGGCGCCCCCATGGGCTTCATCTCCAATGTGGACTCCCTCGCGATTGACGGCTACCAACTTCCCGAGGGCCAGCCCAATCCGGTCGTGCAATGGAACGCCGTTTCGCCGGACTACTTCAAGACGTTGCGGATCACGCTGCCCAGCGGGCGCGAATTCACGGACGCCGATAATCAGAACGCCGGTTACGTGGCCGTTGTAAGTGAAGGGATGGCGAGAAAATACTGGCCCAATCAGGATCCGATCGGGCGCATCTTCCGCATCGGAAGCGACATGAAGCACGACGTCCGAATCGTAGGCGTTGCGCAGGACATCCGTAACCACGGATTCCCTCACGGATTGGCTGGGGCCATCGATCCCTTCTTTTATCTGCCGCTCCTGCAGCATTACGAATTTAACTCGCTGGAAGTGCTCCATGTTCGGACCGCGGCGCCGCAAGCGGCGATGATTCCCGAAATTGAGCGCGAAATCCAAACTCTATCGCCGCAACTGCCCATCAATAACGTGAAGCCATTGACCGAGGCAATCTACACGCTGGATGGTTTGCTGATTTACGAGCTGGGCGCATGGCTGGCGGCGATTCTCGGGGGACTCGGCCTCGTCTTGGCCATCGTGGGAGTTTACGGCGTGGTTTCGTATTCCGCCCAGCAGCAGACGCATGAAATCGGTGTGCGCATGGCATTGGGCGCGGAGCCAAAGGAGATCCTGCGCATGGTGCTCCGCCACGGAATGGGAATCGTCATCACGGGAGTCACCATCGGCCTGTTGGGCGCGTTTGGCGCGGCTCACCTCCTCGGCAGTTTTCTCTCCGTGAGCGCGATGGATCCGCCGACGTATGTGGCGGTGTCCATTGCACTGGCGCTTTCCGCGCTCGCGGCGTGCTACGTTCCCGCGCGGCGAGCCATGAGCGTGGATCCGATGATCGCGTTGCGTTACGAATAGGAGACTCGAAATGGGCACCCTCTGGCAGGACATTCGTTTCGGGCTCCGCGTGCTTTACAAGTCGCCCGGATTCACGGCGGTGGCGATTCTCACCCTGGCCCTCGGCATCGGCGCCAACACCGCAATTTTCAGTTTCATCGATGCGTGGCTCATCAAGCCGCTGCCCTATCCGCAGGCCGATCGCCTGATGGTTCTTCTCTCGCACGACACGAAAAAGGGCTTGACCGGCTGGGGCGTAACCTCCACCGCCGATTTTGTGGATTATCAGCAGCAGAGTACTTCCTTTGACCAGCTCGTTCCCTGGACCGCCTGGGCCTTCAATCTGACGAGCGACGGGCCCCCGGAACGCATCGTTGGCGGGCGAGTGGGATGGAATTTCTTTCAGACGCTGGACGCGAAGCCGATCCTCGGCCGCGCGTTTCTTCCTCAGGAGAGCCAGCCGGGAAACGATCACGAAGTCATTCTAGGCGAAGGCTTATGGAAGAGCCGCTTCGCTTCCGATCCACACATCATCGGCCGCCAGATGAAGGTGGATGGGGAAAGCTATACGATCGTCGGCGTCGTGCCCGGCAAGTTTCAATTTCCTTTGCTGGGTCTGTCCAACCTCTGGACGCCGATAGCACTCACCCCCGAGGAGCGAGCGGACCGCAGCGGCGCTTGGTTTCAAGCCTTCGGCCGGCTGAAGCCCGGCGTGACGCAAACGCAGGCGGGAGACGAAATCGCCTCTATCGCCGCGCGCTTGGCGAAGCTTTACGCGGGCACGAACACCAACCAAACGACCGTGCTCAGCCCCATGACCTACGAAATCGGTAAGAACGAGGGCGCGCAACAGGTGACGATTTGCATGTATATCGTCGGGTTGGTTCTCTTGATCGCCTGCGCCAACGTCGCCAATCTAATGCTGGCGCGAGCCACGCGACGCACCAAGGAATTCGCTCTTCGCGCGACACTGGGCGCTACGCGCCCGCGGCTGGTCCGCCAGCTCCTCACCGAATCCATGCTCTTGTTTTTCTTCGGCGGAGCCGGCGGCGTGCTTTTCGGAATGTGGGGAATGCAATGGATTGAGAGCGCCATTCCCGGCCGCGTCCGGGGATACCTGGTCAATTACGGCCAGGTCAATATGGACTGGACGGTTCTCGGTTTCACTCTCGGCATCGCGTTGCTTTGCGGATTGATTTTCGGCCTCGCCCCAGCGTTCCAGAGCTCCCGCCTCGACCTCAACCGCGAAATCAAGGAATCCTCCGGACAGGCTTCCAGCAGCTCGCATGGTGCGCGCTTGCGCCACATCTTCGTCGCCGGCGAAATCGCACTCGCCGTCGTAGTTCTGATCTCCACCACGTTGCTGGTTGAGAGTTTTGTTCGCATGGTTGGATCGGACCCGGGCTTTCGAGTCCAGGGCGTCGTGACCGCGGAAATTGAACTTCCCAAGACCGGATATCCGAGTGACGCACAGATTCGCAATTTCGAGGAAGCGCTGCATGCCCGCCTCCTTGCGATACCCGGAGCCCAGTCCGCCGCCATCAGCCAGTTCATTCCGTTCGGCCAATCTGGCGATTCAACGTCGATTCATGTCGTAGGCAAGCCGCCTGAGCCTGCGGGAGAGTCGGTGGACGCAATGGATACTGCCGTGTCGCCCGAATTTTTCTCCACCATGCAGATCCCGCTCCTGCGCGGCCGCGTATTCACACCGCAGGACGACTCTCAATCTCCGCTGGCGGTAGTCATCAATCAGACGCTCGTCGAACAACAGTTCGGAACGAAAGATCCCATCGGCCAAAAATTGGAAGTCGGTGACAAACACACCACCTTCGAGATCGTCGGGGTGGTGGGAAACGTGAAGTTTTTCTTTCTTGGCCGAACGCCCGCGCCGGGAGATTTACTTCGCCTTTGCGCAGCGGCCGGCACGCAACATCGGCATCTTAGTTCGTTCGGCGAATCCAGCTTCTCTCGCCGACGCAATCCGCGACGCGGTCTGGTCGGTGGACGCCAGCCAGCCGCTTTCCGCGGTGCGCACGCTGGACGACCGGATTCGCGAGCAAAATTCAGGGAATTCGATCATGACTCGTCTCGTCGGCTTTTTCGGCGCGCTGGCCTTGCTGTTGGGCGTGATCGGCATTTACGGTTTGATGGCGCTTTCCGTGACGCAGCGCACGCGCGAGATCGGCATTCGCACGGCGCTCGGTGCGAGTCCGCGGCAGATCATGCGGATGATCATTGGCCAGGGATTGATGGTTTCGCTGGTAGGAATCGTCGTCGGACTTATTGCGGCCGCAGGCGTGACGCGTGCGCTTGCATTCATGCTTTACGAGGTGGATGCCGGCGATCCCTGGACGTTCGCTGCCGTTGCAATGGTCTTCGCGCTGATCGCGTTGCTCGCGTGCTACATTCCCGCGCGGCGCGCCACGTGCGTGGATCCGATGGTCGCATTGCACTATGAGTGAAATTGGAATCTGCGCGCCGCCGGTCAGGCGAATTCTCGTCGGCTGCGTCGCACGATCGCGGAAAGCCAGGTCACGATAATGGAGCCATTGGTCGAACTGCGAAATCTTGAGAAGGCCTACGACATGGCCGGCGGAAAATATTTTGTATTGCGCCGGATCAATCTCGATATCGGTCAAGGCGAATTCGTCACCATCATGGGGCCTTCCGGCGCGGGCAAATCCACGCTGCTCGCCATTCTCGGAATGCTGGACAGCGCGTGGACCGGCGAATTTCACTTCGCGGGCCAGCCCGTGCACAAACTCAATTTGAAGCAGCGCAACGAGCTGCACAAACAATACGTCGGCTTCGTCTTTCAGAGCTACCACCTGATCGACAATCTCACGGTGTTCGAGAACCTGGAGATTCCACTCTCCTACAAGAATGTGCCGCGCGCCGAACGCGTGAGCAAAGTCTGCGACATCCTCGACCGTTTCCAAATTGTCGGCAAGAAGGATCTTTTCCCGAGTCAACTCTCCGGCGGACAGCAACAACTCGTCGGCGTGGCGCGCGCCGTCATCCTGAATCCGAAGGTAATTCTCGCCGACGAACCCACCGGCAATCTGCATTCCAGCCAGGGCGAAGAGATCATGCAATTGTTCAAGCGTCTGAACGACGAAGGCACCACCATTGTTCAAGTGACGCACTCCGAGCGAAATGCGGCGTTCGGGCACCGCATCATCAATCTCAAAGACGGCTGGATTGTGGACGGCCACTGAGTTCCCTCGAGATTTTCCCCTCGCCGCGTTTGAGGCAACACTCTCTTTCTGCGCCGAGTCGGGATTTGATCACTTCTACAAATGCTTGGGGCGGCGTTCATTCGCGTTCCACGAAGTGCCGTCGGGGCACATTTCGCTTGGGGAACGTTTGAAGGACTGACGCCGTTGAGTTAAAGAGCGGCCGTGGTGCCGGGGAGCGCTTTTCAGGAAGCGTTGCGCGAGTTAGGATGACTCACCAGCGGTGAATATCGCGAATATGAGATCCGTTACCCCAAACTCGCCACGCGTGCTGCTTGCCGACGACTTGCCGGACGTTCGCGAGGCGCTGCGTCTGCTCTTGAAGGGCGAAGGATTCGAGACGCAGGCCGTCTCTTCGCCGGCGGAACTAATCGCCACGCTGGAGACGCGGGAGTTTGACGCGATCCTGATGGATTTGAATTACGCGCGGGACACCACCTCCGGCGAGGAGGGCCTCGATCTCCTGGGCCGCATTCAGGCGATGGACAGCGCGCTGCCGGTGATCGTGATGACGGCGTGGGGAAGCGTCGAGCTGGCGGTGGAGGCGATGCGGCGCGGCGCCCGCGATTTCATCCAAAAGCCGTGGGAAAACGCGCGCCTGCTTTCGATCCTGCGGACCCAAATCGAATTGCGCCAGGCGTTGCGGCGTGAGATTCGCCTCGAGGCGGAGAACCGGCTGTTGCGCGCGGAGCACCGGCCGACCTTGATTGCCGAGGCGCCCGCGATGCAGCCGGTGCTCGAACTGATTGCGCGGATTGGGCCTTCGGACGCCAACGTCCTGATCACCGGCGAACATGGGACGGGCAAGGAAGTGGTGGCGCAGACTCTCTACGCGCTTTCAGGGCGCGCGGCGAAGCCGATGGTCGCGGTGAACGCGGGCGGGCTGAGCGAAGGCGTGTTCGAGAGCGAATTGTTCGGGCACGTCAAAGGCGCGTTCACGGACGCGCGAACGGATCGCGTGGGCCGCTTCGAACTGGCCGAGGGGGGCACGCTCTTCCTCGACGAAATCGCAAATATCCCGATGAATCTGCAGGCGAAGCTGTTGCGCGTTTTGGAAACGGGCGAGATGGAGCGCGTGGGGTCGTCGCGGACACAGCGTGTGGATGTGCGCATTCTGGCCGCCACGAACGCGGACGTGCATGCGGAAGTCGCGGCATCGCGTTTCCGGCAGGATTTGCTTTTCCGGTTGAATACGATCGAGATTCACCTGCCGCCGCTGCGCGAACGGCGCGAGGACATTCCCTTGCTTGCGGCGCATTTTCTGCGCGCGTACTCGCAGCGGTACCGCAAGACGCTGCGAGGCTTCGATGCCGCCGCGCTGCAAGCGCTGGGATCGCACGCCTGGCCGGGCAACGTGCGCGAGCTCGATCATGCTGTGGAGCGCGCGGTTCTCCTCGCGCAAGGCGATCAAGTGCGGCCGAGCGATCTCGGATTGCGCGCGGCGGGCGCGGGCAGCGCGGTGCGGATCGAAGAGATGAGCCTGGAAGACGTTCGAACGCTATCTCGTGCAACGAACGCTGGCGCGCTGCGACGGCAACGTCAGCCAGGCGGCGAAGGCGCTGGGCCTCTCGCGAAGCGGGCTGTACCGCCGCATGCAAAAACACAATCCATGAAGCGCATCACCTTCGAGCGGCGCGTGCTCCTGCTGGCGCTGGCGGCGGGCCTGCCGGGGTCCGCGGTGGCCCTGACGCTGTTGTGGACGGGCGACTTCAGCTCGCGAACGGCGTGGACGCTCACGCTGCTGATCGCCGGGTGCTGGCTCGGGTTCGCGTTTGGGCTGCGGCACCGCGTAGCTTTCCCGTTGCAAACCCTCTCCAACATCCTGGCTGCAATCCGCGAAGAGGATTTCTCGATGCGCGCGCGCGGCGCCGGGTATGGCGACGCGATGGGCGAAGTGCTGCTCGAAGTGAATACTCTGGGCGAGACGCTGCGCGAGCAAAGGCTGGGCGCGCTCGAAGCGTCTGCGCTCCTTCGCAAAGTGGTCCAGGAAATTGATGCGGCCGTCTTCACCTTCGACGAGAAAAACCGGCTGCGCCTGGTGAATCGTGCGGGCGAGCGCTTGCTGGCCGAGCCGTCGGGGCGATTGTTGGGAGCGACCGCGGATGAGCTGGGTCTGGCCGCGTGCCTCGAAGGCGAGGCGCCGCGCACCCTCGACATAAGCTTTCCCGGAGGCGCCGGGAAATGGGATATCCGGCACAGCACGTTCCGCGAAGGAGGCTTGCCGAACCGGCTGTTGGTACTGAGCGATCTGAGCCGCGCGCTGCGCGAAGAAGAACGGCAGGCGTGGCACCGGTTGATTCGCGTGATTGGTCACGAGTTGAATAATTCGCTCGCGCCGATTCAATCGGTGGCCGAGAGTCTGGAATCCCGGGTGCTGCGAGCGAAGGGATCGCCTGCGGGGGGCGCATTGGCGGGGATGTCCGCCGAGACGACCGACGACATGGAAAAAGGCCTGGGAGTAATTCGCGCACGCGCCGAAGCGCTGGGACGATTCATGGCGGCGTACGCGCAACTGGCCCGTCTGCCGCAGCCGAACCGGCGGCCGGTAGGGGTTGCGGAGTGGATCCACCGAGTGGCGACGCTCGAGACGCGCCTGAACGTGAGCGTCTCCGAAGGGCCGAGAATAACGATATCCGCCGACGGCGATCAATTGGAGCAGCTTCTCATCAATCTGGTTCACAACGCAGCCGACGCCGCACGCGAAACCGGCGGCGGCGTGCGCGTCGGATGGGAGGGTGGAAGACGCCAGCTTACGGTCTGGGTCGAAGACGACGGGCTAGGGCTCTCCAACACCGCGAATCTTTTCGTCCCCTTCTTCACCACGAAGCAAGGGGGATCGGGCATCGGCCTGGTGCTTTCTCGGCAAATTGCGGAAGCGCACGGCGGGAATCTGACGCTCGAGAATCGGCGCAAGGGGCACGGTTGCATCGCGAAGCTGCGGCTGCCGCTCGCGGTGAACGCTCGTGGTGAACCGCCTGCGGTGAACGCTGGTGGTGAACCGCTCGCGGCTCCGGCGGATGCGACGAATGATTCCTAGTGAGCGGCTGCGAATTCTCGAAACGGAGATCGTGAACTGCCGTCTTTGCCCCCGGCTGGTGGAATATCGCGAAGAAATCGCGCGAGTGAAGCGGCGAGCGTATCGCGAATGGACGTATTGGGGAAGGCCCGTGCCGGGCTTCGGGGACGCGCGAGCGGGACTCTTGATCCTGGGCCTCGCGCCCGCCGCCCACGGAGCCAACCGTACCGGCCGCGTATTTACGGGTGATCGTTCCGGGGATTTTCTTTACCGCGCGTTGCATCGCGCGGGATTCGCGAATCAACCGGAATCCACCGGGCGAGATGACGGCCTGCGGCTGCGCAACGCTTACATTTCGGCGACCATCCGCTGCGCGCCGCCTGCGAACAAGCCGCTACCGTCGGAGATCCGAAATTGTTTGCCGTACTTCGAGACGGAACTGGAAACGATTCGGCCGCGCGCCCTTCTTGCGTTGGGGAAAATCGCTTTCGACGGCTACCTCCATGTCTTGAAACAGCGCGGGCTGATCGCGCGCGTCTCCAGTTATCACTTCGCGCATGGCGCGCGCTTCGCGATGCCTGCGCCGCTTCCGCAACTCTTCGCGGCGTATCACCCCAGCCAGCAAAACACGCAGACGGGACGCCTCACAGCGGCAATGTTCGCGAGCGTGCTGGGGAGGATTCGAGAATTTCTAGACCGGAAGGACTAGCGCAAACGTTCGCCTTCGTGGGTGACGATGTGAACGTCCACCCCGGGCGCCTCCCGCAGGAAGCGATTCACGGCGGTAAGGTAGAAATAGCGGCGCAAACCCTGGTTCGCGGTCCGCCCGAAAATAATCTGCGTGATGTGCTTTTCTCGGACCACTCCGGCCACGGATCCCGCCACACTCTTGCCTTTGACGCGTATAAGCTGCGCCCCGAGATCTTGCGCAAACTGGACGTTCGCTTCGAGGGTTTTCTGGTCCTGCGGCTTGTTGTCCGTGCCCATGTCCACATAAATGACGTAGAACTCGGCGTCGAGCCTGCGCGCCATGCGCGCGGCGCGCGCAATGATGTATTGCGCCGCGGGATTCGAGCTGATGCAGACCGCCAGGCGCTCTCGAACGGCCCAATTGTCATCGATGTCCTTCGCAGCCATGTAAGATTCCAGGCTGCGATCCACATGCTCGGCGACCTGGCGTAGGGCCAGTTCCCGGAGTGCGATCAGATTTCCGCTGCGAAAGAAGTTCGAGAGCGCTTGATTGACCTTCTCCGGATTGTAGACGTCACCGCGGCGGAGGCGATTCTGCAGCGCTTCGGGCGTGAGGTCCACCATCACGGTTTCGTTGGCCAGTAGCGGCACCCAATCGGGGACGGTTTCGCGTACGGTGATGCCGGTGATGGCGTTGACCGTGGGCGCGAGGCTCTCCATATGCTGAATGTTCATCGTCGAGATGACGTCGATCTTCGCGGCCAGAATCTCCTGCAGGTCCTCGTAACGTTTGCGGTGCTTGCTTCCGGGGATGTTGGTGTGGGCGAGTTCGTCGAGCAGTACGACCTGCGGGCGCCGCGCGATCACGGCGTCCACGTCCATCTCCTCAAATATGGTGCCTTTGTATTCGAGCTTGCGGCGGGGCACGGCTTCCAGCTGAGACGCAAGCTCGACGATTCCCGCGCGGCCGTGCGTCTCGACGACGCCGATAACGACGTCCTCACCCCGGGTGTGGCGGCGGATTCCTTCGCTCAGCATCGCGAAGGTCTTGCCGACTCCTGGGGCGTAACCCAGAAAGAGCTTAAACGCGCCCTTCGTTTTCTCTGGCGGCGAAACTACCTCGAGCCAGTCTTCAGGACGTTTGGTCATGGGCGTTCTAGGGGCCGCACTTAGGCTACAATACCCGCGTGCTCTGGCGCATTCTGAATCGCGCGTTGCGCTTCGTTCTATCGCTCGCCATCGTCCTGGCCCTCACTTGGCTATTCCGGAAGGTGCTCCCGGCCAATCACACGACGATCGCGCTTTTTTTCCTCCTGGCAATTCTAGCAGTTTCGGCGGCGTGGGGTTTCACGGTTTCCGCGTTCATGTCTGTAGCCGCAATGCTCGCGTTCAACTATTTTTTCCTGCCCCCGGTGGGAAAACTCACGGTCGCCGACCCCCAGAATTATGTGGCCTTGTTCGCATTCCTGGCGACCTCTCTCACCGGTAGCCAGCTCTCCCAGAGAATGAAGCGGCAGGCGGAGGAGGCGCACCGCCGCCGGGATGAAGCGGAACGTCTGTATATGTTTAGCCAGCGGCTGCTGGTTTCGGGAAACGTGATTACGTTGTTGAACGCCATCCCCAACCACATCGTGGAGTCTTTCGGGTTGGGAGCGGCGGCGCTCTATTTGGAGAACAAGAAGAAATTCTATCGGTCAGGCGGCATCTACTTGGATGACGATGAGATGCGCCGGGTCGCACGTAGGGAAGAGCCGGTCTTCGACGCTGGCCGGAGCCTGTATTTCGTTCCCGTGCGGATGGGAAATCGGGCCATCGGCAGCCTGGGGATGTCGGGACGCTTGCTTTCACGGGAAACCCTCGAAGCTTTGGGGACCATGGTGGCGATTGCGGTCGAACGGGCGCGCGCCGTAGAAGAACTCGGGAAAACGGAAGCGATGCGGGAAGGCGAGCGATTGAAATCCGCGCTCCTCGATTCCATCACGCATGATTTCAGGACGCCACTCACTTCCATCAAAGCCAGCGTCACGAGCTTGCTCTCGACGCCTTCCACGGCCTCGCCGGACACGCGCGAACTGCTCACGGTAATTGATGAAGAGTGCGACCGGCTGAACGGGTTGGTCGGCGACGCCGCCGAAATGGCGCGGTTGGACGCCGGCGAAGTGGAATTGAAGCGCGAACCTCAAGCCATCGGGGATATCATTTCCGCTGCGCTGGAACAGCTGAAACTGCCGCTGGGCCAACGCGAGGTGCGCGTGGAATTGCCCGCGAACCTGCCGCCCGTGAAAGCGGACTCTTCGCGGATCAAAGACGTTTTGGTCCGGCTGTTCGAAAATGCGGATGCTTATTCGCCGAAAGGCACCGCGATAACGATCACGGCGGAGGTTGGCGGAGAGTTCGTCGCCATCTCGGTGGCGGATCAGGGCCCGGGAATCGAGGAAATGGAAATGAGCCTTATCTTCGACAAATTCTATCGCGGGCGGAATCAGCGATATCTCGTTCAGGGAACGGGAATGGGACTACCCATCGCCAAGGCCATCGTTGAGGCGCACGGCGGGACGATTAGCGTCACGAGTCAGCTCGGCCGTGGTTCCGTGTTTTCCTTCACGTTGCCGATCGCTCGAGAACGGGCGGCGCGCGCATGAAGGTTTCCACGATTCTCGTGGTGGATGATGAGCCGCAAATCCGGCGCGTCTTAAAGACGACGTTGGCGGCGGACGGGTACGCGATCGTCGAGGCGCATGACGGCCCCGAAGCGCTGGAGAAGCTTCGCGGCGAGCGGCCCGATCTCATTCTTCTGGACATGAATATGCCCGGGATGGACGGCCTCGAGGTGTGCCGCGAAATCCGCTCGGCTTCGGATGTGCCGATCCTGATGCTGACCGTGCGCAATGCCGAGCGCGACAAGGTGCGCGCGCTCGATGCCGGCGCGGACGATTACGTGGTCAAGCCGTTTGGAATTCAGGAGCTCCTGGCGCGCATTCGCGCGGCTCTTCGCCGGGCCTCGCCGGACGAGGAGGCCGTGACGGTTGCCAGCAAAGAACTGGGCTTCAATTTTGGCGCGCGCGATTTCACCGTGCGCGGTAAGCAGGTTCATCTGACGCCGAAGGAATGTGAAGTGTTGCGTGAACTCGTGCGGAATCACGGCAAGCCCATCTCCCACCGTAGATTGCTGCAGGCCGTTTGGGGGCCGGACTATGGCGAGCAAACGGAATACTTGCGCGTGGTCGTCAATCAGCTCCGCAAGAAGATCGAGGCCGATCCTTCGCGGCCGAAATTCCTGCTGACGGAACCGTGGATCGGATACCGCTTCGTCCTGCCCAAGGACGCCCGCACCCATGGCACCGATAGCGCGTCGGAGTGAAGCGTCTCAGCGCGGGCGCGCGGCCCGGAACCAGCGAACGAAACTGTTAAGGCCGGCTTCCAGGGGCGTTTGGGGTTTGTAGCCTAGAAATTTTTCCGCGCGCGAAATATCGGCCCACGTCGTCGGAACATCGCCCAATTGCGCCGGCAGCGCGCGCCGCACGGCGGTGCGGCCGGTGGCGCTTTCCAATTTCGCAATCAATTCATTCAGCGTCACTGGGTGCGAATTGCCGAGATTGAACACGTCCACTCTCGCGCCGTGGCTCAACGCCGGCGAAAACTCGAGCGCCGCGAGCACGCCCGATACGATGTCGCCCACGTACGTATAGTCCCGCGCGGTCGATCCGTCTCCAAAAACAGGAATGGGTTCGCCGGCTTCCATGAGCGCGGTGAATCTGTGAATGGCGAGGTCGGGCCTCTGCCGCGGCCCATAGACGGTGAAGAAGCGCAAACAGACGGCCTCGAATTGATAGAGGTGAGCGTACGCGAAGACCAGCAATTCTCCGGCGAGTTTCGTGGCCGCGTAGGGCGAAATGGGCCGGAGATCCCTTTGATCTTCCGAGAAGGGGACGACACTTGCCGCGCCGTAGACCGAACTCGAAGATCCGTAAACAAATTTTCCGACGCCGAATTCCTTGGCCAGCTCCAGCAGTTGCATCGTCCCCAGGACGTTGACGCGTTCGTAGAGCGCGGGCCGTTCGATCGAAGGTCGCACTCCCGCGCGAGCTGCGAGATGAAGCACGGCATCGGGACGAATGGACGCGAAGACTTCGCGCAGCTTCGCCGCATCGCAGATGTCCGTGGGGAAAAACTCAAATGATCCTTGGCGGCGGATTTCCTTGAGGTTCGCTCTCTTCTGCGCCGCCGCGTAGAAGTCGTCCAGATTGTCCACGATCGCGAGGGAATACCCGCGGGAGAGCAACGCTTCGGCCACATGCGAGCCGACAAATCCGGCACCGCCGGTGAGCAGCACGCTTCGGGAATTCGCGTTCATGAAGGAGTCTTCAAGAAGCCATCCGCGCCGCCGCCGGAGCCGCCTGCGTGGTGAGCAGGCCGGCGTTTTGACGGACCGCCCACTGGAGCCACTCGCTCAAAACGATCAGCGCCCATAGCGAGCGAGAATGATCCGCTTTGCGCTGCCGGTGCTCTTCCAGCATTGCAACGGCCGCTTCGGTTCGGACGCCGGCTTCTCCCAGAATGGACGCAGAGAGTCGAGAATGCGCCCAATCGTAGAGCGGCTCGCGCAACCAGCGCGCCAGCGGCACGGAAAGCCCGCGCTTGCGGCGATTCACAATGGAAGACGGCAGATATTGAGCCGCGTACCTCTTCAAGAACACTTTGGTCGTAAAACCGCTCACACGATCCGCAGCGGCGAGGCGAGATGCGAATTCCATAACGGCCTGATCCAAATAGGGCGCGCGCAACTCAATCGCAAACTTCATGCTGGCCCGGTCGGCTTTCGTGAGCAGGCCTTCTGCAAGAGAATTTTCGAGGTCCACGCGCTGGAGAGTCTGGAGCCAGTCCGAAGCCGGCGAGAGGTCGAGCTGCGAGGTTACCGCAGGCTCCACTCCCAGACGCGCCAGAATCGCGGGCGAAATCGCTGAGGTCCAAAGCAGGTGCCGGGGCACGGGCGCCAGGCCATCTCCGCGAACAAATCGCTTCAACAGGAAGGACAACGTGACCTTCTTATCCGTGGCGGGCCAGCGTTCCACCGCTCGGCGCAGGAGCGAACGGACAGTTCCCGGCAATCGCGAGTAGCGTTCCGACAGGTTGGCGCCGAGATACGTCGGGTAGCCGCCAAAGAGTTCGTCCGCGCCCTCACCGACCAAAGCTATTTTCACGTTCTCCGCGGCGCGCCGCGAAAGCAGCGCGGTAGGAACCCAGGCCGGGTCCGCCAGCGGTTCGCCGGAGGAAGCAATCAGCTCCGCCAGCGTTGCGGGGACAACTTCAGGAGTGACGTCCACTCGATGCAGCTCAAGCCCGAGCAACTTGGCCGCGCTTTCCGCGTAGCCGCTCTCGTCGTAGGACGGCTCAAAAAACCGCAACGTGTAGGAATGGAGCCTGTACTCCGGCCGCAATTTGCGGAGAACCGCCGCCACCAGAGACGAATCCAGGCCGCCGCTCATGTACACGCCGTACGGCACGTCCACGTCGCTCTGAGAGCGAACCGCTTCTCGAAACACTGCGTCGAATTCGCCGGCGCTCGGCCTACCTTTTTCAACCGAGGGCATTGAACCCCACCGCCAATACCGGCGAGAAGAGATCTTTTGCCCGCGGATCTCAACGATCTCACCCGGCCCGACCTTGCGAATTCCTTCAAACGGGCTGCACGGCGCGGCGAAGAATCCGGCGGCAAGATACCCGCGCATGGCCTGGGCATTCACACCCGCACGCAAATGCGAGAGTACGACCAGCGCCGAGACCTCGGAAGCAAAGTACGTCTCGTCCGAAGCGTGGAAATGCAACGGGCGCTCCCCGGCGCGATCGCGCGCCAGAAGAAGGAGCTGATCGCGGTCGCTCCACAGACCGATGGAAAATGCCCCCACTAGGCGCTCCACAAATCCCGGTCCCAACTCGAGAAAAAGTCCGGGGAGCACCGCGATGTTCGTTTCCGCTTCCACGGGACGCCCGCGGGACGCCAGCCAGCGCTTCAATTCACGGTGATTGTCGATCTCGCCGTTGCAAACGACGACGATTCCGCTCGCTTCGTCCACGATCGGCTGCTGCCCGTCGCTCAAGCCGCGAATTGCCAGGCGCACTGCGCCTAAAGTGGCCGGTCCGCGGCTCGCCACGCCCCAGCCATCCGGTCCGCGATGGGCGAGGCGCTCGAGCATCAGAGACACATCGGCCTCGCGCGCGGCAGCTTCGCCGCGCCCTTTCCAATCGATGGCTCCGCAGATGCCGCACACTCTAGTGCGTCCTTGCCGGCAGCAGGAGCGCGCCCCACCACCCGGGCATGATTTGCTGAACTTCCGCGCCCGCACCGGAAGCGAGCGATTCGAGCTGCGTCTTCTGATCGTCGCGCGCGATCAGATAGGCAGGACCCGTTTCCCTGGCCAGCCACTCCGGTAGGTCGCTCGGAGGAATGACGTTCGGCGGCCAGCTTCGGTTGCGCTCGAGTGAAAACACCACGTAGTTGCTGGTGGTTTCGTGGCCGTCAACGCTAACCAAGGACACCGTCCTGCCAAGATAATACGGCAAGCCGGTCGGAAAACACTGCAGAAGAACGATATCCGCCGGTCCGGCAGAGACGGCCACTTTGACGGCTAGGGCTCGGCTCGAAAGCGTTTCCGCGTAAGTCTGCACATCACCCCACGCCAAGGTGAGCCATAGCGACATGAACACCGAAAACACGGCGAATACGAGCTTCGGGCTGCGAAGCGCATAGGCGACGAAGCCGAGGATCGCTCCGATCGCGAAGGCCCAGCAAGTTGCACCAAAAAGCCCCTGCAATAGCTGTCCTTCGGTGCCATGAACACGCAGGCCGCGGATCAGATAGGGTCCGCGATAAACGTCCAGCCAGAGCAAGACCGCAACTACGGCGCTCACGGCGGACATCAGCAAGGCGCTGCGCCGCACCAGCCGCGACGCCCTTCCCTCCGGTCGCGCCCTTGCAAGAGAAAACAGCCTCGCCAGAAGAATTGCGAGAGCTACGAGAGCCGGAAGCACATATTCGGGCAGCTTCGATTTGGAAAGTGAGAAGAATACGACCACGACGGTGGCCATGACCGCAAGCATTCGCTCGACGGGAAGCCTACGACTGCGCGTCCGCCAAGCAGATACGACGGCCCCAGGGAGCAACATGCTCCACGGAAAAAAAAACACGGCGATGACGATCACATAGTAGTAGATCGGGCCATGGCGATGGAACTTCGTGGTCGAAAACCTTTGGAACGACTCCACCATGAGACCGTAGTAGGGAAAATCATGCCGGCGGAGCGTCACGCCGACAAACCAGGCCAGCACAATGCCGAAGAAGATCAGCAGATTCACGGGCGAACAAAATCTGCGCAAGGCTCCTCGGTGCCGCTCCACCAGGCCGAAAACCAGCAAGACGAGCAGCGGCACGAAGAAACCCACGGGCCCTTTAATCAGCGTTGCGATGGCGGCGGCAAACGCGGACGCCGCATACCAGGCGCGTTGTTCTCGGCCGGAACTTTTTTCCGCGAGAAATCCAGCGAAAACTGAGGAACACACCGCGCACGTCAATGCCATATCGAAAATCACCATGCGTGAAAAGGAGACGTACATGGGCGTCGCGCCGAGCAGTACGACTGCGAGCACGCCCGTGCGCCAGTCAAACTCGCGGCGGCAAAAAAGATAGACCACCACCAGCAACGCGAGCCCGAAAACAACGGAAGGAAGGCGCGCGGCTGCTTCCGATTTTCCGAAGAGAGAGAAAGAAAGGGCGACCGCGCGAAAATAGAATGCCGGCTTATCGAGATACGGAAGCCCGTCGTAGGTGGGAACCAGCCACGTCCCGTTCGTCTTCATTTCGAGGGCGATGGAGGCGTTGCGCCCCTCGTCGGGATTGATCAGGGCCCAGCCGCCGAGCCTCACGAATAAACATGCGCCGGCGAACAAAAATGCGGCGAGGGTCCACCAGAGGCGGGTGTGGCGCTGAGTTTCCCCGGTGAGCGAAGAGATCTCAGCCCGAGCGGGCTCATCCATGGGATCGCAATCGTGAGGAGGATTCCGGCAGTTCGGCTCGCGCACTCAACTCTACGGCTTGCGGCCGCTTCATTCGGCGTTCCAGCCACATCACGCCGAATAGGTCCACAATGCTCACCCACAAGCGGTCCCACACCCCGTAATGGGTTTTGCCACGGCGCCTCGGCCGATGCGTCACTTCAACGGAAACCACCCGGCCTCCCGCGGCCTGCACGAGAGTTGGCAGGAAACGATGCATATGGTCGAACTGCGGCAGAGTCAAAAACAGCTCACGCGAGAAAAGTTTCAAGCTGCAGCCGGTATCCGGCGTGCCATCGCGCAAGGCCATGCGCCGGACACGATTCGCAATGCGCGAAGAGAACCGTTTCACCCAGCTGTCCTGCCGGCGCCGGCGGTTGCCGCAAACCAGTTGAGGCGCAAAAGGTTCGCCGTGAGCGCTCTTCGCGAACGGCTGAGCGGCGCCATGAAGCACATTCAAGAGCGCCGGAATATCCGCGGGGTCGTTCTGCCCGTCGCCATCCAGCGTGACGATCCAGGGAGCACGCGCGTTTCGGATACCCGTGACGAGCGCGGCGCTCTGGCCGCAAGCTTCCGCGTGACGCACCACGCGCAGGGCCGGGTAAACCTGCATGGCCGAGACCAGTGACTGCGTAGTCCCGTCAATGCTGCCATCGTCCACATAGATCACTTCAAACGTCTCGAGGCCATCGAGCGCGGCTTGGATTTCGGCCAGCAGCGGCTCGATGTTTTCAGCTTCGTTGCGCACCGGCACCACGACGGAAATCGCCGGCGGCAAACCGAGACTTGTGTCCGATGTCATCCAGAACCGCCCCCATGCGCTGCGACGCAGCGCACACCCCATAAGAAACTGGATGCTATCACACCAGGAGCGCTAGCTTCGACCCCTTGCACGGGCCAAGGGCACGTTCCGGAACTCAAGGGTAAACGACTGTCACCACGGCAATTGCGCGTTTCGGGGCGACTGCAGGTAGCACAGCCACTCCTGGCTGTGTGCTCTTTCCTCTCCGCCCTCTGCCTCAACCGCAAATCCCAACTGCACACAGGCAAGAGTGCCTGTGCTACCGACCGCTAAACCGAGTAAATCTTCAGCACTTCATCTCCATAGTGATTGATCACCTTCACCGCGATCTTCCCAGTCTTAGGCGCATCAAACGGCCGGCTCTTGGTCGAATACAGCGCCGCCCAGGCCCCCTCGTCAATCTCCGCCCGCAGCGCGCGCTTCAGCTTCTCGTAAGGCTCATCCGCGCCCGTGAAATAAGCATGACGCACAAAGAAGCTTTCCCCGTTGTAGTTCGTATCAATGAACCAGCAAGCGATGTCGTCGGTAGTATGGCTGCGAATCTGTCCCGTGGTAGGGTCATATACGTCCACGCCCTTGATCTCGGCGGTCAGCCTGCCGTCTTTCGACTTCTTGAGGTCAATGTCCGGCTCGCCGAAAATCATGAAGAGGTTCCCCGCGCCTGTTTTCTTCAGCAGTTCGTCGCCCATGGATAAATCGGGATTCATCCGCGTGGTCACCACGTTCAGCTTCCCGTAGCGCTTCGCCTCTTCCGAGACGTGCGGATCGAATGCAAAGCCGCACACCAGCAGCAGATCGAAGCCCACGCCCTGCACCGCTTCCTTAGCCGCTTCCTTCACCAGGTCCGGCCCCACGGTTCCATGCTCGGGCCCAATCGAGACCGCCACTCTCTTCGTCTTCCCATTCTCGATGTAATCCCCTGCGGCTTGAATCCACACGCCCGCATACGGTTCGAGCCGCTCGAATTTCAATCGCTCGTTCTTGACGGTGTTCTGCACTCCGGCCTTGCGCAGATTATCGAGAATCATCGTCTCAAATTGTCCGGCCCCGCCGCCCGTTTGCGAATCGCGTTGCGAAGCCGGCTGCTCCTCATCCTCCGCAAGCACGCGGTGCGGCGAGAGGCTCTCCACCGTGAACGGCCCGCACACCCGCAATCGCTTGCTGTCTTCGTAGGGCTGATCGAAGAGAGTTTCCGTGTCGGCGTGCCGCGCGATCGCAGCGTCAATCGCCTCGCGCGTCATCCCTTCCTTGATGTCCGGATTGTTAGCGATAGATTTCAGCGTGACGTGCGGCACGCGCTTGTAAACGAATGCCTTTCGGATGTCGCCTTCCGTCTTGTATTCGGGTGGCAGATTACCCGTCAGTTCCGCTTCCTTCTTCACGCCCTCAGGCGAATCCGCCAGAAGATAGTACGGATACCTGGCGGCCATCATGCGCGTTCGCGCCAAAGTCAGCGCGACGCGGCTCGTGTCGCATGTGATCCAGCGCCGTCCCCACTGCTCGGCCACGTAGGCTGTCGTCCCGCTCCCGCATGTCGGGTCAAGCACCAAGTCGCCGGGGTCGGTGGTCATAAGCAAACAGCGCTCAATGACTTTTGTCACGGTCTGAACAGCGTAAACTTTTGGGTCGTTAAAACCACCAGTCGTGGTGTCTTCCCACAGGTTGTAGAGCGATTGCACAGGAAAATCCTCGTGGTACCTGATAAACGACAAATTGTCCGCTGGAGCCATGAGGCGACCCGCAACACCCAGCTTGTCCATTCCTGGCTTATTAGAACTCCAGCTGCTGCTTGGGTGCGGATGGTACGTGTGGCCCTCAAACACGATGGGGAAAACGCAACTAGGCGTAAGACCCGCTGACGTTGCTTTGTCTGGAACGAACACTCGTGCACCGTCGGGAAGCTGCGAAAGATTTTCGCGCTCCTCCTTGGACATTCTTCGACGAGAGCCGTCAGAAAACTCAATCCAAGAATAGCGGCCGCCGCCGCCGGCCTCTTTCCCAGCATAGAGAGGTCGAAATTTCATTGTGCTCACATTTTTGGCGTACCAGACGATGTAATCCGTAACGCCGGCTAATCCTTCGGAGCCAAGCGGGCTTGTCTTGCGGTAAACAATCAAGGCATGAAAATTCTCGCTCCCAAACACCTCATCCAGAAGATTCCGCACGAGATGCACATTCTCATCCCCAATCTGCACAAACACGCTGCCGGTCTCCGTCAGCAGCTCGCGAGCAGCCACCAGCCGGTCGCGCAAGTAACTCAAGTACGAGTGAATTCCAAGCTCCCACGTATCCCGAAACGCCTTCACAACTTCCGGCTCGCGACTCGCATCCTCAACCTTTCCATCCTTCACATCGCGCTTCCGAGTCGAAACCTGCCAATTGGAACCAAACTTGATCCCATACGGCGGGTCCATATAAATCATCTGCACCTTGCCCTTCAGCCCCTCCTTCTCGGCGAGTGAAGTCATCACCAGCAGCGAATCGCCCAATATCAACCGGTTCGACCAATTCACCCCTTCCTTGTGCGTATAAAAATCAACCAGTTCCTCGAACTTGATCCCATTGAAATCGGCAAACAGCGAGAGCGATTCCCCCTGCCCGTTCCTCTTGGCCCCCGCCCGCAAGTCCTCGATCAGCGCGTGCGGATGAATCTTCTCCTGAATGTAAATGGGAACCGCCGGCACTTCGAGTGCCTGCCGGTCCTGCTCGTCTTTCCCCTTCCACACGAGCTGCGGATCAAGCGATGGGTCCCGCGCGTAAAGCAAACCGGGCAGCGTCACCGTCTTGGGCTTGCGCTCATCTTCAATGACAAAGTCCCGCAATTCCTCAGTAGGAATATTGGTCCGCTTATCGCGATGCTTCAGACTCTCCACGCGAGTCTTCTTCACCATCTTTCCTCCGCGTAGCACAGCCACTCCTGGCTGTGTGCTCTTCTCCCCGGCAAGGCAAAACGCTAACTGCACACAGGCAAGAGTGCCTGTGCTACTTGTGCGCGCTCGACCACTTCCATAACTCAGCCCTCGCCACCAAGCCCGCCTTTACCGGATTTTGCTCGATGTAATTGCGAATTCTTTCACACTGCGCCCCCGTCCGAATCCAGTGATCGAATGACTCATCCTGCCAGAACGCCCTCCCCGTCCTCCTCAAAGCCCGATTCGCATCCCGGGCGGACACTCCCTTGATCCCATTCGTGATCCGCGGCAACGGCGCCACCGGGTCCAGGAGGATGTGCACGTGGTTCGGCATCACGACGTAAGCGTGCAGGACGTATTGACCCAATTCCGCCCCTCGCCGAATGGCGGCTTCCGCATACCCAGCAATCTCCGGTTCGCCTAACCAGCGCGGTCCAGTCGCAGCCGCGTCCAGCTTCACGTCAGCGGCCGAGAATTGCCTCCCCGGCTGTTCCTTCAATTTTCGCAAATCATGCGCAAATTCCGCCGGCAGCGATCCGCATAAACGCCAAGTCAGAAAAATCGTCCGCCCCTCAGGCTGCCAATGCGGCATGTTCCGCGCGTAATAAGTCATCCCAGTAGCACAGCCACTCCTGGCTGTGTGCCTTTCTCTTCGCTTTTCCCCGCGCAAACCCGAGAAACTGCAACTACACACAGCCAGGAGTGGCTGTGCTACTCACTTCAAGAACGCGCGAATCGTATTCTGCGCGTCCCACGGGTCCGTGATTTCCAGAAACGCCCACCGGCCAAACGTCTCCTGATTGTTGATCGCGGGGACCCAGAGGGTGTGCGCCGTCGCGACCTTCGCGGCCTTCTCTTTCATAGGCTCGCCTGTTACTTCCAGAATCAGGTTGAGCGGATCCTCGTGGCCGTCCCGAATTCGGACGATGAAGTCGGGCAGATAATTCTTTTCCTCGCCGTTGATCGTGTAAGGAATCGCGAAATTCAGTCCCGAATTCTTTACGTAACAGATAACCTCTTCCATCTCCTCCAAGGTTTGCGCCGCCTTCTGCTCCCACGACTCGGTATCGGCCACGACATAGTTGATGTGGCATTTGTCAGCCCTCGTCGTATATGTGTCGCGTGTCGTTTCGAATTCCACGTAGCGCGTCGAGCCGATGCTGTCGTAAGGGCGGAGAATTGGCTTGAGAACCTTCATGCCCGATTCTGAGGCCGCGATGGCCCGATATATCTTGTCTGCCGCATTGTTGGCAGTTTCCAACAGGAGCAGCATTTGGGGAAACGTATTGTCCTTGCAAGTGACGCATTCCCTTAGCCAGCGTTTGGCAATGCGCAAGAGTTGGGGGAAGAGCCATTGCTTCACATTGCCCGCATCGTCAACGAAGTACTTTTCCAAAACCAATTTTGCCAGGAGGAAAGCTACTTCCTGTGCGCGGCGGTTCTTCAAATCGTCCAGCGTGTGAACGCTGCCTTCCCCGACGATGGGCGCATTTTCCGTTTTCGTCGGAATATCCGCGGTCGAGAGCGCCAGCCTCGATTCCGGGCCAAATGCCTCCACGAGGTTTTGCGAGGCCAGCTCGTACTTGTAGCCGGCGACGCGGGGAAACGTGATTTCGCATGCGATGCGTTCTTCCAGAGCGCGCACGCGAGTAGGCGGCAGCCCCGGCTTCGGATCCTTCGCGGATCCCGCGCTCGGAATAAATGAGAAAGGAACGCCGTAGATTTCGGCGTATTCCGTATCGAAGGTCTCAATCTCTGTGCGCACGCCGTTGATAGGAACGGTCCGTTTCGTCGGCACGTAGCTCATGCGCCGGAGACCGCGACCCACTACCTGTTCGCAAAGGAGTTGGGTGCCAAATGCGCGGACTCCGAGAATGTGCGTGACGGTATTGGCATCCCAACCTTCCGTCAGCATCGAAACTGAGACCACGCACTTGATCTGCTCTCCCAGCTTGCCGGGCTTTCCGACGGTGTTCATCACCTCGCGCAGGATGTCCTCGTCTGTCAAGCTGTCCACATCTCGCCCAGGGAATCGGCTGCGGTACTCGTTCTTAAACTCCTCGATTTCGAACCCCGCAATCTTCTTGAACTCCGGGCTCATCGCGCCGCCGGATTCGAGTTGCGCGCTGTCCACGAGGATTGTATTCGGCCGGTCGATCCACCGGCCGTCTTGAACGTTGCTGAAAAGTTCAAGCTTGCCCGGCACCGGGACTTCGGTTTCGTCCGACAGCTTTTTCTGCCAGCCCGCAACATAACGGAACACGAGGTTTGAAACATTAGTATTGTTGCAAACGACGATGAAGACGGGCGGAGTAAGACCGCGCGCTCGAGCCCCCAAATTTTCTTCCCACTTGCGATAGTACTTTTCGTAATTGCCGTAGAGACTTTGCAGCGCGCCTTCGAGCTCGGCGGGAAGCTTCGGTTCAACTTTTCCCAAGTCTTCGGTGCCCCGGCCTTTCCTGGGCAAATTTTCGCGTATCCGAAGCCACAAATCTCTATAGGTAGGTTGCGAGCCGGTTACCGAATCGTCTGCAACAGGAACGCGCGGCACCTTGACGATGCCCGATTCGATCGCGTCAATGAGTGAAAAATCGGAAACCACCCACGGAAATAACTCGTCCTCCCTGTAGCCCGAGCCGCGCAGAAAAAACGGCGTAGCGGAGAGGTCGTATGTAGAGCGAATACCGATCTTCGCTTGAATCGCCTCGATACCTGAAATCCAGATCCTTGCTTCTTCCTCTCTCCTCTCGGCTTCTCGGCGATCATCGCCCGCAAGCTTCTCCTCTTCGCCATCCGGTTTTCGGCGGTAACAGTGGTGAGCCTCGTCATTTAAGACCACGATGTTCTTCTTGTTGCCCAGCTCCCGGCAGACGCGGCGCACCATTTGATCCGGTGTTTCCGTAAACGCACCATTCGCGCCCTGGCCCAGAATTTGCTTTGTTACGCGCCCGGCAGGGGTGCGCTCGCGCAACTTGAACGCATGAAAATTCGTGATGACCAGTTTCGCGCGGCCCATTTCCTCTCGAAGGTTCGAAGGAAGTATGTCGAGCTGGTTGTAGTAGTTTCCGGGATCATTCGGCAGCAGGACTCGCAGGCGATCGCGAATCGTGATCCCCGGAGTGACGACCAAGAATGTGTCCGAGAATCTCGCATCCTGGACGTTCGCAATTTTGTTCAGTGTATGCCAAGCAATGAGCATGGCCATGACGACGGTTTTGCCGCTTCCCGTCGCCATCTTGATGGCCGTGCGATAAAGACCGGGATTGGCAGCTTCGTTGGCTTTGCGAAGATCGTTCTCAATCCACGCATCGTTGTACTTGCTGGCAACCTCTGTAATGTAAATTGCCGTTTCGAGGGCCTCGATCTGACAGAAAAAAAGTCGCCTCGCCCTATCTGGATTCTTCCAATACTCCAGCAAGGACGCAGTAGTCTTGGTCACTCCAACGTAGCCGCCCTGTCTCCACCTCGCGACACGTTCTCGCACTTGGTTGATGAATTTGTTTTCTTCGATACGTTCCTGCGTCCACTCCGTGTCGAAGACCCCCTGAGACTTGCCGCCCTTCGTTCTGGCCTTTGGAATCGGGATGAAATAGGAACTGACGCGGCGCCCATCAACGATCTCGTTGGTGATGCCTTCGTCGGAGAATCGAAAATGTCGCCGGGGCTCCTCAAAGGGAGAGTTCAGTATCGGATTTTCAACCAGGACGACCTGGACGACGCCGTCGATCGCGGCCGGCTCGTGACCAAGGTGATCTACCTCGAGGACCCGGACCAGGCGATCCCGTTCAAGCATGCCCAAGGACCAGGTTCCGGTCCTCACGCTCAATCCGACCGAGCCGCCGCTGCGAGTCGCCAGCGGCCCTGGGCCGGCCGGTGGCGATCGTGCGGCTCGGGGGCCGCCGGCCCACCGCCGAGGAAATCCAGGCGGGCGTCGCCGGCGACATCGGGCCTCGACTGGGTCGAGAGCATCGGGTCGAGACCCTGCCCGTTCCTGTGTCAGAGCGGCGCGCGCTGCCCGCTGCCGTGCGGGCCGGTCTGCGTGCCTTCGCCCCCGCCGGCTCGACCGTCGTTGCCGCGTGACGAGTATCTCTGCGACGGCGGCGACCGCGGCGTCGCCGCCGCGGCCGGCCCGAGCAGCGGCCGCGTCAGCGGTGTCGAACCGCGCGACGCCGTCGTCCGGTTCGACATCGGCGCTCAAAGGGGCAATCCAAGCCGCGCATCCTGCCGACCAACGTGGTCTGCGTCTACGCACCCCGGTTCGCCGAGGTGCGCGTCAGCACCGGGACCAACGAGAACATCGACATCCAGACGACCAAGACCGACAAGACGATCGCACAAGTTCGCGCGGGCCGAGCTCGATCGGCCGAGTCGCAGGCGGCTGGTCCAGAACCAGGCCGCCGAGCTGGCCCGGAACCGGGCGCGGGCCTCGGGCCTGAAGGGGCGGCTCGTTCGCCGAGCGAAGAATCGAATAACCGCGCCGCCAGCGCCTACGCGGGGGCGACCCTGGCCGCCATCGAATCTCCAGAAGCAAACCGCCGAGCTCGCCCGCAACCGGCAGAAAGCCGGCCAGGTCAAGGAGAAGGTCCGCCTGGACGGCATCAAGTCGGCCGAGGCGCCCGTCGATCACCGGCATCGTCCGAAGGCGCGAGCGAGGCGGTCAAGGTCTGGGGGCCGCACTCCATGACCGGTGTGGAAACGCCCGCCCGATCGACCCGGCCTGGCCGTCATCAAGCGCGTCAGCGCTGTCGAGGCCGAGCCCGGCGACACGCTGACGTACGTGATCGTCTATCGCAACATGGGCAACACGCCGATCCGACCGTCTCGATCGTCGACAGCCTGCTTGCCGCGCCTCGAATACGTCAAGGGACCTCAGCGCGGGCCTGAAGGGACCGGCTTCACGACCGCCGTCAATCGCGTCGGCTCGACCGAGCTGCGCTGGGAGCTGCCCGGCGTGCTCGCGCCCGGGCGCCACCGGTTATGTGTCGTTCCAGGCGATCGTGCGCTGAAGTGACCCGGACCGGTGATCGTCGCTTCCGGAGCGATGACTCACGTGGAACGGCATGTGCCATCTCGATTGGCCGCGCAACGCGAGCGCATCCGGCACCGGCGGCTGCGACGCGCGATGCGTCGTGCTCCGGAGTTGCCCCGCAATGCGGCGACACGTCGAGCCACGCCGGTGCGCGGACTGGCGATCTCGGGCACGCGGATTGTCTCGCGCGCGCTGGCGCATGCGCTGGCTCCTCTTCCTCGGCCTTGTCGCCGGCGGCGGTTCGTTCTGGATGCTCGGTCAGCGGCCAGAGTTCCTGGACCGCGAGGCCCGGCCAGGTCGTGCGCGGATTTCGAGATCGTCGATGCCAGAACGGGCCAGCTCAACCGGCTCTCGGACCACCGAGGCACGGGTCGTCGTCATCGTCTTCATCGGGCACGAGCTGCCCGGTCGGCGAACTCTACATGCCGCGATTGTCCGAGCTGGCCGGGCGCTATGAAATCGCGGAACGTCGACTTCCTGGCCATCAATTCCAATGACGAGCGACTCGCTCGACGGACGTCGCCGAGCATGCGCGGCGGTCGCGGGCGACCTTTCCCGGTCTTGAAAGACGCCGACAATCGCGTGGCCGACCAACTGCTCGCCGAGCGAACCTGCGAAGCGCTCGTGATCGACGGTCGTGGCCGGCTCCGTTACCGGGGGGCGATCGACGACCAGTACGGCCTGGGAACGCGCCGCGACAGTCCCGCACATCACTATCTCGTCGACGCGATCGAGGCGGTGCTGGCCGGGCGTGAGGTCTCGCCGGCAGATGACCCAGGTCGTCGGCTGCCCGATCGAGCGCAAGGCCCCGCCGCAGGCAACGGCTCGCTGTCCACGCCGCGTCTCGCCGCCGAGACCGCGGCCATCTCGCACGCATCGATCGACCAGGATCGCCGTCACTCCCGGCCGGTGCACCGGTGACCTACGCCGAGCACGTCGCGCCGATTCTGCATGCCCGCTGCGCGTCTTGCCACCGGCCAGGGCCAGGTCGCCCCGTTCTCGCTCTTGACCTACGACCAGGCCCGCCGGTGGGCCGCGTCGATCGCCGAGGTCATCGCCGACGGCCGCATGCCCCCCTGGCACGCCGACCCGCGCTACGGCCACTTCGCCAACGACCGCAGCCTGTCGGCCCGCGAGCGGTCGCTGCTTGACTCGCCTGGATCGAACAAGGCACTCCCCGCCGGCGAGCTCTCCAGCGCGCCCGAACCGCCGAAATTCCCGCAGGGCTGGTCGATCGGCACGCCGGACCTCATCTTCGAGATGCCCGAGCCGTTCTCGGTCCAGGCCGAGGGAACGCTCGCCCATCCAGCATTTCCGCATGGCGACCACCCACACGGAGGACCTCTAGATCCAGGCCGCCGAAGCTCGCCCCGGCGATCGGGCCGTCGTTCATCATATTTGCGTTTACATCGATGATCATCAAAAGACAACAACGATGAAGACCGAGGAACAAGAATCTTGCTGGTCGCTTACACGCCCGGCGACATGCCCTCGGTCTATCCACCGGGCATCGCCAAGAAGATCCCCCCGGATCCGACCTGGATCTTCGAGGTGCACTACACGCCGATCGGCCAGGTCCGCTTCGACCGTTCGTCGGTCGGCGTCATCCTCGCCAAGGAGCCGCCCGCGCCACGTGGCGGTCACGCGGGGGATCGCCGGCGTGGGGACTGAAGATTCCGCCCGGAGCCGCCGACCACGTCGAGCGAGCCGTCCTGGACGAGTCCAACGCGACATTCATCTCCTGAGCCTGACGCCGCACATGCACCTGCGCGGCAAGAGCTTCATGCTACACGGCCCACTATCCCGACGGCCGACGACGAAATCCTGCTGTCGGTGCCCAACTACGATTTCAACTGGCAAAGCGTCTACCGGCTCGCCGAGCCCAAGCCGCTTCCCGCAGGGAACGACGATCCATTGCGAGGCTCACTTCGACAACTCAGCGGCGAACCCCGCCAACCCCGACCCGAGCCAGACCGTCGTCTGGGGCGAACAGACCTGGGACGAGATGATGATCGGATTCGTCGACTACTATCGAAGACGAACCGAGCCCTCGGCCGCGACGGTCCGGCACGCGGCGTGCCGTTGATGAGGCCGGAAGACGGGACGTTGAATTGGCGCAGGTCGCCGGTTAAATTCGCATCATGACCATCGAACAACTCCGAAAAATGCATCAGGCACGACCCTTCGAGCCATTCGATATCCATCTGGCCGACGGGCGTTCGATCCCGGTCAGATCATCCCGAACTACTGGGCTTCTCCGACGTCCGGCCGAACAATCGCCGTCGGGGTTCCGGACGGGGTCATCGAAATCGTTGACTTGTTGCTGGTCACGAGCCTCAAGCCGCGCCCACAAGGGACATCGCGGCGAGGCCGGCAACGCGGCCAGTCGTACCAGTGACAGTCATCCCTCACATTCTCGCTCGCCGCTTCGAGTCAGCTTCACGCCGTCCGCTTCTCTTTGTTGAATAATTCTCAAATTCAGGTTAAGCTCTTGTGGTGTCTCCGTCGTCGATCGGCCTCGGCTTTCGAGGAGGGAGTCGATGCTTCGCGTCCTGGGCGGACCGAAACGCTTCTGCGACGGGCTGACGCGGCGCGAGCTGCTTCAGGTCGGCTCGCTCGGTCTGCTTGGGCTCGGGCTTGCCGCAGGCGCAAGCTCTGTCGCAGGCCCAGGCCGCCGCGTGCCGGCTCCGGCCTGCCGGGGTTCGGCCAGGCCAAGGCGTGCATCCTGCTCTTCATGTACGGCTCGCCCAGCCAGCTTGAGACGTTCGACCCCAAGCCCGACGCTCCCGTCGAAGATCCGGGGCGAGCTCGGCTGCATCCCGTCGAGCGTGCCGGGCCTGAACGTCTGCGAGCGCCTGCCGCGGCTGGCCCAGGTGATGGACAAGGTCTCCCTGATCCGGTCGGTCTCGCATCCCTATCCGATTCACGGGGTCGCCTTCGCGACGACCGGCAATCCGCGGATCGACATCCCGATGGAGCTGAACCCGCGCGACGCCGAACCACTGGCCGTTCATCGGCTCGGTGGTCGACCACGTCGACGGACGCGCGCCGAGGCGGAGCACGCCGCGCCACGTCGCCCGTGCCGCGCAACCTCGTGCTTCCCTGGGCCTTCAGCAGTCAGCGGGTCGGCGAAGTGGCCCGCGCCGGTCCGTACGGCGGGTTCCTCGGGCCAGGCGTACGACCCGATCTGCACCGAGTTCGTCGGCAAGGGGACCAAGAAGGCCAGCAAGACCCTGACCGACCAGGTCTGGGAAGACGTGGAGCCCTATCGAGGAATCACCCCCGAGAGCCGGTTTCAGCTTGAGCGCGGTCGACCATCTCGGCCCCGAGCTGACGCTCGACCGGCTCGACGGCCGCCGCACGCTGCTCGAGCAGATCGAGCAGTTTCGCCGCGACGGCCGACGCGCCGGCGGTCGCGTCGGGCATCGATCGCCATCGCGCGATGGCCTACGACCTGCTCGGCTCGGAAAAGCTGCGCCAGGCTTTCGACCTGGGCGAGGAGGCCGACGAGACGCGCGACCTCTACGGCATGACGCTCTTCGGCCAGGCGGCGCTGACCGCGCGGCGGCTGGTCGAGGCCGGCGGCCGGTTCATCACCGTCTTCTGGGACGAGTTCGGCCTGGCCGGCACCGGTTGGGACACGCACTGGGACCACTTCCCGCGGATGAAGGACGAGCTCTTGCCGGGCCTGGACCTGACCCTCTCGGGACTCTTGATCGACCTCGACCGCCGCGGGCTGCTCGACGAAACGCTGGTCGTCCTCCTGAGCGAGCACGGCCGGACCCCCAAGCTGGCCTCGGTGCAGGGGGGCGGCCGCGATCACTGGTCGCGCTGCTACTCGGTCGTGATGGCCGGCGGCGGCGTCGCGCGCGGCTGCGTCGTCGGCAAGTCCGACAAGATCGCCAGCGACCCGCTCGAGCGCCGGGTCTCGCCCAAGGACATCCTCGCCACCATCTATCACCTGCTCGGCATCGACCCGGCCACCACCCTCACCGACCAGCAGGGACGGCCGATGGCGCTGGTCACCCGAGGCCGAGGTGATCGCGCGAAATCCTGGCGTGAAGCTGATCTCGAAGGCTGCCATGGAACCCTACATCGACGCCCACTCGCACATCTGGACGCCCGACGTCGGCGCACTACCCGCTGGCGGCGGGCTTCACGGTCGCCGACATGCAGCCGCGCTCGTTCACGGCCGAGGAGCTGCTGGCGCTCTGCCGGCCGGCCGGGGTCGGGCGGGTCAACCTGATCCAGATGAGCTACTACGAGTTCGACAACCGCTACATGCTCGACATGATCAAGCTCTACCCCGATCGGTTCGTGGGGACCGCGATCGTCGACCCGCTGGGCGACGATCCGGGCCGAGCCGATGCGCGAGCTGTCGCCGCGCGGCGTGCATGCCTTCCGCATTCAGCCCCATTACAGCAAGCAGCCGCCGGCTCGCTGGCTCGAGCCGGCCGGCTACGCGGCGATGTTCGCCACGGCCGCACAGACCGGCCAGGCGCTCTCCTGCCTGATCGATCCCGACGGCTTCCCCGAAGTCGACCGGATGTGCCGCCGGTTTCCCGAGACGACCGTCATCATCGACCACCTGGGACGCATCGGCGCCGGCCCGGACGGAGCGATCCGCGACGCCGACGTCGAGGCCCTGTGCGCGCTGGCCAAGCACCCCAAGATCTACGTCAAGGTCGGCGCGTTCTATGCGCTGGGCAAGAAGAAGCCGCCCTATCTCGACCTGGCCCCCTTGATCCGACGCGTCGTCCAGGCATTCGGCGCACGCCGCTGCATGTGGGAAAGCGACTGCCCGTTTCAGGTCGTCAAGGATCGCTACGTCGACAGCCTCGCCTTGATCCGCGACCATCTCGACTTTCTGACCAACGACGATCGCGACTGGCTGCTGTTCCGCACCGCCGAGCAGGTGCTGTTCAAACCGCTCAATTCGTAGAACGGCACGAATGTCGACCGCGACGAGCAGCTCGGCCGTGACGTCGCGCTCGAGGAGTCGAAGCTCGGGCCCGACCACCCCGACACCCTCATCAGTCGCAACGATGGCGGGGACGAGTCAACCTGACTCGACTTGCTCAGCGTGTTGTCGCCGCGCCACTGGTCTTTCCGAATAACAGATTGCCCCCAGTTCGCTAGCACCTTGAGGAGATGCAACGATGAGGACCCGCGGAAAAAGAGGATTTCGTCCGCACGCCGAAAGCGTCGAGGATCGCTGCCTGCTTTCATCGGCGGTTTTGGAAATCCAGAACCAGAGTACCTACATCATCACGTTCGACTTTCGGTGGACCCCCGCTTCGTCCTGGAGGGCCTACACCGAAGCGCCGGGACAGGGTGAGATTTTCTGGACCGGGTACTCGACCTCGCTGAAGCCGCAAGTCCTCTACGACACGACAACGTCGCCCAACTCGCGCACGACCGCGAACCTCACGCAAGGATACGGCAAGTGGTCCGGGCACGGCATACCGCCGGCGTCAGCCGCCGCTCAATACGAGTTCCTCAATACGTCAACCGGCGTGAGGCTCTATTATTCCGGTGGCTCTCCGACCCCGACGCCGACGCCGACGCCGACGCCGACGCCGACCCCAACCCCAACGCCGACGCCAACGCCAACTCCCACGCCAACGCCAACTCCGACGCCAACCCCGACTCCGACTCCGCCCCCCAATCCCAACGCGATTACCAGCTCGAACTGGTCGGGCTATGTGGCCGCAACCAATTTATCCCAGCCGCAGGCGAATTCGGTGACGGCCGTCTCTGGCTCGTGGATTGTTCCCACCGTCGCCGGCTCAAATGGAGGCACGACCTACTCAGCAGTCTGGGTCGGCATCGACGGCTATAACGACTCGACCGTGGAGCAACTCGGCACTGAACAGGACGTTGTGAACGGGAGGACCGTCTATGACGCGTGGTGGGAGATGTACTCGAGCGGCGACCAACAGCCCGAGCAAGTGATTGCCAGCATGACAATCATGCCGGGCGATTCGATCACCGCCTCGGTGCAATATATCACCAGCGGCGCACACGCAGGCCAGTTCGACTTGTCGATCGTCGACAACAGCCAGCCGAACGATTCTTTCAGCACGTATCAAAGCTCTTCTCAAACACAGAGCCCGCTCGCAGAGCGCAGCTCGGCCGAATGGATCGTCGAAGCCCCTTCCATCGGCTACAACATCGCGGCGTTGGCGAACTTCGGCCAAGTGACCTTCACCAACGCTTCCGCGGTGATCAACGGAGTCTCGGGCCCGATCAACGCGTCTTCGTGGCAGTCGCAAGCAATCAACATGGGCTCCAACACCGCCCTTTTCGACACGACCTCGGTACTCACGAATTCGGGGACGAGCTTTGTGGTGACCTACGACGCGATCGGTGGGAACGCGATCGCGGGCGGGAGAAAGGGCGCGGGCACGCTGCACTTCGGCCCCGCCGTTCGATCAAGCCCTCCGTTGAGTCAGCAGGACGCCGGTCAGGTCCTCCTCGGGCCAGGATGGACCGAAGCCTCAGTCGTTTCCGGCTTCCGGACATCGGTCCGCCAACTCAAGCGACCGCTTGCGGGTTCGCCGATCAATCCCTTCGAGACCTGAGCACCCGCCGCGGCCGGCGGAAGAGGCACGAGCTGCCAAAAATGGGACAGGCAGCAAAAACGGGACGCGACTCGATCTGCAGCCCATATTGCCGGCAAAAGGGGACGCGACTCGATCTGCAGCCCATAATGCCGTTGGACCTACCGGTGAATGCCCGCTGTGGGAATTGACCGTCTACCCACGCAGTCATATTCGACGCTGATTCGAAGAACGAATCGCGTCCCCTTTTCCTGGCAGGCCATTGTCTCTGCTTCACTTGACCGTTTCCCCGCCGAAAGTATAGGATTAGCTACGGGTTGAGCAAACGAGGCATGGTCACTTGTTCCGCGCGGCCACCGGAACGGCAAGAGGTCTGCAGGATGAAGAAACAGTCGCGGCGCGCACGTTCGACAGTCGACGCCCCCGATTGCCGTGCGCCATCAGTTCGATCACGTTGTCCCGACCGTCATCCATCACCCCGAGGAAAAGATGACGGCCCTGGGGCGGCTGACTCACCATGTCCTGCAAGATCCGAGGAAGTACTCGACCTGGGCGCTCACGGTCGCGTTGGGCGTGCTCGCGGTGGTTGTCGTCCGCAATTTCGCATCCGGTGGACGATCGCAGAGTTCAGAGGCATGGGCCAAGCTCGAGTCGGCGAAAAAGGCCGAGCAGCGGGTCGACGTGGCCAAGGAGTATCCCAACTCGCCCGTGTCGACGTGGGCGCTCTTGCAGGCCGCGACGGAGTATTACAACCTCGCGCTCGCCGACCTCCCCAACAACCGCGACGTCGCCCTTCCCCTGTTCAAGAAGGCGCTCGACCTGTTTGATCAGGTCGCGCGCGAGGCCCCCGAGAGATTCGTTCCAGGCCCGCGCCGCCGTTCTGGGCAAGGCCCGATCGCTCGAGGCGCGCAACGAGCTGGCCAAGGCCATCGAACAGTATGAGCTCGTCGCGAAGAAGTGGCCAGGGACCCCGGAAGCCGACCAGGCCAAGCAGCTCGCCGAATCGCTCCGGAAGCCAGAGGCCGCCGCCTTCTACAAGGATCTTTACGCCTACGCACCCACCAAGATGACGTTGCCCCCCTTGAGCACAGACGATTTCAAGCTCCCCTCGACGGGCGTCACGGTTCCCGGCGCCGAGGCGACCCCTCCCCCTCGGCCGACTCCCCTGGTCGAGATGCCCCTCGAGCTGGCTCCTCCCAGTGCTGCCGAGAGGAGCAAGATCGATGAGCCCAAGGCCCCGGCGGTTGCCAAGCCCTCTCAACCTGTCGGCCCAGAGCGACACCTCGAAGAGTACCGGCAACCACGACGGAGCTTCCCACCGACGTTCTCGCTCCCGATCCCGGCGCGCCCAAGAAAAAGGCCCCCCGCTAACCGCAAAGCTCGACCCATGTGGCCGCCGCCGCTGTCGGAAACACCCCTGGAATTCGAGGTCAAGCCTCGGACCGAAGGCAAGCGGCTCGACGCCTACCTTGCCAGCCGGTTCACCGACTATTCCCGGCGCGTGATCCAGAAGATCATCGACGCCGACGCCGTGCTGGTGAACGGGCGGCCGGTCAAAGCCTCTTACCGCGTCCGGCCGGGCGACCTGATCAGCATCCGGCTCCCCGAGCTGCCCGAGACGACTCCGAAGCCCGAAGACATCCCGATCGACGGTCGTCTACGAGGACGAGGCCCTCACCGTGGTCAACAAGCCCGCCGGCATGGTCACCCACCCCGCCAAGGGGAACTGGCAAGGGACCCTGGTCAACGCGCTCCAGTTTCATTACGACACCCTCTCTACCCTCGCCGGGAGCCAATCGGCCGGGCATCGTCCATCGTCTCGACCGCGACACGACGGGCCTGTTGGTGGTGGTCAAGGACGAGCTGACCCATCGCAAGCTCGCCCTTCAGTTTGAGCTGCGCCAGGTCCACAAGGAATATCTGGCACTGGTCTACGGCGTCCCCGAGCGCCACAGTGACTACATCGAGCAGCCGATCGGCTTTCATCCGACTTGCCGCGAGAAGATGGCCATCCGCTCTCCCTCCGACGGTGCAAGGGATGCCGTGACGTTTTACGAAGTCGTGGAACGCTTCCGTGGTTTCGCCCTGGTCTCGCTGCAAGCCCCAGAGCGGCCGGACCCACCAGATCCGAGTGCACCTCGCCCATATCGGACACCCCGTCGTGGCCGACAAGCTGTACTCGGGGCGCGACCGCGTCACGCTGGATGAGCTACGCGGCCATGAACGACTTACACCGGGCGACAAACACGACGCCGTCACCCTGATCGACCGCCAGGCCCTCCATGCTCATCGGTTGCGGTTTCGACACCCTATTACCGAGTGTGAGCTCAATCTGACGGCCCCACTTCCGGCGGACATCTCTCGAACACTCGACGCGCTGCGAGCGCTTCGGCCGGTCTGACACCGCCGTGTTTTTGGCGTTGCGGTCCCGCTGTGACATCTGTCTAATAACTCGAGTGAGACATTTGTCATAGATCGCGGCAAAGGGTCGGTGCGCTCCCCGAGTGAGGTTCCGCCAATGCCGACTTGTCCGATTCTGGCTCGCGAGCTGTTGACGGCGGCGCGACAGACCCGGACTTACCGGCGACGCAGCTCCCTCGCGACCCTGATGCTGCTGATTCTGGGGGCGTTCTACGCCGCTTGCTACGTCTGGGACCAGGGCCGGCTGTCGGTCCAGGAGATGGCTGCCTTCGCGAAGGCCGCATCCGCAATGCTCGTGTTTTACCAGTTCAATCTCACCGTCTGGCTCGTCCCCGTTTACGTCGCAGGGGGCATCGCCGCGGAGCGAGAGCGGAGGACCCTGGGCGACCTGCTGACCACGCGTCTCTTGAGCGCCGAAATCGTTCTGGGCAAGCTGGCGGCGGGGCTGGCGCAGTTCGCCACCTGTCTGGCGATCGGTTTCCCGGCCATGGGCCTGCTGTCATTCCTGGGCGGGGTCGATCCCGGGATCGTCCTGCTGGCGTGCGTGGGCATTGCCTCGACGGCGTTTTTCGTGGGCGGTCTGTCGATCCTCGTCTCGACCGGTTGCCGGCGCAACGGGCAAGCCATGCGGGCCTCCATCGGGCTGATGGGGCCCTGGCTGATCCTCCCCGGGCTGGCGTGGGCATTCTTGGGACGTGCGATGGCACGACTCTGGCCGTGGGTACATTCGATCAACCTCTGGCTTCTTGCAAGCTCGCCGTTCGGCGTGTTCCTCAGCACGACGGGGATCGCGTTCACATGGATCATCCGCGTGGCACTCCTCTGGATGATCGGCCTCCAAATGGCCGCGGGCACACTCATGATCGGCTGGGCCATCGCGCGACTGCGGCCCGTGAGTCGAAGACTGGATGACGGCGAGGGCCGGGGCCTCGCTCGACTTCGAGCTCGGCATCGCTGGCGCCTCATCCGGCGGCCGGCGTGCGGCGAATCCCCGGTGCTCTGGAAGGAGATGCACACCGCGAAACCCGGCGGTTTGACCCAACTATCGGAAATACTCGCAATCGCCGTCATCTTCGGGTTGATCGGTTACGGGGCGTACCAATTCGGCAGGCCGGCCGCCCTGGAATGTTTTGCACATCTCTCAGGACAAGCGGTCACCGACGCGAGCCGGTTGATCTTCAACAATTACCTGAGAGGCATCACATCAGTGGCGGAGCTGGTGTGTCTGATCGCCGTCGGTGCCGCGGCCGCTGAAGGGATCGCGTCCGAACGTGCAAGGGCTTCGTGGGACAGCCTGCTCGCCACCCCCTTGAGCGGCCATGAGGTCCTCCGCGCCAAGATAATCGGGGCCGTGTGGAAGGCCCGATGGGGGATATTCCTTCTGCTGACGCTCTGGTCGGCCGGGCTACTGGCCGGTTCGTTACACCCTTTGGCGGCCGCAGCGGCATTGCTCCTGTTGATCGCCTCGACCTGGCTCATGGCGGCCCTGGGCACATACGCTTCCCTGGCATCGCGCGAAGCCGCACACGCGACGGCCCGGACCACGATCCCGCTCATGCTCCTCACCGGCACTTTCCTGTTCTGCTTATTCGCCAACCGGTCGACCTCGGTCGTGATGGGTGCGGGCTCGGTGCCGTTTGTCAACTGGCTTTGCCTCGTATCGTACCGGGAGCTCGCCGAGGCCGTCGGTCAGGGGACGTTCAGCTACCTGAGCACGATGGCGATTCTCACCACCGAAGGAGCGGGCCGGGTACTGGCCGCCTACCTGATTGCCACGGCCGGTTACACGGCCGCGGCGGCCTGGTTCACCCTGGTCGCATTCGCCCGGTTCGACCGAGCGGCGGGCCGTCCCCATCAAGGCTCAGCGTCCGACGGGTGTGACTCGGTGAGCCGCCCGAAGATGCTAAAGCAGCCCGCGACCGAGGGGCGGGAACCGGCGCGGGTCGGCTGAAGTTTGCCATCTGAAACGACGTTCACGTGGAGTCAGACACCCCATGAACGAGACGATCGCCTCCGACCGACGATCCAGACGTCATCGAACGCCGAGGATGAGGACGGTTGCCCTGGCACTTTTGACGGGGCTTCTTCTTCCGTGTTGCGGTTACTGGATCCTCACTCATCGAGCGAAGCGGGCGTTGCGAGACGCGATCGCCGCGGCCGACCGGCTCTCGCCCGGGTGGCGGCTCGAAGAGATCGAGGCCGCCCGCGCATCGCCCCGTCCCAACTCCGCGCTGCGCGTGCTGGACGCGAATGACTTACTCCCACCGGCCTGGAAGCGCCAGCGCGGTCGGCCCTCCGCCCCCGAACAACAATTCCTGGCCGCGCTCGGCTCTCACACCCACGACCAATGTCTCACGGCTGGGGACGTACGATCGCTCAAGCAAACGCTGAGCGTGGCGATGCCGGCCTTGGACCAGGCCCGCGCGCTCGCCGGCGTGCCGGACGGCCGCTACCCGATCACCTGGAGTTCTGACGCAGTCACCATCATCCGGCGGCCCCACCTCGACAAGGTCCGCGACGTAGCGACCTTGCTCTTATTCGACGCTCTTGCGCACGCAGGATGGCGACGTCGAGGGAGCCCTGTCGAGCTGCCTCGCGGCCTTGAACGCCGGCCGCTCTGTTGGCAACGAGTGGGGCTCCCAGGGGCTTCGGGGCTACATCGCCGAGCAGGCTTGCACGCAGATCGAATACGCCCTGGAGCACGGCGAGGCTGCCGATTCCTCGTTTGCAAAGCTCCGGCTCCAGCTTGATCGGGAGGCAGCCCAGCCGAGGCTCCGGTGGCATACGATGGGTCGCCGCGCCTACTTTGATCGGTTCTTCGCTCGCGTTGAGTCGGGCGAACTCACACCCAAGCAGATCAAGTCGTTTGGCAATCTCCCGCAACAGCGCCTGGGAGGCATTCCCGACGCCATGGTCATCTGGCTCACCGCGACGAACTCGCGCGGCCACTCTCCGGTATCACACGAGTGCGATCGAGATCACGAAACTTCCTCGGGAGGAGCAGCATCGTGCTTGGACACGGCTGGATCAGACGGTCAAGAACCTGCCCAGAGGCGCCTGGGGCTTCGCGCCTTCTTCCTTCGTGCAGTGGGCCCAGGGATTCAACGAGACCGAGGCACGTCTGGGTTGTGCCTCGGCGGCGATCGCCGTCGAGCGTTTTCGCGTGGCGCATGGCCGATGGCCGTCCGCACTCGACGAACTCGTTCCCGATCTTTTCACAGCGGTCCCGACCAGCCCTATTGATGGGAAACCGTTACGGTTTCGCCGGCTGCCTGACGGCGTTTCGATCTCCGCGTTCGACAAGGGCTCGAACGCCAAAGGGACAAGACTGACGGGGAACGAGCCCCCGGAATTCCGCCTCTGCGATTTGCCGCACCGTCGCCGACCGATGAAGCTGGCGCACTGACGGCCAACAAACGAAGCTGCACCGGGCTGGTTAGAAACGTTGCGTTCGTTCCTCACCAATGAGGGCGTCACCCAGTTCGCCGCGGCTTCAGATCCGCCAGTTGACGAGCACGAGGGAATGCCCGAGTCTGCTGGATTCGCTGATAGTGGGACGTATTCCCGGTGACAAGCTCCAGATCGTATTGCAGCGCGACGGCCGCAATCATCGGGTCGGCCCGTCCGATGGGTTGGCCGACATGCTCCAGTTCACCTTGAATACGGCCGGCCAGCTCAGCGGCGACCTGGTCGAAAGCCAGGACTTCTTCGGAGGCGATGTTGGCGAGAAATGTTTGCAAGCCCCGAGAGTTCTGTTTCTTCTGGTAGCCGCGGACGATCTCCATGATGGTGATAGCCGAGACCGTGTACCGGCCAAAGGCGGCCCGATAGGCTGCGCCGTTTCCGACAACGATCTGGTTCACGCCCTTGCCGAGTTCGGAGAAGATGTCGGTATCGATGAGGGCCTTATTCACCGGGGGGCAGTCTCCAGGGCCGCTCCTCGCGAATTCTCATCGCGTCCTCGACGATCTCGTCAAGCAGGTCGGCATCCTCCCGCATGGAGCCAAGCCAAGGGTCAGGCGTGGGCTGAACGGTGGCGGCCGGTCGTTGGGCTTGCTTGAACTGCTCGAGCGCCGCGCGCACCACTTGGTCCTCGGAGGGGAATCGTCCGGTGCGGACCTGGTCGTGGACGAAGCGTTGCAGGTCTTCGGGTAGATGGATTTCCATGTGGGGGCCCTCCTGGATTTCAACCGCCTCGGGGCTTGGAGGCGATGGTTCCTTTCAGCATACCGCAGAAGGCCCCGGCCTGGCAAAACTTGGAGGCTAGCATTGGCCATCCCCCTTGTGTCTCTTCTGATGCTCACGGCTCCGTTTCAATTGACCCGGCGGGAGACAGTCCGTGGGTCGCGACTTCGTGGGCGAGGTGCTTGGCCAAGGCGCTGTGGCGGACGCCGTAAGAAAAGTAGATCGCGAACCCGATCGCCGAGCCAGACAACCAGTCGCAGCCAGTTTTCCCAGGGGAGCGACAACATGAGGATCAGGCAGGTGACGATCCCCAGGATGGGAGTGACCGGCATGAACGGGACCTTGAACGGCCGTTCGGCGTCGGGGTTGGTCTTCCGCATGATCAACACGGCCGCACAGACCATCAAGAACGCCAGCAGCGTGCCGATGTTGACGAGCTCCGCCAGGACGTTGAGGGGGAGAAAGGCCGCCAGGGTCCCGACGAAGATCCCGGTCAGGATCGTCGATTTCCAGGGGGTCTTGAATTTCGGATGGATCGCGCCGAAGAAGCTGGGAGGGACCAGTCCGTCGCGGGCCATCGCCAGCAAGACCCGCGGCTGGCTGAGCATCATGACCAGGAGGACCGACGTGATTCCCGTGATGGCTCCGACCGCGATCAGGAACTGGGCCCAGGGCAGGCCGACCTGTGCGAATGCATCGGAAACCGGCGCGTCGCGGTTGATCTTGTCGTAAGGGACCATGCCCGTGAGCACGGTGGCGACGGCGATATACAAGATCGTGCAGATGATCAGCGACGCGATGATACCGATCGGCACGTCGCGCTGGGGGTTGCTTGGCCTCCTCGGATTGGGTCGATACCGCATCGAAGCCGATGTACGCAAAGAAGATCGTCGCGGCCCCGGCGAGCATTCCCGCGAGCTGTCCGTTGTGTTCCTGGCCCCAGATCGGGTATGCCGAAGAAGCTGATGCCGCCGTACCCGTAAGGTGCGAAGGGTTTCCAGTTCGCGGGATTGACGTAAAACGCTCCGACGACGATCACGAAGAAGACGACCGACAACTTGACGACCACCATGACGGCATTGAAGTTCGCGCTCTCCTTGATCCCGATCACCAGAATGGTGGTGATGATCGCGACGATCACGATCGCCGGCAGATCGATATACGAATCGGTCCAGACGAATTTGCCGTCCTGATAATCGAAGGGCGCGTTGGCAGAAGATCGCCGGCCAGAGTGGTTTACCGCCGTTGAAGAACTTCAAGCAGGTCCTGGAAGTAGTGCGACCAGCCGTGGGCGACCGTCGACGCACCCACGGCATATTCGAGCACCAGGTCCCAGCCGATGATCCAGGCGAACAGCTCGCCGAGGGTCGCATAAGCATAGGTGTAAGCCGATCCGGCGACGGGCACCATCGCGGCGAACTCGGCGTAACACAAGGCGGCGAAGATGCAGGTCATGCCGGCGGCGACCATCGAGAGCGACATGGCCGGGCCGGCCTTATCGGCGGCCGCCACTCCGGTCAGCACGAAGATGCCGGTCCCGATGATGGCGCCGACGCCCATGCTGGTCAGGCCCACCGGTCCGAGGACCCGCTTGAGGCGGTTCTCGCCCCTCATCTCCTCCATGAGCATTCCCAGGGGTTTCGTGGCGAAGAGCTGTTTTCGCATGCACATTTCTCCATGCTTTTCGATCGCGATCTTCGCGGCTACTTACCGCTTGTCGTCCAGCTCCTTCACCTCGATCTTGCGGATCTCGACCTTGCTGCCGGGGTCGTGCTGCTGAAAGGCGAAATAGCCCTTGTCCCATGCCTTGGTCCGCTCGATGAACTCGAAGAGCAGCTCGCCGTTGACCGACACCTTGATGTGCGGGCACCTTCAGCCCCGCCAATCCTTGTCGACACACTCGACCTCGTAGGTAAACCAGGTGTCCGGCGGCACGAGCTGCTTGTAGATGTGCAGGAAGCCGTAGATCGAGCCGGTCCGGATCGGGTCGCGGTGCGTGCTGTCGATCTGGGCCTCGTAGCCCTTGGAGAAGTCGCCATCGGCAGTCGGGCGAGCGGAAGTACATCCCCGAATTGCCGTGGTCGTTGATCTTGACCTCGGCCCGGAAGCGGAAGTTCTTGTAGTCCCCCTTGGGGCTGTAGAGCATCGACGCGGTGCCCGATCCCGACGATGGCGCCGTCGACGACCTCCCACTTGCTCGTCCCGTCGTTGCCCTCCACCCATGGTCCAGCCGCGAGAGCGTCGTGCCGTCGAAGAGCGAGACCCAGCCGTCCTCCTCGCTGGCCGTTGACGGGCAAATCCCCGCCGATACAAGTAACAATGTCCCCAACGTCACGAGCTTTCCCAGTCGATTCATGGATGGTCAACCCTCGACGTTAATCCGCTCGACGAACCGCAAAGAGTCAGCGAGTCTAAGCAAAGGTACGAACGCGTCGCTAGAGGTCTGTGGCAACGATCTTCCGCAGCCAGGCGGCCAGCGATCGCTCGACGGTCTCGACCGGTCGGTGCTGGGCCGACGCTCCCTGCGTGTGTCGAATCGGAACGGGCGCCGTGCGCATCCGGCAATTTCCAGCGCGAGCGACCTGGATCGGTCGTCGAGGACGGAGTACATTGAGTTGAGCGAGATCTGGGCACTCTGATCTCACCACCGCCAGAATGGACCGCTTCGAGGACGCACCCGATGTTGATCACCCGCCGAGAGCTGTGGCATGCCGCATTCCGCTTCGATGGGCGTCGCTGGCTTGGTCGCGACCGGAATGCCGGCCTGTGCGCAAGGCCCGGAGACCGTCGTGCCCAAGCCGCGGGAAGGCGCCTGGATGGAGGTGCACCAGAGCTTCCTCGTGCAAGCGAAAAAGGGACACGTCGACCTGCTCTTCCTGGGCGACTCGATCACTCAAGGCTGGCACGAAAACAGCGTCTGGCAGCGGTTCTACGGGCCGCGGCATGCGGCCAATTTCGGCATCGGCGGCGATCGGACCCAGCACGTCCTGTGGCGGATTCAAAACGGCGAGCTCGATGGGCATCGAGCCCAAGGTCGTCCGTGCTCATGATCGGGACCAACAACGCTCAGCGCCGACACGCCCGACGAGATCGCCCAGGGGATCACGGCCATCGTCGAGGAACTGCGCCGGCGCTTGCCCAAGACCCAGGTCCTCCTGCTGGGCGTCTTTCCCGCGAGACCCGAAGCCCGACGCGACTCCGCGACCGGCTCAAATCCGTCAACGAAAAGATCGCCAGGCTCGATGACGGCTCGCACGTCCGCTTTCTCGACATCGGCAAGGCGTTCCTGAACGAGGACGGCACGATCTCACCGGAGGTCATGCCGGACTATCTTCACCTGAGCCGAAGGGCTACCGGATCTGGGCCGAGGCCATGGAACCGACCCTCTGGTCGATGCTCGACGAGCCGAAATGAGCGGCATGGTCCGCCGACAGGGCCACGATCGGCCGGCTCACGACCCGAAGAGGTCGGAAGGCTTTCAACTTGGGCAGCTTGCCCCACATGGCCTGCTCGTCGGAATAGGGGTGGGACGGTCCTTCGCGCCTGGGCTTTTCGAGCAGGGGCAGGATGGCGGCGGCGAGCTTCAGGTCCGCGTGCGTCGTGATCTTGATATTGAATGCCGAGCCTTCCACGATCGCGCAGCGCTGCCCGATCGCCTCGACGAGCTGGCAGTCGTCGGTGACGCTGCCCCGCGACCCGCGATCGCTGGGCGTACGCCTTGAAGAGCAGATCGCGGCGGAAGACCTGGGGCGTCTGGGCCAGGTAGAGCTGCTCGCGGGGCACCGTGCCGGTGGTGAGGTGATCGTCGCCGACTCGCTTGATCGTGTCGGCGACCGGCACGGCCAGGAGGGCGGCGCCGTGAGTCTTGGCGGCCGCGAAGACGGCGTCGACCAGCTCGTGGCTCAAGCAGGGCCGGGCGGCGTCGTGGATCGCGATGTACTCGCACTCCGGATCGACGAACTCGAGCGCGCGGGCGACCGTGTCGGATCGCTCGGTCCCCCCGTCGATCACCTTGATGTTCATGAACGCCACGCTGGCGCGATAGCGGCGCTCGAACAGCTCGCGATCCTCGGCGGCGATCGCCATGATGATCTGGGCGACGTCATCCCGGTTGACGAACGGCTCGACGGCCCGCAGCCAGACGGCTCGCCCCTCCAGCTCGGCGTAGATCTTCTTCTGCTTCGGGTCGCCGAACCGCGACGACTTGCCCGCGGCCGGAAGAATGACGGCGAACTGTTCCTGGCCCATGGCACCAACTCCTTCGCCGAGGCGCTCGATCTGCCTCAGCCCAGATTTTGATCGGGTCGGCCACGAGGTGTCAACTCGTGGCGAGAATCTCGCGAGTCTCGCGCGGAAATCGGGTTGTCGATCGTGGGCTCGGTTCGCGCATGCTGTAGCGTCTCATCGACTCACGGAGGTCTCGACGGAGATCGACCATGACGGAGTGCCTCGGACCTCAATGTGCCTCGATGGTCCTGGAATGGCTCAAGGCCCAGGCGGCCGCCGCGCCACGCGATGACTCGTCTTCCTCGCCGCGCTCTCACCCAGGGATTGCTCTGGGCCGTCGGTCCCATACCAGGAAGACGCGCCGGCGATCACGTCGCCCGCAGAGCTGGCCGGCGCGATCGAACACCTGCACTATGCCGTCTTCCGGCGCTACTCACAACCAGTTGACCCGCGCCGAGCGGTCGCGGCTCGACAACACGATCGACAACGCGCTCTTCAAGATCGATCGTTACCTGAGCCGTGCGCCATCGGCCCGAGGCCGCGCGCTACGAGGAGGAAGTGCGCGGCTTGCGCCAGTCGATTCGCGACGGGCGCGAACGGTTGGAACGACAGATGCGCCTGGCCCGCCGCGCCGATCTCAAGCTGGCCCAGCTCGCGTCGCTTTCCGCCGAGTCGTTCGAGGAGTTCGTCGGCGAGCTCTTTGAAATGCTGGGCTTCGAGGTCGAGCAGGTCGGCGGCTCCGGCGACGAAGGGGCCGACCTCCGGCTCCGCCGCAATGATGGGCTGGTTGCCGTCGTTCAGTGCAAGTATCACAAGCAGACCGTGGTCGGCTCTCCCGCGCTTCAGAAGTTCCTGGGCACGATCCATCACACCCGCAGCCACAAGGGCTTCTTCGTCACGACGAGCACGTTCTCGCTCGCGGCCGAGAAGTTCGCCGCCGAACACCCGATCGAGCTCGTCGACGGTCCGCGGCTGGTCGAGCTGGTCTCGACGCCCTCGGCCCCAAAGCCCGCCGCGACGCCGAGCCGCCTGGTTCTGACGCGCGAGTCGCGAGTCATCTCGTCAACGATGTGTTGACAGATTTCGTATTGAGAGAGAAGTGGCATGCGGCTTGCGTATGAGTCGACGACATGTCAGGCATCTCGTGCAATGCCGCCGGACGACCGAGAGCGAGAATTCCTGGCAATGACTTGACTGAGGGTTTGAACGCGGGTTAGCTTTTCGGTCGTGTCACGGAAAGGATTTGACTTCCCGTCTCACCCTTGGCCAAGGAGGGTTGTTGAATGTCGACTCGTACTCGTGACAACACATTACAAACCTTGGAACTTCCCGACCCCTTCGAAGACCTGACAGGAGTGATCAGTTCCGACCTCAAGGTGATCGCGACGGCCCTGGCCGAGCGTGCCGGAGATCGGCTCTTGCTCTCGCCGCGGCAGACTCATCAACTGCGGCGCAAGCTCTGGAACAACCTGACCCAGGTCATCAACGAGACGATGGAATCGCTCACCGTCGAGCGGCAATGACGTTTCGTCCGACCTGGACGATCTCAGTCAACGACTCGTGTTCCGAACCATGGCTCGGCTCATCCTCGGCGTGACGGGCTCGGTCGCCGCCATCCGGACGCCGGCACTCTATGCCGCGCTCCGCGCGGCCGGGCACGAGGTGCGCGTCGTGGCGACCCGGCCGTCCCTCTACTTTTTCGATCCCGCCGAGCTCGGCCGGGCCGAGGGCGAATCGGCCGAGGTCACGACCGACGGTCCGCTCTTTCGCGATCAGCGACGAATGGCCCGGAACCCGTTACCACCGCGGCGACGAAGTCTTGCACATCGAGTTTCGCAAGTGGGCCGACATGTTGATCGTCGCGCCGCTCGACGCCAACACGCTGGCGAAGTTCGCGCTGGGGATCTCCGATAACTTCCTGAGCTGCATCTTCCGCGCCTGGGACTTCGCCAAGCCCGTGATCCTGGCCCCGGCGATGAATACCCTGATGTGGGAGAGCCCGGTGACCCTGCGTCACCTGCGCCAGTTACTCGAGGATCGCGCCGCCGGGCCGATCCCAGCGGACTGGACGCTCGACGACGCCCCTGCCGTTTTCGCGCGGCATGCGCCCGAAGATCATCTTGATCCCGCCGCAAGCCAAGCGCCTGGCCTGCGGCGACGTCGGCACTGGGCGCGATGGCCGAGGTGACCCAGATCGCCGAGGTGGTTCGGTAGTGGTCCGAAGTCCCGTAGCGTGGCACCGAGGTCGAGCGAGGCGAGCCCACCGCGAGAGCCGAGGCACTGGGTGGGCCTCACGCCGTGGCGCACGGCCTGCGACCCACCCTACCGCGAGGCTGACAAGTTAACACACTGAATCGCGATCCGCTCTCACGGCTACTCACAACGAATCGTCGGTCAGCCGATCTTGACGCCGTTCAAGACGTAGTTGGTCGGGCCGGACGCGGGCTGGCCGGGCGAGGCATTGAACCCGATGGTCACGCTCTGCCCCGGCTGAATGATCGCGTCATAGCCCGCGTCGTCTGAATCACGTACAGACTGCCAGCCTGGCTCACGAGTGTCGCGTTCCAGATCGAGCTGATCGACACGGCGAAATTGAACGACAAGGTCCAGCCGATGATCGCCGTCGTGCCCGTGTTCGTGATCGTGATGTTCCCCGGTGAACCCGCTGCCCCAGTCATTGACGTCGGCAAACGTCACTGTCGCCGAGAGTGGGCTGGGAGGCGGCGACGACGACTTGATCGGCGTCCCGTTCGAGGACGTAGTTGGTCGGCGCGCGCCGGTACGCCGCCCGGGCTGCCGAGGAAGCCGAACGAGACGCTCTGGCCCGGGGCGATCGTAGCTGTTGTAGCCCGCATTGTCGATCACGTACTGCGTGCCGGAGTGGCTCGGCGACGGTCGCGTTCCAGATCTGGGTGATCGTGGCCGCGAAGTTGAACTGTAGGATCCAGTTGGTGATCGGCTCGTGCGCCGGTATTGGTGATCGTGATGCCCGCCTGGAAACCGGTGTTCCAGACCGAGACTCAGCGAGAACGTCGCCGTCGCGCTGACGGTCGTGGTCGATGGCGGGGAAACCGTGACGCTCGCCGTGCCCGCGATGCCTCCGCTCGCAGCTTGCACCGTCGCGGTTCCAGCCGCGTTCGGGGCCGTGTACAGGCCGCTTGTGGAAACGATCGTGCCGACACCGCTCGTCACCGACCAGGCGAGCGACGGCTGGGACGACATCAGATTGCCGAACTGGTCGTAGGCCGCTGCCGTGAACTGCTCTTGTCCTCCCGCCGCCGAGCGTCATCGAGGCCGGGCTGACCGTGACCGACGTCAGGGTCTGGTTGACCGTGACGGTCACGCTGCTGGTCGCGATAATAGCCGCTGGGGTCGCTCACGGTGACCTGGAAGCTGTAGGTGCCTGCCTTCGTGAAGGTGGCCGTGGCGCTCTGGGCGGCGTTGGTGCCGTTGGCGCTGAAGCTGACGGCGCGCGGGCGGTGTGCCGGTCGTCGTCCAGGTGTAGGTCAGGCCTGGAGCGCACCGGCCGGGTCGGTGGCCGAGACCGACAGGACGGTCGTCGTGCCGGTGACCGGGCTCGGCGTGGCGGCGGCGGCCGTCGTGATCGTCGGGCCGGAGTCCCGAGCCGATGCCTTGCCCAGGTCGAGCACGGTCATCGAGTAGGCGGGGAACGAATAGCTGAAGCTCGAGCCGCTCACGAGTGAGCGTGGCCGTGAAGTTGGCCAGGGCCGACTGGCCGTCGCTGGTCTGGCTCTGGGCGGTGTCCTGGGCCTCGCCGTACTGCCAGACCTGGGCCTGCGCCGCGGGCTGGAAGTCGGCGAGCTGGAACTGGCCCGTGATGCGGGCCCGAGGCGCTCTTGTTGATCACCAGCAGGTCGAGGTGGCCGTTCGGTTCGAGGACGGCGTAAACGGTCAGGTTCGGGTCGTTGCTGCTGGCCTGGACGACGTTGCCGCCGGCCTGGATGATCTTGGAAGCGAGCTGCTCGGCGAAGTAGGTCGGGTAAGGGACGTACGTGCCGGTCGCCGGCGGGCCGACGCCGCCGGGGCTGCCGATCAGGCCGTAATCGCCCCCCTCGCGCCAGCCGTAGAGGCTCGACGAATTGTTGTTGCTGGTGTCATAGCCGTTGCGCAGGTCCCAGACGTCGGCGCCGTCGTACGGCGTCTCGCAGCAGCGCGCCGAGCGAGTCGGCCACGAACAGGCCGTTGACCAGGCTGGTCGTCTGCTTGCCCGGGTTGGAGTAGACCGAGTTGAACTCGGTCGCCAGCAGCTGGACGTTGCTGCCGGCCGCGCCGAGGTATTGATTGAGCAGGCTCTCGTAGTCGGTCGCTCGCACGGCCCAATCGTAAGGGTTGCCGGTGTCTGAGGATCGCTGTAGACCGGTGTCCGAGCAGCAGGGTCGAGTCGCTCTCGCTGCCCGGGGCCTGCACGTAGTTGTGGTCGCTGATGAAACCGAGCGTGAAGCCCTGCGCTGACCGATTGCTGGAGGACGTCGGCGGATCCAGTTGTTGTACGAGTCGTCCGGGGCTGCCGACGTCGATGCCGATCGAGATCGACGGGTCGATCGTGCGCGGCGTAGGTCTGCGAACTGCTTGGCGAACGCGATGTACGTGGCCGGGTCGTGCTGCACGGTGTGGTGGTCGATCTCCCAGCTCCCGTACTCCTCGTTGCCGACCTCCCAGTACTGGAACGTTGAACGGGGCGGGATGATCGAGACGCAGGAAGTTGAGGCCGTCGTCCGACGGCCAGTGGAGCGGCGGCGCGCAGGCTGGCCCAGTAGCCGGCGGTCTGCCAGTTGACGGTCTGCCACGCGTTGGTCGTGTCATTCCACTCCTGGCCGTCGCCGATCGGCGTGGTCATTGCCGACCGGCGCGTTCGAGGTAGGCCAGCAACGCCGCGGCCTCCTGCGGGCTGCCCGAGCCGTAGTCGAGCGTCGCCAGGCCTGCGCCGTTCACCGAGGCGATGAAGCTGGCCATGCTCGGGATCGGTCCCCTCGCCGTTGTAGGTCGGCGGGGCATTGAAGTGGAAGTCGTCGGAGCTCGAGCCGCCCGGGAAGCCGGAACATGGTTCAGCCCGGCGGCCTGCACCATCTGCTGGGTCTGGCTGGTGTTCAGGTTCGAATCCCACCAGGCGACGTTCACACCCAGCAGCTGGGTATCGACCGACCGCACAATCTGGCTCGCGTTCACGGTCACCGTCGCCAAGAGCTGGCGGCCTTCGAGTCCCTCGAGGCCCGGCCGCCACCGTCTCTTCAGCGGTCGCAATCTTCGCCGAAACGCCCAATTCGTTGTCCGGTTCGACAAAACCCTCATCGGCTTCCTCCGGTTGTGAAAGTACGTGGAACGAGGATGGCCATCCCCGCCGACGCGCAGGCCGTCGCCAGGGCCACAAGGACATCCCGAATCGCAAGGAATTGTGGCTCATGTATACTAATATTCAGTTGTCATTGCGTGTGCTACCTTTGATGACAGCGAGGTCACCTGGGCAGACAGGCAACGTTCAAGCAATTCCTTGACCGAACTCCGATGTTTCACCCATGACGTTGCCGAGCGGCCTCGAAGGCCTCACTCGCCAATCCCGAAGGAAATGTGCGTCGTTCGCCGATTAATACGGACAATCCACGCACGCGTGACTGCTTGTAGTTTTCTTGCGGTTTTTGATCATTTTTGGTGCAATTCACCTCGTGGCGAGACAGTCGACTTTTCTCCAGGTTTACCAGGAGGTTGTGACGGAACGCGCGGACCTCCGCTCGACTCGCTTTTGTTCGGAAGGGCACAAGCCCGCGTTGGGTCCTTGTGCTCGGGAAGGCCTTTGGGCCCGGCACTCGCGTCGGTTTCGATCGATCGTGTAGACTCGATCCGGGCCCCGATAATTGCCACACCAGGGAGGCGTCGCCAACTCCAGGTCCGATCCGGTCTGTCCGGGTGATGTTGATGCACGTCCTGTTCGTCCATCAGAACTTTCCCGCGCAGTTCGGGCACATCGCCCGCCACCTGATCCGCACGCGGGGCTGGCAGTGCACCTTCGTCTCGAAGACGCCGGCCGGTGATGTCGACGGCATCCGGAAGATCGCCTACACGACCCGCGGCGGCGCGCGCGAGACGACCCACTATTGCAGCCGGACGTTCGAGAACGCCGTCTGGCACGCCCACGCCGTGTACGAGGCGTGCAAGGCCAATCCCGACCTGCGGCCCGACCTGATCGTCGGCCACAGCGGGTTCGGCTCGACGCTGTTCCTGCCCGAGCTCTACCCCGGCGTGCCGATCATCAATTACTTCGAGTATTTATTATCATCCGCACCAGTCGGACATGGACTTCCGGCCCGACTTCCCCCCGCCGAGCTCGACTTCCTCCGGGCCCGGGCGCGCAACGCGATGCTCCTCCTCGACCTGGAGACCTGCCGGCGCGGCTACAGCCCGACGCACTTCCAGCGACAGCTCTTCCCCGACGCCTACCGGCCCAAGATCGACGTCATCTTCGACGGCATCGAGACCGAGATCTTCCGCCGCCGCGACGGCGTGCCTCGCCGGATCGGCGGCCGGTCGATCCCGCCTCGACGCGGATCGTGACCTACGTCAGCCGCGGGTTCGAGTCGATGCGCGGATTCGACATCTTCATGAAGGTCGCCCAGCGCATCTACCAGCAGTTTCCCGACGTCCTCTTCGTGGTCGTGGGCAGCGACCGGGTCTGCTACGGCGGCGACGAGAAGCACATCCGGCACAAGACGTTCCTCGAGCACGTGATGGCCGCAGTCGCGACTACGACCTGAGCAAGTTCATCTTCACGGGGCTGTTGCCCGTCTCGAAGCTGGTGGACGTGCTGAGCCTGAGCGACCTGCACCTCTACTTGACCGTGCCGTTCGTCCTGAGCTGGTCGCTGATGGACGCCCTGGCGTGCGGCTGCACGGTCCTGGCGTCTGACACGGCGCCGGTGCGCGAGATGATCGAGGACGGGCGAAACGGGCGGCTCTGCGGGTTCTTCGACGTCGAGGGGTTTGCAGCTCGGGCGGTCGAGGTGCTGCGCGACCCGCGCGCGTTCCGGCACCTCGGCCGCGAGGCGGCGGCCGGCATCCGTCGCGACTACGCGATCGACGTGACGCTCCCGCGTCTCGCCCGCCTCTTCGAGCAGGTCGTCAACGCGACCTGACGGAGAGCGACCCCGAGGCGGAACTGCCACCAATTTCGCAACTCGTCATCCTTCTGTTGGGGGGTCTTGACAACCAGCGCTGACAAGTGACAGTTTGAACGGGATCGAGCAGACAGGAGATTGTCGGTCGGGGGCCCGCCATTCCGACGTCGGTCCGGTTTATCGGTCTTCCCGACCGCCCCGCCTTTCAACACGATTTGCAAAGTCGGCCCAATCGCATCGTTGGGAGATTGGCCATGCTCCGTCGCTGGCGGTTCGGTTTCTTGACGTGGTCGGGCTCAAGGCCGCCGCCGACAGCACGTTCCGCCCGGCCCGGTGCAAGTCGTGGGCGAAGCTGACAACGGCCAGGTCGTCGCGGCGTCGCGGGCGATCGTTTTCGCGGAGCAAACGATCTCGAACCCAGGTTTTGGAATGGGCGGCACAATCCCGAGCTACTCGCGAACGTTCGTCAGCCTCGCGTCCGCGGTGACCAAACCCGGCCCGCTCATTCTGGATCATGTCGGTCCGACGCTCATCGTAGGGCAGGGGAGCACCGTCGAGCTTCACCTCCAAATCTCGCGGACGGTCAAAGAGAAGAAGAAGTACCCGCTCACTGCACTCTCGCCTCCGCCGGGCCTGAGCGTGGCCGAGACGGAGCGGGCGAAAACGACACGAGTGCCACGGTCAAGGTCACGGCAACCGCTGACGCGACCCTGGGCCGGCACATGCTCGGATTGGTCGCGCACGTCGCCGCTCGTGGCGACACCGGCGGCGCCCGGCGGAAAGGCGGTGCCGCAACCAGGAAGAGCGATGACCGGTCGCAAACCCCGCCGGCCGTCGCCGCGGCCATGATCGCCGTCGAGGTGGTCCGCCCCGCGAGTAAGGCTAACTCCGAGCGCCGCCCGGCCGCTCAGCGTCAAGGTGCTGGCCAAGTAATGAGGTCTCCCGTTCGAAGGTCCGCCATTCCGCGATGTAACGGCTGGACTAGAATCGAATTACAATCATGCCCGAGGTTTCGGCGATGCGACGGCCCCAGTTCGTGGTGGGGATGTTAGAAGCTCTGGCCGCGGTGATGGTAGGAGCGATTGTCGGGCCCTCTGATTCCACGACAACGCGAACCGGTCCCGTAGTGGCCGCGGGCCTGATGGCGCAAAGCCAGGGAGGAGCGCTAGAAGGCAAGGTCGTCGACGAAGTGGGCAAGCCCGTCGTCGGTGCCGAGGTTGTCTTCTATGCTCCGGCTCCCCGGGGAACAAGGCGGAGGCAGTGGATGTGCGAGCGACGACGGATGCGGAAGGCCGGTTCCGGCTCATCACTCCCATCGCTTCGAGGGGTCTACATCCTCCGTGCGTCGAGCCGGCTTGTCTGCCCCGGCCCTCGCGATCGCGCAGGTGCCCGACTCCCGAGAGCTCCCCGGGCTCTGGTCTTGCACAAGGCTGTGCCGAAGACAATGAAGATCGAGGGTCCCGATGGTCGACCCGTCGCAGGGTGGCGATCTCTCCGCGAGCACATTCGCTGCCGCAAGCACCCCCGCCGACGTGCCCGGGGTGCTGGCTGAGCCGCGGGCGGTGACGACCGGGCCGGACGGCAAGGCGACGCTTGACTACCTAGCTAGGCCGGACAAAGGCTGGTCGGCTGTACGAATCGCGGCCGATCGACCGGGACGCAGGACCTCTCAGCTCATCGATGAGCCGGGCCGCGGCACCCCAGGGAACGGACCATCACCATCCGGCTGAAGCCGACCAGTCGGCTGGCAGGGCCGGATCCGAACCCGTGCGGGGGAGCCGGTGGCGGGTCCAGGTGTCGAGATCTGGTTCAAGGGAGGCGACGGGCTGCGGCACCCGAATCCCGTCGGGTCCTCAAGGACGGGCCGCTCGCACCGCGGCTGATGGATCGTTCCAGACGCCCGACAACCTGTTCGTCGGGTCACCCTATCGGGTCGTGGTGGATGGCCCGGGGACGGAGCCGATCCTGTCGAACTGGACGACGATCGGCGAAAAACCGCGTGTCTTGCTGCCGATGATCCAGAGGCCGCTGGGCCTCGCGATCAGCGGGAGGGTCGTGGACCGGCAGGGTAAACCGGTGGTGGCGTCGAAGTCTTCCAATCCGGCGATGGTCCGGAGCGGACGGCGACCAGGACGAAGGACGACGGTCGATTCGCGCTGGGCGGATTTCGCCGGGGGTCGATGTTCCTCGTCGCCGCGCACGGCGAGGAGTATCGTTTCTTCGGGCGATTGATCAAACCCGTCGAAGCCCAGGTCACGGTCGAGCTGACCCGCACGAGTGAGCGACCGTCGCGAGAGATGCGAATGCTCGCCAACCCGATTCCGCCGAGGAAATCGCGTGACACTGGCGCGTTGATTGATCGAGCCGTACTGGGAAGCCGCCACCGCTCAGAAGAACCCACGTGCCCAGTATTACGCCATCCGTTCGCTGGCGGCCGTCGATCCCGTTGTGCAAGCAGAAACTGGTGGCGATGAAAAATATACCTCCGAAGGTGAAGGCGGAAATCGACGATCAGTTAGTTGCGCCGGCTCGCACCGATCGGGCTGAGGCCGGAGCTGCGCCGAAGCGATCGTGGTGCCAATCGACCCGGCTCGTGTCCAGAGACTGATTGAAAGAGCGCAATGGTGGTCGGACCAAACACAGGCCAATCTGTTCCTCGGCTTCGGTTTGAAGTCACGAGACGAAGGTGCCGCCCATCAGGCGTTTCAGACCGCCATGCGGCGGCTCGACGAGTTGATGAAGGAGCCGGCGGCCACGCAACTGCTAGGGGCCCGCTGGATCTTGCTGCCGCTGGTCGAGCAAATTGACCCGGCTCTGGTGCCCGAGTATTTCTGGCGGATCATCGCCATGCGAGGTCCCGCTGGCAATCCTGGCTCGATCCGCGATTTCTTCTCCAGCGGCCGGTCGTTCTGCTGGCCTGGTACGACCGCGATGTGGCCGCGGCCTTGTTCGAGCCCCTGCGAGCCCAGATAGAGCAGACCGACGACCTGGAGCTGGCTCGGCTCCCCGGATGACTTTCTGGGCTGGTCGATCTTTGACCCTCGGGCCGCGGTGGTGCGGGTCGAACAGGTGCCCATTCGTGGGCCCCGAAGCCCGGCACCGACCCCGCCAGAAGACAAATCGCCGAGATACTTGGACTTACCCACGAGGATCGAGTGCGGTGATGGATCTGGAGCTTTTACACGGATATGGGTGGTCTCCCATCGACCGCGACCTCAGGTGAGCGGAGAGACCGGCACAAGAAGCCCTTCGAGCCCGTCATTACGGACGGTGGCTGGTCGTGACCGGTCTTATCGCGATGGGTTGGCTCTTGTTTCCGCCCGTGGCCGTAGTGACGGCCTGTCTGTCGGTCGCCGCCCGGACGAAAAGGACAGGCATTGCGAACGCGGCTCGTTCCCGGACAAAGGCGACAGGGACGGTGGGTATTGGTCATTTCGCAATGCCTGTCCTTTTGCTTCTGGAATGGGTCGAGTATGGAGGGTCGCTTAAAAGGGAGTACTTGGCATGGGGCCGCAGATGGGATTCCGCAACCCGCTCCGGGTCCGCAACGGAACTGACACCCCGTTGACCGTCGTGGTCGAGCCGTGGGCCACGGAGCATATCTTGGAGCCCGGCGGGGAATGTGAAGTCGTAGCGACCCACCTGGATCGGTTCCCCACGCTCGGGGTCGAGCCGATAGGCGGTCGGGTAATCATCTGGCTGAACGAGGGCGGCTCGCTCTACGAGATCTGGCAGGGCGGATCACAGGTGGACTGACGCGAAACGCGTCGGTCAACGCAAGCGCCTCTGGTGAATTACAGCTTGCGCGGACAGTCCCTGGTGGGACGATATCGGGACGTGGAGCGTGCGGTCGCGAAATTACTCCTTATATCCGTGAGGGGGCAGGCATGCGGTTATCGTCTCAGAACTTGCCAGAGATCGAGAACGTCTCGGAGGCCGACATCGATCGGGCTTTTGAAAATGGAGCGATCGGGAAGTTCGTGCATCTCTGGTCCTCAGACGATAGCTTCATCCAAGCCGGTAGCAGGGGAACGCCCTCCAATTGTGTGCCGCCGGATGATCCGGAGGTGAAGGACCACTGGGCTTTCATCCATCGAACGGGATCGGAGCCCTGGGCCTTGGAACACATCGAATCTGGTCGGCGTGAGGGAGTACCAGGCTGAAGGATACCTCACGCTGGGGCAGGTCAAACGGGCGTTCGTCGAGTATCTGCGGGGCGACCAGTCGTGGCGGCAAGAATACACGTGGGTGGAAGCGGGTCAAGGTCCCTCGCGGACGCCCGTGGTCGCGATCACTGAGGCCGACTGGCTGTCCTGCACTCAATCCACCACAATGCTGGGGTGGCTGCGGAACAAGGCCAGCGAAAGGAATTTGCGGCTGTTCATGATCGCGTGTTGCCGCCGCATCTGGCCGCACATCGTCGACGAACGAAGCCGAAGGGCCGTCGAGTTGGCGGAACTCGACGTCGATGGGCGGCTTGCGGACGATGAACGCGTTGCCTCGGCAAGAGCGGCCGCTGATGCTCTCGCCGAGGCTTTTGCAAACCTCGATATCCGCTCCAACGGCCACCTGTACCACGCAGCCTGGGCTGCGGCTCTGTGCTCACACACGGCTCAGGTTCCGCTGCATACGCCCATCTACAAGCCCGCCATATCCGGGGCATTCGATTGTGCCATGGTCGCGGCCATAAACTGCGCCTATGCGGCCGCTATTTCGAAGGTCCATGCAATCGATTCCAAAATCGAGAAGCATGCTCGTCTTGCCACTGAAACTGATGCCGAGTATGCCGCGCAATGTCACCTGCATTCGCGACATCTTCGGTTACCCGTTCGAAGCTGGAAAAACAAATTGACCTGTCCCATTGTGTGAACGGAGTGACAAGGGTGAATCATAGTTGAAACTCTATAGTCGGTCTGTGCGCGTGGTGGGGACGTGTAACGGGTACACTAGAGATCAAACTCTGCAGGGGTTCCACTTAGGTCGGTCGCCAGAATCATGCAATTGCCCGGTTTTCTGAGACGAGGCCCGTCAGAGGGCCCTGAGTTACCAGAAGATGGAGCAAGCTTCGGTCATGCGACGCGTGGCTTCCTTATCGGTTGCCTTGCGGCTCTATTCTTTTGGTTCATGCCGATTCCGGTCGCGATGACCGTCTGGGCATTCGACCTCAAGGGGCCCTTCGGCGATTATATGCTCATGGCGATCCCCTTTTTTCTCACCCTGCCGATAATTGGCGCCGGTATTGCCGAGCTGTTCGGTCGCAGACTCGGAACCAATCCGCGTAAACGTCGGCGAATGAATTCAGAGTAAGGGCGGAGTCAAGGTCAGGGAATCGTGTGAATTCCATCTCCACTTTGAAAGCGTCTCCGCCAAGAAAGCACCAAGCAGACAAGCCCTCCGACGAAGGCGACGAACAACACAAGAAGAGCCTGGACGATACGGGTTACGTATGCCCTGATTTCAAAACCGGACAGGAAGGAAAAGGACAGTATGATTTTATCCATCCAGTTACGGGGAATGAGGTAAACGATCCGGTGAGGGAGACTTGACGAGCGAATTGGGCATATGAGTGGGCCACTCCCATTGCCAGATCATGTCCCCCGAGAATAGGTAGTAGGACCATCCTCCCAGCGCAAAGCCGAACCACCAATCAGCCTCTCTGCCCTTCCGATATCGCGCCGGTAGGTAGCGATCACGACGACAAGGACAGGCACTTTCAACCGCGGCTCGTTCCCCGACAAAGGCGACAGGGACGGTCTCTATCTGTCATTTCGCCATGCTGTTGGTCTCCGTCTTTTCCGTCTATTAAAGCGTCTGCTCGGAAGCACGGGTTGCAAGATGGCTCCCAATGGAGGTTGGATTCGTCCACTGCTGCATCCATGTGGCATCTTTCGACGGGAGCTCGCCTCTTCGAAGGGGCGCGCCCATTCGAACGCCGAAATCCGCGGCCAAAAACTCGATGACATTGGTACTCTTGTCCGAGGCATTAAGCCTACTCGAAGGCCAGGGCAGCGTTCGTTATCCACGGTGTGAGCTCTGGAATTGTCACAGGTTTTTTCCACGATCCCATACTCCGAGGAGACGCTATTTCACATTGGGTCGGCAAGATACGACCAGGTGAATAGAGCCAAAAACGGCTTATTTTCCTGAAAATAGGCGAGGATGGATCGGACCGGGCGCTGTCCTGGCCCCTGGAAATAGCGGGGCCAGAATCCGTCAGATCAAGGGAAAAACAAGTGACAGCCTGGCGGGAGAAACCCGGAAAAAGGCCGGGAAAGCCGAGGGTCAGTCGAGGAAAGTGTCACCGATTTTTCTGCTGCGGATTTCGGCGTTCGAAGAGGGCGCCGCGAAAATGGGCGTGCTCCCTTCGACGGGGCGTGCTCCTTTTTCGAATGACCCTTGATGTTGTGACCGATGCGACCGGTCGACCCGGCGGAAATCGCCATGAACCCGCTAGGCGGAAAACTCCCTTCCTCGGGCATTCGCCAAGCGCCTGTACGACACCGTCGCGCGTTGTGATGGAGGAAAAGGAACGGTATTGCGAGCCCGGCTGGATCCCGGACAAGGACCACAAGGACGGTCTCTATCTGCCATTTAAAGCGAGCCGCTCGGTCCCCCTGGCTGCCCATCGAGGCCGCCCCGATGGCGCGTTCGACGCCTGGATGATTCGCCGCGTTGGCCGCCAGATCCAATCTCAGACGATCACGCAATCACCGGCATGATGGGCATGCCGCGGGAAACGGGGACAGGTTGATTCACATGGTTACGTAGCTCGGTGGCCGGGTCGATTCCCATGCAATAAAACATGGTGGCCGCGACGTCGTCGGGTGAACAGGGATTATCCTTGGGGTACGATGCCGTCTTGTCGGAGCCTCCGTAAACGAACCCGCGCTTCACGCTTCCTCCAGCCATGAGCAGGGTATAACACTGCGGCCAGTGGTCGCGACCGGCGTCCTTGTTGATCTTGGGAGTGCGACCAAACTCGCCCGTCCAGACGACCAGGGTTTCGTCGAGGAGGCCTCGCGAATCGAGGTCTTCGATCAACGTCGGCAGGGTTTGTTCGGTTGTCGGCAGGAGCGTCTGGCGCAGGAGCTTGAAATTGAGCTGAGCATGAGCGGCCAGGCCCGAGCGCAACGCCTGACGGTTCGAGACGCGCGATAACGGTACCTCGATCGGTAGCGTCAACTCCTCGACCGAGAACCCGGGGTCGTTGGGGTCGCGGGTGATGAACAGCGGATCGTGCTCCTTGCCCAGATAGCCCGCAAATTCGCCCGGTGTCCGGAACACGCCGTCCGCGATCATCCAGGGAGCGAGACGAAAGGTGGGCACTCGCTTCGTGCTGGGCGCGATCTCTGCCCACCACCGGTCCGTAGGCGGGAAAGTCGGAAGCCGAGGCCGTGGCGGAGACGATGTCAACGGCCGGCGGCGTGCCCGGTCAACGAGTAGTACGCCGCCGAGTTGTGCGCCGCGGTCCGGTGGTTAACTGACCGCACCACCGTGAACTGGTGCATGATCCTCGACATTTATTAAACCCGGTGTCTCGGTCCGCGACGAAGGGTCGTGAGCTCGTCTTCGCGAATCGGGAGCGTGTCATTCCGCCCGGCGACGGCGATGCCGATCCGGATTTCGACCGGCATCTGCTCACACTCGACATGCCTAGCAGGGGAGAAGTGGCCGATGGCAAGCCGCATCGAGTTCACGCACGAGGTCTTGCCCGCGCTGACGAAACTCGGCTGCAACCAGCGCCTGTCACGGAACGCCCACGGGCAAGAACGGGTTCCGGCTCAGCCTGCGCGGCTACAATCCGACACTCGACTTCGAGACGCTCGGCCGCGAGAACGCCGGCCGTCGCACCAACCCGTTTGAGCCCGAGGCGAGCCTGATCCTGCTGAAAGGAACCGCCCTGGTCCCCCACGAGGGGGGCAAACGGATGGCGGAAAGACAGTGTTCGGCTACCGCGTGCTTCGCGACTGGGTGGCCGAGGCATGTCTGCCCAATCGTGCGGATACACCTGATCTGGTCGCGCTGGACGTATGGCCCCATGCGCGCGTCCTCGATGATCCCGCGGACGAGCAGCAGCTTGTGGTCCGAGCCCGTTTTGCCGACGGATCGACCCGCGATGTGACTCGCCTGGCTCGATTCCTTCGACGTCAAGCGAACGATCCGCTTGATCGTCAACAGCCGTGCGTTGCAGGTGATCGGCGGCCGCACACTCAATGCCAAGGTCATTTCGCGTGACAACCGCAGCGGCAAGCTGCTGGAATCAGGCGCGGACGACGGCACGCTCGTCGAACAACTCTTCCTGGCCACACTGTCGCGCTATCCCAGCACGGCCGAGCGCGACCTGGCCTCTTCGGCACTCGCCGACCAGGCCGCCAACCGTCGCCGGGCCGCCGAAGACCTGCTCTGGACCTTGCTCAATCACCCTGAGTTCTTGTTCCAGCATTCGAGCGCCTCGGCCCGAATCTTGTCGGGATCCCCCAGCTCTTTCAGCACGGCCCAATCCGGCTCGTGCCCTTGTTCGCGGGTGGTGAAGAAATTGAAGACCAGGATGCCGTCGGCCTTGTCCTTCCAGAATTGCCGGGCCATCCTGCGGTGTTCGGCGGTCCTGGTTGACAGGTCGGTGCCAAGCAGGTCGATCGAACCATAGAGCGGCACGCTCGCGGGCAGCGCCTTGCCGATAGCTCGGCGATGGCCACGGGAGAAGTGGGCCGCAAGAAATGACCCGCGCTGACGATGTCGATCAAGCCTTCCCTGGCCCAGCTTACCGGGTCGAGGCCGATGGCCAGGGCTTGCTCCGGCTTGGGCATCACGCGAACGGAAAGCAACAAGGGCCGTCCGCGCTTGCGACCGACCTCCCGCGTCATGTCGCGGACCTGGCGAATCCAGGCGGTCATGGTCGCGACGTTCGCCTTTTCTTCGCCGGGGCGGAAGTACATCGGAAACCTTTGAAAATCAAGGTCGAGGCCGTCGATCGGATAGCGCTCGCAGCACTCGCGGAGCTGGGCGAGCCGGAGCTTCCGCACCTCGGGAAGGGCGTAGTTCAAACCGCCCGGCAACCAGTTGAATGCCGGGTTCAAGGCGAGGGCCAATGATTTCCGTGTAGGTGCGATTGAGCTTGTCACCCGGCGTGCCGATGTGCCACTCGGGGTGCTCGCGCCAGTATCGGGACACGAGCAAGGCGCCGGGCATGACGTCCGGCTTGTTGCAGTGATGGACCTCATTCATCCGAAAGCTGATGAAGACTTCGAGCTTCTTTTGCCTGGCCCGGTCGATGATCAGCCCGAGCGGGTCGTGCCCGGCCTCGACCAGGTCCCGAAGATTGACGGCCGCGCGCTCGAGGGTGACCGCTTTCTCCGCAGCCACCTTGTTGACGTGCTCGATCTGGGCCGGCGTGAGGTTCGTCCCGCACATCTCGGTAATCTTGCTCGGATAGTTCATCGGCATGCCGACGTTCACGCACATGAAAAGGGTGGTGCAGCCGTTATCAGCCACTTCATCGACGTAAGCGTACACGTCGGCCGGCTTCATCGGCGGCTTGGTGTGAATGAACATGTTGTCCGCGTCGGAGTTGTAGATCAGCCGCCGCGTCCGCGGCTCATCGGCCACCGTAGTCGATGAGCAAAACGGCGAAACGACCAGAATACCCGCGACGATCCTCGATCGCAAACCGCGATAGCTCGCAAAATGCATGGCTCATTCCTCCCGACGCACACAGGGCGACCTTGTACCTTGCCGATTTCACATCCCTTGACAAGCGGGCGAGTCATTCTGACAATTGTCATAAGCACGTCGCTGATCACCTCTTTTTCGGTTCGGAGTCGCAAAAGGTCGAGGCGAGAGGACGCCTGACAGGTGGAGCGGCGCGATGCTTGACTGGAGCGAAGAAAATGACTCAATCCCTACCGCCAATCCGTTCCGCGAGCCGGATCTCGCCGTTCTTTCAGTTTCGGATCTGGAACGTCGCACTGCTCGTCGTGTACGTGGCGATTGCGATTGTGGATATCCAGGACCAGCGGCGGAATGAAACGGCCTTGATCATTCTCGCCTCGGCAGGTTATGCGGCATATGGGTTGATTGTTTGGACGGCGTGGCATTGCATTCGTCGCTTGGAAGCTCGGCTTGGTTTAATGCTCGCGGTGATGGTCTACCTGGTCTCGATGGGGGTACTTTACTTCGTGGCGACCATCCTGTATCTCATGGCTGAAGACGCCTTGCTCCGTGGCCGATTCCATTGATATTACGGGTGCGGAGAGCGATGATCCCATTCACCAGAGTCTGAACACGAGATCGCCCTTCTGCAAGAGTTTCTCGTGCCACCGCTGCGTCGTGGGGACCAGAACGGATCGAACGCTGGTGGATCGCGTGGTCTAGCTCCGAGCCACGGTCGGGGGAGGCATGAATGATCGGGGTTCGTGGTCATCGCCGATTCCGCCTCTCAATCAGGACGCTGATGATCGCCGTTGCATTCTGCGCCCTCGTGCTCGCTTCGATGGTATGGACGTTGCGTCAGAATGAGGCATTGAGGCTGGAGAGGCTGCATGCCGAACGAGCGAGGGCGTTAGCTGAGAAGAGGTGATCGACCCGAAGATCGCCGAGTCCCGGATCGTCATCAACGGCACGGACTCGCTGACTCCCGGTTGATCCTCGGCAGCGGTCCGAGAGACGCCTGGTTCAATGCACTTCCGCCCGGAGATCGCCTTCAATTCGGTTTCGTTCTCGGGGACCAATTCAAGGAGCCGGGGACTTACAGGGTTTCCTGGAAGAGCACGGGTTTCCAGTCGCCGGAAATCGTGCTCCGAATCGTGCCCGAAAGGGCCCGCTGATCAGTTTGTGATCTGGGGCACCAGGTGGGGGCGGTTCAGGACACCGGTCTCGATCTCGGAGCGATCTCGTCCATTGACCTTGGCTCGATACATCGCCCGGTCGGCCGCCTGAAGCGCGACCCAGGGAAGGTTGTGACGGTCGGGATCCGTGACCACGACCCCGAGGCTGGCCGTCAGGCACAAGGTCCGCCCGGAACATTCGACCCGGACGCCTCGGATTGCCTTGAGGAGGCGGGCGGCAAGCCCCGCCACCTCGGATTCATGTTGGCACATGCCCGCCACGACGAACTCCTCGCCGCCGTAACGTGCGATCAAGTCTTCGGTGCGGACCGTGGCGACGCATCGCACCGGAGGCGGCCAACAACACTTCGTCGCCCGCCTGGTGGCCGTACGTGTCGTTGAAGGACTTGAAATTGTCGATGTCGGCCATGATGACCCACGCGAGGCAACCATGCCGCCGCACCTGCGCCCATAGGGCGTTCAGTCGCTCGAACAGCCACCGACGGTTCCCCAACCCGGTGAGCGAGTCGCTCAATGCCAGTTGGGCGAGGGTGCGATGCGACTCCTCCAACTCTTGATTGAGGTGGACCACCTTCGCGACGAGT
>CAWCYS010000091.1:0-60559 GCA_963799715.1 Terriglobia bacterium | reverse complement strand
ATGCAGGAAACGCCACATTAAGTCCGCCCTCGACGATGCGAGCGCGGCGTCGTCGTCACTGCGGCGGGATCGGGGCCGCGCGGCGGCGCCGCGGTCCGGATGGCGTAACGCAGCTCGCCGGCCGCGCGCGCGGATTGGCGATGATCTCCGCCTCGCCCGGCGCGACCGGCTGGCGATCGGGAACGACGAAAGTCGGCTCGAGCGGTTGCGGTTGCCGCCGGGCAACAGGCGCGAGACGGCGCGGCCGCGTCCCGACCGGTCGGCGAAGAATTGTTTGACGATGCGATCCTCGAGCGAATGGAAGGTGACGACGGCGAGCCGGCCGCCTTCGGCGAGCACCGCTTCCGCCGCGCCGACGCCCGCTGGAGTTCGCCGAGCTCGTCGTTGACCGCGATGCGCAGCGCCTGGAACGAGCGCGTCGCGGGATGGGTGAGTTCGCCGCGCTTGGCCGGCGCGACGCGGGCGATCATGCTCGCGAGCTGCAGGGTCGAGACGAAGGGCCGCGTCTCGCGATCGGCGACGATAGCGCGGGCGATCCGCCGCGACGCCCGTTCCTCGCCGAACGTAAAGAGAATGTCGGCGATCGTCGCTTCGTCTTCCTCGCGGAGGATGTCGGCGGCGCTGCGTCCTTCGCTCTCCATGCGCATATCGAGCGGCGCGTCGAAGCGCAGCGAGAAGCCGCGCGCGGCCTCGTCGAGCTGCATCGACGGAAGACGCCGACGTCGAGGACGATCCGTCGACCGCCGGACGCCCAGCTCGCGCGCGACGCGCGCGAGATCGCCGAACCGCGCGCGAACCAGCGTAAGGCGGCCTTGCGCCGCTTCGGCGAGCGACGCGCCGGCGGCGATCGCCCTAGGGTCGCGGTCGAGCCCGATCGCGGGCGCCGCGATCGATAAGCGCCTGGGTATAGCCGCCGGCGCCGAACGTGCCGTCAACGTAAAGACCGTCGCGGCGCACCGCGAGGGCGTCAACGGCTTCGGCGAGAAGCACCGGAACATGGCGCGCAAGGCCGGCCGGCCGCTCGACGCCGATCATACCCGAGCGCTCGCCCGACTGACAGCGTCCTGCTGCAAGCGGAGCTTGCGCAATCCCGCGCGGGCGTCCTCGAGATGCGCTGCGAAGCGCTCCGGGCGCCAAATCTGGAACTTGTGCCCCTGCCCGACGAAGACCGCTTCGCTGTAAGCCCGAGCCGGGCCTTCGTTCGCTCGTCGAACAGCACCCTGCCTTGCAAATCCGTCGTCAGGATTTCGCGGCGTCGAGCGCGGTCGCGAAGGCGCCCGCGCGGCGGAATAAGGGCGGCAGCGAGCCGAGAAGCGCGTCGATTTCCGCCAGCAACGCCTTGCCCCCGCAATCCTGCGCCGGCGCCTCCAGCGCCGGGCAGGTGAACAATCCCTCGAAGCCGTCCTTCGCCAGCGCCGCCCGGAAAGGGGCCGGAATCGAGATCCGTCCCTTGGCGTCGAAACGATGGGTGAAATGGGAGAGGAAACGTTCCACTTTTCCGCTTCCCGGCGTCAAGCCGCGCAAAAGCGCGCTTCGACAGCGCAAAAGCGCCCGTCGTTGCGCTTCGAGCCGCGCGGCCGTCTCTAGGGATGGCGTGGGTTATCATGGGATAATATGGGCGTCAACGAAACACGGGACCCGGGCGACCCGCTCGCCCCGTCCCCGCGCCATTAGAGGTTGTTAAGGTTAAAGGGAGGTTAGGACGGCTTGAAGGGGCCGCTCGGGGCGGCAGCGAACGCGGTGGGCGTCGCCGGGAGAAGGGCGCATCGGCGCACGACCGCTTTCGGCGGCGGCTTCGGCCGGCGCCTCGCGATCCGGCGAACGCGATCTTCGCGGCGTCTGGCCGGCGTTACGCCGACATTCGAATTGGACGACGCCATCGGGCCGATCATGGGGCTACCGGCGACGCCGAAGGCCGCGGCCGGTCTCGCCGCATTTCAACCGGGCGAGACGATCCACGAATGCGCTTGATCAGCATCCTTCGTCGAAAAGACCTTCATGGCGCCGGGCAACAGGAAGCTGAAAAGGGAAATCGCATTGGCGATCCACTGGACGTCGGTGACGACGGCGACCCGTTCCCAACGCGTGAGATGCTGCATGCCAATCTTGAAATCTTCCAACATCGCATCGGCGTCCATGCCCGAGAAATCGGCGCCGATCTCGTAATAGAGGCGAAGCCGCTCGCGGCCGGCGAGAGCTTCTCAACCGCGGGAACCAGGATCGATTCATAGTCGGCCTTGGTCACCCGCCCGTGACCCGCGAAGGCGATGACGTTTTCGGGAAACCCCTGCAACTGCTCGATCATTCGCGTTCTCCGGCGTATGCCCACTCGCCTCCGGACCCGACGACCGGAGCCGCCAACAAAAGCAGCATAACTCTTGACCGACCGGTCGGTCAATAGTAATTGTGGCGCATGGCGATCAAGGGACAGCGCACGGCGGCGGGCGAAGAGACTTGCAGTGAAATCTTGAACGCCGCCCTGACGTTGCTGGGCGGCGGCGGCCCTGACGCGTTCAGCGCGGGCGCTTTGGCGCGAGAGGCCAACGTGAGCAAGGCGACGATCTTTCATCACTTCGCGTCGGTCGACGAAATCCTGCTCGCCGCCTGTGATTGGCGTCAGTCTTTGGAACTTGAAGGGCGCCAGCCGACGTCGGCTCGCGCCTATCTCGACGGCCTCGGCCAGCAGCTCGTCCATGCGGCCGAGAACGATCCCGCCCTGCTGAAAGCCCAGGCGGTTTTCGTCACCAGAGCGATATTCGATCGCGAGATGAACGCCCGATTATGCGAAGGCGCCGCCGACATGCGCCGCCTTGTCGTCGAGGCGCTTCGCGCTCGTCTTCCCGCAAAGGTTTCGGACGCCGAGATCGAGTTCGATCGCGCGGCTCGCCGCGATGGCGCTCGACGGCCTGACGATCAACCTGGTGATGCGCGCCGGCGAACGGGCGCAATTCCAGCGCGCATGGACGCTGCTGGTTGACTCGCTTCTTGCCGGCGCAAAATCGGGCTGAGGAAGCGGCGAGCCCTGCGTAGGATTGACGCTGTCGTCACCCCTCTGCAAGGGCGCCGCTTACCCGCCGCCGTAATCCAAGGACGCCGTGTTCTGGACTCTCTGCAAGGAGAGACCTACCAAGAATCCAGACGGTCGGCGCCTCGCTGGATATAAGGCCGCTCGGTCGATCGGGCGCCCTACAGCGCGTGCCGTTTGGATGGAACCGTCGGCCGTCCATACATGACGATTCCACGAAAACGCGACTTGCCCTAAGGATTTGCTGGCGATGAGCGATCGGCGCTTAACCCCAGAGAAGGCCGGAAGGCGTATGCCCCAGCTTCGAGATGGGTCGCGCCCGCAGGTCCGCGTTGCGCCGGGGCCTCGCCATCGACGCTAATCGGCCTGTCCCCGGACGGTTGATGGCAATTGGAAAACAGGAGGCGTCCACGTCCAACCGCATCGCCGTTGTCAAGCGTCTTTGGGACCGCCTGAAGGTCCATCCGCTAGCGCGCCTTGGGCCCGGCCTGATCACCGGCGTCGCCGACGACGATCCGAGCGGCATCGCGACCTACTCGCAGGCCGGCGCGCAGTTCGGGCTCAACATGCTCTGGACGATGCCGCTGGCCTTTCCGCTGATGGCGGCGATCCAGTCGATGTGCGCGCGGATCGGCCGCGTCACCGGCAAGGGGCTCGCGGCCAACATCAAGGCCGCGTTTCCGCCGATCGTCCTGCAAGGGCGTCGTCGCTGCTGCTGCTTGATCGCCAATACCCTCAACATCGCCGCCGACGTCGCCGCCGATGGGAGAAGTCGGCGAACTCGTCACCGGCTTCGACCGCCACCTGATGACGGCGTTCTTCGTCTTCGCATCGCTCGTGCTGCAGGTCTTCGTTCCCTACCACCGCTACGTCTTCTTCCTGAAGTGGCTGACGCTCTCGCTGCTCGCCTATGCCGCGGTGCTGTTCACCGTGCATGTTCCCTGGAGCGAGGTCGCGCTGCGCACGGTCTGGCCCCGGTTCACGCTCGGTTCGGACGCCGCGACCGTGGTTGTCGGCGTATTCGGCACGACCATCAGCCCCTATCTCTTCTTCTGGCAGGCGTCCGAGGAAGTCGAGGACATGCATGGCGGCGCGCCGCTGATCCGCGATCGCGCCTTCGGCCTCCGCGCGAACTTCGCCGCATCCGCTGGGACACCTGGAGCGGCATGTTCTACTCCGACATCACGGCCTACTTCATCATTCTGGCGACGGCGGTCACGCTCAACGTCGCCGGCGATCACCGACATCGAGACGGCGGCTCAGGCGGCGAGCGCGCTCAGGCCGCTCGCCGGCGACTTCGCCTACGCTCTGTTCGCGCTCGGCATTCTCGGCGTCGGACTGATCGGCGTGCCGGTTCTCGCGGGCTCGGGTGCCTACGCGCTTTGCGAGGCCATGGGTTGGAACTGGGGCCTCGAGCGCAAGGCGACGGACGCGCGCGGCGTTCTACGGCGTCATCGCGGTGAGCGTGCTCGTCGGACTCGCCATCCAGTATTCGCCGATCAGTCCGATGAGGGCGCTGTTCTGGAGCGCGGTGATCAACGGCGTTGTGGCGGTGCCGCTGATGGTCGTGATCATCCTGCTCGCCTCCAGGACATCGGTGATGGGCGCCTATCCCGCAACCCGCGCCCTCCTCGTAACGAGTTGGATCGCAACCGCGATCATGGGCGCGGCGGCGGTGGGGATGTTCACGCTGAGTTAGCGGCGTGCTTTCCCGCTGACGCGACCTCCCCGCGAGAGGCGATCTCATGCCGTCGGCGCGGCGTCCGCCGCCTTCGTTCGCGATCTTAACAAATTGTTAACCTTAACCGTTTATTAACTTTTTATCGTTGCCTTTCGCCGCGGTCCGAAAGGAGAGCCGCATGGTCGATGTCCTCGAATTTCGCATTGGCAAGCTCACCCAGATGTCCGTCCACTATCGGCAGCTCGCATCCGACCTCTTTCCCGAAATGGTCAGCAACGAGATCGCATTGATTGCGGATCAGTTCGACGACGAAGTTGCGCGCATGAACCGCGACTGCAGGGGGCGGAGAACATGTCCATGCGAGTTCCGTCCTGCCTGTGTCGAATTGAGCGTCGGCGGTTCAGTCGTTGAAACGCAGCAACCGAGGAAAGCGGCGTAGGGTTACGGGGTTACGGCGATGGAACGGCGCCGACGGGCGTTTGCCCGAGCGGCGAGAACGGTCCGGCGAAGATCATCCTCGCGCCGACCTACGCGATCGAGAAGGGCAAGCCGCTGGCTTCGCCGGCCTAAGCTTCGGTTCGTTGCGGCCGGGCGCGCAGGAAGGCCCGCATGGTGAATTGCGCCTGCTCGGCGCCATGCGCGTGTTGCACCCCGACCGGACAGGCGCGGCGCGCGAGACATCCGCCGCTCATGCAGGCCTCGCCGTCGGCGCTCTTGAGATGCGCGACGCAGGCGTCGACGTCGTAGCCCGCGAGCGCGAAAGCGCCGACAGGACAGGCGGAGAGGCACGGCCGCGCCGCGCAGCGCTCGCAGGGGTGGGCGCCGCGGCGCGCAGGCATCGGGGCAACGTCGATGGGCAAGGCCAGGGCGCCGCGATAGCTATGCCACAGCCCGTAGTCCTCGTGGATCAACAGCCCGAGCGGCGACGCATGCACCGCGTCACAACGCAGCGCCCATTGCTGGAAAGGCCAATATGGCGGCCCGGCGAAGGGATAGAGCGCCGCGCCGTCGAATTCGTGGGCCAATCCGTCGATGACCCGCCGGCTCCAGCGATCGAGCGGATGGGCGAGCCCGTCGCGCGCTTCCGCCGAGGCGGCGAAGGCGCCCCAACCCTCTCGCCCGACGAAGCCGATAAGAATGATCGCCGCCGCCTCGGCGAGCGCCCCGGAACGCTCGGCCTCTTCGAGGCGAAGCGCGCCGCGCGTGACCAGACCGGCGCGTTCGATGGCGGCGAAAACGGGATGCGGCATCTCGAGGCTGGGTTTCGGGGTTGCGGACGCCGCCAGCATAAACCCTCGCCGTCCGCCCGCATCAACAAAAAGCCTCGGCGGCGCGGCTTGCGCGGCGCGCCATTTCGCGAAACAGTCGGCGCGCGCAGGCGCCGCGCCCTGCGGCGCTCGGGGAGATGGGTCTTGGACGCGGCCTATGTCGATCTCGGCGACGGCGCCTTCCTCGCTTCGCCGCTCACCGGCGGACCCTGGAACCCCCAGCACCAGCACGCGGGCCCGCCCTCGGCGCTGATCTGCCGCGCCGTCGAGCGCCAAGCGGCGGCGGACGGCTTCACCCATCTCGGGCGGCTCACGGCCAATCTCCTGCGCCCCGCGCCGATCGGCGAATGCCGCATCGAGCTCAAGTCCGACTATGTCGGCCGCGGCGTGGGGCACTATTCGGGAAAGCTGACCGCGGGCGGCAAGACGATCGCGCTGTTTACCGCGCTGATGCAGCGCGAGGAGCCTTTCGCGCTGCCGAAAGACACGCCCGGCCATCCCGCCCCGAAGGCGCCGCGCAGCGTCGCCTCGAGCCCGCGCGTCTCGATGGCCTTCGGCAGCGAGGGCTTCGGCTACACCGAGCTGATCGAGAACCGGCTGGCGGAGGGACAGTTCTTCAACGGGCCCAGCGCGGCGTGGTTCCGCCTCAACCATCCGCTCATCAAAGGCGAAGCGCCGAGCCCCTACCAGCGCGTCGCGGTCGCCGCCGATTTCCGGCAACGGCATCAGCGCCGCGCTCGACATCCGCAAATATCTGTTCGTCAACTGCGACCTGACGATCAACCTCTTCCGCAAGCCGGCCGGCGAGTGGATCTGCCTGCAATCGGCGAGCCGCCTCGGCGGCGCCGGCGGCGGCTTGGCCGAGTCGGCGCTCTACGACGAGGACGGCCTCATCGGCCGGGCGACGCAGAGCCTGGCGGTGCGGGCGCGGTGAAGGGAGGCGCGCGAGAGACGGCGGCGGGTCGGCGCCGGACAGCGTCCCGCTCTAGCGGTCGTCCAATCTTTCGGCTCGGCCGCCGCTGCGCATTTCCGTGAGATATCCGAGCACGAGCGCGCGCATGTGCGCTCGCAAGGCGTCCGGAGCGACTGATTGCGCGGGACCGGCGACCGCGGCCTGAAGCAACGACGTGCAAGCGGTGACGACGAACAGCGCGACGGGACGCACGTCATCCCAGGTGGAATTTGATGACGTCGCCAGCAGGCTCGCGACGAGGTCAGCTCCCTTCAAAGCCCGCCCTTGCACAATTTCGACGCCGCCGACGTCGGAAAGCGGCTCGTGCATGGCTCGCGACACCTACTCTTCGAGCCCGCGCGCGTAGTTCGCCAAATTGCGGAAGCCGAAGGCGGAGACGTCACCAAGTCCACGCTAGCATCCGCCAGCGGAAGCCGCATCGCGTCCGCCTCTATGAAAGCCGCATCCGACCCCATTGCCTCAGCTTTCTTACGAGCGAGCACCAGCATCGGGTGCGCGAAATCGGCGCCGTAGATCTGTGCGCCTGGTTCGCTATCGACGGCGCGGCTCCGGCGCGCGCTGCGCTCCAGCGCGAAGGCCAAATCGCCGGTGCCGCAGCATAAGTCCAGCACGCGCGCGTCCGGCCGCTGCAAAATGTCGTGGAATCTCGCGGCCACGCGCCGCCGCCAAATCACATCCGTGCGGAACGAAATCACGCGGTTGAGAAGGTCGTAGCGGGGCGCGATTCGCGTGAACATCTCGCGGACGCGCCGCGCCGCTTCGGCTTCGTCGCTAATGCCGTCCGGCTGGGTGCCGGGAACGGGCCTGGTTTCTTCGGTTGCGCGGCTCATTGAAACTCCGGATCGCCGATCAGCCCTTGCCGACGTACCGCGGAATCCATTCCAGCACCTTGGCCACTCTTTCCTCGGCGATGCCGGCAAAGGTCTCGGCATGGCCAATTTTGGTGGCCAGCACGAAACGCAAGCGGCCGCCCCGCGATTTCTTGTCCGAGCGCGTGGCCGCCATCAATCGCGCCGGCGGCACGTTCGGCCAGGCCGGCAACGGCCCCACGCGCAAGACCAGCCGCCAAATCCGCTCAGCGTCCTTCTCGGAACAGAGCCCTTCGACAAGCGCCAACCCCGCGGCACACAACATCCCCCATCCCACGGCCTCACCGTGGCGGAAATGCCGGTATCTCGTCGCGGATTCGAGCGCGTGCGCAAACGTGTGGCCATAGTTCAAAATCTCGCGCAGCCCGCCTTCGCGTTCGTCGCTCGATACCACGCGGCTCTTTTGCGCGACGCTGCGCGCAAGCGCATAGCCGAGCGCAGAAGCCTTTCGCGCGAGCAGCGAATCCAAATGCTTCTCCAGAAATCGAAACAGCGGCGCGTCGCCAATCACGCCATACTTCACAATCTCGTAAAGCCCGGAGCGATATTCGCGAGCCGGCAACGTGCGCAAAAAATCCGTGTCCGCCAGCACCAACCGCGGCGGATAAAACGCCCCCACCAGATTCTTGCCCTCCGGCAGATTTACGCCTGTCTTGCCGCCGATCGCGCTATCTGAAACCGCCACGATCGTCGTCGGCACCTGCACCAGCCGCACACCGCGCAGATAGCTCGCCGCGGCGTATCCCGTGACGTTGCCCACCACGCCCCCGCCGACGGCCACGATCAGCGTCCCGCGATCTGCTCCTGCGCGTACCAGCGCCCGGCACAAATTCTCCACCGTGCGCATATTCTTTGCCGCTTCGGCGTCTTCCATCAGGATCGGCTTCCCTGCCGCTCCCGGAAGCGCGCGCCGAATCGCCAGCGCCGCGTGACGCCAAACTCCCGGCGATGACACGACGTGCACGGAGGTGATCGCGCCCAGCTTCCGCAATTCCTCGCGTGCGCGGCGAATCACGCCGCTTCCAAGCATCACGGTGTACGGCCCAGACGCCGATTTCACGACAATGCGTTTCATCGACACTTCTCCACTTTTCCCCGTCTGTGCATCATCTCCCCGTTCTATTCCCCATGTCCTGCTGCGGACGATTCACTGCGTCGGCGCAAGAATGGCATCGAGCCGGTCCGCCGACTCATTCGCCATCTCCAGATGCGGATATCGCAATCCGCCATGATAATCGATCGAGAGCGTCAATAATGGCCCGCCGCGGCTTAACGCAAGCTTGATCGGCTCTTCGCTTTTCTCCGCGGCGATTACTGCGTCGCGGAGGTCCGCGACGCTGAACAACTCGTCGTTCACGCTTCCGATCTGCATGCCCGCCGTCACACCGGCCTTAAACGCCGGGCTATCCCACCGCACTAATCCTACACGGCCGCTCGGAAATACGTTGAATCCCAACGAAGTAATGAAGTTGGCCGCGCCGAAGTCGGCTTTCTCCTCTTTCATCCAGTCCGACTCGATGTCGTTGTAAACCAGCTGGTAGCCGCCCTGAAGGATGCCGTTTTCGGGCGGCTGCGGGGCAAGATCGTAGACGCGCGCGCGGAAGAACGACGCCCAATCGTACGGCTGCACGGTCTGGAGCGCGGCCACCAAGTCCTCGAGTTCATAGGTCTTCGTGACGAAGCTGCCGTTGTCGCCGCCGAAGAAAAGCTTCGCGAAATCATCGAGCGATTTCTTCTCGCCGCTGAGTTTCCGGATCGTAGTGTCCACCTCGAGCCAGATCAGCAATCCCTCCGTATAGTAATCGGCATCACGCTGCCAACTTGGCCAGTCCAGCGGAGAATCCTCCGAAAGAATCGGCTGGTAGGTGGTATCCAGCAGCGGGCGCCACGCGCGTCCGGGGGTGGCCTCCAGCTCCGCCGCGTACCGCGCCAGGATGTCGCGCGAGTCTTCGGCCTTAAGCAATCCGGAGCGCGCGGTGAGCACGAAGCCGTAGTATTGCGTCAGACCCTCGTAGACCCACAACAGATCGTTCCGCATGGGAACGTTGAAATTCGGAGTCCAAAGACCGTCCGGCCGCCGGTACTTGCCGTTCCACGAGTGCACATATTCGTGCGGGAGCGTATCGCGTTCGTCAACTCCAGCGCCCCAATTCGCAAAGTAGTCGGGGCCGGCGCCGTTTTCGCTGGACTCGTGATGTTCCAGTCCCACGTTCTCGGCCGCGTCGGTGAGCGCAAGAAGAAAATCATAGTGCTCGTAGTGGCGAGAGCCGAAGAGATTTTGCGCCTCGCGTACCAGGTTCCGGTATTCCCGCAGCTCTTGCGGCGTGACGTGCGCCTGATCGGAAGAATCGGCAAACGCGTCGAGGAATACGCGATTTGCTGAGTCCAGCGAAAGGTCCGATCGCTCGGAGTAGCGGCCGCTCATCACGGGAGAATCGACCAGCGTATTCAGCGGCGTCTCGCGAAAATGGATCAACCCGCCGTCTTGTGAAGCCGTTTCCAGCGCCGTCGCGAAGTTCCAACCTTCCGGCAGGCGAACGGCCGGCGCGAATTCGATCCGCCGGGAAAAATATCCGGCGGGGTAAAGAAGCGCTTCGTTCCAGGAAAGATCGACGATATTGGGGGAAAGAAACATGTTGTCATCGCCCGGGCGTCCCGGACTCAGATATTGAAAACTCAGATCGAGGGTCTTCGCCCCCTGCGGCACGCTTATGTGAAACGCATAGAGATTCACCGGATCGCGGACCCACGCCACGCGTTGGCCCTGTGCCGTTATCACCAAGCCCGCCAACCTGGAGATCGGCCCCATGGGAGAATGCTCGCCGGGGATCCACTCCGGATAAAGCAGGGTGACCTCGCGGCCCTCCACCGGAATCGTCTCGTGCACTTTTACAACACGATCCGCCATGTCCGTGAGGTCGACAAACAGGGAGATCGTGCCGAGATACGGCCTGTCCGCGGGCGTGACAATCGGCGGCGGCAGCGACGCCGGTTGCGGTCCCGGAGAATTCTGCGCGAACGCCGCAGGCGAGAGAGCTAAACAAACAATCAAGAAGAGGGCAATCAGGCTGCCGCGGCCAAGATAAGTTTGCGTCGTGGACATCAATGAATTTTCTGTTCGAGCGCCGGAAGCGACTCGATGAACACATGCCCCACCAGCGCAATACTGCGTGGGTCAATTTTGTCGAGGCTATCTTCGGTCGTGTGCCAGATTCCGCGTTGCGCGGCGTCATCCAAGTCAATAACGTCGCAAGCCGCGACCCCGCGTTTGAGAAATGGCGTATGGTCGTCTTCGGTGGAACTCTTGCTATTGAGAAACACTTGGCCGTATCCCAATCGCTGCGCGGTGGACCAGATTAAATCAGTGAGCCAACCCGTGGAGTTTGCGTCGCGCGGAATTTGTAGATTCGAGATGCCGATCATGTCCGCCAGCACGAGCGCCTTCACTTTTCCCAGATCGCCGGAAAGCGCGAGTTCGGCCGCCAGTTCGCGGCTCCCATAGGTGCTGTCCGTATCGCTCCACTCCTGGACGGCCTCTTCCCCGTCGAAGAATGCGAGCCACACGGTGAGCGAATTCTTCCGCGCGCAGAGGGAACGCGCGAGCTCGAGCACCAGCGCCGTGCTGGACGCGCCGTCATCCGCGCCCACGAAATTGGGCAGCAGTTTTGTGTCGTAGTGCGTGGCGTAAATCACGATCTCCGGCCGCGTGCCGGGAAGCTTCACAATAATGTTTTTCATCGCGAGGTTGCCGGCCGGAGTGGAGGCGTGGAAATCGTCCTCCGTCACAGGACACCCGTAACTCTTGAGCTGACTGATGAGAAACGCTTGCTGGCGGCTATTGGCTTCGCTCCCCGCCGGACGCGGGCCAAACGCCACGAGTTCCTTGTCCAGTTCGTAGGCGCGATTCCCGTCGAAGCCGCCGGTCTGCGCGGCGGGCGGGGCCTGCGGAGGCGGAGCCTGCGCCGCGGGTGACGCCGATCCGCTCCCATCGGCCGACGCCGGTTGACCGTGTCCGCATCCTGCGCATGCGCACACCATCGCCGCGAGGCCGAGCCAACGCAGCGCCGGACACATGTTCCCGCGCATCTTACGCCACCCCCTGATCGGCCATCTCTCGCGCGCGGCGCTTCTTGCGCACCACCAGGTAGGAGACGCCAATCCCCAGAAAATATAGCAGGAACATCGGCGCCATGAAGACCAGCATTGTCGTCGCGTCCGGCGTCGGCGTGAGGATCGCCGCGAGAATCGTAATTACCAGCACGGCGTAGCGAAAATTCTTAAGCAGCATCTTGGGCGTCACGATGTTGAACAGCGCCAAAAAGAAAATCAGAATGGGCATCTCGAAGATCAGCCCCAGCCCCAGGAGCACGATCAGAATAAGATCGAAATATTCGTTGATGCTGATGAGCGGCTTGAACGGCCCCGGAAAACCGATCAGGAATTTCAACATATACGGAAGCATGACGAAGTAGCCGAACGCGATTCCGCACAGAAAAAGAAACACCGAGCTCACCACAAACATCCACACCGCGCGTCGCTCGTGCTTATACAGCCCCGGCGCAATGAAGAGCCACACCTGATACAGCACCCAGGGCGACGCGAGCACCAGCCCGAGATACACGCCCAGCGTGATGATCAGATTGATCGCGCCCGTCGGACTCGTATAAATCAGCTTGTCTTCAAAATGCGCTGCGCGAAGCGCTTGCCACATCGGCCGGGCGATGATAGTCGAAAACCTTATTGGAAAGCAAGAGCCCGACGACCACCCCAGCGCCGATCCCGATCAGCGACTGGATGATGCGCGTGCGCAGCTCGACCAGATGCTCGAGGAACGACATCCGTCCGCCGGGCTCTTCGTCCTTTCCGCGCAATTCTTCTTCAGGCAGGGTGCGATTCTCCGTTCGGGGCAGACTGTGAATCGGACGCCCCGCAGTCGAGGATGCCGGGGGTGCAAGGCTTTGTTCGACCGCCGATCTCGGCCGGCGCGGCCTCGACGCTCCTCGTTTCCGTTTCCGCCGTAGGCGGCAAGGCTTCAACCGTTAGTTCCTTGGTGCGCGGGCCGGCAAAGCCGCCACCGGCGGCGCGGCCGCCGCTTGCGCCGCCGCTTCCCGCGCGAGGCGCTCCTTCTCCCGCGCCTGGCGGTCAATCTCATTCATTTCGTTTTCCAGCGCGGACCGGAAATCCGTGGTCACTTTGCGAAATTCCGACATCACCTTCCCCAGCATGCGCGCCACTTCCGGCAGCTTTTCCGGCCCCAATACGACCAGCGCCACCAGGAATATGATGATCAGATGGGGAATGCTCAGCATGACTTGGGTCCCGCGCCGCCGGATGTGTCCCCCGCAACGCGCCAATGCACTCAAAGGGGCGCTTCGGACTGCGGGCGAATCCATTGCATCCCAGCCTCGCACCCCGCGCCATCCCCTCGGAATCCAAGGGATTAGCCGCTTTTCGCACTTCGGCACGCTTCCCGGCGTGCCGCTTTCGCATCATAGAAGAGGGTTGCAGGCGAGTCAAATGCCCGCAACTGGTATGCTATACTGAGTTTTCGGAAAGCGAGGACTTGTGCGCAGTAGCCAACGCGGATTCTTGCTTGTTGTGGGTGTACTAATTTTCTCCGCCATTCTTGGCGGCATCTATGGCCCGTCGGTCAAAGCGACCGCAGCCGGGGCCAACGACCTTCAGGACTCCGTGCGCGATTTCACGCAGGTCCTTTCCGTCGTGCAGCAGAATTACGCCGTCCCCGTGGACACCGATCACGCCCTGTACGAAGGCGCGATCCCGGGAATGTTGCGCGTCCTCGATCCGCACTCCAGCTTCTTCGATCCGCGCCAGTACGCGCTTCTGCGCGAAGATCAGCGCGGCAAGTATTACGGCGTGGGCATGACGATCGGCCCGCGCGGCGATCGCAAAGTGGTCACCGTCGTTCTCGCGCCCATGGTGGGCACGCCCGCATTTCGCGCCGGCCTTGCGCCCCGGCGACGTGATTCTAAAGGTGGACGACAAGTCCACCGACGGCCTCGGCACCTCCGACGTTGCCGACATGCTCAAGGGCCCCAAGGGCACATCCGTCAAGATCACGATCGGCCGCGAAGGCTACGACAGCTCCGCTCGATTTCACCGTCACGCGCGCGGAAATTCCGAAGCGCTCCGTGGACGTCGCCTTCCTTCTGCGCCCCGGCATCGGTTACATCAAGCTTTCCGGCTTCAACGAAACCACCGAATCCGAAATGGCCGACGCGCTCAAGTCACTCAACGCCTCTTCAGCTCGACGGCATCGTTCTCGATCTCCGCGGCAATCCCGGCGGCCTGCTGAACGAAGCCGTGGCCGTCTCGGACATGTTCCTCGACAAGAATCAGCTCATCGTCTCGCATCACGGCCGCGCCTCGCAGGAGCGCCGTTACTACGCCGTCGCAGGGCAATCAAGGCATGCAGACGCCGCTCGTCGTGCTCATCAACGGCGGCTCCGCCTCCGCTTCCGAAATCGTCACCGGCTCGATTCAGGATCACGATCGCGGCCTCGTCGTCGGCGAACAAAGTTTCGGCAAGGGTCTCGTGCAGACCGTCAGCGGCTTGAGCGAGAACACCGGCCTCGCCCTCACCACCGCGCGTTACTACACGCCCAGCGGCCGCCTCATCCAGCGCGATTACAAAGACGTTTCTCTCTACGACTATCTCTACAATCACAAGTCGCCGCCGCCCACCGAAGTGAAACTCACCGACGGCGGCCGTCAGGTCACCGGCGGTGGCGGCATCACCCCCGATGTCGTCGTCGCCGAGCCGAAGCTGAACGATTTCCAGCAACTCCTGCTTCGCCACAACGTCTTCTATCCCTATCAAGGCAGCGTCGGCGGATTCACGACCGTCTTCCTCGGGTCGAAGCCCGACATCACCAAGTCCTTCGTCGTGGACGACGCCGTCATGACGGACTTCCGCAAGTACCTCGACCGCCTCCAAATCAAGTACACCGACGCCGACATCACGCAGAACGCCGACTGGATCAAGCGGATGGTCAAGGAGGAGGTCTTCACTTCGGTCTTCGGCCTCACCGAAGGCTACGAGGTCGAGCTCCAGGACGATCCGCAGGTCCTGGCGGCGTATCGAGTCCCTCCCGCAGGCGCGCGCCCTCTACGAAAACGTCCGCAAAGTCATTGCGCAGCGCGGCGGCGACGTCCACCGACACCCAGTCAACTAAATTTTCCGGTCAAATTGGAAAACGTCAGGCTGTCTGCTATCCTAATTTCGGCCGGTGGGCGACTAGCTCAGCTGGGAGAGCGCCTCGTTCGCAACGAGGAGGCCGTGGGTTCGAATCCCATGTCGTCCACCATATTCCCCCAATGGAGAACCGGACTATGCCCGCACCACGTCGTGCGCATGCACTCTCGCACTGGACTCGGCTCATCTCTTTCGGCAATCTCACTCTGATCGCCGTCGCTTTTTGCACGGCGCTATTGATTCCGCAGATGTCACGCGCCCAATCCACGCCTCCGTCCACGAAAACGCTGGCCACCGCCGTCAATAGCGCCCCCCAGTCGCAAGCGCCCGCTGCGCCGCCGGCCGCACCGAAGCCTTCGCAGACGATCCTGCTCTGGCCCCAAGGCGCGCCGGGAGCGATGGGTGAAACCGATCTCGATAAGCCTTCCCTCGCCGTCTATCTTCCCGCAGCGAATCCCACGCACACTGGCGTGGTGGTTTGCCCAGGCGGCGCTTATATGCACCTCGCCATGCAAAAGGAGGGCACGGACGTCGCCGCCTGGTTCAACTCCCGCGGTGTCGCGGCCTTCGTTCTCACCTATCGCCTCGCCCCGCGCTACAGCTATCCCGTTCCGATTGACGACGGCATGCGCGCCATGCGCTACGTCCGCGCTCACGCCGCCGACTACGGCCTAGACGCCGACCACATCGGCATGATGGGCTTCTCCGCCGGCGGACACCTCACCGCCACCGTCTCCACTCATTTCGACGCCGGCACGCCCAATGCGGCCGATCCGATCAATAGCTTCAGCAATCGCCCGGACTTCTCGATTCTCTGTTACCCCGTTATCAGCATGCGGGATGTCCTCACGCACCCCGGCTCGCGCCACGCGCTCCTCGGCGACTCTGCCGACCCCAAATTGATTGATTTCCTCTCGGCTGAATTGCAGGTAACCAGCACAACTCCGCCCACGTTCATTTATTACACGGTGACCGACGAGCTCGTGCCCGTCCAGGGCAGCGTGGAGTATTTCAACGCACTGCTGCGCGCACACGTCCCCGTGGAAATGCATCTCTTCCAAGCCGGCCCGCACGGCACCGGCATGGGCACGGCCTATCCCGCCTTCCCCGAACTCAAGGAGTGGCCCACGCTACTGGAAAACTGGATGCGTTACAACGGCTGGATGGGCCCTGCGGCCCCAGCTACGCCGTAGCTGCGATCGGTTTTGACTTTGATCTTTCGGCGGGTGCCGCACCCTTCGGTTTCAAGGGTGCGGGCTTTCTCTGTCTTTCCCTTTCTTTCTCTGTGTTCGCCGTGTCCTCTGTGTTGGAAGTTTTTTCTGCCGCTCTCTTCCCTACTCCCTCAATCTCTCGCCAGCTTTCTCCATAAAGCCTTCGAGTCCGCGCCCATCGGGCACGTTCCCCTGCGCGAAATCCTTGGTCCCGCCGCCCTTCCCGCCCGCCGCCGTGACCATCTCCCGCAGCAGAGCGCCTAAATCCCCTCCCAAACCCGGCGTCTGCGCAAACACGATTTGTCCCCCCGCGCGCGACGCAAACAGCACGCGCACGCCCGGCTCCGCCACGAGCTTCCCCGCCAGCATGCGCATGTAGTCCGCGTCCGCATCATTGAAGATGCGCGCGAGCGTTCGCGTCCCGCCCGTCTTCTCTTGCGTCGAGCGAAACGCCAGCATCGTCAGCGCCTCGACGCTCACCAGCTCCTCCAGCAATCGCTGCCGCGAACGATGATTCGCCTGCCGCTCCTCGATCCCACGCGCCACCATCGCGGGCAATTCCGCCGGCCCGCATCCCATCTGCCGCGCCGTTTGAACCAATAATTCGCGATCGCGCCGCGCCGCCGCGCGCGCCCGTTCGCCGCAGACGAATTCCACGCGCCAGTTCTTCTTCGCCTTTTCCGCGCCGCGCAGCAGAATCGTCCCAATCTTTCCCGTTCGCGTCACGTGCGTTCCGCCGCACGGCTGCAAATCGAATTCCTCGATTACAATCGCGCGCAGCGTTCCTTCGCGATTCACTTCCTTGCGCGCGCCGTCCCGCGCCAATTCCTCCGCGCTGCCGAATCGAATCGTCACCGGACGATCCTCGAACACAATTTCGTTCGCTCGCCGCTCCGCCGCTTCCAATTGCTCGGTAGAAAGCGCGTTCAGTCTCCAGATCGATCGTGCAAGCGTCGCGCCCCAGGTGAAACGAAACGCGTCGGAAATTGAAACAATTCGATGAACGTGGCCGAAAGCAAATGTTGCCCCGTGTGCTGCTGCATGTGATCGAACCGCCGCGCCCAGTCTATCGCTCCGTGGACGGCCCATCCGCAAGCCAGCCCTTCGTCACATTCCCTTCCACCACGTGCACGATGTTCCCGTCGTCGCCGTCCATCACTTCCAGCACGCGCCCCCCACCCAGCGTCCCCAAATCGTGCGGCTGCCCGCCCGAAGTCGGATAAAACGCCGTGCGATCCAGCACGACATTCCACCTCTCGCCCGCAGCCGCGGCTCCCACGGCCCGCTCCGCGGACACCACGCCAGCCTCAAACTCTTTCAAATAAGAATCGTGATAGTAGAGTCGTTCCGTCATGCTAATTTGTAACTGGATGATAGACTCAGGCCCACTTTTCCGAGAGGACTTTCAGTGTAGCACGGACGTTTCATTTTAGTAGGACAGGCATTCTTGCCTGTCCTCTGCCTGCAATCACCTGCTTGCCTCATCCTTGCGAGTAACGCGAGGGTGTGGCGCTTTTCTCCGCCCTCCATACCTGTCCTGACCGAGTAGGCTGGATCCGCCCATCGGCTCGCGCTATTTCAGCCCTGCTTGACCGAGCATTCCGAGGAATTGCTTCTGCGTCCGCATGTCGATCGACTGCGCCACAAGTTTGCCGTCGTGGGCAAAGACAAACGTCTTGGGGATTCCTTCGATCTGAAATAGGTCGTTCACTTTGCGCCCAGGATCAAGAAGAATCGGATACGTATAGCCGCCTTCGGAGATGAAGGCGTTGACCTTGGATGCGTCCTCGTCAGAAATGCCCAGGACGACGAGGCCTTGACCCTTGAATCGATTGTAGAGAGTCTCGAGGTCCGGCATTTCCTTACGGCAGGGCGGGCACCACGTGGCCCAGAAATTGACCAGTACGACTTTGCCTCGAAGACCGCTCAGCGTCCAGCTCTTCCCATTGAGGTCCGTGAGTGTGAAATCCGCCGTCTCGCGACGGGCATCGTCTGCTTCGAGTTGCTTCATAGCCGCAGCAAATTCCGGCGAATCGGAGTCTGCCCGCATGTGCTCGTAGCGGACGAGCATTGCGAGTTCGAAATACGGCTCGGCGGGCTTACCGTTTTCTTCCGGCACAGGATGCTCGCGGAGAGCATCGGCCAGGGTGGTCGTCACTTGCTGTAAAGTGTCGCGGCCGAAATCGCCTTCCGTGGAGAGATTAGCCAGAGCATTCGCGAGGATCACCTTGTGAGCACCCGCGGGGAATTGACGAATCTGAAGCGCGAGTTGCTTCGTTGTGACGGCTCGCACGTCATCCGCCAGAGAGCGCAGCCCGCCAATCTGTTGCACGATCGGCTTTTCCTGATCGCTCCAGATAATCTGGTTTTGCTGCGCGCGACACATCAGCGGCGCGACGCAGATTCCCATGAGAACCACCCGGATCATTAGAAAGCGAATTTTCATGTCAGCGCCTCCTGAAGATTCCCGCCTCATGGACCAACTATACCTTATTGACGTTTTATTGCTTCAGGGTGCATTTTAGCTGTCACCAACTCTCTGCTTTCTGGCTACCTCCATGCCCACGACGAACACGTCACCGGAACACGCCATCCCCAATCGGCTCCTTTCCGTAGTGCCTATTCTGAGTGGCATAGTTTCGTTGGCGGGCGCGACCCGCATCCTCGCGATGCCGCAATCGCAGGGCAGCAGCTCGACCACCAATCAGAAGCCGAGCCACTCGAGTTCACACCGCGAGACCCCCCATTTCCAGATCACGGTCATGGCCGACGGGTACTACACTGCGGATCAAAGCGTCCACTTAGGATTCACAGTATACAAGGCGTCAGATGGGGGCGGTTTAGAAGTGGCCCATGGTTGGCCCTCTTCACCCCAGGCGGCCCAACAATATCTGGAAAAGGTGAACCCTGGACAGTTTGAGGTTGTCCTTCAGCGAGGCAAAAAGCTCGACAAAAAAGGGAACGTCATCGGCGAGAGAATTCGCTCCGTCTCCATCTGGAACGGCCACTGGACCTATGTTGTGGCGTGGACAAACAAATCGGATTACTTCGATATCAGATCGGATTCGCTCCCGGACTTGCTCGAATTGGAGAAGCTGTACACGCCCTGATATCGCCAGGACGCAACCCCCACCAATCCGAGGGGCAGCGGCTGGGCATGTGGCGCACCTCTGGGTAATGAGTTTGGTGGGTTTCTCTTGACCTCGCACAACTACGCCCCGCGCAAATTGGAATCGCCATGTCTCTCCGCGTTACCCCTAGCCCGCACAAATCCGTTACCCTAGCCTGCGTGAAGAAGCTTGCCCCTCTCTTGATCCTTTTCGCCGTCACAGCCCACGCCCAGAGCCGCACGGGCGAGCTGCGCGTTCAGGTGCTGGACCCAGCGGGCCTAGGCGTAAAAGGGGTCGTGCTGCTCGTCAGCGAAGCCAACGACTTCCGCGAAACTCCCACCACCGACGCCGAAGGCCGCGCCACCGCGAAACTCCTGCCCTTCGGCATCTACAAAATTGCAATTCGCGCGTGCGGGCTTCGCTCCATACTCCGGTGCGATCGAGATCGCCTCCGCCCTTCCCACCGATTTCGTGGTCCGTCTCACCGTCGCGTCCACCACCGCATCCATCGTCGTGCACGACACCCAGACGCTCGTCGATCCACACAGCACCGGCTCGATCGATCGCATCGGCGCCGACACGATTGCCGCTCGCACCACTTCCCTGCCCGGCCGCTCATTGCAAGATTTGGTGGATTCGCAGCCGGGCTGGCTCTACGAAGGCAACGCCGTGCCGCACCCGCGCGGCTCGGAGTATCAAACGCAATTCGTCGTGGATGGAATTCCGCTCACCGACAATCGCTCGCCAAGCTTCGGCCCCGAGATCGAGGCCGACGACGTCGAGTCGCTGAACATCTACACCGCCGGCATTCCCGCCGAATACGGCAGGAAAATGGGCGGCGTCGTCGAGGTGAATACGCTCGAAGACACTGCGCCCGGCCTGCACGGGCAAGTCGCTCTCTCCGGCGGCAGCTTTGACACGGCCGGCGGCTTCGGCGAATTGCAATACACCTGGGGCAAGAATCTAATCGGCGTCAGCGCCGACGGAAACACCACGGACCACTATCTGAATCCTGTCGTCCCGCAGAATTACACCAACTCCGGCCAGAACGGCGATTTTTCCGTGCGTTACGAGCGCGACTTCACTTCCAGCGACCGCCTGCGTGTCACGCTGCGCCATGAGTTTTCCAATTACGACATTCCGAATGAGCAAGTCCAGCAGGCCGCTGGCCAGCACCAGACCGGCAATAATTCCGAGACCATGGGCATCGCTTCCTACGAGCACATTTTCTCCCCCAATCTCCTCGCCGATTTCCGCGCCATGTACCGCGACAACTCGAACGGCCTGAACTCCAATCCGCTCTCCACGCCCGTGATCGCCTTTCAAGCCAATCGCTTCCGCGAGGCCTATTTCAAGGGGACAGTTGGCGTTCACCGCAAGCGCCAGGAATTTCAATTCGGAATCGAGTCCGACAATCTCTTCCTCCACGAGAACTTCAGCGACATCATCACCGATCCCACGCAATTCGACGTAGGCACGCCCACCACCTTCTCCTTCCACGGCACGCGTCCCGATCTCGAGCAGGCCGTCTTCGCGCAGGACACGATCCGCCTAGGCAAATGGACGGTCGTCGCCGGCCTCCGCTGGGATCACTATCAGTTGCTAGTCAATCAGAGGGCGTTCAGCCCGCGCATCTCCGTCGGCCGATATGTCCCTTCCGTCGGCCTGCTGCTGCACGCTTCCTTCGACCGCGTCTTTCAAACTCCATCGTTTGAAAATATTTTGCTCTCCAGCTCCCCCGCGATTCAGGCGCTCAATCCGAATGTGCTGCGGCTTCCGGTGCTCCCGTCGCGCGGAGATTATTTCGAGATTGGATTCACCAAAGCGGTTTTCGGCCAATTGAAGTTGGACGGCAATATCTTCCGCCGCCAATTCAATAATTATGCCGACGACGATCAGCTGCTCAACACCGCGGTCAGTTTCCCCATCGCGTTTCAAAAAGCGATCCTCTACGGCGCCGAAGCCAAACTCGATCTTCCGGATTGGCGCCGCTTCTCCGGCTTCGCCAGCTATTCCTATATCGTCGGCAACGCCTGGTTCCCCGTCACCGGCGGGCTCTTCCTCGGTGATGAGGCGGTGAATGCCACGACGCAACTCTCCGGCCATTTCCCCGATTCCCAGGACCAACGCAACACCTTCCGTTTTCGCCTGCGCTACCAACTCAACTCGCGCGTGTGGCTCGGCGCCGGCGCCGAATACGGCAGCGGTCTCCCCTTCGATTTCGGCGGGACGGAAGAAGCAGGCCCTAGCCGAATATGGCCAGGAGGTCGTCAATCGCGTAGATTTTGCGCGCGGACGCGTTCGCCCCAATCTTTCCCTTGATGCCCTGGTCGGCGCCGATCTCTACACGTCCGAGCGCCTGAAAATCACTCTCCTAGGCGACGCGCAAAATCTAAACGATCGCCTGAATCTGATCGATTTCAACGGCCTCTTCTCCGGCAACGCCATCGGCCCCGCCCGCAGCGCCTTCTTGCGTCTTCAAACATCCTTCTAGTCGCGGGCCAGTTTGGGTATAATCGCTGCTCCTCGCACCCTGTAGGCTCAAGCACCTCCTGCCCCTTGCAGAGCCATTCCCCGCCACGCGGCAAGGTACAATGGGAATAGGATTATTGCTTTCAAACCCGACGATATGACGCCCATTCGCCTCATCGCGCTCGATATTGACGGCACCCTGCTCGACTCCCATCAGCAGGTGCCGGAAGCCAATCGCGTTGCGATTGCCGAGGCCGTGGCGCGCGGCATCGAGGTCGCGCTCGTCACCGGACGCCGCTACAATTTCGCCCTGCCCATCGCGGAGAAAATCCCCGCGCCGCTCACCATGATTCTGAATAATGGCGCGATTGTGAAATCGAAAGACGGCACAACGCAGCTCCGCCACCTGCTGCCCAAAGACGTGGCGCTCTCCGTCCTACGCGCGATGCCGGACAACCACGACGGCACGGCGATGCAGTTCGATCGCGTGGGCAAGGGCCAGGTCGTGTACGAGCACATCGACTGGAACGATCCCGTGCGCGGCACCTATCTGCTCCGCAACCGCGAATATCTGGCGGAAGTCTCGCCGCTCGAAACTTGCCTCACCGAAGATCCGATTCAGGTGATGTTCACCGGCCCGATGGATCGCATGCGCGCCGTCGCCAAGCGCATCGATTCCCTGCCCTTCGCCGACCAATTCTCAGTCGCGCGCACCTTCTACGAATCGCGCAACTTCGCTTTTGTGGACGTGATTCGCGCCGGCTGCTCGAAAGGCGCGACGCTTGCCGAATGGGCCGCCCTCGGCGGAATCGCGCGCGAAGAAATCATGGCCATCGGAGACAACCTCAACGACCGCGAGATGCTCGAATATGCAGGCGTGCCGGTGGTGATGGGAAACAGCGTGCGCGGAACTGAAATCGCTTTGGCTGGCGCGAAACGCTCACGAACGACGAAGCCGGCGTCGCGAGCGCGATTGCGGAGTACGCCCTCGCCCCGCCGCCGTCCATTCGAGGCAGTCATGAGGAAATTCCCGCGCCGGTCCCGAAACTCGCGATGCTCGCATTCAGCGCCGCGCTCTGCCTTGCGCCTGCCGCCCGCGCCGACTACGCCGTCTTGCGCTCCGGCCAGCGCCTGCACATCACGGGCTACGAGACACTGGGCGACGACCGTGCGCCTCACGATCGAGGGCGGCACAGTCGAAATCCCCGCCTCCGAACTCGTCAGCATCGAACCGGAGGAGATCTTCGCCTACCGCGCCGGCCGCACCGCTCGTGTCCTCGCCCTACGCCGACCTCATCGCCGCCGCGGCAAAGACCTATGGCGTGGACGCGGAACTCATCGCCGGCGTGATCGCCGTCGAATCGAATTTCAATCCGCGGGCCGTCTCGCCAAAATTCGCGCGCGGCCTAATGCAACTCCGCCCCGAAGTGGTCGCGCAATACGGCGTGAAAGACGTTTTCGATCCGCAGCAAAATATCAACGCCGGAACGCATTACCTGCGGGACTTGCTGGTGAAATACAATCAGGATTTGACGCTATCGCTCGCGGCCTACAATGCCGGCCCGGTACGCGTCGCCGAATACCAGGGCGTTCCGCCGTATGCCGAAACGCAAAAGTACGTTCGCCGCATCACGCAAGGCCTGAAGAAAAAGAAATTCGCAGCAGCCCCGCCGCAAGCCCGCAGCGTTCCTGCTCCCGCGCAGTCCGCCACACAACCCTAGTCGCAGCGCCGGCTCGAACGAGTCATTCCGAGTCCGCCGTGGCGGGAGGAATCCCTCTGCCTATGTCGGCGTGCGGCAAGATTCAATTTGACGGTGGATTGTCCGATGGCGGCTGATCCGGCGGATTCGCAGGCGGCGCCGGAGTCTCCGGAGGATTCTGCGGCGGATTGTTCAACGAGCCGCCAGGATTCGCGGGAGGCGTTCCCGTCGTTCCGGCAGGAGGAGCCTGAGCCCCCACCGCCGGCGCGCCCACGGTCTGGATTGGCTTCCAGATGAATTCCCAGTGGTAGTAGTCGCTCGCGCCGTTCCAATTTTTGATCGAGGACTTTTTCACTTTGCTTCCGACGCCAATCAAATTGCCGCCGATGATTTCCCCGCCGAGCGGCGCCCCCGCCGGCCCGCTCTGGTCGGCAGTTTGCGAGCTGCCCGGCTGCGCAGCGGTTCCCGCGGTGGGAGTCGAACCCGGCGCGCCAAACGGTGAAGAGCCTTGCGGCGTTCCGGCCGCTCCCGACGGAGTCGTTCCCGGAGCGCCCATCGCAGCCCCACCGGGCATCGCCATTTGCAGCATGTTCGTGTAATTCACGCTGCCGACGAGCTGTCCGTTCGGTCCGAGGTAAATGAGCCGCCACGAGCCGTCCACCGTGTTCATCGGATCTGTGTATTTTTCGCGGAGGAAGCGGACGCCGTTGGTGTTCTGGTACAAGTCGTCAATTTTCGTCGGATACTTTCCGAACTTACGGTAGTAGAGGCCGATGGCGCGCACGTACTGATTGCCGCGCCAGATCATTTCCTGTTCGCGGTCCCGGCGACCCTGCGTCAGGAGCGAGGGCGTGGCCGCCGTCAGCATGAGGATCATGGAGGCGACGAGGAAGAGCATGATAAGCAGCGTGTAGCCAGCTTCGCCGCGGCGCGAACGTTGCAAAGATGCGTGGCGTGCTCTCATCCGGCGGGCTCGGTCTCTTGCATGGTAAGCGTCGTGCGGCGGCCGCTGGAAATCTCCTCGACTTCGACTGAATCGTTGCCGATTTTCAGCACCCGGAAACGGCCCAGCAGAGTCTCGCCTTCGGCCGCGATGTACACATCGTCGGAATCGCTGAAGAAGGCTTCTTTGTGGCCCGTGCGTTTGTCGGTGACGTAACCGAAGAACGTGGCCGGCACAACGACAGGTGGAGGTGGTGCTGGCGGTGCGGGCGGCGCTGCTGCTCCGTGCGCGCCCTTGGGCCCTCCCCCTCCCGGAACAGGTGACGGGGGAGGCGGCGGTGGCGGGGTGGGACTGAAAATATTCCGGTGCGTCCCCGTGTACTCGAGCTTGCGCACGCGATCGAGTTCGTCCAAGCGCAGCGCCGGATTCTCCACCAACATCGGGGAGTATGGCCCGGTATCGGTCGCCGCGACCATAACATTGCTCGGCGCGGACGCGGGCCAATTAACATACACGGCGGCGACGATCACCAGCACGAGGGCTCCCAAGAGGTAATAAAGACGACTCGTCATCTTTAAGTCCGGAAAAACGTCCGCAATTGCAGCGTGAGACGAACGGTGCCTCCGGTGCTGGAGCTGAGGCCCAATCCGTCCAAAATGTAAAAATTCTTGGAGCGTTGCAAGGCATTCAAGTAGGTGACCAGGCTTTGATAATTGCCCTCGACGCTTTCGGAAATATTCACCTGCACGATGCCGTGCGGATCGGCGGCGTGCTGATCGAACGTGGTCGAATCCATGCGCAGGCCCGACTGTCCGGCGAGCGCATTGAGATCGGCAACGAGACCGGAATAGCCCGTCGGGAGCGGGCGGAACTCTTCGTGGAAGAACTGGTCGTCCTGCTGCTCGATTGCAGGCAGATTCTTCTCAATATCATCGCCGCGACGCAGATCCGCTTCCATCATTTTCCGCTGGTTAGCCAGCCGCACCAATTCGCTGTCGGGCGGGCGCGGAGTGCGCGCCATGTGCCAATTCAAACCGACCAGGCACAGGTCCACGAGGACGGCTACGATCAGCGCCGATTTGATAATGCGTTTCCGAAACTCGTGCTTCCGGTTCATCAGATGGTCGAATACCAGGTCGTCAGCGTCACACGAACTTCATCAGAATCCCCGCCGCGCGTAGACCGGCTTTCCGAGAGCACTTGCAGCTTTGAAAACGCGGGCGACGATTCGATCGCCTGTAAGAACTTCAGCTTCGCCTCGTCGCTGCTTGCGCCGATGACGAACGCCAGTTGCACTTCATCTCCCACCAGCCGCGGCTCGATGCTCACGACGTGGACGCCCGCCGGGAGACTCTGTTCCAGGTCCATGAACACTTTCGTCCAAGGAAAACTGCGCTGCTCGATCAAGCCGTTAAGGTAGCTGGCGAGTTCGCGCCGCTTAACCGTTTGCGGCTTGTTGAAGTAGGCATCGAGTTCGTCCCTATGGGCCTGTAACTTCGCGATATCGGAATTCAATTGCCGCTCGCGGCCGCGAAAATCGCGATCGGCGCGCCAAGCCTTGTAGGCGTGAGTCGCGAGCAGGAGCATGGCGAGCAGGGCAAGCGAGCCGATGATCGCGCTGCCGGCGATGAATCTCCGGTTGCTGACCAGCGGCGTTGTCGAGAGATTGAGACGGGCTTTCATCGCTGCGATTCCCCGATTTCCTCAGGCACCACGGTTCAAAGTCCAGCCAATCAGCGCATCGAGTTCGCGCTCGGCAAGCGGCCGCGCATCCTCGCCCAGCCGCCCCTCCGTGGAAGCGGCGGAGAGCAGCGAACTCACCGGGCAATTCAATTCGGATTGCAACACCGGAACGAATTCCGAAATTCGGTCGGCAAGGCCGGCGAGCCGCACCAGCCCGATTCCTTCCTGCCAGGATTCCTGGTACATCGCGGCAAGCGGATAGATTTCGTCCAGCAGCGCCTGCGGGCTGAGCAAGGCCAAATCCACCGGCAGTTCGATGCAGCGGAATCCGCACAGCAGACCATGGCGCACGACGGCGGTGGTCAACAGAGAGCCGGAAACGCGCGCCATGAGGGCCGGCTTGGAATCGTCCATCAACGGAAGGGCGGCGAGCGAGGAACTGATGACAACACCGGGAGACATGCCGACGGATTCCATCAGCGTTTCGTATTCTCGGATGATCCGCAGGCGAGCGAGGCCGGTCACTACGTCCACGCCTTCGTCGCGCGCCTCTTGCCGCATGTAAGAAACCAGCGTCTCTTCGGCCTCGAACGGCACGCTTTTCTTCAGCCGCCAGCGCAACATCGGGGTCGCTTCCGATGGATTGCGTGGAAATGAATCGAAGTGCAGTACGAAGACGCGAATCACCGCGTCGGGAATCAGAATCGCAACTTCCTGTGGCTTCGCATGCAGACGCGCAAACACTTTGCCGACCGCGGCGCGCACCGCCGCGGCATCCGTGAGATTCGATTCGACCGCGGTGGGGACGAGCGCGCCCTGCGGCAGCGACTCTTGCGCGAAACCATCCAGGCCGCCGGTGTGCGTCCAACGCGCGGCGGCAACGTAGGAGGGCGTCAGCTCGCAGGCAATCAGAGGATGCGGAATCGTGTCGAGCCAACGCGTAATCTTCCTTACGAAGCTGCTCTGATAAATTCCTTGCCGGACGCCGTCGGAGCTACTCAATGAATGTGACCTTGTTGATTTCTTTGAGCGTTGTAATTCCGGCGCGCACCTTAGCCATTCCAGAATCGCGCAGGAACGTCATTCCTTCTTCGCGAGCCGCGCGCTTGATCTCCGAAGTGGGCCGCCGCGCGATGATCATTTCGCGGATGCGGTCCGAGAGATCGAGGAGTTCGGAAATCGCCGTCCGCCCGCGGTATCCCGTGCCGGAACATTCCAGGCATCCGGCGCCCTCCGAAAATTGCGCGCTGGCCCACTCGACCGGATTCAGTCCTGAAGCCTTCAGGAGATCCGCCTGATAGCGAACGGGGCGCGCGCAGTGCGGGCAGACCACCCGGACGAGGCGCTGCGCGAGGATGCAATTCAGCGCGGAAACGAAATTGTAGGGCTCGACACCCATGTTGATGAAGCGGCCGATGACGTCGGTTACGTTGTTCGCATGGACGGTGGTGAACACCAGGTGGCCCGTGAGAGCCGATTGGATCGCGATCTGGGCGGTTTCCTCGTCGCGGATTTCGCCGACCATGATCTTGTCCGGGTCGTGGCGCAGGATCGAGCGCAGGCCGCGCGCGAACGTTAATCCTTTTTTCTCATTCACGGGAATCTGCGTGATGCCGCGGACTTGATATTCGACCGGATCTTCAATCGTGATGATCTTGTCTTCGTCGGTCTTGATTTCGTTGATGGCAGCGTAGAGCGTGGTCGTCTTGCCCGAGCCTGTCGGGCCGGTGGCCAGAAACATTCCATACGGCTCGCGAATATAGCGGCGGATCTTGCGCAAGTCTTCGGGCCCGAAGCCGACGACGTCAAGGCTGAGATTTGCGAATTTCTCCGAAAGCGTCTCTTTATCAAGGACGCGAAGCACCGCGTCTTCGCCGTGGATGGACGGCATGATCGAAACGCGAAAATCGACGAATCGGCCTTTGTAGCGGACACGAAAGCGGCCATCCTGCGGAACGCGGCGCTCCGCGATATCGAGTTCGCTCATGACCTTGATGCGGGAAAGAATCGTCGAGTGCCATTCCTTGGAAATCGGAGTCATGGCGAAGACCAGGACTCCGTCAATGCGGTACTTCACAACGACTTCGATGTCGCGCGCCTCGATGTGAATATCGCTCGCGCGGCGTTCGAGAGCCGTAAATATCAAAGTGTCCACCAGCCGGACGATCGGACTGACCGAGGACTCGCGCGTGAGGGTATCGGCGGAGATGGTCTCATCCGATTCGTCTTCATCACCCACCACCTGAAGCGTGAACGCTTCGGTGGCCTGCTCGAGGACACGCTGAGACTGTTCCGTGCGCTTCAGAAGATCGCTAATCTGGTTCGCCGTGGCGACTTTCAAAACAAGCTTCTTGCCCAGCAGCAGCGGCAATTCGTCCGAGAGCAGCACCAAGCTCGGATCGGCGACAGCGACAATCAGCTGATTTTCGCGCGCTTCGAGCGGCACGAAATTGAAGCGAAACATCAGGTCGGCGGGGATGCTCCGGAAGAGTTCCGGATCGATTCTTTGCTCTTCGAGGTCCACGAACGGGCAACGATACCGCTCCGCAAGCTTGTGGGCGCGATCGCGCTCACCCTGGATATCGGCCGTCAGGTTCGAGCTCAGATTGTGATCAACCGTGCTCATGGCGTGGCCCTGCGAGCGTCAGCCCTGAAACGATCCAACGGAAATCGAGAAAATCGGAAGATAAAGCGATATCAGAATAAAGGCTATCAGAACCGCCATACAGATCAAAATCGCGGGTTCTACAACTGCAATCAAGGCCTGGGTGCGCAGGTTCACCTCTTCTTCGTAGAACTCGGCGATGCTTCCGAGCATGGCGGAAAGCGCGCCGCTGGCCTCGCCCACCTCCACCATTTCCAGGGCCAAGTCCGGCACCACGTTGGTGGACCGCAGCGCAGCGTGCAATGGCTGGCCTTCGCGGACCATCTGCGCGGCCTTGCTGACGCTGGTGGATATCAGTTTGCTGCTAATCGAGTCGGCGGACGTCTCCAGCGCCGTAACCAGGGGAGTGCCGCCCGCCTGCAAGGTCGAGAGGGTGCGGCAGAACTGCGACACTTGAAACTTGATCCAGGTGTCGCCGAACACGGGGAGTTTAAGCTTCACGCGATCGAGGGCCAAGCTTCCGGCTTCCGTCCGGGACCACAAAAATAGGCCGATGACGGCAAGGATGGCCGCTGCTACCGCGAAAAGCAAGACCGGGCGATATGTGACCGCGACCAAAAGCAAAATCCTCGTAGGGGTCGGCAGCGTAATATTCAAATCTTTGTAAAGAAGTGAGAATTGCGGGATGACGTAGCCGATCAAGTAGCTGATGATCAGTGTGGCCACGCACACGAGAATCACGGGATAAATTAGGGTCTGCAACAAACGCTTGCGCACGCCCGTGGACACACGCTGATACGCAATGTAGAAATCCAATACGCCGGTGAGATTGCCGCTCTTTTCACCCGCCACCACCGACGTTGTGTAGACCTTCGGGAACCCGCCCACTTGCTCCATGGCCTCCGAGAGAGAGGCTCCCTCGCGCACCTGCCGCCGGACTTCGCCCAGCACAGGACGCAGGCGAGGAGACGCCGCTCTTTCCGCCAGAAGATCGAGCGACTTCAGAATCGGAATGCCCGCCTTGATGAGCGTATTGAACTGTTGATTGAAAACTAGGAAGTCCATCCCGCTAACGGCCCGCTCGCGTCGCCGGCGCAATGAACCGAGGAGCAAACGCGCGCGCGGGCGAACGGAATAAACGTACAAACCGCGATCGGCCAGCTTCTGGCGGACTTCCGCCGCGGACTGGGCCGCTTCCAATTGCGAGAAGACGCGGCCGGTCGGATCGGCGACTTTGCAAACAAACTCAGCCATGACGGCAAGTGTACCTCAAGCCAGCATGCTTCGCAGTCGGTCCATTGGAAAGTGTGCCGGGTGCGCTACGGCGCTCGTGGCCTGGGCTCATGGAGCGGGCGTGCCGGCCAAGGTCGTTTGATGCTCACAGTGCATTCCGTGCCGCTCAGGGCCAGCGGGAAAAACGTGAGGAGAGGGACTAGTCGGGGAGGCCCTCCCTGCCGGAAGGATTCTAGCGCACGGGCTGTCCAATAAGATTTGTTAGGAGGGCGTTTTGGAGGGCGTCCTGGTCGGCCAGTGCCTTACGGACCTCATTCGCTTGCTGGCCGTTATACGGAAGCACATTCGTATCGTCAAAATGGAGTGTGGAGTTCTCGAAAGCGTTCTTGGCGCCGTCTTCCATGAAGTAATTTCCGCGATAGTAAAAGCCACTGGCGCCGAATATGTCCATCGGAAGGAAGAGACGCCGGTCCGCTATGGCCGAATCGGTCATCGGTGTGCCCTGCTCGAACTCCCGGCCCGCAGAGATTCCAAGCAAATCGAGAATGGTTGGAGTGATGTCCAAGTGGGATGTCGGGTAATCGATCGTTACCGGTTGGGAAAGCACTTTCGGTACGTAAATCAGCATGGGAACTCGAATTACGATGTCGTCCAGCTTTCCGTGCGCGACGAGCTGCGGCGGCTGTCCGGGTGGCACCGGGATTCTCCGCAAGCCGTGATCGGAAGTAATCACGATAATGGTGTTGTCCAGCAGATTGTCGCGGCTCAACTCCTCGAGAATTTCGCCAATCCAGGCGTCCTGGTAAGCGGCCAGGATATGCCCACGATTCAGTAGGGACTTGGGAACCTGTCCTTTCACTTCGCGCCAGGGGTCGTGGCCGAATTCCGGGAAGTAGGCGGCTGCGAACTTTTGTTTCTCCTCGGCCCAACGATGAATGTCCTGGCGTAGAGCCTCAAGCGATTGGAGATCGTGTTTCTCGGTATATTCGATGGGGCCCTCAAACGTCTCACTTCCCTGCCGGTCAACGGACGGATTGATCGAAGGCTCGGAGATTTTGCCGAAGCCGAGACTTTCGAGCATGCGATCGTCGCGCTGGCTGGGAATCTTCCACACGTAACCGTAGTAGGCCGTCTGGTAGCCGGCGGAATTGAGGGAACGAATCATGCCCGGCAGCTCGATATGATGGTCCCCAATCACGGGGCCGACGGGGGTCTTGATATACATGGAGGTGAAAATCGAGAAGGCCGCGTAATTCGTGAGCGGAAAGGTCGTAAAGTGATTCGCCAACAGGAACGAGTGTTCGCGCAGCCTGCGAACATTGGGCATATCGTCGAGAGAATCCCGGGCTGGATCGAATACCTGCGCGGGGATCGATTCCATTACGAAAAGCAGGACGTTATAACCGCGCGCTTTCCCCGTGTACGGCGTTGCGCGCTCCGGCGGAACGGAGGAGTCCGAGCGATAGAGTTGAAGCAGTTCCGGCGCGGTGTGCGAAAGCATATCCGCATCCACGCTGCCCTCCACGAGGGCGGCGTACGCGGTCTGCCCCAGGAGCGAGGGCTTCCACGCCGTGTCCGGGAGGCGCGGGACGCACGCCACCAGAGCCGCCACACACCCCGCGCCAAACATGGCGAGCGATGCGGAGTTCAGCCAGGTACTCGATTTGCGCACTTCGACGAATGCAATTGCCCCCGCCAGCCCCACTCCCACAATCCACGCGGCAATTCCGAGTTGCTGGTTTGCCGGGACCGAGATGATGCTGGTGTCGTGGCTGTGAATCGTCCACGCGATTGCGACCCACATCATCTTGAGCGAGGAGAAGGAGCCGGTGGTGGTGTAAACCGTGGTCTCAAAATTGAGAATGATCACAGCAGCCAGCGCGAAAAGCCCACTGATCAGCGGGCGTAAACGCAGCGGAAGCCACAACAAGAGCAGGCAAAGCGCGACCGGAATGAGTACGCCGCAGAGCAACAAGTCCGAGCGAAAGAGAGCGATCGTTTCAGCCGCAGTCAAGGAATCGGGATGGCCCAGACCGACCGCGCTCTGGCGGAAACCGCCCGAAATCAGAATCGAGTATTTTAGAGATAGGATGCTGGCAAAGGTGGCCAGCCACGGCAGAAGAATGATTCCAAATCGATTGCGCGCAGCCCATGCCGCGAGCCTTTTGGGCGTCCCGAACGAAGCTGGCGGGGTCGTGTGCATTATCGTCGTCTAGCGCGGACGGGGCCAGGAGGCTGGAGCTTCGTAGCAGGTGAAGACGGCCATTACCGGCGAATCACCAAGCCCGTAAGATCAAGGATACCTTTGGGTTAGAAAGTGGGCTAGCGGGCGCCGCTGAAGCTCATCAGTCTGCTGCCCGAACACGAAGGCAAACAGACGCCGGCGGCGGAACCGGCACTCGGCGGCGAGAATGGCACCGACGTCAGGAACGCGATCTCCAAAGCGGGTTCGCGCGTGTTCTGGACCAACGGCGGATTGGACGAAGGTCCCCTCTACATGCGCGACACCGTCAAAAGCGAAACAATCCAGGTGAACGCAGCGCAGGGTGTCCCGGAAGCCACCGCGGAAGATATCGAAGGCGACTTCGACGAAGTGCACTTCCAGGACGCCACTAGCGACGGCTCGAGGGTGTTCTTCACCGACACTTGGGCGTTGACGGCGGAATCGAGCCTCGAACCTGGGACCAGCGAAGCGAGCAACCCCGCCGATCTTTACGAATTCGACGTCGAAAGCGGGAAGCTCCTCGATCTGACACCGGACTCGCATCTCGGCGAAAAGGCTGACGTGCTGGGCACCCTGCCCGGCGTCAGCGAAGACGGCGCGTATGTCTACTTCGTCGCCAACGGCGCGCTCACGCCGGGGGCACAGCGCGGCGACTGCCCGCGGGTCAAACAGACAGTGCCGCACCCCGAGGACAGCTGCAACCTGTACGTCTCCGCACCCGATCCTGAAGATCCGGCACGGAGGCAGACGAGGCTGGTCGCGCAGCTGTCCATGGAAGACGCGGCCGACTGGGACGAAGCATCGGCGCGCCACCGGGTTCGCTCGGAGGTCTCACATCCGCCGTCTCCGCCAACGGCCGCTACTTGGCATTCATGTCCGAACGGGAACTGACGAACTACGAGAACATCGACATCAGTCCCGCAGCCAAAGGAGCGCACGACGAGGAGGTCTACCTCTATGACGCGAGCACGGGCCGCCTGGTCTGTGCGTCGTGCAACCCGAGCGGCGAACGCCCCCATGGAGTCTTCGACACGCAGACTGGGGGCGAAGGCCTCGGTCTGCTCGTCGACCGGCCGGAAACCTGGGCGGAACGCTGGATCGCCGGGTCGCTCCCGGGCTGGACGCTGTCCCAACTCGCCGGGACCTCCGGTCCGAGGACCGAGCACCAGCCTCGCTACCTGTCCAACAGCGGCCGACTGTTCTTCAACAGCGCCGATGCGCTCGTGCCCGGGGTCAGCAGCCGCACCCGCGCCGAGGAAATCGGCGGCAGCGTTCAGCAGGTCGGAGTCGACAACGTATATGAGTACGAGCAGCGCGGCGAAGGCGGCTGCGCGAGCGAGCCGGGCTGTGTAGCCCTGATCTCCTCCGGCACCTCCGAACACGAATCGGCGTTCCTCGACGCCAGCGAAGGCGGCGCCGACGCGTTTTTCGTGACGGCTGCCCAGCTCGTGCCCCAGGACACCGACAACAGCCTGGACATCTACGACGCGAGGATCTGCGGCACCGTCGACAGCGAACCGTGTCTGAAGCCCAAGGCCGGGCCGCCCGTGCAGTGCACAGGCGAAGGCTGCCGCGCGCCCCAAGCGCCCCAGGAGTCCTCGCCGTCGCCGGTGACCAACGTCGTGTCAAGCTCGGGCAACCTCGGCGAAAAAGCGGTGTCCCCGCCCAAAGTCAGCCAAAAGCCCAAAACCGAGACTCAAGCGCAGAAGCTCGCGGCGGCGTTGAAAGCGTGCCGCAAGCTCAAGCAGAAGCGCAAGCGCGCCAAATGCGAAGCGCAGGCGAGGAAGAAGTACAAGGTCAAGTCCAAGAAGAAAAAGACGACGGCCAAGAAGACCGCCGTGCGCCCCAGGAGCAGGGCTTAGCGATGCGCAGCGGCGCACTCACGCCCGCCCGCCCGCGCCTGCTGGGTGTGGCTATCGCCCTGATCAGCTCTTCCTTGCTGGCGCTGGCGGGCGCGAGCCCCGCCTTTGCGGGCGCATGGTGGCGAGTGTCCTCGCGCGTGGCACCTACATTCCTGCCGTCCGGCGGAAAAGCGGCGATCATCATCTCCGCGACCAACGTAGGAGACGCAGGCGCGAGCTCAGCGAGCAAACCCGTGACGATCACCGACACGCTGCCCCCGGGTCTGGAAGCAACCGCGATCTCAGGCCAGCCGGCCGAGGAGCAGGTGGGAGCATCCCAAGACATGACATGCGACCTTGCCACGGTCACATGCACCGCCCAGGCGGAAACTACTCCTGCGTTCGAAGCATTCAACGTCACGATCCAGGTGAACGTCAAGTCCGACGCTGAAACGGGTGAAGAGAACGCAGCTAGCGTCAGCGGCGGCGAACAGGAAGGGCACCCGGGCGTTGAAGTTCCTGGCGCGTCGGTCACCCAGCCACTGAGCGTCAGCGGCGAAGCGACACCGTTCGGGGTCGAAGACGGCGGATACGTGCTCGCTCCGGAAGAAGAGGGCGGCGCGCCGGACGAGCAGGCCGGATCGCACCCGTTCCAGCTCACGAGCGTGCTCGATCTCAACCAGACTGCCGAATCGACGCCCGGGGGCCTCGAACCGACGGCGCCCGCGCTGCCGAGGAACCTTCAATTCAACTTGCCGCCCGGCCTGATCGGCGACCCGCAGGCAGTCAAGCCGTGTTCGCTGGTCGACTTCCTCGCGTTCGGCCACGAAGACACCAACGCCTGCGGGCAGGCATCGGCGATCGGAGCCGTAGTCGTGACGATCAACGAACCCAATCTCTTCCACTACGTCACGCGCACTGTCCCGCTGTGGAACCTGGAACCAAGCGAAGGGGAGCCCGCGCGGTTCGGGTTCGAGGTCATAAAAGTCCCGGTCGTGCTCGACACCTCCGTCCGCGCGAACGGAGACTACGGTGTGACGGCCACCGTCAGTAACGCACCGCAGGCCGCTCAGCTGCTCGACAGCGTCGTGACGATCTGGGGGGTGCCCGGCGACACGCGCCATGACAACTCGCGAGGCTGGAGATGCCTCGACGACGGGATATTGGAAAAGCTAGGCCACCCGTGCGAACCACAGGGCGAGTCTGAACCACCCGCGTTCCTTACGCTACCGACATCGTGCGATGGAGCGCTGGCGACGACCGTCGAAGGGACCTCCTGGCCGCTGAAGTCGCTCGGCAGCGAACCCGGCCAGACGTTCACGCTCGCCGGCCCGAGCACCGACTACGGCGTATCCGCTGGGCTGAAAGGCTGTGAACACCTGCCATTCGACCCGTCCATCAAGGTGTCAAGCGAAAAGCACGAAGCGAGCACGCCGACCGGGATGAAGGTCGACGTGCACGTCCCCCAGCGATCGACGCTGCAGGGAGACGAACTAGCCGAGGCCGACCTCGACAGCACGAGCGTCACGCTGCCGAGCGGCGTGACGCTGAACCCGGCCTCCGCGAACGGACTGCAGGCATGCTCGGAGCAGCAGATCGGCTATGAAGGTCACGCCGGCACCGATCCGCTCGCGCCCGCCGCTGCGCAGCCACTGCGCTTCTCCAGCGGACCGGCGAACTGCCCGGAAGCGTCCAAGCTCGGAACCGTCCGCGTGCGCACGCCGCTACTCGCACACGAACTCAAGGGGGCGGTGTACCTGGCGGCTCAGGAAGCCAACCCTTTCGGCTCTCTGCTCGCGCTCTACGTCGTCGCAGAAGATCCGTTCTCGGGCGTCCGCGTAAAGCTCGCGGGCGAAGTCAAGCTCAATGAAGAAACAGGCCAGGTCACCACGACGTTCATTAACACGCCGCAGGTGCCGTTCGAAGACTTCGAACTGGAACTCTATGGGGGACCGCGCGCAGCCACGGCGACTCCGCCGCTGTGCGGCGGCTACGCGACCAGTGCGACGTTCACGCCGTGGTCGGGCGAGCAGCCGCTCACCCGACTCTCGGTGCCGGAAGAATTCTCGGTCACCTCCGGTGTTGGCGGCGGCACCTGCCCGGCCACACAGCCCTTCGCGCCGTCGTTCCTGGCCGGATCGACGAGCTCGCAAGCCGGCGCGTTTGCACCGTTCACCCTACAGATTACACGTCCTGACGGAAACCAGGCACTGACGGGGATCTCCGTAGCGCTGCCGCCCGGGGCGGCAGCGATTCTCGCGTCGGTCACGCCCTGTCAGGAACCACAGGCAGCCCTCGGGCAATGCGGTCCCGAAAGCGAAATCGGACAGTCCACCGCAAGCGCTGGCGTCGGAGGAGATCCGTATACCGAGACGGGGCGCGTCTACATAACCGGACCCTACAACGGCGCCCCCTTCGGCCTGGCGATCGTCACGCCCGCAGTCGCCGGCCCGTTCAATCTCGGCAACGTCGTGGTTCGCTCGACGATCAACGTCGATCCGAACACGGCCGCGGTGAGGATCGGCAGCGCCGTGCCCACGATTATCCAGGGGGTCGGCCGGCCGAAGTCAGGGATCCCGCTGCAGCTGCAGCACATCTCCGTAACCGTGAATCGCCCGAACTTTGAGTTCAATCCGACCAACTGCAACCCGATGAGCATAGACGGCACGCTAACCGGGGCGCAGGGAGCGACGGCGCAGGTGTCTTCCCCGTTCCAGGTCGCCGGCTGCGCGAGCCTGCCGTTCGCGCCGAAGCTGACAGCGAGCGCTGGTGGGCACGGCAGCAAAGCCGACGGCACGAGCCTCCACGTAACCGTCACGTCGGCCGGACTGGGCCAGGCGAACATCGCGAAAGTAGACCTTCAACTACCCCTCGCGCTGTCTTCGCGGCTGCCGACGCTGCAGAGAGCCTGCACCGAAGCGACCTTCAACGCCAACCCCGCCTCCTGCAATGAAGACGCGGTGATCGGCGACGCCACGATCCACACCCCCGTGCTAAAGAACCCCGTGTCCGGGCCGGCATACCTGGTCTCCCATGGCAGCGCGGCGTTCCCCGACGTCGAGTTCGTGCTCCAAGGCGAAGGCATCACCCTCGTGCTGGACGGCAAGACCAACATCAAAGGCGGGATCACCTACTCCCGCTTTGAATCCGCGCCGGACGCACCATTCACGAGCTTCGAAACGGTGCTTCCCGCTGGCCCACACTCGGTGCTGACCCCCAACGTCCCAGAAAAAGAAGACTACAGCCTGTGCAAAACGAGCCTCGTGATGCCAACCCAGATCACCGCCCAAAACGGCGCCGTGATCAACCAAAGCACCAACATCAAAATCGAAGGCTGCCACGCCGCCCCGAGCATCAAAACCAGGAAGCTCACCCGCGCGCAAAAGCTCGCACTCGCACTCAAGAGCTGCCGCAAGAGACACAAGCACTCGCGTTCGCTGCGCGCCGCCTGCGAAAGACAGACGAGGATGCGCTACGCCGCGAAGGCGACGGCCCACAAGACTACGAAGACGGATGGGCGCGGGAAGCGGGCGTGACGATCCTGCGTCCCTCTACATCGACCCCGCGCGAACGCCAAACGAGGCAGAGCACATGATCTTTGAGCTCACCTTCTGCGCGCGGAGCAGAAACGGGGCAGCGAACAGGCCGGCCACGGGGGCGCATCGCGTCTCCTGCGTGAAGCCGGCCGATCATAGGCGTGCATCGATGCGGGGGCCGCTGGCGCCCGCGTCGCTGACGGGCGCGCATCCGAGCCGGGGGCCGGTGGGGTCCAGATCGGGTGCGCTGTCGCGGACGACCGGCGTCAGGACGCCTCTTGGAGGAGGCCTCAGGTGTCGATCGCGTATTACCCACGAGGACAAAGGAGTAGTGGAACAGTGAGACACGTAAGAACGCTAGGGCTCTGTCTGATCGCCGCGTTCATGATGAGCGCCGTGGCCAGCGCGACCGCGTCGGCGAACCTGCCGGAATGGGGAAAGTGCGTAAAAGTGCCGGTAGAAATAAACGGTAAACTTAAAACCAAAGGTAAATATGTCGACGCCAACTGTACCGAAAAAACAGGTACCGGCGAATATGAATTCCTGAAGGGAACGTCCGGGACCCCCAATACGGCATTCACCGCCGTACAGACCACGGAAAAGGCGTTGCTCGAAACGGCGATCGGGATCGACGTGGAATGTAACTCCACGGTCGCCACGGGCAGCATATCAGGGTCAAAAGAAGTATCGGGAGTGTCAGTCACCTTCGAAGGGTGTCGACTTCCTCTCCTGAGCTTCACATGCGAGAGCTTCTTCCGTAACGAATTTCCGAACAAGTATGTGTATAACGAAGGTGAGATCGTCACCCGAGGGCTGAAGGGGACCCTCGGATACATTTCCGGCAAGGGCACGGCAACCCCGTCGGTCGGCTTGTCCCTTATCCCAGAAGAAAAGAAAGGACTCTTTGCCGAGTTTGTCTGCGGGACGGAAAACTCTGGTGTGGGCGTCCTAATCGTCAGGGTAGGGGCGAAAGAAAACAAAGGTGGTGGAGACTCCATCATCTCGCCAATTACACCAGTCAATCAGATGGGCACCGCGCTTACACAAACGTACTCGGCGAAAAAAATCGAAAATCCGGAAACTCACGAACTTGAAAACGAAAAAGGACACTCGGAACCGGAAAACTTCGAAGGCAAGGGGAAGGACGTACTCGAATCTGAAACCAGTGATGGCTTCGCAACCCTAGGTTGGACTCAGTCTGCACAGATTGAGAACCTCGAAACCAGGCTGAACTCGGGAGAAGAACTGAGGTCAAAGCGTAGTCGTGGCTTAGCCTGTCAAGGCAGGAGAGCCTGCGTGGGGCCCCATATGGCCCTGCGCAGGCTCTGGCAGTGCTACCGCCGGGCGCGGGCAGCTCGGATGCCGAGCGGGCGTTCGGGACCGACGCCGGGCCGGCGGGCACCGCCTGAGCAGCGAGCTGCGCCCGAGCCCACTAGGCTCGCCTTAAGGCGCCATGTCCGCGATCGAGGTATCCCAACTGCTGCGCGCCGGCCTGCTGCGGGGGCTGTCGATCGTCCCGCGCCAGCGTCGGTATAGCTACGGTTACACAGACTTCGCGGGAGCAGAGCGCTTCTCTCTCTCTCTCTCTCTCTCTCTACGCGGTAGTGGGTCAGTTTGATTTTGGTCTATGGACTTCCAGAGCCGGCCCTGACTGACCGCGAGCATCGGCCGCACCGCCCGGTACAGATCGTCCGGCACTCGCGACGCTTCGTCGATGACGAGCAGGTTCGGACTGAAGCCGCGTATCGTCGCCTCTTCGCCCGGCAGACAAAGGATGCGCGAGCCGTTGGCCAGTTCGATCTTGAGCTGCGATTCCTGCACGCGCCGGCACCGGCCGGCCGATGGCGTTGTAAGCATCGATGACCTTGCGAAAGATTTCGCTCGACTGCCGCAGCCCCGGCGACAGAAGCAGCACGAGCTGCCGCGGCTGAAACAGGGCCGTGTGCAGGGCGAGGACGCTGGTCACCGTCGACTTGCCCGCTTGCCGGCAGCAGTTGAGCAAAACCTGCAGCTCCTGCGAAAGAAGCACCTCGCGCTGCCAGCGGTCGGGGGGCAGCTCGAGTTCATAGAGGATCCGCGACGGATCCACAGCCATGAGCATGTAATGGAGGGGTTTCATGGGATTTTGATATCGGCCGCTTGCGGCTTAGCGCTTCGTGCGCTGAAGCCGCAAGCGAATTTCAGACAACTCGAAAGTCGAGCATGCCGCCGCTGCAGATCGACGCGGACCACCTTGACCTTCACCTTGTCGCCCAGCCGGTAGCGCCGCTTGTGCCGCTGGCCGACCAGGCTGTGCGAGGAGTCATCATAATAGTAGTAATCGTCCGGCAGCGTGCTGATGTGCACCATGCCCTCGATCGGCAGTGTCTGGGCCTGGCCGAAAAAGCCGTAATCGGCGACGCCGGTAATGATCGCGTCCATCTCCAGACCGAGGCGGGTGCTCATGTAAACCAGCAGCTTCAGCTTGACCAGTTCGCGTTCCGCCGACTCGGCTCGTCGTTCCATCTTGCTGCAGTGATCGCCGAGCACGACCAGTTCCTGCACGTTGCCGCTGCGGGCCCGCTTCGACGACTTCACGGGAAACGCGGAGCCGTCCGGTTGCAGCCTTGCCGACGACTTGATCAGCCGATCGAGCAGCCGATGCACCGTCAGATCGGGATAACGTCTGATCGGCGAGGTGAAATGGCAGTAGTTTTCACTGGCCAGGGCGTAGTGGTCCTCCTTGATCGGACTGTAGGTCGCCTGCTTCAGACTGCGCAGCAGAGCGTAATGCACGGCATGCGATTCCGGTTTGTTGGCCGATTCCTGGAGGATGCGCTGCAGGCTGAAGCGGTCGGTTTCCTTTTTCATCTTGTAGCCGAGAATGCGGGCGAACTCGGAGAATGCCTTGAGCTTGGCCGGCTCCGGTGCCGGATGGACGCGGCGCAGGAACGGGACGTCGGCCTGATCGAGATGGCTGGCCACCGCTTCATTGGCCAGCAGCATGAATTCCTCGATCATCTGATGGCTGATTTCGTGCTTGTGAAAATGCCCGCCGCTGACGCGCCCCTGATCGTCGTAGGTCAGTTCGATCTCCGGCATGTCCAGCTCCAGGGCGCCGCGCTTGACCCGGCGTTTGTGCAGGATGATCGCCAGCTCGCGCATCTTCAGCAGCATATCCAGAATTTGCGGCACCACTTCCGGCCCCTCGCCGCTTGCGGCTTAGCGTCCGCGGCGTCCGCTAAGCCGCAAGCGGCATCGTAGTTTTGCAATACCGCCAGCACCTGCTCGTATGAAAAACGCTGACTGACCTTGATGGCCGAGTTCACGAAGCGGACGTGGGCCTTTTGCCCGCTGGGCGTCAGATCGATCAGGGCGCTCTTGCAATAGCGGACCTTGCCCTGCTGCAGCGAGGCGAGGCTGTTGGAAATGATCTCCGGAAACATCGGAATGACGCGCTGCGGCAGATAGACGCTGGTGCCGCGGCGGCGGGCCTCGCGATCCAGGGCGCCGCCGGGCGGAGCAAAATGACCCACGTCGGCGATGTGCACCCCCAGCATCCAGTGCTTGCTCTTCGGATCGAGCGACAGTGACACCGCATCGTCAAAATCGCGAGCGTCGACCGGGTCGATCGTGATCGTGAGCCAGGTCGTAAAATCTTCGCGGCCGCCCAGGTCCTTTTCGCTGAATTTGGCGGCGGCGAGACGGGCCTCTTCCAGCGCATCGTCCGCGAAGACGTCGGGCAGCCCCAGCGAGCGGATCACGGACAAAGTGTCGACGCCGGGCTGGCCGCGCGGCCCAAGAATCTCGGTGATGACCCCTTCGCCGCGATCGTCGGGTGAGGGGAAGCGCAGCATTTCGAAGACGACCTTGTCGTCAGGTTTGGCCCCCTTGGCGCCCGGATCGCCGACGAAGACGCTGTGGGCGAAGACGGTGCCGTCGACGCGCACCAGAGCCCTGGCCGTCGCGTTCGAAATAGGTGCCGACGAACTGGTTGGTCGCCCGCGTCAGCACGCGCACGATTTCGCCGCTGGGACCGAGCTTGCCGTGATGCGGTTTTTTCAGGACGCGCACCATCACCTCGTCGCCGCTGATGGCGTTGCGCACGAAGCGTTCGGGGATGAAAATTTCGGCGGGCGGCGGCATGCCCACTTCGCCGGTGCCATGAGGGCGCACGAAGCCGAAGCCGCCGCCGGCCTTGCGAAAGATGCCGGTGACGGTGCCGTGCGGTTCGACGGACGGATTTCGTTCTTCTTGCTCAGCTCGATGCGGCCCGGCGGCACCAGTTCCTTGATGCGCAGCTTGAGCGGAACTGAACTCCGACGATTTCACGTCGAGCTTGCTGGCGAGAACGTTGAACCTGACCGGTTGTAGCCGGGCTTATTGATCAGCGTGATGAGTTTGTTTTCGAGATCTTTTTTCATGCGGTTATTGTAGATGACACCTGCTTGGTTCCACAGGTTCGGACATTTGCTATCCGATGTCTATGGGCTGCGGCCGCGAAAGACCGGCGGCTTCGAGTTCGTCCAACGTCGCATAGCGGAAATCGTTCAGCTCAGCCGCACATCCCCGAAGACCGTGCCCAGTTCGTTGCACTCCCAGGGCAACGTGGCCGCAGCGCGGGCAAATGATAAACACGAGCGACCCTTCACCGCCGCACAGGCAGGGACATCGTCGCTGACTCAGGGCCCAGCGCCAACGAGGTGGAACGACTTGCATCAACTCCCCCCTTGTCGAGCATATTCCAAATCCGCGCTTGTGGGAAAGTCATTTTGCAACGATTGGCTCCATTCCTTCGCATAGCGCGGCACTCCTCGTATATCGAGCAATGATCGGAACGCTGCCCGCCGAACCATTATTTGTTCATCGGCATTGAGCACCACCTGCGCGAGCAACGGCTCGATCTGGGGATCACCCGTGATTGCATGCAGTTTTCGCAGCACCAGCACAGCCACGCCGCGCACGTTGGCATCAGCGTCCGCGGTGGCCAGCAGCCGACATTTTTCGGCAAGGTGGCTCGTCCAGTTTCTCATATCAAGAAGACAAAGTGCGGCGCAGCGCAGATTGGCGTCCGCGGCGTCCAACAGCTGCTGCTGATTTCTCGAAAGGAGCGTAGGATCGGTTGCGTCCACCAGGTCGGCGAGGTCTTTGTCATCCTCTTCGCGAAGGAGCTTTAGCTTTGCCATGAGCTCCGCATGTTCGCTCGCCAAAATACTCGCGTCAGCAAGAGCGTCCATAGCCGCCTCTCGATCTGGTAGCTGCTCGCGCAGCTTCTCGACTTCGTCCACGACCGGCACCTCTCATCTTAGACCCTCGAATAAGCGGGCACAATATCCGATCGTATCCATTGGACGAAGGATCGCAGCAGGTCGGTTTCTTCTTGCTCGGCGCTTTCGCGAATAAACTCGGCAAACTTGTCAAGCGGCAGGAAAGGAAACGCGATGCTCTGTTTCTTTTCCCGATATTTGCCCTTTTGCAGCTGGTAGACGTGGAGACCTTCGCCGTCAAAGCGCCAAATCTCGGGGATTTTGAAGGCAGCATAAATCGGCATGCGATTCAGAGAGCTGCGCGAGATGTCCACCTCGACGCCCAGGTCGGGCGGCGAGTCGACCTTGAAGTCGAATTTGCGTTTGCCACGCATCTCCTCTTCATGCTGGATCCAATAGCATTTGTCCGGTTCCAGTCCCTTTCGCTTGCGCTTCCATTTCAGCGTGGTCGAACCACCGCTGCGAATGGGAATGTCCAATTCGAATGTCAGCATGCCGATCATGCGATCGATGCAGCTGCCATACGATTCGTGGTCGAGCGACATCGTCATGATTTGCAGAAATCCATTGTCGTAAGTGATGCGAACCTGCCGTTCGCCGATGCCGTCCACGAGGGCCTCATACGTCTCCCAGCTGATGTTGTCCAGGAGGATGCGCTGCTGCTCTGCCAATTCGGGGGCGGTGGCTGTGGTCGTCATGAACGGATTCCTCACCTGGCGCTATTGCGGTTTAGAGCGTCAAGCGCGAAACCGCAAGCGGTTGAGAGAAGGGATACTATTTCTTCTTGTCTTCTTTCTCTTCCTTCTTCTCCTCGATCGGCTCCTTGATGGGCTGGATGAAATGTGTCTTGCCCGGGCCGGTCGTCAGACGGACGGCGTGCTCCTCGGCGTCCTTGCGGTCGCGGATACTCGTAGGTGGCGACGCATTTGTTGGAGTTGTCGAAGACGCCCCAGACGACGCGCATGCGCACGATCTTCGCGGTGCGCGATCGGGCACGCGGCTTGGCCACCTTCACCTTGGCGGCCTTGGCGACTTTCTTTTTCTTCTTGGGCGGCGCATCCTCATCGTCGCCCAGATCCTCGTCGTCGGGCTCGGCTTCGTCGCCCGCCTCGTCGTCCTCAGCCCCTTCTCCTTCCTCTTCGTCTTCATCTTCTTCTTCGTCGTCCTTACCTTCCTCGTCCTCTTCGGTCTCTTCTTCTTCCTTGGTGCGGGCCTCGGCGGCGTCGAAGTCAGCTCGCATCTCCCGACGATTCAAAATGCGCTTGGCCATGGTTTCTCCCTACCTCGATATTTTGGGTTGCGAAAAAGGCGGCCGCAACACGCCAGGCCGCTCCAAATACGCGATTCGCATTGTCAGCCTACTGAGGATAGATTGTTGTTGCAAGACGGAAACCTCAGCTCCAGCGGCGCCGGCAAGCCGACGAGCAGCTTCCTTGCAACCCTCGTTGCAACCTTCGTTTCAACCCGTGGCAAGGTGGCTGCTTGCTGCTCTTCCCGGCGGGCATGGCAAAAACAATGGAAGTACGAGCCCTGGCGATTGAGCCGCGGCGTCATCGGCCCATCGCAGAGCGGACAGCGGGCGACGTCGAGCTGCCCGCCGACGTCCACGGCCCTTCCGCGACCGGTCGGAATGAATACGCTGCCCGCTTCACGCCGAGCGGGCCTTGTCGATCTTCGCTTCATGGTAGTTCTCCTTGGCAGGTTCGTCAGGAAATAACGGCAATCTGGCCCGAGCGCGTTCCACCAGGCGCTGCAAATGCTCATCCCAGGCGGGCGTCCAGCGGCTCGTCTTCTTGTAGAGCAGGCGAATTCCATTCACCTGTGCACATTTCAGGCACAGACGCAGGTAGTGTTCCTGCGGTGCCGACTCGCAGTGGAGACACGGCGCAGACGATGTTGCATTCATGCGATCAGCCATCTCCGAGTAATGTACACATGTTCACATATAGTATCTTCTCATCAGGCGGAGGAGAAATCAAGAGAGGTGTCGAGAGACAGATGCTGCCAATGAAAGACAGTGTCGTAGGGTGGGTCAAGCGTACTCGCGCAGACCCACCATTTTGCACGCTCGAAATGGTGGGTCTGCGCGAGTACGCTTGACCCACCCTACGGCCGGCGACGGCATTATCAACTTGAGAGCCCCGAAATTCCGGTCAGCTGATCGAGTTCCTCCAGCGCGTCGGGATACTTCGCCAGCACCTTTCGCAATAGCGCCAGCAGCTGCAACAACTCCTCATTGGCGAACAGCGCCGTGGCCTTGCTGTCGGAGCCGCCGGCCGATTTCGTCAGGGCGGACCATCCGGGTTTGCCCGGCTGTTCCTTGCCGGGGCCGTGCTTGAGCCAGCTCTTGGGATCGTCCTTGAACGCTTCCATCTCGGCCCTGAGCCGGGCCTGTGCCAGGGCCTGATCGACGTTGCGGGCAAAGCTGCGATAGGGGTCCCTCGCGTTCGGTCGCCGACCTCGTTCGAGCCAACGCTCCAGCGTCGCCTCGGAAACGCCCCAGGCCTGTGCCGCCACCGGCGCATAACCGCCGGCCCGTATCGACGCGACGATCCTGGCCTCAAGCTCCGGAGTTAGTTCGATGGTTTTCGACATGGCGAAAGAATGACTATCCATGGTCGAGCAGCGCCAGCGCCTGCAAGCGCGGCAGCGCCGGCCCAATGTACTCAAACCCGGCGGTGAGCCGGGTGGTGGCGTGCCGCAGTCGGGTGAGTTTCTTCTCGCGCCCGGACGCCAGGGCCGGCCCACGCGTCATCCGCCAGCGCGGCGACCGGCAGCGGCTGCGGATCATGGCCGGGTGCGTCGTCGTGCTGATGGCCCGGTAGCCAAGGCTTCGCCACATCGACGCGATGGTGTCCGAAACAGCGTTGCCGATGCCGACGCCCTGATAGTCGGGCAGCGTCACCGTGCGATGTTCGCGCCGCGTCCTGGGCCCGCTGCCGACAAACGGCAGCCAGGCCGAGAAGGCGACGGGCCGATCGTTCCAGGTGGCCAGGAAGCAGACGGCACTGCGGGCCAGGGCGCTGCTCAGATAGTGATGCGGTGCGAATAGCGCGCCACGCCGATGCACGGCAGCGAACGATGTCAAGGTCGATGGCGGGGCGTCGCTGAAGAAACCTCCATGCGAAGAGCTGCTCCGCCGGCCGATAGACCCAATCGGGCTTGAGCCAGGCCTCGACGTCCTCATGACACGTCACGGCCACGAAGCGCAGCTTCTTGCGGCGGATCGTCTTCGGCAGGGCGTGCGAGGCGACCTGGGCCACCGTGCGATCGACGACCGACGTGTATTCGTCGAAGACCAGGTTTACCGTTGACGAGGGACTTTTCTTCGGAGCCGCCGCCTCGGCAATGGCCCGGCCAGCGTAACGCGAAACTGCTGCCCGGTCGACAGCACGTGAAACGGACGCAGCCAGGCGGGCGGACTGGCGAAGCCGACCGACGACAGGATCTCGACCACGTCCTTGGCGGGCATCGATTCGGGAAAGCCGTCGAGAATCGCGGCATCGCCTGGGCCAGGCGAAATCGCGGACCAGGGCGTCGGGCCACAGATGCCGGGCGATGGTCGATTTGCCGCAGCCGGACGGACCGACGATCAGGCCGATGTTCCAGGGCCGTTCGGCGAGCGGCAGATGAGCGTCCCACTGCACGGTCGAGGTTTTGGTTGGCGCAGATCGAACATGCCGCGCACTTGCATGACGCGCGGCGATTCGAGAATGTCGGTTTGTACGATGATTTTCATGGAATTGGTAATGGAGATGCAACATGGGGGTCCAAACACGGCGCAGCGTCGGAATCCTCGTTCCCGCGCTCTGCGTGGAACGGCTTTTCGCCGCTCTGCGGCGCGTACCCGGCTGCGGACATTTGAAACTGTCACATGTTCATCGCGGCCAAGAAATCGTGCATGAGTTGCCACGTTCGTGGGTCCGGTTCGCGCAGAGCGGCGAAGAGCCGTTCCCACGCAGAGCGTGGGAACAGGAGTCGCACTCTTCTCATCGTTATCCGATGAGCACGCCGGCACTTGAGCCCTTCCTCCATGAAGCGCTGCAGCAGGTTCGTTTGCTCCTCCTCGGTGCCGCATTCGATCAGCACCAGAAACTGGTCGTGCAGGTTGCATCGTCCTTGCATCTTGCGTTCCAGACTCTTCCTGCACTTCCCGGTCCTTGCTTTGCAGGTTGGCCCAGAACGCCTGGAGCATGGCATTGTCGGTCTGCGTCGCCTGCAGCAGGTCATCGAGAGCTTGCTGATCGTACCTCGGCCAGCTGTGCCAGCGGGTCGATCGACAGCAGCAGGGCCCGCGCCTCGGCGTCGTCGACGTCGAGCACTTCCACCTCGACCTCCATGTCCGGCGTCATCGTCTGGCGTAGATGGCCGTCGATCAGCTTGAGCCGGCCGTCGGGCAGCTCGTAGGCGAGCAGACTGCGGGCGAAGCCGATCTCTTCGTACAGAGGCCTCGCAGAGCCTGGCACTGCTGCTTCGGGATGGATGCGCGGATTAAGTTCGTGCGGCACCAGCTCCGACGCCTTGATTCTTACGTGTTTCTTGATTCGATTCTTGATCGCGTTCATGGGACCTCCTAGACGGTTGGCGGCGAGTAGCGGCCCGGAGGGCCGCGGCTCGCTAGGCACCGCTTGCGGCTTAGCGCGCGAGGCGCTCGCGCCTAAGCCGCAAGCGGTGGATTGATAAACGTCATCCAATTTTCACCTCAAAAATGCCGCGATTGCCCTGGTACAAAATGGGCTCGGCCAGGCGGTGCGGATTGCCGACGCTCCAGGCCCAGCGGCCCGGACGAAAATCTCCCAGGGCGAGCTGCTCGGCGCTGAGCGTGTCGGTCGAGCGCATCGGTATCGATGCAGTCGACGACTTCGACGGTGCCGACGAGCGCCCCGAGCGGCAGTTCGCTCGCCCTGGAAATTCCCTGTTTTTTGAGCAGCGATCGCAACGGTTGCTCGCGCGCAGCGGCGGCGCATGTCCTCGGGCAGACGCTGGCAGGCGTGAATGTACAGCAGGCCGCGATGGCTGGTTCGCCAGGTGCGTGTTTCGTACTGCTTCACGCCGCTGACCAGCAGCAGCGCCCAGGGCTGCATTATTGAGATCGCTTTCATGCGTTATGTCCTCGGACGTTTTTCAATCCAGTTTAATCTGCCGGATCGGCACGAAGAAGACAATACGTTGCGGAATGCCGGCGTAGACCATGCCGATGTAACGTCCATCGGTGAGGAAGACGCCGCCGCCGCTGGAGCCATAACTACCGGTCAGGTCGGCCTGGTCGGCTTCCTCGGGCCCCTTATCTGGAGACTGTTCCATATCGCGATCCAGGCCGACCAGGTAGCCCCGGGTCACGGTATGGTGCAGGCCCGCCATGCTGCCGCAATGAACGATCGGCGTATCCAGCTGCGGCGGTTTGCCCGTGTTCGGATGCGCAGCAATCCCTGTAGAACTTCACGCCTGGACCGAAAACGCCCTGGCCGACCTTGAGAATCGCCACGTCGGTCTTTTCGCACTGGCTCACGACCTCGGCGTTGACTGAAATCGGCCTTTTGTCATGGTGCCTCTGCGCGACGCGGATCTGTTTGCCCTCCGCCGCCTTGACCACGTGAGAGCAGGTGATGCAGAAAAACTCGTCCTTGTGCTCGAACAGGGTTCCCGAGCCATGACACTTTTGCGTGCCGTCGCCGTGCAGCCATTCGATGGACACGGAAACGTTGCGAATGTGGTCGAGGACTTCCTTCTTGACTTCCTGGCCCCAGGCCGGAGCCGGGATGAAAGTGCTAAGAACCGGCAGAAGCAGGGCTGCTAGAAGCGGACGCATTGGTCGTTCCTCCAGATGTTGAAGTTGAGCTGCCGGCTTGCACAGCCACCTGCTGGCCGTTGGCGCCGGTTAGCGTGATGAGGGCACCGGATAGTTGGCTCAAAAGCTGCTGGCCTTGCGTGCTGGACATTTCCGATTCCAGAATGCTGAGCAAGGAGCTGATCACCGGATGGGCCGTCGCCGACGTCGTTGCCGGTGTCGGAGAGCTCGCCGGCGCTGCGCCGGACTGGAAATAGTGCCGCGGAGCCGATTCAATAGGCCGCCATGAAAAAGTCCGCCTGAGGACTGGCTGGGCTGCGGCGTCGGCGTTGCGCCGGAGTTGTGGTTGGCTGGCTCGACGAAGCCGGCTGCGTCGCCGAGGAATGAACCAGGGCCGCCACCAGGGCCGAGGCGATGGCGATGCCGATGGTTACCCAATCAACAGTCATTGCTTTCTCCTTTTTGAAAGGTGCATTACAGCGGCTCCGCTTACCGCCGCCAGGCCGTAAGTAAAGAGCTTGCTGTTGTCAGAGAATGGCGAGATTGGTTTGCGAAGGTCGGGGTCCTTCTTGCTTTCGTAGGTCGATTTCGCCTTCGCAGGGCGCCGGCCAGGTCTTCGCCGCCGCCGTCATAGTCGTCCTGCCAGGTGCAGCACCTTGCCGCCGGGCGTCTGGCAGTAAATGGTCGGCGATCCTGTTGGACGAAGCCGGGCTGAAGCGCACCAATGGCCCGGTGGATAACCGCGGACGATCGCCCAATCGTTGATGTCCTTGATCAGGGAATGGATGTCGGCCATGACTTTCTTCTGGGTGCCGTCATCGCCGATGATGGTTACTCTCAGCTTGTTGCTGTCGTCCTGGAGCTGGGCGCCGACGATTTTGTGGGCCTCTTGCTTGGAAATATCAGCCGAGCCCTTGTCGGTGTTAATGGTGTACTTGTCTTCGCCGGTCAGCTTGGCCTTGTCGACGCCGAAGTTTTGCTCTTTCACTGCTGCCGGGCTCTTGACAGGTTCGGGAGTCGGCTCCGGTTCCGGATTCGGTTGGGGAGTGTTGTGCGGCGGCTGCCACGACCCATTGGCCGTTCTGGTAAAGCACATAGTAGCCGTTGGGGTACTGGCCGACGTAGTACCAGTCCTGGTGCTGAGCCTGCTGAACATAGCATGCGCCGCCTCGGCACTGGGCCATGATGCCCGGCGCCGTTGCCAGCACCAAAAGCAGGGACGCGATCTTACTCTTCATGGTTGTCTCCAAAGTGGGTGAATGCCAGGCAAACGATGAGCATGGCTGCTCCGAATGCAAAGAATAGCGATAGAAGCTCGAGGGCTATCCACATCAATCATCGTCTCCTTTCGGGCAGGGGCACGGCCTGGGTTGCGGGTACGGTTTCGGCAACGGTTTGTTGTCCGGCTCGATCACCGGGTCGGGATGGCACGGCTTGCACACTTGCTTGCCGCAACCGATGCAAAGGGCGATACACAGAGCGAGAAGCAAAGCCTTCATTTTCTCTCCTTTCAAAAGCAGTGGGTGGTTATTGGCGAGTCGCTCACGATGTGGCGTGTCAGTTTTCAGGCACGGGAGGTGGGCCGCTGTCGAGAGATGACCGCCCGAGCCAGGAGCGTAGGTTCTCGAAAACTCTTGCGGCGTCAACCATTCATAAGTGCGCGGAAAGTTGTTGTCCAGAACGCAGAACCATTTGTCGTCGGCGTGCGGCAGTGACACCATGTGGGCAATCTTCTGTCCGCCGTATCGCCCTGACGGCGAAAAAGAGTATGTGACGCCCGGCATGCGCCCGGTCTTGCAGGCCAGTTTCAGGATTTCAATGTCCTTGCCCTGCACCTGGATGTAAGGCGGCACCGGCACGCCTTTCTTTTGACAGATGTCCTTGATCACCTTGTCGACTTTCTGGGATAGCCGCCGCCCGGATGGTTGAACATGTATTCGAAGATCTCCTTGAGCGGCGTCACCTCTTGCCACATGGCCGAGTGTTTGAGCGAAGCAAACACACATAGCCCGGCCCCATCGGAGCCTCCACGGTTCTTGACCTGGAGATTGCCGGGAAGATCGCATTGCAGTTCGGTGCCGTCCGGGGCCGTCGGGCCATTCACGGACGCGGCAACGATTGCCATGGGCGCGGCCAGAGCGGTCGCAAGAAAAATGCTTTTCATGGTTGCTATTCACCTCTCTTTCCGTTGGTTTGAATGGCAGCTAGATGGCCAATTCATAAGTCCCTGAGCAGTGCCCCGTAGCTGAATTCGCCAGAATTCAGCCTTTTTTGCGAGCCAGCCATCTGAATTCTGGCGAATTCAGCTACGGGAACTGCCCTGACACTTATGAAATGGTCATCTAGAAACCGCTCTTTGCGGAACCTCTCAATCCAGAGTCTCGAGGACGGCGAACCAGTCGACCGAAGAACCGAAGCCGTCCGTCGCCGATATTGCCGCCGTTGAGGAGAGCGCGTTCCCATAGAGGAAGACGCCGAAGGTCCCCGTATTCCCCCCGCCCCACAAGCCGGGCCCGATGCCAGGTCCCGTGTCGAAAGCGGCATCAGCGAACACGCCAAAGATTGCCACGTCCGAACTGGTCAACTGCGTGCCGGTCGGCCCCGCCGACGCGGTATTACTGGTGCCGCTGCTGCTGGTCGTCTGGTCGACCGGATGTGCACCCGCTCCGTCAATCTCGGCATAGGAGTAAGCCCACTGTGCACGAGACACTCCAACTAAAGGTTGCCGACGCCAACGACGTCCCCAGGTTGGTTGCCCGATACCAGTAACACCCTTGACCACTGCCGAGGGTTGAACTGTATGCCAGCGTGAAACCCGATGGCGGCGTGATTGTTGCGGACTGGCCAACATCACGCCCACTTCGATCGTGTAAATTACCCGCAGCGTGAGGGGCGAACGAGATCGTGAAACCTGTTCCCGTTCCAGACGTGCCTCCGTGGTTACTCGAATTTAGCGAGCCGCCGCCGCTCGGATAGGTGAACTGGTCGGTCTGCAGACGTCGACGATGTCCCTAAAGGCGAAGTCACCGTGACGTCGACGGTACCGGCTGACTCCGCCGGGCTGGTCGCGCCGATTTGTGTGCCGGAGTTCACCGTAAAACTTGCCGCAGCCGTTGAACCAAATGACACGGCCGTGGCGCCGGTGAAACCTCTGCCGGACAGGGTGACCGACGTACCGCCGTGGGACCGGCTGCGGGTGAAACACCAAGCACCGCGGGGCCCGGGAACGGCCAGGTAATTGCCAGGCGGTCCAGATAGACACAGAGCGCATCGGACGCCAGGCCAAGATTGTACTGCTCGACAAAATTGACGTTGTAAGCGATGCCTGTGTGATTGGGAAACATAGACGACATCACGGCTTGAAGCGTTGCCGGTCCAGGCATTGAAATTATCGCGCACGTCCGTCGTTGGCGAGACGAGCATTCGCGGTGAAGAGCGATATCGCAGGGCTCTCCCTTCTCGCCGTGCTCGCGTCCCTGATCGAAACAGGAAGTGAACAAACAGGGGGACGCCGGCGACGTCCGGGGCCGCGGGGGGTTCATTGCCGGACGATAAATATCGCAGGTGGTATTGGGTCATCGACATGGTAGCTGTGCTTAGAGATCGTCGGTTGGGTAGGTAGGGGCCAGGCGAACGAGGTAGATTCGTTTGTGTTCCCAGGGAGAACCAAGATCGACGATTTCCGTGAAGATGACGGAGAAGGCCGTGCCATTTTTGTTGGGGACGTAAATGGTGTCCTGACTGCCGCCGATGCGCCCGCACTATAGTCGTCGCGGATGTCCCGCGGTTGCATCGACGAGAAGCCGGTGCGTGAACTTGAGCGAGTCGCTGTCTCCTTCGCCCTGTTCGAGGCCAGTGGAGACCGCCGCGACGAAGACTGCGGCCAGGTCGGCTCGCGGCTATGTGCTGGTACGAGACGTCGGCAGTGGCGGTTCCATGGCAGGTTCCAGGTTGTATTTGGTAAACGGCAAGCGGAATTAGCGCAATAATAAACTGGTCATTGACATAGGATGGTCACAGATCGGGTGGCACGCCCTGAGGTACTCCGAAGGGCGTGACGTGCCTGCAGGCTCGTCACGCCCTTCGGAGTACCTCAGGGCGTGCCACCCGTGCCACCTGGAATTTGACCAGTTTATTTTCGCGCGACTCCTTACGCACCGAACGAGATCACCTTGTAATCGCGGTACGTCGCCAGCAGGGCCTGGACGCCCGGCGGCATGGTCGAGAACGGCACGCGCGTCACCGAGCCGGGAATGGTTTCATGCCGCAGGCCCGGATCGCGCTGGGCCTGCCAGTAGAGCGTGGCCACCCATTCGCCGCACGCCTCCTGCACGTCGAGCGGCACCGTGGCGAAGCCGGCCGTGTACTGCACGCGGAAGTTGTTGATGCCGACCGGCCAGACCAGGTCTTCGGGATGCAGCAGTTCCGGATCGGTGTAGGGGATGGCCCGCAGCAGCCAGCCGCGCCGGTCCCACTGGTAGCCTTGCAGCTCGTAGGTGTGCATCTTGAGCTCGGCGAAAGCGCCGCGGGCCGTGAGAGCACCCCTGCCCCTGGCCGGTCGCCGTCGGCGATCCACAGAGTCCGCCGACGGGCCACAGGGCGTAATCGGCGGAATCGCCGACGACCTGGGCCTGCCAGCCGTTGCCGATGGCGTTGATGGCGTTGGCGCAGGCGATGAGCGTCGCATTGCTGGCAAAATCTGACCAGCGTCTCGGTGTGAAGCCACGCCGCTGGCGACGCGCGTCAGCTGGATGCCGGTGCTGACGACCTGGACCCGCGCCTGCTGATTCGTGGCCTGGTCGTTGTTGATGATCTTCAGCACCGTCACGGGGCGATAGCGCACCGACTGGACGCTGATGATCGGGAAGTGGCGCAGACAGAGCCGGCGGTCGCCGTTGCCGTTGTACAGCTCATCGCGGACGGTCGATACGAAGTCTGCGCTTGCAATACCTGACGATGGCCTGCGACACGTTGCTGATGAGGCTGGCCAGCAGCGTCGTGTTGGGCGAGGCGGTGGCGATGTAGTTCTCGGCACGTGCTGAGCGTGATGAGATCGGGCATGGCATAGCCTCTGAGTTATCGCGGTCAGGATCCCAGGGTTCGGAGTACGCTCGCCCTGGGGCTTGGGAGTCAACAAATGCGATCAAGCCCCAGGGTGAGGTACTCCGAAGCCTGGGGGTCAAGGTCGGAGCATCATGTCAACGTCGGTCGCCCAGGTCGGTTTCCCATTCGCCCCAGGCTGAGTCATTGCGAAACGACGCCGGGCCGTGATGGCTGACCTTGACCGCCCGGGTGGCGAACACCTTCAGCCCCTTGCGAGCGCACCAGCCGGAGAAGTTCCAGTCCTCCGGCAGCACGTTGGCCTGGAACCTGCCGGTCGGCTTGCCGACGATGCGGTCGCGGATCTCGAAGTAGGCTTCCTCGACCCACGGCTTCGGTGAAGTCGCACAGCCACAGGCCGGTGTTGACCATCAGATGCCCGGCCGGCGAGAGCGCCGGTGCGCTGACGTGCAGTGCCGGCGCGAGAAGGTCACCGGCAATCGAAAGACTTCCGTCATCGTCAGCCGGCGAATTTGCAGCGTGTCCGGGTCCTGCAAGCCGGTGCTGGTCAGGCCGCGGTTGTCCTTGATCGGCACCACCGTGGCGATGACGTCGGCGCCGACCCGGTCCATTTCGCTCAAGCAGGATGTCGATCCAGCCGGGCTCGGCGCCGACGTCGGCGTGGTGCATGGCGAAGTGTGTCAGCCCCTTGTCACTGCGCTGGTTGAGGGCGCTGCCCCACAGCGAGTTGAAGTTGAAGGCCAAGCAGCGAGGCGCCGTTGGTCGTCAGCGACACGCGGTGCCGCCGGCGAGGCCAGCGTCAGGGAGACCAGGGCCTCCGGCACGAGGGCGCCGTAGTGCGGCACGGCCAGGAAAATGGACTTTTCATCGCACATCACCTTTCGGCTGTACGCGGCACGGAGCCGTCGCACGCTAAGGCACGGCAATCGGCCGGTCGCAGGCTTCAGACCACGAGCCGCTGGACGACGGTGTTGACGTCCTGGGCGTTGGCCGGCTTGTGGTCGGCCTCGGCGCCCAGCCGGTGGCGCCGAACATGACGGCGTTGGTGCCGATGGTGACGGACAGGCGAACGTAGCGGTCGCCGGGGTTCTGCGTCGTGCACCTCATCGGCGCGCACCTCGATGGTGACGACGGTGTTCGGGCTTGGCGTTGGTGACCTGGGTGATGCTGCTGCCGGTGATGTTGTGGACGTCGCTGGCGAAGTTCGCGGCCGCGCAGCTTTGCAGCTGGGCGCTGAGCGTGCCGGCCCCGGTGATGGCGCCGATCTGGATCTCGTACAGCAGCCGCTTGAACATCGACATGTCGATGCCGGTGCGTGTTGACGGCGGTGTTGCTGGCGTCGGTGCTGGCCGGGGTGAGATAGTCGGCCACGCGACAGGCGTTCGGTCAGTTCTCGGTATACATTGGGTTTCCTTTCGATTAGCCGCTTGCGGCTTAGCGCGGCGCGGATCCGCTTGCACGCTAAGCCGCAAGCGGGTCGGCCTGAACGATGTTAGTTGAGAACGACGAACGGGCTGACCTGCGTGCGCCGTCCTGCAGGGTGATCGGCTTGTCCAGCCAGGGCTGGCCGTCGACGCGTTCGACGACCCGCCAGGTCATCTGGTTCTTGAGGAAGTTGACGTGCTCGCTGGCCGCGATCTCGATCTGCATGCGGTCGCCGATGACGTAGAGGCTCGGATCGAGCAGCATCAGGTCGCCCTTGGTGCCCAGGGCCGGCACCTTTTCGGTGATGAACGACCGGCCGGCCGAGCAGCGCCCAGGTCGGCGTCTGTGACCGCGCCCTGGTCGATGCTGATGAAGATGGCCCGGTTGGCGCCGTCCTTGAGCTGCAAGAGCTGCGGGATGACGGAGGGGCTGCACGCCCAGATCGCCTTGTCCGTCGAGACCGGCAGCAGCTTGCGACCACATGGTGGCCACGTCGGCGAAGCGCGACCTCGTTCGCCGTGGCCGCGGGTGACGGCGATGGCGGCCGCGGCGTTGAGCATGCCCTGCGGCTTGCCGACGCCGTTGCCCTGCAGGAAGGCGTACTCCTCGTACCAGGCGATGGCCTGGCCGAACAGCGTCATCAGGAACTTCTCCAGGCCGAACGCGGCGTCCTGGAGCAGCACGTTGGAGCTGACGCGAGTAGCCGGACAGCTCCCAGGCCTTCAGCTCCATCATCTTGAACTGCGGCTCGGTCTCGGTGCGCGTCTGGGCCTCGGCGGTCCAGTTCATCTGCACGCCGCCGAAGAACGGCGAGACGCCGGCCGACTCTGGACGGTGGTGATGTCGAGGTAGGGGAATCTGCAGGCGTGGCACTGGCCATCGGCTGCACGAAGGCGCGCGGGCGGATGAAGGTGCTTCTCGGCGATGATGGTCAGCAGCTGCTCGGTAGAACTCGGGCGGCACGATGTAGCCGCCGGTGACGCCGCTCGATTCGCCCAGGGCCGCCTTGGTCGTGCCAGGCGTTGAAGACGCTGCCGTAGTGCTTTTCGAGGTAGCCGCGGTCGTTGCGGGCGACGGCCAGGCAGAAGTCGCCGAAGCACTTCTTCGGGATCGCCCTCGCCGCCGTCGCCGAAGATGGCCGGCACGGCGTTCTTGCGGCGACTTGCTTCTGGGCGTCGGCGAACTGCTTGAGCGAGGCGCTGACGATGCCGTCGAGGGCCTGGGTGAATTTCTGAAAGGCCCCTTCGACGCGCCTGCGACACGGCCGGCGTGAGCAGATCGTCGCTGACGGCCCGGGCATGCCGTGGGCGATGAGGTGCTGGGCGTCTTTCTCGTCGACGTCGATGCGCTTGCCGATGGGGTTGCCGAGATAGTCCTGAATCAATTCGACAAACATGAGTTGGTTTCCTTGGTCGGACCCCCAGGGTTCGGAGTACCTCACCCTGGGGCTTGAACGGATGGGACCGTCTCCAGGTGGAGCGGGCGCTGATGTTCGGGGCATCCTCCGCCGAATCGCCTTAACGGTTCATTTGTATAGTTATCTTTTGCCAGAACGCTCTGGGTTTGGGGTAGAGCAGTTTGGCGATTTTTTTGAAAAAAAATTGAAGTGAAGGGGAAGGAAGGGACGGGTCTGAGCCCGAAGCACCAGCGAGGGAAAGACTTGCAATCCGGCAACGCTACAGAATGTTACTGGTACTGGCTGCATCCATTGTCGCTGTCAGAACCTCGCGGGCGTCGTCTCTCAAAGCGGTTCGTTTGGCGGATTTGTTGGTGAAGGCGGCGATCAGCACAATCAGCAGCAGCAAACCGAAAAGGCCGGCACGATAAACAGCAGAGTCGACTTCGAAATGCTGCTGGCCGGAATGGCTTCGGGTGCAGAATTCGGCACTGCAGTCGGCTGCTGCTGCGGCTGTGGTTGCGGCTCGGCTGGTTCTGCAGTGCCGACCCTGGCGACGGGCAGCACCGGCGGCGCCGGCACGCAGAACGGCAACAGGGCCGATGCCAGTTCGTCGGCGGTCTGGAAACGATCCTGCGGTTCCTTGGCCATCATGCGCCGCAGCACCACGTCGAGGGCGGGCTGACCTCCGCGCGGGCCTCGCGCACGTTCGGCATCTCCCAGCAGCCGGCCGCTCACCTTCTCGACCATGTTGGTGCCGGAGTAAGGGGGTTTGCCGGCGAGAAGGTAATCCATGCTCCAGCCCAGACTGTAAATGTCGGAGCGAACGTCGGCCTTCTCGGCGTTTCGATCTGCTCGGGACGATGTAATCGATGGTGCCGAGCAGGTTGCCGATCGAGGTGAGCCTGGCCGTGCCGGTAACGTTGAGCGAACGACCCAGGCCGAAATCGAGAATCTTGATCTGCGGCGGCCGATTCGGTGGCGGCCTTGGTCAGGAACAGATTGCTCGGCTTGAGATCGCGATGCACCACCCCCTGCTCGGCGGCGGTGCCTGCAGTTCCACGGCCGCCTGGCGAATGTAATCGCACGCCAGGTGAATCGGCAGCGGCCCCTGCTTCTTCACGAGCTGCGACAGGTTGATCCCCTCGCAATATTCCATGAGCATGTAGGAGCGATTGTCGATTTCGCTGGCATCGAGCGTCAGCACGATGTTGGGGTGATTGAGCTGGGCGGCGGTGGCAATTTCCTGACGAAGCGCTTCATGGCCTTGTCGTTTTCGAGCAGGTTCGGATTGAGCACCTTGAGGGCCACGAACTTGCCGAGGCGGGTGTGCCAGGCCTTGAAGACCTGCCCCATGGCCCCTTCGCCGAGCCGCTCGAGCGAACGAAACGGCCCGAAAACGAGCGCGGGGCCGTTATCGGTGAGGATCTGATTGGCCTGGTAGGGGGTGAGCCAGTTGCGGCGAATGAGGTCCTTGACCAGGGCGTGGCGTTCGGGAAACGAGGCCAGTTGGGCCCGCAGTTCGACCGCCTGCTGCTCGGGAAGAAACTGATTGTCCACGAGCCACTGCAAGAGTTCGCTCGGGCTTTGTACCGCTTGTACGGCCATGCCTTGGGCTCCAGCTCCCTTCGAGGTTCCACGAAGATTCCTGGCGGATGGGCCACGATGTTCGACGCCGGCAGGAAGGACATTGGTCATCTTAGCCTCGAAACGTTGCGCGACTACCCAGAATGAGACGCAATCGGACGCAATCGCGTTCTCTGGATGTTTCGGAAAAGTATAGCTCACGACTTCGGGGAGAGGGGGGTTTTTGGAAAATCAGCTTGCCAGCTTGCCGTTTCGCGTTTTTACCGCGCCGGCAGCGGCAAGGAGAGCCAGCGGTGCAAGGCGCTAGTGAAACGTTGGAAATGCTCGCCGCTTGCCTGTGGAAGGGCAAATTTTCAAAGTTGCCGAAGCCATTCGAAACCATGGAGAACGACCCAGAGACCGACCCCTTTGGGCCGAAAAACGCCGCCCACCGGTTCCCTATTCGAGCCAATTTTCGAATCTCAGTCCCGGCACTTTCTCGAAATCCCGTCGATTGGCGGTGAGCAAAAGGGCCTTATGGGCCAGCGAGATAGCCGCGATTTTCAAATCGCGCGTCGCGATTCGAACCTTGGCTGCTTGAAGCGAATCGAATAGATCCGCTGCCGTTCGATCAAAAGGAGCGATCTGGAATGAAGCGAAAAACTCGAACAAGCTGGTCGTTTGTGTCGAGCAGAATCACGGGGCTTCCTCGGACAATGCCTTGTGGCGATCTGCTTCATGGGCGGCTTCGATCTCAGCGAGCATGCTCCGAGTAAATTCGTTGTCTTCCGAAATGCCGACCACACTCCGCCAATCTTTGATCGGCGCAGCAAGCGGCGGCAGCCGCTCGTTCAGGCGACGCTCGACTTCCTCAATGCGGCGGGCCAAGCTCTCCAATGTCAGTTCGGACATAGCTGTTCTCCCTGATTCGTGATGGACCCTTGGGGCCTTCCTCGTCGCCTGGGCCTTCCCACTTATTATGCCGAGGCCGCCGATAGAATGCAACAGGGGTGAGGCAGGCGTCTGAGCCCCGGCCACGGGGGGCCAATTACGAAAGGTCCCGGCCGCGCGTCCTCTTAAAGGCCTGGTTCGCTTGCAGACATTGACAACTGCTGGCCCAGACGCGGCGCGGGCCCTGCGCTGACATTCCGGGGTCGCGCAAGTTACAAATAATCATGATTGCAGCGAACAGGAAGGAGGACCCGATGCCAACCATCCATCAACTCAACCGTGAACTCGCCGACAAGCTCGTCGACGAAGCCAGGCGAAATCCTCAATCGCCTTACGCAGGAAAAAAGGTCGGCATCGCCAATGGGCAGGTCATCGTAGTCTCCAACGACTGGGACGAGATCGGCCATAAGCTTCGGTTGGCAGAGCCTGATGCCGCCAAACGCTATTGCATCGAGATCGCTGCCGACTATGGCGGCGTTCACGAAATCTGCCGTTGCATAGAATATCCCACAACAGATGCATTTTTGTCCTTCAGATGAACCTGGAATCGATGCCATGCAATCTCCATTGACCGGCACCGGAGATGAACGCACGCCAAGTCCGAACGTCGGCGACGAAATCATCGAGCGCCATTCCGGAAGAGTCCTGCGGAAACGGCCAGGAGCAGGAAACGATCGATGGTGCAGTACGCCGCGCGGGGGCCCGCATCGATGCCGTGCCGGGTTTTGAAATTCTGGGCGAGCTCGGACGCGGCGGCGTGGCGTCGTCTACAAGGCTCGGCAGGTACGGCTGGGACGGACCGTCGCTCTGAAGATGATTCTCGCCGCGCCGATGCCGGGGCGGACCAGCTGGCCCGGTTTCGCGCCGAGGCCCAGGCCGTCGCCCAGCTCCAGCATCCCAACATCGTGCAGATTCACGAAATCGGCGACCACGACGGTTTGCCCTTTTTTTCGCTGGAATTCTGTCCCGGCGGCAGTCTGGACAAGAAGCTGCAGGGCAACCCCCAGGCCCCGCCAAGGCCGCCGAGGTAACGGAGACGCTGGCCCGGGTCGATGCACGCCGCTCATGAGCGGAGCATTATCCATCGCGATCTCAAGCCGGGCAACGTGCTGCTGGGTGAGGACGGCAGCCTGAAGATCGCCGACTTCGGCCTGGCCAAGAAGCTGGACGTGGCCGACGCCGAAGCCTCCAACCTGACGTGTTCGGGGTCGTGCTCGGCACGCCGAGCTACATGGCACCGGAACAGGCATCGGGCAGGCCGGAAGATCGGCCCCGCGGCGGACATCTATGCCCTGGGGGCCATCCTCTACGAGCATCTGACCGGCCGGCCTCCCTTCCGCGCCGAAACTCCGGTCGACACGATCTGGCAGGTGATTGCAGCAAGGAACCGGTGCCGCCGACCCGCCTCAACGCCAGGGTGCCGCGCGACGCCGGAAACGATCTGTCTGAAATGCCTGCGCAAGGACCCACAAGGCGCTACGCCAGCGCCCTGGGAACTGGCCGAGGATTTGCACCGTTTTCAAGTGGGTGAGCCGA
>CAWCYS010000090.1:0-11157 GCA_963799715.1 Terriglobia bacterium | reverse complement strand
CGACCGTCGGCACCATCACCGAGATTTACGATTACTTGCGCGTTGTTTACAGCTCCATCGGCACGCCGCATTGCCCCAATTGCGGCAAGCCCATCGCGCGCCAGTCCGCCGAGCAAATCGTCCAGTCCATCTTGCGCGGGGAACTCGCCAAGGAAGGCGATCGCGTGATGATCCTCGCACCCGTCGCGCGCGGCCGCAAAGGTGAATACAAGCAGGAACTGGATAAATTCGCCCGCGACGGTTTTCTGCGCGCCCGCATCGACGGCGAACTCTATCCGCTCGACGCCGCGCCCAATCTCGACAAACGCAAGAACCACACGATCGAGGTGGTCGTCGATCGCCTGCTGGTGAAGCCTGGAATCGCCGTGCGGCTCGAACAATCGCTCGCCACGGCGCTCAAGCTGGCGAAAGGGCTCGTCACGGTCTCGGTCGTCGGTGGCGCGGAAGAAATCTTCTCCGAGAAACTCGCGTGTAGCGAGTGCGGCATTTCCGTTCCGCAGCTCGAGCCGCGCTCGTTCAGCTTCAATTCGCCGTACGGCGCGTGCCCCGCCTGCAACGGCCTCGGCTCGAAATACGACTTCGATCCCGCGAAAGTCATCACCGATTGGTCGCGCCCGCTCTTCGAGGGCGGACTCGGCCCCGGCTCGGCTTCCAGTTCCGTCCGCCGCACGCTGGAACTCGCCGCCTACGCGCACGGTTTCGATCTCGCCACGCCCTTCGAGCAGTTCCCGCGCGCCGTGCAAAACCTAATTCTTTACGGCTACCCGCCATCAAGCGGTGACGCGGGGGAGAAATCGTCTGGCCGCAGCGGCCGCGCCGCTCGCTCGGCGCGCAAACACGGCGCAGGCAGACCCGCGCCCGGATTCAAGTTTCCCGGACTTTTCACGATGCTCGATCGCAATCTCGGCGACTCGAAATCCGATGGCTATCGCGAATGGCTGACGCAATATATGTCGCCCGCGCCGTGCGCCGTCTGCCACCAGCGCCGCCTGCGCCCCGAAAGCCTCGCCGTGCAAATCGCCGGGCGTTCCATCGCCGATTTCACAGCGCTCTCCATCCAGGACGCGCGCCCAGTGGTGGATCAAATTTTGAAGACGCTGACGTCGCGCCAGCGCGACATCGCCGGCCGCGCGCTCGGCGAAATTTCCGAGCGCCTCGATTTTCTTCTCGCCGTCGGACTCGGCTACCTCAGCCTCGATCGTTCCGCCGCCACGCTCTCCGGCGGCGAAGCGCAGCGCATCCGCCTCGCGACGCAAATCGGCTCGCGGCTGCGCGGCGTGCTCTACGTTCTCGATGAGCCGTCCATCGGACTGCACTCGCGCGACAACGGCCGCTTGCTCACCTCGCTCGAACATCTGCGCGACCTCGGCAACACGGTTCTCGTCGTCGAACACGACGAAGAGACCATTCGCCGCGCCGATTACGTCGTCGATCTCGGCCCCGGGGCCGGCAATGCCGGCGGGCACCTCGTGGCCACCGGCCAGCCGCGCGACATCGCCGCCAATTCCGAATCGCTCACCGGCCGTTATCTCTCCGGCGCGGAGACCATCCCCGTCCCCGAACATCGCCGCTCGCCCAATGGCAAAGCGCTCACGCTCCTCGGCTGCACCGAGAATAATTTGAAGAATATTGATCTTCGCTTGCCGCTCGGCCTCTTCAACGTCGTCACCGGCGTCTCCGGATCCGGCAAATCCACGCTGGTGAACGAAATTCTCTATCGCGCCCTGGCGCAAAGACTGTATCGCTCCATGCAGCCCGCCGGCGCGTTTCGCGAATTGACCGGTGCCGAGCAAATCGACAAGGTCATCGAAATAGACCAAGCCCCCATCGGACGCACCCCGCGCTCGAACCCCGCCACCTACACCGGCGTCTTCACGCCCATCCGCGAAATTTTCGCCATGCTTCCGGAATCCCGCGAACGCGGCTACGCCCCCGGCCGCTTCAGCTTCAATGTGAAAGGCGGACGCTGCGAAGCCTGTCAGGGCGACGGCTTGCGCCGCATCGAGATGAATTTTCTGCCGGATGTTTTCGTGACCTGCGAAGTCTGCCGCGGACGCCGCTACAACGCTGAAACGTTGGCCGTGCGCTACAAAGGCCGCTCGATTTCCGATCTGCTCGATCACTCCGTCGAGGAAGCGCTCGCCATTCTCGAAAATATCCCGCAGGTGCGTCAAAAATTGGAAACGCTAGTAGAGGTTGGCCTAGGCTACCTGCAGCTAGGCCAGTCCGCCACCACTCTTTCCGGCGGCGAAGCACAACGCATCAAACTGGCCCGCGAACTTTCGCGCCGCCAAACCGGCCGCACGCTCTATATCCTGGACGAGCCTACAACCGGCCTGCATTTCGACGACGTAAAAAAACTCCTGCACGTCCTGCAGCGTTTGGTGGACGTGGGCAACACCGTCCTGATCATCGAGCACCACATGGACATCATCAAGCAAGCCGATTGGGTGATCGATCTCGGCCCCGAAGGCGGCGCCGAAGGCGGCCGCATCGTCGCCCAAGGCACCCCCGAACAAATCGCCCGCAACAAAAAATCCTACACCGGCCAAGCCCTCAGCCGGCTCTTGCCGCCCAACGGCAACGGCCACACTGCGGTTTAACACGCTGTCATTCCGAACGGAGCGAGGGATCCAGCCGTTCTCCTCTCCTTTCCCATGCCACCCCTTTCCGCGATTTGACATCCTCGCGCGGACATCGGCACACTAGCTAATTCGTCCGCTGCGTCGGACGCTCGCATGCGCTATCTGATCACGGGAATCACCGGATTCGTCGGGCCGCATCTCGCCAACCTTCTCGTCGGCGAGGGCCACGAAGTGCATGGGTTCATTCGCAACTCGAATGGCCGCGAAGACGATATTCGCGACGTGGTGCCCGACCGCGTGTTCAACTCGCTGCAATTTCATTTCGGCGACCTTGCCGATTATGAATCCGTCGCGCGCGTGGTGAAGGAAGTGCCGTTCGACGGAATTTTTCATCTTGCCGCGCAAAGCCATCCCCCGACCAGTTTCCTCGATCCGCGCGGCACGTTTCTCGCGAACGCCGTCGGCACGATGAACGTCGCCGAAGCGATTCGCGCGCACCGTCCCGCGTGCCGGCTGATGTTCTGCTCCACCTCCGAAGTGTACGGCGCGCCCGAGGAGTCGCAGGGAGCCATACACGAGGATTTCCCGTCTGCAGCCGGTGAACCCTTACGGCGTCAGCAAAGCGGCCGGCGATTTCTACGTGCGCGAGCGCGCCGTCTCCGAAAAATTGCCGTTCTTCGTGACGCGCGCCTTCTCGCACACCGGGCCGCGCCGCGGCCGCCGTTTTTCCATCGCCTCGGACATCTACCAGATCGTGCGCATCCAAAAGGGTTTTCAGCCGCCGGTCATTAAAGTCGGCACGCTCTCCAGTAAACGCGTCGTAATGGATGTGCGCGACGGCTGCCGCGCCTACTATTTGCTGATGCAGCGCGCCGCCGCGAACGGCGAAGCGTACAACGTCGGCGGCGACGAACTTTTCACCATGGGCGAAATCCTCGATTTGTCGCTGGAGATCGCGGGCCTCGCCGGCAAAGTGAAAAAAGAAGTGGACCCGAACCTTGTGCGGCCCATCGATATTCCCGTGCAAATTTGCGACACGCAAAAATGCCGCACGCTGACGGGCTGGAAACCCGAAATCCCGATTCGCAAAACGCTCGTGGATTTGCTGGAATACTACACGCGAAAAATTCAGGCGTGACGCAACGTCGCGGCGCAGCATTCTTCCCGCGATTCCGAGGAGAGTCATTGAATTTTCCCGAACCCAACGCGCCGTCTCCCGCCCGAGTGGCCCGCGCCGTCCAGCAGATCCCCGCGCCCGCTCCGCAGACTTCCGAAGTGCGCGCGGACTTGCGCGTCGCGTGGGGTTGGCGGGACTTCTTCTTCTTCATTGTCTTTGCGTTCGTCAGCAGCGTGGTGCTGACCGCGCTGGTGGCGCTGGCGGCTTCGGCGATGTTTCACGTTCCGCTTTCGGCGATTCAGGACGGCTCCACGCTGAAGTCCGGCATCCTGATTGTCGGCCAGACGTTGTGGTCGGCGCTGGCGATTGCGTATCTCTTCTCCGTCGTTCGCTTTCGCACGACCGAACCTTTCTGGCGCTCGATCGGCTGGCGCGGATTCCCGAGCGGGATTTCGCCGGCACGCTTTCTGAGCGGCGGCGCCGTGATGGCGATCGGCATCAGCATCGCGGGGCGCTTCGTGGATCAGGATGTGGATTTGCCGATCGAGAAATTGTTCGATAGCCGCACCAGCGTTCTGCTGCTGATGGGCCTCGGAGTGCTGGTGGCGCCGCTGGTGGAAGAAACCATTTTCCGCGGATTTCTTTATCCGGTGATCGCGCGGCAATTCGGCGTGCCGGCCGGAATCCTTGCGACGGGAATTCTGTTCGGGCTGCTGCACGCCGCGCAACTTTGGGGCGGCTGGGGGCAAATCGCGCTGCTGGTGTGCGTCGGAATCACGTTGACGTGGGTGCGCGCGCGGACCGGGACCGTCGCCGCGAGTTACCTGGTGCACCTCGGCTACAACGGTTTGCTGTTTCTCGCCCTCGTTCTCGGGACCGGCGGCTTGCGGCATTTTCCGCCACACACATAAATGCGATGCCGCCGCGGCGCATGAGCGCGATGCCGCCGCGGTGCAAATCGGAGCGCGCGAAGAAATAGCGGCACGCGAGGGAAAGAAGACTTGATGCGCGTTACGCAACCCATTGAATGGACCGACGCCGGCGTCGTGATGCTGGACCAGCGGCGCTTGCCCGGCGAAGTGATTCGCCACACCTACACCAAGTACGGCGAAGTGGCTGGCGCGATTCGCGACATGGTGATTCGCGGGGCGCCGGCAATCGGCGTCGCGGCAGCGATGGGCGTCGCCATCGGCGTGAAGAATTCCGGGGCGAAGAGCGTCGCACAGTTGCGCGAAGAATTCCCGACGATTTGCGAAACGCTGGCGCGCACGCGGCCAACCGCCGTGGATTTATTCTGGGCGATCGCCCGGATGAAGCGGCGCTTCGAGGAACTCGCGGCGTCAAGCGATCTGGAAACGATTCGCCGCGAAATGGCGGCCGAGGCGGAAAAAGTTCACGCGGAAAAATGGGCCACCGACGAAGCCATCGGAAAATTCGGCGCGCCACTGATGCCCGCCGACGGCCAGGTGATGACGCAGTGCAACGCGGGGGCGCTCGCCACTGGCGGCATCGGCACGGCGCTCGGCGTGATTCGCGTGGCCGTCGCGCAAGGACACAAATTGCGCGTGCTGGTGCCGGAGACGCGGCCGTACCTACAGGGGGCGCGGCTGACGGCGTGGGAACTCTCCGAAGACGGCATTCCGTTGACGCTCATCACGGACAACATGGTGGGCCACTTCCTGAAGGCCGGCAAGGTCGGCGCAATCGTGGTGGGCGCGGACCGCATTGCCGCGAACGGCGACACGGCCAACAAAATCGGCACGTATCAAATCGCGGTGCTGGCGAAGGAAAATGGCGTGCCGTTCTATGTAGCGGCGCCGATTTCCACGCTCGATCTTTCGATCCCGTCCGGCGAGCACATCCCCATCGAGGAGCGCGCCGCCGAAGAGGTCACGCACTTTCGCGGCGTGCGCGTCGCGCCGGAAAACGTTGAGGTTGCGAATCCGGCGTTTGACGTCACCCCGGCGCGATTTATTGCGGGCATTATCACGGAACGCGGCGTGGCGCGCGCGCCATACACCGAATCGCTCCGCAATTTGTAGCTGGGCGACCTGACGAATTTGGCCGTCGCGGTCAGGGGAGCAAACCCCACACAGGCAGGAGTGCCTGTGCTACTGGAACCTTCCGAGCAGCAATCTTCTTATTGCGGCTTGCTGGGCGTGATGGTCACGGTGACGCCGAAACGCTTGTAGTCGGCGTAACGAATGGTCATGCGCATGCGGATGTCCTGGCCGGTGAAGTGGATGACTTCGTCGGAGTGCGTGTAGGTGGGAAACCAGAAGTTGCCCTCAATATTCTCGCGATAAGTCACGAATCTCGGAAAACGGTTTTCACTGTTTCGAGTGATGATGTCCGGCACCGCTTTGCCGTCGGTCTTTACAACCGCGAAGTCGTGATCGTCCACCCAGATCGTCCCTTGGAAATATCTCTGGTTCTTTTCGATCTTTTTCGGCGCGACATGGAAGACGTAGGTGTTCAGATAATCGATGCGCTCCTGGCCGACGTAGGTGACGTCGTACTTCGGAAGGTCTTCCGTCGTCAGGACGAAGGGCTGAACGTTTTCGATGTCTTGCATATCCTGCTCGGTCAGTTGGACCAGCTTCAGCGTTGGGGCCGGGGCGTAGGTGACGTTCTCGTAGCGATGGCCGTCGGGCGTAAAGATGATTTCGCTCTCCATTTGATATTCGCCGCTGGCTTGGTCCTCGCCGGGGAGAGACTCCTGAATGTCCACGCTCTGCTTGTAGGTGTAATTGTCGCGCGCGATTTTGAATTCAGATTCGTGCTGCGCGAATTTCTTGATGATGTCGTCCACGGAGATCCCATTGACCATCGTCGGGGTGGCAGGCGCGGCCGTGGTGGCAGGCGGCGCGGGAGTCGAACCTTTCTGCGGCGGCGTGCTGGTTTGGGATGGTCTGGCGGCTCCGACGAATCGTGGCGTGAGCGAGAGCGCGGCGATCACGATCAGAAAGACGAAATGAGAATGGCGAATCGGAAGCGTTTTCATGGCGGCCCTATGTTTAACATGATTTAGCACTCTATAGGAATCGCCCAAGCCCAAGTGGGGTTGCCAGGGCCACGGGTAGACAAGGACCACAACGCGTGGGCAGAGTGCTATAATAGGGCTATGAGTGACCGACCGATTGGCGTGCCTTCCTGATTTGCGGGCCTGGGCCTGAGAACCGGCCTACGTTTTGATCCACGGCTGGAACCACGCCAGGCCCCGCGCGTCGTTGAAATCCTTTTCGTCCTTCACCAATTTTAGAAATTCGTCTTTTGTGTATTGGCCTAGCTCGATTGCTGCCTGGAGGCTGGTGGCCAAATCGCTGAGGATGCCGGTCTGAAGAGCCGTCTGATCCTGAGCCGTGGCCGCGGGCCATTGCAGGCTGCGGTAACAGGCGCGATTGAAGTGGGCGTCGAAGAGAGTGAGTTTGTCCCCGTCTTTCGTTTGTTGCCTCTCTTGCAGCAAGACGGCCATGGCGCCTTCGGCGAAGGCGTATTCCTTCAAGGCTTTGTGCAAGCGTCCGATGTAGAGATTGAGGTAGCGGTCGGCCGGATGATCGGGGCGCAGGGCGCTGAGGGCTTCGATGGCGGCCTTGGCGTCATCCAGGTAGGCGCCCTGCATAGCGAGTCCCAGAGCGGCGCTGCCGATGGCGAGGCGGCGGCCGTAGATGATGTCCTTTCCAACCTGAATTTGATTTTTCTTCCAGTCATCGCGAACCGATTCGAGGGTCTTGAGAGAGTCTTTGGCGTCGGACTCCATTCTTTGCAGCGCCTGCTGGGCGCTCTGCGCGGAGACGTACGAACTCAGGCCCAGGACCACCGCATAAAGCGAGGACAATCCGACTAGCACGCCGATGAGCTTTTGCAAATCGTCGGCGCGATCGGAATAGGATTGGAATTTCGCCTCGAGGGCTTCGGTCGCTGCGGCGGTGGCATCCGTGGTGATCGGCCCAACCGCGCCGGTGCCCGGCTCAACTCTCTGTGTGAGCACGCCAACGCGCACGCGCCATAGGCCGTGGCTCGGCCAGGAGCCATACGCGAGGAGCAGTACGGCGAGGGAAAGTCCACAGACGGCACCGACGAGGAAAGCGGCAGTGAATTTATAGCGCATGATGCGGAAAGCCTCCTGAAAAGACAATGAAGAATGGCGGGGAGTATACTGCCGGCCACGTGCCCGCGCCAGCAAGATACAGCTTCTCGCGATGGGACATCGAACTGAGAGCGCCAACTCGGGCGAGTCTGGCGAAGTAACTACGGGAGGTGAGTATGAAGTGGAAAATTGCTTTGTGGACGCTGGTGGTGGTGATGGCCTTGGCCGCAGCGGGAGTTGCGCAGGAGCTGGGTGCGACACAGAGTCCGGCGCAGGGCGATCAGCAGCAGAGTCCCTCCACGGAGACGAAAAGACCGATGAGGGTCCGCGTCGGCGGAAACGTGCAGCCGCCGAGAGTGATCAGCGAGACGCAGCCGATCTATCCTGCACTGGCGCGGCAGGCGCACATTGAAGGCGACGTAGTCCTGCGCGCGGTGATTACCAAAGATGGCAACGTCTCGGAGCTCAAGGTCATCTCCGGGCATCCCCTGTTGGTGCAAGCGGCGCTGGACGCGGTGAGACAGTGGAAGTATCAAACGACGAAGCTTAATGGCGATCCAGTCGAGGTGGAGATGACCATCACGGTCCATTTCGTGATGGACAAGAATCCAGCGGATCAGCAAGCACCGCCAGCGCAGGAGTCGCCCGCACCGGGGTCAGCGGACGGCCGGAATATGCCCACAATTGTGGCTGGCAACATCGGTGACCTTGGCCCAGCAATCATTGATCCTCAGTTGAAGGCGGACATTCTTCACCTTTTTGATGTTATGAAGGTGCGCGACTTGATGGGAACCGCCATGAAAACCATGATCGACAATGCGCGTCCGCAGATTCTGGCGTCGCTACCGCTGACTCCAAACCGAGACAAGATTGCTGATTCTTTCACTGATAAGCTGACCGCACTCCTGAAATCCGATGAGTTCCTGGATGCTGGAGCGGCTGTCTACGCAAAGTATCTATCGGATGACGATATAAAGGCGCTTACGGCGTTTTACGAGACCCCGGCCGGGCAGCACTTCAACTCGGTGGCCAGCAAGATCTTTTCGGAGTCTGCCCAGTTGGGTGACATGCTGACGAGGCAGAACATTCCTCGAATCCTTAAAGAGATTTGCGATGAATATCCGGAACTTCAGGGAGAGGCGAGGTTCTGTCCGAAGATAGAGCCGGGAGCAGGAAATCAAAGTTTGCTGCGTCAGCCGGAGGTGTACGGGTTCGGCGCTTACGGCCGCGAGGGACGATAGGGCGAGCGACTAGGCCGAGTCTCGTGGGCCGCTCCGTACCGGCTTGGGCGGAACCACAAGATCCTGTACTTCGCTGCGCGGCGTGGGCCTCCACGCAGGGCACTGCGTTCAAAATGACTATGTTTCGCACGACGGTGAGTGATGAGACCGCGAGGTGGTGCATGAAATGGAAGATTGGAATCTGGACCTTGATGCTAGTGGCAGCATTCGCTGCGGTGGGATACGCGCAAGAACAGGGATCTCAGCAAGGAGCGCAGCAGGGATCGCCGCCCAGCTCCCCGAACGTCTCGGCTCCGGAGTCACAGGATCTGCAGACAGGTCCGCCCCCTTGGTACGTGACGGCTCCGAAGCTGATCCATCAGAAGAAGCCGGAGTATCCACCTGAGGCACGAGAAAAAGGGATTCAGGGTGAAGTGGTCCTGCACGCGACCATTGACAAGGACGGCAACGTCACGGACATCAGCGTCATCTCGGGGCCCCCGCTGCTCTTGAAGGCGGCGATAGATGCGGTGAAGAAGTGGAAATACAAACCGGCCTTGCGCGGCAGCCAACCGATAGAGATAACCATGACGATTAGCGTGGAATTCAAGCTATGACGCGAATCAGGAAGGGCTGCATACACCTCCTTCGGAGGATTCGACAGCGCCATCTGGTTCAGCTGTAGCAAGCCCAATCATTGGCCCTCGGTTGAAGGCGAACATTGTAAAACTCGGGGGAACTGCGGGAGCCATCATGACGCCGGAGGACAAGATCGTGTGGAGTGGCACATGAGATCGAAGATCGGAATCTGGGCGTTGATGACAGTGCTGGCATTCGCTGCGGCGGGGTGCTCGAAGAAGAGTCAGAGCGGTCAGCAGACTACGCCTCAAGCGCGTGAGGCGCTTGATAAGGGCGTGGCCGCGTACCGCCAGGGGCAATTTGAACAGGCGGTCGAGTCTTTCAGGAAGGCCGAAGAACTTGACCCCAGCTTCGTCAAGGCGCGGCTGTACCTCGCTACAGCTTATGCCGCTCAGTACGTGCCCGGCGTGTCTACCCCTGACAATCTTCAATACGCGCAACAAGCGGTCGAAGAGTACAAGGGGGCTCTATCCCTCGATCCGAATAATCTCATGGCCATCGACAACCTCGGCTCAATGTTGTTCAACATGGCCGCCGGGCCGCAGTTCAATCCGGATATGCTAAAGGAGTCGGCGACTTACCATCAGAAGCACATTCAACTGAAGCCCGAGGATCCCGAACCGTACTACTGGATCGGCGTGATTGACTGGACGCTTGCCTTCCGCGCGAACTCCGAACTTCGCGCGAATTACAGTGCGGATCATCCCGCAAGCCAAGTCGGACCCGACAAGCCTTTGCCTGCGAACCTTCGTGAACAGTTTGCGCAGGGCTACGGGGCGATCGTGGACGATGGCATTGCGAAACTGCAGCAAGCCATCGGGCTCCGTCCGAACTACGACGACGCGATGGCGTACTTGAATCTCTTGTATCGGCAGAAGGCCGATCAGGTGAGCGATCCCAACGAGCGCGCGGCCCTGCTGAAGAAAGCCGACGACTTGGTGGATGAAGTGAGGCAGATCCAGGAGCGACCGGCCACCGAGCCGCCACCGAAGCCGAATCAAGCGGAAGAGCCGATAACAGCAACGCCACCGCCCCCACCCCCGCCGCCTCCGCCACCTCCGCCGCCACCATCACAAACGCCCTCGCCGCTGCGACCGCGTTCATCGTCTTCGTTGCTTGGAACGGCAAGTGAAACGCCGCTCGCGGCGCGATTGCGGGTCAGCGGAGACGTGATGAGGGCGAAGCAGATCAGCCAGACGCAGCCGATCTATCCGGCGCTGGCGCGGGCGGCACGGATTCAAGGCACGGTGGTACTGGACGCAATCATTCGCAAGGACGGCTCAGTCGGCGAGCTTCGTGTGATCTCCGGGCATCCGCTGCTAGTGCGGGCGGCGGAGGACGCAGTGCAGCGATGGCGGTATCAGCCGACGCTGCTCAGTGGGGAACCGGTCGAGGTGGAAACGACGGTGACGGTGACTTTCGAGTTGGGCGCCGAACCGCCTGCGAGTCAACCGCCACCCTCAAATTGACCGTCAGGAATCGCGCGGATGAGCGCTTGACATTGGG
>CAWCYS010000089.1:0-5870 GCA_963799715.1 Terriglobia bacterium | reverse complement strand
CAGATTGCTGCAGCGCCGCATTCGTTTCGACGACCCGCAGTATGTCCGTGCCTGCGGGAGCGGAACCAAAGAAATGATCGAACGCCTCAAACGAAGCTGCCAACCGGCGCGCGGCGGTCTGGGCCGCCGTCTCATCCAGCGGTCCAAACGTCCAAAACGCCACGGTATGCCTCGAAGCGGAAACATCTTGCTCCACATAGTGGCCCGCAACCACGAAAGGTGTGGGATTGTCCGCGGCGATTTTGAAGACGCGCTCGCCGTTGGGCGAATTCTTGTTCAGTGAAAGCTCCTGGCCCAACGCCACAAGCGAATCACCGGACGGCGCTGAGGCGTGCAGCGTCATCTGAATCGGCACGTCTCCGCCTTTGGAGAAGACGCCTGCGGGCGTCTGCCAGATCGGAAACGCGGCTGGATCCCCGAGGTGGTAATCGTCGGCCGAGATGGAAACCGTGCCGCGCCCGCCCGGTTGCGGCGCGAGATCGTACTCAAAGACCACGCTATGCTGCTGCGAAGCGTTGCTCGTCGTCCAGGCCGGCTCGAACGGAATTTTGTATAGCCGCACGGCCGGCGCGGGAATCAAGTGAGGTTCCGTGTCTTCCCCCTCGACGGTCACGCGCAGGTTTTGCATTCCAAAGGTTGGCCCGGTAGGCAACTCCGCGACGAGCGAATCGAGCGGCTGATTTCCAATATTGGTGATGCGATCGCTCACCAGAATGTGCAAGTGCGGAGGATCGGTGAGCACGGGCAGAACTTCCACTTCGCGCTGGTCGAAGCGGTAACCGCGGCCAAGCGGCTCGACGCAACCGCTGAGTCCTGCCGCGAAACACAACAGGACGACGAGCCCGGCGGGAAATCGGCGTGCGCGCTTCAAAACTCTGCGATTGTACCGGGCTGCAGGAGGAGCGTCAAAACTTGGTGGAGATCAGTGGCCCCTGTGCTGGTGGTGGAAGCCCTGGCCGGAGATGCGATTGTGCACCTCGATGACCCGATCCGCCTGCGCATCCGTCGTGCCGTTCGCGATAAGTTCGCTGAGTTGCGCTTCGGTGTAGCCCACGTCGTGCAGCTGCGCGAGCTTCTCTCCCGAAAGCACCGGGAGCCCGGCGACCCTTCGCTGCGCCACCTGCAGCACAATCGCATCGGAGAGTTTCGCCAGATGCATGACCAGCGCTTCGCCTGCCCACGGACCAAGCTGATTCATGTGCGCGAGTGTCATGATGGTTTGCGAACTGACTCCGGCTTGCAGCAAGCTCGCGATCGAGTCCCCGTCCGTGAACGACTCGTGCTTCTGCCGCGCCATCCGCACTAGCTCGATGCAATTCTCGTCGGAAAATCCGGCCTGCCGCGCCTCCACCAGACCGGCCACTTCCTCCTGGGTCAAATTGAAGGGGCGAAGCTCTTGCACGTTGCTGAACCACATTCCTGCCTGATCCAGCGGCGTCGTATCCGTTTGCTGTTTTTTGTCGCAACCACCGAGAGACACAGCAACTGCGAGGACGAGGCCAAACACGATCGGCCGCAACGAGGAGGGATCGCGACGGAATTCACCGCGCATACGAACTATTCTAGTCGCCTGAGCAGACCGCGACTCGCCGGGCGCGCAAGTGTGCCGCGAAGGTCAACTGGCCGGGAGGACGAACTGTGCCCTGAGCGCGCTACACGCGATAGACGCGCTCGACGCCATAAATTCCCGGGATCTTCTTGATGTTGGCGAGGATGCGCTCGAGCTGCTTGCGGTCCGTGATTTCGAGCGTGGCTTCCACGCGCGCGTTCAATTGGTCCGGCCGGCTGTCGAGAGACTTGATGTTGGAGCTTTCGCCGCTGATTACGGCCGTGATATCGGCCAGCAGGCCCGGCCGGTCCGCCGCGCGAATGAGCAGCGTCACCGAGTACTGCGCGGCATCGTCCGTGCCCCACTGCACCGCGATGCGACGCTCGGATTGGTAGAGCAGATTTTCCACGTTCGGGCACGATGTCGAGTGCACGGCGACTCCGCGGCCCCGCGTGACGTATCCGATGATGTCGTCGCCGGGAATCGGGCTGCAACACTTCGCGAGAAACACCATCAGGTCGCCATGCCCGCGCACCGTCACCGCGTGCTCTTTTTCCTCACCGGCGCGCTTTGGAAGCGCGTGCGCGGCCTTCTCTGCGGCACTCACCTGTTTTTCGCCGAACGTCTGTCCGGTCGCTTTGCCCAGCACGTGCCGCGCGGAGTATTTCCCGTAACCCAGATCCGCGTATAGGTCGTCGATTTTCGCGCAGCCGTATTCCGCCGCCACGCGCAGCAAATCCGCTTCCGGAATTTTCTTCAAACTCACGTCGAGCTGCCGTGCTTCCTTCTCCAATAATCGCCGCCCGACTTCGGTCGCCTGATGCCGCTCGTTGAAATTGATCCACTGCCGGATCTTGCTGCGCGCGCGCGAGGTTCGCACGAAATTCAACCAGTCGCGGCTCGGCGCGTGTCCTTTTTGCGTGAGCACTTCCACCACGTCGCCGTTCGAGAGGCGATGGCGCAGCGGCACGATCTGCCCGTTCACTTTCGCGCCGACGCACTGGTGGCCCACTTCCGTGTGCACCGTGTACGCAAAATCCACCGGCGTCGCGCCGCGCGGCAGCGCCAGCACCCGCCCCTTCGGCGTGAACGTGTAAACCTCTTCGGGATACAGGTCCACCTTGAGAGTTGAGAGAAACTCCGAAGGCTCCTGCATCTCGCGGGCCCATTCGATGAGTTGCCGCATCCACACGATCCGCTGGTCGCTCGAATCCGCTCCGGGACGCCCGTCCTTGTATTTCCAGTGCGCCGCCACACCCTGCTCAGCGATGCGGTGCATCTCCTGCGTGCGGATCTGCACCTCGAACGCCTGCCCCGCCTGGATCACCGTCGTGTGCAAGGACTGGTACAGGTTCGGGCGTGGCATGGCGATGAAATCCTTGAAGCGCCCCGGCACCGGCCGCCAAATCTGGTGAATCACGCCGAGCGCGGCGTAGCAATTGCGCACGTTGTCCGTGATCACGCGCACGGCGAGCAAATCGTAAATCTGATCGAGCCCGCGCTGCTGCCGCTGAATCTTCTGGTGAATCGAATAGACGCGCTTGATCCGCCCTTCCACTTCGGCGGGGATGCCGTTTTCCACCAGCTTCTTGCGAATCGTGTCCTGGGTCTCTTCCAGGAACCGCTCGAACATTTTGCTGCGCGTTTGTAGCGATTTCTGCAGTTCGAGATACGACGCCGGCTCGAGATAGCTGAACGCGAGGTCTTCCAGTTCGCCGCGAATCACGCCCATGCCGAGCCGGTGGGCGATGGGCGCGTAGAGTTCGAGCGTTTCGCGCGCGATGCTTTCCTGCCGGTCGGGCGGCAGGTAACTCAGCGTGCGCATGTTGTGCAGCCGGTCGGCGAGCTTGACCACCACGACGCGGACGTCGTTCACCATCGCCAGCAGCATCTTGCGCAGGTTCTCCGCCTGGCGCGCTTCCGGCGCGACCTGCTCGAGGCGGCTGATCTTCGTCACGCCCTCGACCAGCGCTGCGGTCTCCGCGCCGAATCGCTTGCGAATCTCGTCGTGCGGCACGCGCGTGTCTTCGACGACGTCATGCAGCAGCGCCGCCTGGAGCGTGACCGAATCGAGCTTCATGTCCGCGAGGATGTGCGCCACTTCGAGGGGATGCGAAAGGTAGGGTTCGCCCGACTTGCGCAGCTGCGACTTGTGCTGTTCCGCGGCAAACTCAAACGCCTGCCGCAGCAGCTCGGTGTCCTCGTTCGGACGGTTCTGGCGCACCTTCGTCACCAGCTCCGCGAAACGAGTCCGCAGCGCCAAATCCGACCTGCTCCCCCCAACGGGAACAGGCCCGGACGATCCCAGTGGTTGTCCCAGCGGTGCCATAGAGGCCCCTATTCTATCCCCAATTAGATGCTCCTAGTTTTTCCGGAGCGCCGGGGTGCGGGAAAGACAACGAGCGGTGGTCCGTCATCCCGACCGGGCCGGGGCTCGCAGAATGCGCTCTTCGCCAAGGCTTCTGTGCGACAAGCGAGTGATGAGTGGGATGCACGACGTGGCGCGCGTTACGAGGAAAATCCCAGAACCGGACACTTTGAGCCGCATAGCCGGGGCATGTTCTGTTAATCCATTGAAAACACTTGAGTTGCGGGAAAAGAGTATGCGTGAATGTGATAACAAAGGTAGTTGCAGTCGCCGTTTGTTTTCGTCGTTTTCTTCTTAGTCGGTCTTGTCTTTAACGTGACACCGTTAGCGGAGCTTATCTCTAGATGCACCCCGGGTCTCACGCTTTAGGTACGGCCGAAGAACTTCTTCAGATCAAACCCAACCCCGCCGACCTCCGGTTGCAAAATGACAGCATCCACAAATGCTCCGGCCACGCCGCGTCTCATCTGTTTTGCGATTCGGAATTCAGACAGCCGTCTCTGCGACTTGATGTCATCGAATACCCGTTGAATCAGTTCGACGACATCGTCAGGAGACTTGCAGGCTTTCCGCAGCCGAACCATAAGGAGCGCATCTCTGCTCTGCTTTTTCGACTGTGGGGCCGCGAACGATTCGCGGAATGATGAAGGATGTCGCGTTGTGATCAGAATTGCCGGGAGAATATTTCTCGCGTTCTGTCCGTTCACGCTATGCCACGACAGGACTTCATCCGCGAAATGCACTCCCCTCGGGCCGTGAATTACGGCAGCGTTGGACTGTGAGGCCCTGTCAGCCATTGCGAGGAGGTTTGCTCGGACGGCATTGCCCAGCGGTTCCTCCCAGCCATAGTCCAACAGATACAGGTAGTACGCACGCTTTGCGCCGGACGGTATTTCCCCAAGTGAATGGACGTATAAGCCCATGTCTATTCTCCCCTTGCATTCATAAACTTTGAATAGACCGACACTAGCTGCTATTTGCTAATCGGTTTTGACTAGCAAAATCAACAGTAGAATACCACTTTCGCAATAAACCGGGACGTATCGAAACGTACCGAAACGAGGTGTACCTCGCGCTGGTGCTGGCATTCGTGTTGGGCGCGCTGAGAATGGCGACAGAGAAAAGCGGGCGGAGATGAACTCCGCCCCCTACAGGAGAAAAAACCTTACCGGCGCAAACTGCACCGTTTGACCAAACTGCGACTGGTTAAACTTCCCACGGCTCAGCGGGGAAATTTGGCGGGAGATTGGCTTGGGGATTTTCGCGATCGAATTCCCAGCGGGCGGGATTCTCGTGGATGTATCGCTGGATCGCGGTCAAGGCGTTTCCGCTTCTTACGATGTGCTCGTAGTAGCCCCGCTGCCACAGCGGGCTGGCGCGGCCGAGTTGTTTTCTCACCTGCATACGCGCGATGGATTTGAAAGTTTGGATAACGCGCGCAAGGGTCACGGTCGGCTTTTCAGCTGTAGGGGCGGAGCTTGTCTCCGCCCGTTTTTTCTTGTGCAGGACGATGATGCCGTGCAGGTGATTGGGCATGACGACAAGGGCATCGAGCGCAACGGACGGAAAACGATTTGGCAATTCGCGCCATGTTTTTTCGGCGACCGCGCCAATGGAATTGGGGACCATTTTCGCATCGCAAATTTCACCGAATAATGCCGCCCGGCGGAACGCGCAGATCGTGACGAAATATACGCCGGCGGAGGAATAGTCGTACCCAGCGAGTCGGATCGAGCGGCGGGCCATTGGGGCGTCGGTCATGGGTTTGCAATCCTGCCTGCCGGCAGGTTGGCAGAGAAGATGGGAACGCGCAAGTTGCGCGCGTTCGAAAACCGGGAAGAGAAGAACCGCAGAGAACGGCCGGCGGAGACAAGCTCCGCCCCTACATGAGAGGAAAACCCAAAACAAAAAAGCCCCCGAAAAATAGCTCGGGGGCTTTCGCTTTGACCTTGG
>CAWCYS010000088.1:0-42324 GCA_963799715.1 Terriglobia bacterium | reverse complement strand
AGGACGCGTTGAAGGAGGCGCAGGAACTCGGCTTCGCGGAAGCCGACCCAAGCGCCGACGTCGAAGGCTACGATGCGCGCGCAAAGCTCGTGATACTGACGCAAGCCGGATTGCGAATCGCCGTCCGCGCCGGGCAGATCTCTTGCCGTCCGATCTCACTAATCGAAGCGGTGGATTTTAAGTACGCACACGATCTCAACTGCACGATCCGGCAGATCTCACTCGCGCGGAAAGATGCGTCGAACGGCCTGCAGCTTTTTGCGGCTGTGCAGCCCGCGCTGGTGCCCGATGCATCGCTGCTGGCACACGTGGAAAGAAATAAGAACATGGTCGTGACAACCGGCGAGTTTTCGGAGCAGACGGTATTCTCCGGCTACGGCGCCGGCGGCGATCCCACCGCGGTGGCCGTGGTTTCCGACCTGTATTCGATCGCACGAGGCGCGGGCGCGCCGCAAACTGGCCCATCCGCTGCGCTGGAGATTCCAAAATCGGTGAGCGGCGAATTCACCGCGCCGCACTATTTGCGGCTGGTCGTCAAGGATCGCCCCGGGATTCTCGCGGCCGTCAGCGCGGCGCTCTCGCGCTTTGAAATCAGCATCGACGCCGTGCTGCAAAAGCCCGGGTACCCGCACGACGCGCTCCCGTTCGTGATGACCCTGGAAACCTGCAGCAGCGCGGTCCTAAGCCGCGCGCTGGAAGAGATCGCCGGCTTGGATTTCCACGTCGAGCCGCCGCTCTGCCTGCCCATCCTCGGAATGTAAGCCCAGAGAGCGCAGCGGCCAACCGATCGAGCGAAGCGCCGTGCGGTCGCCCCGGCCTTCGCGAATCGATAGCATCTCGAAACTCACAACCGGAATGCGGTATTGCGGCGACTCGTCCGGCTAGGATAGGGTTATCCCTGCCAAGCCCGGGTGGCGGAATGGCATACGCTGGGGACTTAAAATCCTCCGGGGATTTTACCCCTTGTGGGTTCGACTCCCACCCCGGGCACGATTTCTTCGATTGTCCTGAGGAATCTGAGCACACCGCTGGAGCCTGCCGCCGATCGCGGACGAAGGACGGCGTACTAGGAGGCTGCCTCCTATGCCAAGAAATCTGTCGGTTCGCTGTCGCGAAAACCTACGGAGTTTGCTTGCCAGAATTTAACGTCTGCGAAGGCCCACAAACAACTGATTATATGCATCCCGTTGGTTCTCCGCGTTGCCTCAGTTCAAAGCCATCTCAATCGCGAAAGCGCAGTCCGGCTGGCAGACTTCAGTTCGAAGAAATTCTGGGTCAATTGCATGAATCAGCGGCTACTCGACCAATTGTAAATTAAGAGAAATCCGAACCCCATTCACCAGCACGACACTCTGATCGATCAACTGCTGGTTTGTAATGTCGTCATCCACAAACTTACCGAGGGCTTCGCGTGGACAGACGAACTCTACTGCCTCGGAGGCCGCGTGGGGATCGGAACCGATCTGATTTACAACCGTGATGTCGAACCCGGTGAACGCTGCGTCGGCGGGAATCTTGTCCAGAATGTCTTTCAGTTGCGGAGCCAGGAAGAGATCAAAACTTTGGGCGGCCCGTTTGTAAATTGAACCTGCGTCCGGAGCGAAGCGAGCCGTGTTTCGCAACGACAGTTGTAATACGACTTCGTTCCGAAAGACGACGAAGGACGGAGGAGCATAGTCGATAAAGTGAAACCTGGTCTTGCCCAGATTCGCGAGTTCATCAAGCTGGGGCTGGAACTGCGTCTGCAAACGCTCCGCGTCCGCCGGGGAGACGGCTGGCTGTGGATCCTGCGCCGGTAAGACGGGCGAGGGAGGAGGGACCGCAGCGGCAGGAACGGCGGGCTGCGATCCGGAGGCCGCATTGGTTGAGGAAAGACCAGTCGGCCGACTGGCCGGAAAGCCGCCAGAGGAAAGAACGTTCGGATTCACCAGCGTCGTGCTCGCGCGCGGCGCTGCATCCTGAGCATCAGCCGACTGGGGCGGCGGGGTCTTGCCGCGCGCCTCCGCATCAAGCGGCTCCTTTCCCTTCAGGGCCAGCCCGAATTCCTGGCCATCCAGAAAGATCTCCGCGTGATTGAGGAGGTTCTGTCTTGCGGAATCGCTGTCAGCGTTCACATAGGCGAACGCATCCGCCCGATCGAAGACAACAACAAGGTTTTCTTTTCCTTCATAGTCGAGATTATGACTACGGGAGCGCACATGATAGGAAATCTCGAACCCGATTCCGTCACAAGCCACGTCCGCCGGGATGTTCTTGGTCACCAAGGATAGAATCGTGGCAATCACGTCCGAAAATGTGCGGCTCGCGCGTTCATTTGCTGTAAGCAACTCGGCGTTGAACGCGGCGTTGTAACTCCCGGACACCTTGAACAGCGTGCGGTTCTCGAATTCCACGAATTCCAAACCGCGCGCGTCCGATCCGGCCTGCTGATCCGGGTTCAGTCCGACATAGCGGCTCAGCCGAAAAGAAAATGGGAATTGCAGCTTACTGACTTCGCGGTAGAGCGTCACAATCTGTGGAAAGTAGGCCGTCTCCAGCTCTTTCAAGTGTGGGTCAGTGATTTCGGCGGGATTGACCTGCGCGTGCGCATTCTGAACAAACGCGCCAAGCAATAGGCTTGCGATCAAACCCCACGCGAGCGGCACAGCGGAGCGTTTGAAGAACCTCGGCACTTGCGATCTACCTCGTTCCGTATTTCGGTCCCGGCTGGGCGGGTACTTGATACGGAGGTTGCGCAATCGCGCGCATATAGGCAATCACCGCGCGAATATCGTCCTGCGCAAGCGTTTGACCATACGGCGGCATCATCGCAGATTTAGACACCGCGCTGCCGCCAAGCGTGATGACGTTCTCCAAGTATTCGTCGCTCTCACCGTTGAACGTGGAACCGTCGTTCATCAGCGCGGGCATGGGATTCAAGTTCGAGCGATTGGACGGCCCCGCGGGTGTCGAATCCGCGTGGCACCAGACGCACTGCGTATAGAAGATACGCTTCCCCTGGGCCTGTTGGTAGTTCAAGGTGATGATGCGCGTTGCATCGTTCCAGTCCTGTTCCGTGTCGTAGGCGTTGCGCAGGGGATCCGCCGCCGCTGGGCCGCTAGCTTTTCGACACGAGACTGCCAACGCCAGCGCGAGGAACAGTCCCAGCAGTAGAGGCATTGTTCGCTTCATTGTGCCTCCCTGCGGACGAATGCTTCGTGGACGCCCGTTCCACTAGCGGCCTGAGTCACGGGTTGAGGCTTAACCGACTGGCGCAGCGTCAGCAGGTAAGCCGTCAATGCCTGAATCTCGTCTTGGGTGAACTGGCGGTGCGGCTCGATCGTCCCCGGAACCATTGTCTGAGGATCGTGTAACCAGGCCTCAATCCACGCGGGCGTGAGCCAGTTGCCAGCATTGTTCAAGTTCGGCCCAACGTAACCGCCCGTCGACCCAACCGTGTGACATGCCTGGCACTGGTATTTGACTTCATAGAGCTGTTTTCCGAGGGCCGCCTTTTGCGGAGTAAACGCCTTCGGATCGATCTGAGAAGCATCCGCGGCGGGGCTTTGCAAGACGAGCCCGATGTAGTCCGCGAGGACAGTCGCTTCGTGATCCGTCATGTTGAATTGCGGCATGCGCGAAGTCAGCGTGGGCCGCAGGGTTTGCGGGCTCTTTAGAAAACTGACCAGCCACGCGCGCTGGGCGCGGCTTCCCTCAAAGGAGAGATCGGGGGCCAGAGTTCCGCCGTAACCGTTGAACTCGTGGCACTCGTAGCATTTATAGCGCTCGTAAATTCTGGCGAATTCGCCGGCGGGACGGAACCCCGCGTGGCTACGGGGCACGATCAACTTCTGGAGAGCGCTCGTCGAAGGCGTGCCAGTCATGCTCAGCAGGGCAGTTGTTACTGCGTCGAGGTCGGCAGGGGTAAGTCGGTAGAGCGGCATGCGCGCTGCGGTATTTACGGACATCGGATCGGTGATCTTGGCCTGAATGTAAGCAATCAGATTGCGCGGAATTTTCGAGCCACCGAAGGAGAGCTGCGAAACGTCTTTGCCGCCGAGCGCCGAAAGGTCGGGCCCAAAATCCCTTTGAGGAGCGATGCCTTCGACCGCGTGGCAGCTTGCACATCCCTTGTCCGTGAACAGCCGGCGCCCGAGCCGGGTTTCCTCTGGAGTGGGCGCGTCCATCTGCGGAACATCGTTGAGCAAGTCCGAATCCGTCAGCCTGGCGTCGATGTATTGCGTGACCTTGTACAAATCTGCGTCCGACCACTCGTACCGCGGCATCTTGCCACGCGGCAAGTGGGCCTGCGGATCGCGCAGCCAGGAGACCAACCAGTTCGGTTTCACTTTGCTGCCGACCTTGGTCAACTCCGGACCGATGTCGCCGCCGATCAAGGTAGTCTCGCCGGCGCGCGTCACGGCCAGCGAATGACAAGTGGAGCAGAACATCTGTCGGAAGCGAACTTCGCCCTGGTCAGCAAAATCCGGTTGCTTGCTGGCAGCGGCCACCATGCGCTCGTCGAAGTGGAAGGGCTGCACCGGTTTACTTTGGAGGGTACTGAGGTAGCCGGAGAGTGCGCGCAATTCTTGATCGCTCAAGTGGAACTGCGGCATGCGCGGCAAAGCCCCCTCAGAGTCGTACCCGTTTACGACGACGTTGCCGTCGCTGTCGGTGACCGTGCGCGGTTCTTTCAACCACTTGTAAATCCACTGGCGGCTGACTTTTGTGCCGATGTTGGTGAGGTCGGGCCCGAGCATTTCCGGACGGTCAACATCTTGCAAACGATGGCAGCCTGTGCAATTTAGAGTGGCGAGCAACTGGCGACCGCGATTGAGCTGCGGAGTTTCGGGAAGATCGGCGCGGTGACATGAGCCGCACGAAGCCTGAATGAAGCGCACCGGCAGAAGCGGCTGCTCCCATGCGAGGGTGGTTTCATGCGCCTCCGCCACCTCGGTCGCCGCTCCTTGTCCTCGGTGACAAACGGTGCAACCCCACTCCGCCACGTGGTGCGGGATGGGCGGATGCGCGCGGAACGGTTGAGGAACTGACGAATCGAGCAAGCTCGGCTGCGTAATTCCCTGATGGCAGGTGGTGCAACGATCTACGACGCCCATCTCCGGGATCCAAATCTGGTCAATCTCCGGGCGGTAGTCCGCAAGCAAACGTTTGGTGTCCGGCCGCGTCTCCGCGAAAGCGGCATAAGCGCGCTTGTAGTGTTTCCATTCGCGAAGGAAATCCTTCACCGGAGAAATCGCCAGCGCAATGAGAAATAGAACTGAGGTCGTGGCGAAAGTCAGCCGCAATCCTCGCGATACTTGTCCCGAGCGCTCAGCCGGCATGGGAACTCCATGGCCAGACCCAGGACCATCCGGGGCCGCGGAAGAATGTGCCGACTGCAGTGAGCACAATCGCAACTGCAATGAACCAGGTCATCACCCACCACGAAACGGGCCGCGTCTGCAGGTATCCGGTTGCGGCGGCGGCGCGCCCGGAAGTTGCATAGGCGTATAGCATCAGTCCGGCAACGGCTTCCGTGGGCACGAGCACGGTCCAGGCCTCCGTCAGCGCCAGCAGGCACGTCAGCACCAATACTGTGACGAGAAAAATCGTCAGCGCGCGTTTCCGGTTGGCAGACCACACAGGCCGCCCCTGCACGTTCACATTGAAGTAGGGAATGACGATCAAGCCAATCACAACCAGCGTCGGGATGATGATCCCCGCCACGAGCGGCGGGAAATAGTGCAGCAACTCCTGCAAGCCGAGGAAATACCACGGAGCCTTGGCGGGATTCGGTGTCAGAAGCGGATTGGCAAGCTGCTCGAGAGGCGCGTCCCAGAACAACGCCACGCTCACCAGCCCGATGACGAGAACCATGAAAGCGATCGCCTCACGGATCAGCAGATGGGGATAGCTCATCAACTGCGGCCCCGCATCGCCGATTACCTTCGCGGACGTCTTCTTGGTGACGAAGACAACGCGCACGGGATCCTTCTTCGCGTTGGAGCTGAACCCGGCCTCGTATTTAGGGTCGTTTTCCGTCATTTTCCTCTCGCACGGTCAGGCCGCCGTCCTTTTGCACGCGCCAAAAATGAACTGCAACGAGCACGATCGCAATCAGTGGCAGCACGACGCAGTGAAGCACGTAGAAACGCAACAGGGCGTTCGCTCCGACCACGTTGCCGCCCAGCGACTCGAAGCGGATTGTCTTGCCGATGATGGGCATGGCCGAGAGAATGTTAGTCCCCACGGTGATGGCCCAAAATGCCAGTTGGTCCCAGGGCAGCAGATACCCGGTGTAGCTTAGGAAGAGCGTGACGATCAGCAATACGACTCCCACGACCCAATTGAATTCGTGCGGGGGTTTGTAGCCGCCACGATAGAAAACGTGGAACATGTGCCAAAACACGGCCAGCACCATGAGTTGCGCCGCCAGCCGGTGAATGTTTCGGAGAAAAACTCCGTTGGAAACGACGAATCGCAGGTCTTTCATGTCCCGATACGCCTGCGGAGCGGCCGGATGGTAGTAGAACATCAGCAGAACGCCGCTCACCGTAAGTATGATGAACAGCAAAAACGAGATTGAGCCCAGGTAGTAGGACGCCCGGACTCGCAGCGATTTCTCACGCACCTTCACCGGCAGAAAGTGCAGGAACAAGTTCCCAAAGACGGCGAGACTCCGCGTTCGGTTGGTCCGCGCGGGGCCACGGCGAAAGATGGACTTCCACACCCGTGTCGCGCGCAGACGGTCTAAAGCTCCCTGGGCAGAAGAAGTTGCCATCGACATCGCCTCGTCAGACCTTCAAGGCCTGATTCGCTCCTACAATCTCCAACTTGTCCACTGACAACTCGCCGTCCGCCGTGAGCGAAATCGCAAAATGCGGCAGAGGTCGCGGCGCGGGCCCGGCAACCTTGGTTCCGTCCGACTGGAACTTGCTGCCGTGACATGGGCACTCGATCAAGTTGTCTTCGGGCTTCCACTGCGTGACGCAACCCAGATGCGTGCAGACGGCGGAGACCGCGTAAAAACCTTGCGCGGTTCGCACGATATACACCTGCTGCTCCAGCAGGAACGTTACGGAATCCATCGGGTAAAGATCGGGATTGCCCGCCCGAAATGTGGTCGGAGGTTCAAATAACACGTTGGGTGAGAGATATTGGTAGGTGACCACCATGGACCCCAGACCTGCGATTCCCAGCGCGCCGGCGGCGATTTCGCCGATGAAATCCCGCCGCGTCGCGCCGGACTTCGACGGGACTGATTCTTTCTTCTGTCCTGTGGCCTTATCTTCCGGTTCGCTCATGGGCGCAACGTGACCCCCTCAATGGAAACCAGCTCCGGATTTCGGTCGAAGAGTTCGTAGGCTTCCATCGTGATGGTGTGCGCCGGGCATCGCTCCGCGCACAAACCGCAACGAATGCAAATAGTCTCGTCCTTCACCATCACGGAGCCTTCGCCGTCGCCAAGTTCCGCTGGCTGCAAATGCTGCAACTGGCCTGAGTGAAACGGCGCTTCGGCTTCGAGCCGTGCCATGCCCTCCTCGCGTGAACGCTAATTGACCCAGACGGAACCAGAGTTAAGCAATTTTCGGGACAAACGTCCACACAGCCACCGCATAGGATGCATTCGGTGCCGTGGTCTTCGTCACCTTCGAAAATCGTATTGATCCAGCACTGCAGGCAGCGCGAAGCCTCGCGTCGCGCCTGCTCTTCGGTGAAACCGATTTCCACTTCCGCGATCCCGGTGCGGCGGTCGATCGGCAGAATGGGCACGGCCAACCGCGAGTACTCGTCGAACTGATCGGCCATCTGGTGATGATCCAGGACGGTGATCTGCACGTACTTGGGCTTTGGCGCCCAAGCGGAACCGCGCAGGTGCCGATCGATCTGCTCGGCTGCTTTTTTCCCGTCGGCCACCGCGCTGATAATCAATCGCGGGCCAAACGCGATGTCGCCCGCTGCAAAAATCCCCGGCGCTGTGGTCATCAGAGTCGCAGGATCGATTTTGACTGTGCCTTGACGCGTGGCTTCGATTCCGTCCTCGGGAGTGAGGAACGAAAGGTCGGACGCCTGTCCGATCGCCAGAATCACCGTATCGCAAGGAATGACAGTCTCTGTGCCCGGCTCAAACTGCGGATTGAACCGGTGCTGGGCGTCGAAAACGGACGCGCAGCGAATCGTTTCGACACCCGTGAGTTTCCCGTCCTTCCCGACGAACTGTTTCGGGCCGAGAGAAGGATGCAGCTTCAATCCCTCTTCCACGCCCTCTTCGATCTCATTCTCAAAGGCCGGCATTTCCGCCCGCGATTCCAGGCAGATCAAATGGACTTCGCGAGCGCCCATGCGCAGCGCCGCGCGCGCCACGTCCATCAACTCCTTCATGGCTACGTCCATTTCGCTTGCTGACAAACTTTCCGGCAGAAGGCTGCTGCTCAGGGCCTCGACCGTTCGCTTCTGCTGTTCGCGAAGTGCGGAACGTGCAACGTCGATTGCCACGTTGCCGCCCCCGATCACCACCACTCGCTTGCCAACCGAAAACCGGTAACCGAGATTTACGTTCAAGAGAAAGTCGATGCCTTTCATCACGCCATCTAACTCGTTGCCGGGAATCCGCAGGTCGCGACTGGTGTGCAGCCCGAACGCCAGCAACACCGCTTGGTAGCCTTGCGCGCGAAGGTCTGCGAGAGAAAAGTCGCGTCCAAGCCGCGCGTTGAGCCGGAGTTCGGGCCCGAGATCCAGGATTTCGCGGATTTGCGCCTGCAGAACGTCTCGTGGCAAGCGATATTCCGGAATGCCCAGATGCATCATGCCGCCCGGAACGGCTGCAGCCTCGAACACCGTGACCTGATAGCCGAGCAATGCCAAGTCGTGCGCCGCCGATAAGCCTGCCGGCCCCGAACCGATAATCGCCACCTTCTCCGGTGTGTAGCACCGCCGGTTTTTCAGGGAAGAGGTCGATCGGATTGCGCGATTCCGGGCCGTATCGCTCAGTTAGAAATCGCTTGAGGGCTCGGATCGAAATCGGCGCATCCAGGGTCCCGCGCCGGCAAGCAGGTTCGCAGGGATGTCCGCAGACGCGCCCGCAAATCGAGGCGAAAGGATTCGGAAGCCGGGCGTAGCGGTAGGCCTCCTCGTATCGGCCCTGGGCGATCAGATGGACGTAGCGCCCGGCTTGCGTGTGAACCGGGCACGCCTGCATGCAAGGAAAATTGGACTCCAGCCAGTCCACGTCCACGGTCTTGGTGCGCGATGTCATCTTGCCTTGTTCATCCCCCAGTTTCGCGCCCGATCGCGGTTATTTCTTGACTGTGAGTTCGACATTGGCCGTGGCGGCCGTGACATCCACCGCCTGGCTTGTCGGCTTTCCTTCCTCGCTCCAGGTCGTCAGTGTGTAGTGTCCCGGCGGCACGTCCTTGATCTCGAAGTTGCCATCCTTATCCGTCACTGCGAAATAGGGAGTGGGCGCCACAACCAGGTAGCCGGACATCTCCGGATGAACATTGCACAGCAGCGCTGCCAGCCCCGAGGTCGTTGAATTGGAATGATTTTTTCTGTCCCTGCGGCCACGTGCCGATATTGTGAGCCAGCTTCTTGTTTCCGCCGATCGAGGGCCAATAGACGTTGTGTCCCACTGGATCACTATTGAGGAAATCCACCGTCGTTCCCTTCAGAACGACCAGCACGTGAGGCACGAACTTCAGACCCTTCTGATCCATCACCACGGACTGCGTGGGCGGGGGAAAATCCTTGCCCGGAATCGCATCCACATAAACGACGATGTTCTCCGCGGACTTGATGCCTTGCACGCTCACCTTGCCCTTGATTTCATTGGACCAACTCACTCCTGCCAGGGCCAGCGTGAACGTTGCCGCGAGTGCTGCTCTTGCTGCGATTCCCGATAGATTCATGGCGCTCCTCTCGCATTCACACTGCAATTACACTTCGATCTCTTGGCTCCGCACACGCACTTAGTATACGAAGTCGATTCCGCTGACGAACGAGTTCGGTCGGAAATACAATATATTCTCCGTGATTGGGTCGGTGTAGGGTTGTCCCCAGTGATACTGATACTCGCCGAATATTTTGATGTTTGCGCGAATGAGCACCTGGAAACCGGGGCTGTAGCGGTTGCGCGTCTGGATACTGAGAAATTCCGTTCGCAAAGTCAGTCGGTGAGTTCACGAAGTCATAACGCATGTACGCGATCATCCACGGATAGATCCAGAAATTGCTTCCCGCGAACCCTCCTGTGTAGGTGACAGCGGGTGCGGCAGATATGGTTGATTGGGCTTCCGTATCCACGGTGTGATTGTTGTCGTGACCTACCATGCCGACGCCGAAAAGTTCCAGCTTGCGGTATTTGAACCGAACATCCCCACCGGCCCGATAGAACGGTTCGTTAATCGTTCCGAGGAGGGGGAATTGTGACAGTTCCGTTGCTCAACTGATTCAACTGGTTATCCCCGTGATAGTAGAAGGCTCCGAAGCGGATCGAGGTGTGGTCGCGCGGCCCGGTTGGTCCCGCAGCCTGGACCGCATTCCGGCTCTCGGGATCGCGTTCCAGATTGAATTTCTGCGACACGCGGACGTAAACATCCTTCGTGTTCCGCGCCGTGGACGAAGGCCCGTTTCCGTATGTCGAATTGGTGCCGTCAACAAAAGCGACCGACCAGGTGAAGTTTCCATTGTTGGGATAGCCGCCGAATTCGATGCCGTGTTGCGGTGTCCCAAGGGAGAACGGATTGTTCGTTGTCTCGAAGGAGGTCGTCGAGGGCTGCGCCGCCAGCGCCGTCTCGCTGAAAGCGTCAAACGACTGACGGATAAATCGTTCGTGCTTGCGAGAAAGGCAAGTCCAGCTCGAATTGTCCGAACCGGACATTCAGCGCATTTTTCGGCAAGTGGAAAAAACGGCCCAGATCGTTGTAGCGGAGATATCCATCGCCCAGTCCGCCGTCGGCCCCAGTGCCGCCAGTCGAGATGTCGTTGTCGATCCAGAACGCCAGGTTGTCCCCGAAGCTGCCGGCGCTGATGATCGTAAATGTATTCGGCGCGAACAGATCGGTCCGCGGAGTGAACGCAGTTGTCTGTAGTAGCCCTTGAGGCTGCTTGGCGTTCCAACTGAAATTGCCGGAATAGCGGAAGGCAATCGGCAAGTTCCCAGGAATCTCGCCCGGAAAGATTGCACCAGGGAAGGCTTCCTTTTGCGCCTTGGCCCCGAGCAGGACGGGCGGCTCCTTGACGAACATCTCGTCATCTTTGGGGAACTTGAACCCGTTCTTCTTGAATGCTTCCCCGAAATCATTCAGTTCGGGGTAATCGCTGTGACAAGTGGAGCACGACGTCTGATACTTTCGGGAGAAAGCCGGGATAGCGGATGCTTTGGGTGCAGTCATCGCCATCCAAACTACTACCCAAACCAGAAAGAGTGCCGCGGTGGCCGCCAGACCCATCACCGGTCTTTTCATATAAAGCGCTCCCTCCCGAAGGTCTGTCCTGTCTTGTACACATCACGAATTGGCGTAAGCCAAGCTATATCACACTAGCCACAGCGAAAACAAAAGGTCAAAAGTCACCTAGGTATGTGACGGCGGTCACGTGGGATGTCGCCCGGTCGACCCCAGAATCCAGCTGCGGGAATCCACGGGCGAGCATGTCGCGGTGAGAAAAACCTATTGCCCGATGGTTCTCCTTGAGGAGGATCTGCGATCCCGGGTCACGGAGGGAAGATCTGTGGGCGGCAAACTGCTGGAGTCCATGCCACGATCTGTGTGACGTCGGTCACTCACGAGGGTCATGCCGCTCACCAAAGCAAGTCTACATTTGTCTTCGTCCCGTCGATGAAACGCAACGCCACTGGTGAGCAAGCCTATGAATCTTTATGAGGTCACGCTGCACGGCACAGAGAGCGTCTACCTGCTCGCGTCAACTAAGTACCGCGCCTTAGAGCTGGTAGCGGACTACTTTGCCGATGCAGGTCAGCCGGACATGTTGCCGAGGGGCAAGTTCGTGGTGCGTCAACTTGATTTGAGCACAGAACAGATCTTGCGTCCCGAAAGATGCAGGGCTTGCCCTTTGAATGAATAGCTTCTGACAGCATTCGACTCCGAAGCAAAGAGCGCGGCGCTTACGGCCCTCATAGACGTGCACTTGGAAAGAATCTTCCCGAGCTGAATAACGGGCACGTAAAAAAACAAATCGTCGCGGCGTCAAGATTGTGTGTTTGTGGGCAGCAGAATCTGCGATTGTTGATAGCGTCGTTTTAGAGACTCGGAAACCAGGGTCAGATGAAGATTTCGGGCAGGCTGGTTCGGACGCATGAAGCGCCTCTCCCGTTCTTGCACAAGGACAACGCGAGTCAGTCCGTTTGCTCCGGACCACGAACGATGGCGTCACAGATCCTGAGCCCATTGCAGCCAATGAGTTTTCGAGCGCCTGAAAAGGGGAGCCGTTTCAAGCGGCTTTACCGCGCGTAGACCAGCTCCTTGAGCAAGTTGACGTTCTTCTCCTTCTTCATGGACCGCAGCATCTTGGCGCTCACGCCGAACTAATTCATCTTCGAGATAGGGAGGCCCTGGCTCGATCCCTGAAACATAACGGTCATCATTTTCTTGAAGAAGTAAGCGCCCACGAATTAAGAGAGATGTTCCAGTTACGTTCCAATTGGCCGCGAAAGTGGAGAATGGTGCGTCTTGAGCGTCTCAATTCTTCCGTAAGTTATGTGTTTTCAACAGCCTCGCATAATTCAACTCCCACCCCGGGCACGATTTCTGACCGCAGAGATAAGGCCTCTCATGAGCTTAAAAGTCCGGCGTTCCCACAACCGGAAACGGAATCGGTGGTACGGGCGCGATTCTGATCCCCAAAAAGGCTGAATCAGAGCGTGACAAAGATGACGCCGTCTTCGACGGTAAGCTCGATGCCGGCAACCTTGGCGGCCTCCTGTAATGCGGCGTCCAGCATCACAACAGGGTCGGGGCTTACGTCGATCCTGCGCATCAGTCCTTCGCCTTTTTTGCCGGCGGCGGACAGCATGATTTTCAATCCGCGCCGCTTGCACTTAACGGGGGTTCCGTCCTCGAGCTTGGTGTTCATCGGCTTGAGGTAGGCGTCAACGTAATGGACGCCGATGCCCGATTTGTCGTCCATCCGGGGCGGGAGTTTTTCCTGGGCGACTGCGTTCACATCACAGAGTTTGACTTTCACGTTAGGCTCCGATCGCTCGCAGGTTTTCTGATTTCAGAAATTCGTCCATCGCTTTTCGGAACGCGCGGATATGTTCCGGTGTGCTGCCGCAACACGCGCCCACGAGGTTAGCGCCCGACACCAGTAGCGGCACGAGGCCTTTCACCATCTGCTCCGGCGTTTCGTCGTAGACGACTTTCATGTTGACCAGCTTGGGCTGCCCGGCATTGGGCTGGCCATCACCGGCAGGCTCGTCACGCTCTTGTAGCGCTCGACGGCTTCTCGCGCTCGCTCCATGTCCATTCCGGTGCCGCAGTTGAGCGCGACGATGTGGGCGCCGTGCTCCTCCATGAATTCGGCGGCGCGCTCGGGATCGACCCCCATCATGGTGCGGAAGGTCGAGCCGTCGAGGGTAACGTCGTAAGCCATGGAACCGATGATGCAGCGCGCGCCCGCCTGCCTGGCCGCTTCGATGCCGAGGCGGAGTTCTTCGAGCGACGTCTGCGTCTCGATGATGATGGCGTCCACCCCCGCATCCACCAGCGCGCCGGCCTGCTCCTCGAAGGCGCCACGCACCTGCGACTCGGTGAAATCGCCGTAGGGTTCCATCAAGCCGCCGAAAGGACCGATGTCGCCGATGACGTATCCGTCCCTGCCGTCGAAGGCTTGGCGAACGATCTCGACTCCCGCTTTGTTGAACTCGACCACTCTATCGCCAAAGGAATGGCGATTGAGCATGATGCGTGAGCCGCCGAAAGTATTCGTGAGGATGCATTCGGAGCCGGCCTCCGCGTAGCGCCGCTGGATGGCGAGAACTTTTTCCGGGTGCGTGACATTCCATTCCTCGCCGCAATTGCCCTGTTCGAGTCCGGCGAACATGAGTTGCGTGCCCATGGCGCCGTCGGCCAGCATGGGGCGCTCGCGGATTGCGTCCTGCAGGAGTTTCTTCATGATTGTTCGGCGTCCTGCGCCAGTTCCATTTGTACCAGAGCGTAGTGAATGGTTTCGAGTACCAAACCCCATTTGTGTTCGCGGCTGGCAGGTTCGCAGTAGCAGCCTGCGGCGCTGGGTTCGCGCCGCCAGGCCAAGACCGCGTTCAACGTTTGGCCGTTCAGCGGCTTCTCGCGTTCGATGGCAGACATCAGGCGCTCGGGATTCTCAAGATACTGGCACATCTGCGTGTGGCCCGCATCTCCTCCAGCCGGAGCGCAGTGCTGTTCCAGTATGGGATAGCCTTCGGCGCGCGGGCCCAATTTCACAGTGTAGTGAAACGTCAGCGGCCGGCCCATGTTGTTGCAGGTGGTTCCGTCGTAACGGAAGAGAGCGTCGATGGTGCCGTCCTCGGATGCTTGCAGTGACAGGCGTTCCTCCGCCCAGCGCTTCAAAGCTTTCACATTCACACTGTAGTCGGCTTCGGCATCCAGAACGGCAGCGCGGTTGGGGACCGCCGGCTCGATCGACCGGGGAGCCCGCCGGTAGGGCGCGCGGCGGTACTGGCAGGATGCGAACGAGCAATTCTCGCAGGGAACAAGTTCGGTGAGCCGGCGCAACCGGTCGGTGTGACGCGTCAATCCGAAGACCGCCAGCAATGTCTTCTTCGGGCGCAGCATACCGGAATCAAGCACTTCGACGGGCGAGGGCAAAGTCTGCTTTCGCGTCCGCTTCATCAATTCGAGCAACTGCGGTTGTTCGGCGATGTCCCATTCCGGGTAACCGGGGCTGTAGTGAGGCAAGCACCGCCATGCCATGGCGTTCCGCCCAATCGCAGAGATTGGCTCCGGTGAGCAGTGGTGAGATGCTCCACCACCGCCGAGCCGAACATTTCGAGGAAGAAATATTCGTCGGGCTTTTCGTCTTCCCACCGCCGGCGTGCTTCCTCTTCGGCTTCGGGACCTGCCCCGACAGCGACAAGAATCGCGCTGTGGGCGTCCGCCTGTTCCAGCGTGCTCTGCAGCCGCTTGCTGGTGAACGGCATTCCATCAATCTGGATCGTATCGCCTGCGATTTCGAGGCTTTCCGCTTGACGCGCATAAATCCACGGCTGGCCATTCTTCGCGTACCAGGCGCGCGCCCAATTCGCCAATTCCAGCGCACGGCCTTCCAGCACGCAGCCGTGCGGATAACCGAGCAGCCGCGTGTACTCCGCCGGCGACACGTTCACGTCCGGGAGGGTGTCCGCCAGTTCGATCGATCTCGGCTACTTCGCGCATGGAATCGGCTCCACGGGTTTGAACTGGCAGCCCTCGACGAAGAAATCGAAAAATCGCGGGTGAGTTTCCAGACGGCAATGCTCGACCTTCTTGACAAGCTCTTCCAGTTCCTGCCGTTTCGACTTGGAAAGCAAAGCGATGGTCGCGCCTTCGATCGCGGTGTTGCCGGCCTGCACGATCTTTTCGGAAGGCAGACTGGGGATAAGACCGATGCGCTTCGAGGCTTCCACTTTGAGATGCCGCCCGAATCCTCCCGCCAGATAAAAAACGTCGATGTCGTCGAAGTCGATGCCGTAACTGCTGAATACCACGTGCAGGCCCGCGACATTGGCGCCCTTGGCCTGAGCCAATTCGTTCACATCGCTCTCGAGAAGAAAAATGTCGTGCTTCGGCGTCGCAGCGTGACGCGATGCGCACGTCATCCGTCAAAGCGGCCCATCTCGTTCATGCGGCCGGTGCGCAGCAATTCGCTCAGGAGATCGACCAGGCCGGAACCGCAAATGCCCTCGGGCGCAACGTCGCCGATAACTCCGAGGCGGAACTTCCCGTCGTCGCCGATCGCAACTTCTTCGATGGCTCCGTCCAACGCAGGCATGCCGCAGGCGATCGCTCCGCCTTCGAACGCCGGGCCGGCCGGACACGACGCCGCCAGAATGCGATGCTTGTTGCCGACGATCAATTCGGTGTTCGTGCCGATGTCCATGACCGCGATCAGGCGCTCTTCATGCGCCAGGTCAACCGCCAGCATGCAGGCGGCAGCGTCGGCGCCCACGTGGCCGCTGATGATCGGGGCGCCGTAGACGCGAGCCTTGGGGTGAATCGGCAACAGGGATCTGCGCCCGGTCTGCGATGAGGCTGGTCGTCGCGCGCTTGCCCTCGGCCATTTCGATTTCCGTGATGGACCGGTACGGGTTCTGCCCGATCGAGTGCACGCTCTGGCGGAAGAAGAGATCGCGCATGGTGGAGTTGCCCACCACCACCATTTCGTAAATCGTTTTCGGATCGACCGGGAACTTTTCGATGGCGTGGCTCAGATAGCCCGCCAGCGTGCGCATCAGAAGTCTTCCCGGATGCTCGCCGTCGTAGCTGATGCGCGACATCACATCGGAACCGCCAAAGCGCTGCGGATTCTCGAACGAAGCGTCCGCGATCAGTTCGCCGCTTTCGAGATCGATCAGACGCAGCACGATCGTCGTGGTCCCGAGATCCATGGCGATGCCGTGGATGGGGCCGGTGGAGCGTTCCACTTCGACTCCGTCAATCAGGATGCGCTCGCCGTCGCGAGTGACCGCCGGATCAAGCTTCAATTTCTGATTGCCAATCGGCAGGCCAATCGCGTGGCGCTCGATTCGCATGTGCCCGCGCCGCATGGTGTGGCAGCGAACCTGGCCCCTCTGCGCGGTCACATACGTTTGGCAGGACAGACGGAAATTTCCCTTCAGATGTTTCTCCGGCTCGGTTGCCGGCGAGAGGAGATCCATTCCTTCGACGATTTCCACCATGCACTCCCTGCACTTGCCTTGCTTGCGGCAGGAAGTGGGAACGTCGATGCCCATGGCCTCCGCTTGATCGAACAGCGATAGATTGCCGGCTGCTTGAATGGATTGTCCGTTGATTGTGAGGGTCGCGGCCATGGCAGCGGAGGACCTACCAGGCCTTGGATTCGAGTTCAGCTTTCACCGCTACCGCGACTTCGCGCGCTGAACCATCGCGTTCTTCTTCCTCGCTCCATTTCCACTGGGCCAGATAGTCGTCCGCGCTCTGCAAACCACGCTGGGTGGCCAACTTGTCGATCAGCTCCATGAACCTTCCGTCAAGCTGCAGCGTGACGTCTTCCGAGTCATCCTCGGCCTTGATTTGCGAGGGGATTTCCTGCCAATAAAGAATCTTGTAAGTGGCCACGATCGGTTACACCTTTTCGGAGAGCCGCAGGAATAGATCCACCGCGGCTGAGGCGTTTGCTCCGTACCCGTCGGCGCCAATTTCGTCGGCAAACATCTGGCTGATGGGAGCGCCTCCGATGGCCATGTGGATGTGGCCGAGACCGGCGGCGTTGAATCCTTCGATCACGGTCTTCATGTACATCATGGTCGTGGTGAGCAGCGCGCTCATGCCGATGATGGTCGGCTTGCATTTCTCCGCCGCGGCCATGAATTTCTCCACGCTCTGATCCACGCCGATGTCGTGCACTTCAAATCCGGCGCCTTCCGCCATCATGCCGACCAGATTCTTGCCGATGTCGTGCAGGTCGCCACGAACCGTGCCCATGAGCAGGATGCCCTTGGGCTGGGTCGTGCTGTCTTTCGCGCTCAGCAGGGGCTTGAGAACTGCCATTCCTGCCTTCATCGCGCGCGCCGCGATCAGCACTTCCGGCACGTAGAGCACATTGTGCTTGAAGTCCTCGCCAACCACGCTCATGCCCGCGATCAATCCATCGTTGAGCACTTCCTGGACGGAGCGTCCGGCGGCGAGGGCTTCTTTCGTGAGCCGTTCGACCTCGACGGCATTGCCCTCGTACAGAAGCTGATTCATTTGCGCATAGTCGGGCATGGTGTTCTCCTGGACCCGCTATGGGCGGCTCGCCGCGCGGCTAGCGGAACGCCGGCCGTTGAATTCGTTCAGGGCTTCGAGCATGGCCACGATATTTTCACGCGGCATTCCCGGACTGGTCCCACCACCGACTGAGAGAATAATCCCCTCGCCGCCCGAGCCCTCCAGCACGTCGAGGGTTTCTTCCCTGACTTCCTCAGGCGTCCCGCGAACCCCAATCTCCAGCGGATTCACGTTGCCCATCAAGCACATCCTGTCGCCGACCCGCCTCTTCACTTCGGAAATGTGCTTTTGCTTGCCCCAATTCAGCACGTTGAATCCGGTGTCAGGCAAGTGATCCAGGCAGGCATCGACTTCCGCATCATTGTGATAGACCTTGACCCAATCCTTCGGGAAAGCGTCGCAGATGCGCTTCAGGTACGGATGCGCATATTCCAGGTAATGCTCCTCGTTGATGAATCCGACGATGTCATCGAGGATGAAAATGCTTTCTACCGTATCGCCCATCACCTTCTGCTGCGCTTTCAGCCAGTCGATGATGACTCGGGTACAGAGGTCGATAAGCTTGTGCGCGCCTTTGGGGTCTTCCACCAGATCAATCATAAATTTCGTGGTGCCGCGAACAAAGCCTGCGGTGCACAACGGCCCCCGCGAGGTGACCATCGGCAGAATGTAGCCGCTATCCAAGATTCGCTGCTTGTGCATGCCGATGCGATGCAGAGTCAGGCCGGCAAACGCGTCCGCCTCGACCTCATATTCGGGGAATTCGTCGATATCCTCCAGGCGCTGGAGCGTGTGGTATTCACTGGGAGTGTTGTCCTGCCAAAATTTGATCTTGGCGCCGAGTACGGATGGTTCGGCTGCCATGCCGTACTCCATCCACCACGATGGCACGAAGATTATGTCGGGGAATTCGCGCATGATCTTGAGATTGGATTGGAACCAGAGTTCGGGATCGAGGAAATAATCGAGGTGCTTGATTCCGAGGTAACCGGGGATCCAGGGGCTGTCGATGATCAGCGCCATCGGAATCTTATCCATCTTCTCGCGGCGCGCAGCCCGCTTAAATGTATCCCATTGTGCCGGCAGCATACTGTTTCTCCTAGGTGCCACAGTGACCCGCAAGAACGACCGCGTTGGAACCCGCCTAGCGAACTAATAACTCGCGGCGCGCCAACCGTTCGGGATCTTTGCCCAATCTGGTCTTACGCCAAACAGGGATGTTCGCCGCTCGCAGGCCCCGCGCTCAAACTGGACGCCCAGCCGTCACCAAGAAATATTTTAGCCGCCTCCAGCCAGTCAGCACCCCCTCCGGCCAAGACTTCGGCCAATGTGGGCCCATCCCCTTACCATAATACAAATCCCTCCCAACATCACGCGAACCATTGGTCCCTATGCGGAAGGGGGCAGGCTTTCTTCCCGGCGCTGGTTTCACCGGCCTGGCGGAGACGCTGGCCGGTGGGGACAGGCCGGGAGGCTGTTGGATGCTCCCACTCATCACATTTTTGTGTCCCGCCTGGGATTTGGGAATGCGTCGGCGATTTCCTCGGTTGTGATTTACGCGAACGAAGAGCGGCTGGGCATCCTGGCGGGCCGGTAATCGATCTCTACATTCCAGTTGAGTCAAACGAATCGCCACTGTCCAGGACGTCGCCGTCGAACAAAACCAATTTATTTTTGCGCAGGTTTGAAACACCTTCCAGCGGCGAATGGCGGGTAAGAATGAAGCGGCTTCGATAACCGGGTTTAATCTGCCCGAATTTTTCTTTGAACGCCAGCCGGTTTGAACTTGTTCCCGTCGCGGAATTGATGACGGACATGGGCGAAAGGCCGGCGCGCTCCATCAATTCCAATTCGGAGAAGAAATCGACGCCGTGCGCGACGCCATACGCGCCCGCGTCGCTGCCCGCGATCACTTGCACGCCCATCGCGTGTGCCTTGACCAGGCTCGCGGCGTGCCGTTCCAGAATACGCTTCAGATTTGCGACCGCGTGCGCGTCCCAACCCATCACATCCGCGTGGTCGATCTGCTTCTGTAGCGGAGCAAACGTAGGCACCCAAGCGATTTCCCGATCGCGCATTTTCGCAAGCTGGTCCTCGCGGAGAAAGAAACCATGCTCGATGGAATCCACGCCACCCTCAATGGCGATTTCGATCCCCACATCGCCGGAGCCGTGCGCCAAAGATTGCTTGGCGAACGATTTGGCGGCGGCAACCAATTCGGAGACCTCGGCCGCGGTCATTTGCGGCTCGGTGGTGACGGCGCCCTTCCTGAAATTGATGATGCCCGTCGGGATTAACTTGATGCGCGCAGCCCCGGCCTTCACGCGCGCCTCGACGCACTGTCTCAACGATGCGAACTTCTCGAGAGGCTCGGCCATAAAACTCCCGTAGCGCCCTCGGCGATGAATGGCGGAGCCGGGGCTATCCACGTACGGTATCGCCGGCACTTGGCCGCTCGCGTAAAGTTTGCTCAGCGCGAGTCCGACTCCGTCCTTATCGCCCGCGTCACGGACGGCGATGATTCCAAGCGGCACCAGCTTTTCCAAGCGCGCTTGCGCGGCGCGCAACAATACTTCGGGCGAATGCTTGAGATAAGCCGAGCGTTTATGCAGATTCAGTTCGCCGCCCTCGAGAAAAAAATGGGCGTGCGCTTCGATCAATCCGGGCAGCAGTGTGTACTCGGGCAAATCCAAATCCGGCTGCTGCTGATTGGCGTTCAGCAAATCCGCGGGCGGAGGAGCGTTGCCGGCAAAATGAATCACGCTCTTGTCGTATACGACGTGCGCGTCGTGAAGCGGTTTGGTGCTGACCCCGTCCAGCAAGGTCCCCACGCGCAGCCAAACTTTGCGGCCGCCGGTGGCTGCGGGAAAAGGAAGCTTGTTCAAGTGTCGGCTATCGGTACTCATGTGCCTGTGAACTCAGGAGGGATGAGGCGAGAGAACCGCACTCCCGCTCCGTAGCGTTTCATCTTGTATGCGGCAAAACGCGCGCGCTTTCATTCGGAATCCACGGGGGCAGCATCGTTGCAGATGGCCATGATCGCCTCGACTTGCCGGAAGCATCCGGTTTCAAGGCTTTCACCCTCTCTAACCCGGCCCGCATCGAGGGCCTGGCGGAGTTTTTCCACCATCGGATTGTCTGGCGGCAACGGCCCCGGCCTTTTTTCCGGATTGCAAATGGCGAAATCCAGCCCCACTTCCATGCCCAATGTGAGGTAGGCCTTCTCCATTTCCGCGCGCACTCCTTTTGGCGTGCCCCACGCGAAATTGGAAAGACCCACCACCATGTGAACCCCCTTCAAGTCCGGGTCGGCGCTGATCAGCCGCATCGCATCCAGCCCAATGTTCACGAGTCCGTAAGTGTCCGCGCCCACGGGAGCGAGTCCCGGGTCAATGAGGATTTGGTCGTTAGTGCGTCCCGCTCTAGTCACCAGGAGCTCGACGAATTGCTTGGCGGCCCCATATGAATCCTGGGGATTCAAACACTGCGAAGCGCCGCCCTCCACAAAATGCTCCGAGGCCATGACGATGACCAACGTGTCGTATTCTTTGACGAGTTCAATCATCTCGTCCAGATGCTGACGGGAGGCGGCCAGAGAATTCAGGATGGGCGCTCCGCTTTTTTTCCGGTCGTAATGTTTCAGCGCGACCTTGTGGTATTCGACGGATGGATTGTCGAAGCCGATGGGTGTCGTGCTCGCTTCCTGGATGGCCGGGACCAGGTCGGGGAGGAAGGCGAGCATCTCGGGCATCCGCACCTGAATGCGCTGGGTGCCGTCAATGTTCAGCATCAGGTAACTCGAGCCCAGGTCGGTCTGGATTTTCGCCAAGTGTTGATACGCTGCGACGTCTCGTTCGGCGAACGCCCTGCGCGCGCGAGCGTAGGAGTTGTTCATCAGCTCGCCGATAATTTTTATTTGTTTGGTCATCGGCTCTTATTTTCCGCTGCTTTCATTTCGCCGCCCGCCGCTTCCGCAGCCGGAGCATCCGTCTTCCTGGCGGTGTGATCGCGGCCAAGCCAGTTATTCGCCCAGGCGGAAGTGCCGCGCAGTCCTTGATTTTGCACGACGGGAGCATGGCTGAGTAACTGCTGCTCGCCGCCGTCGTGTTTTAGCCGCTCGTAAGCGCGCAGCCAGATGCAGTCGCCGTACCCGTCCACCTCACAGCGGCCTTCGCGGGTGCCGCCACAGGGGCCGTTTCGCTGGTTCTTCGCGCATTGCGATTCGGGGCAGAGGAATGCGACGTCCGGCAGCGAACAATCGCCGCAATCCTTGCACTGGTACAAAATGGCTTTGCTCGCGCGTTCGAGCACGCGCAACGGGCGCGGTCCCTGAAACGGATCCTTTGAATTGGCGCACAGGTTCGCGCCCCACTTCGCGAACACCGTCCCCGGCGCGAAAATCGCGTCGTGCGCCCATTTTGAGAATTGATAGGTGGCCGTGACGTGTCTCGACCCGGCGGCCGCAACTGATTCGCGTCTTGCCGAATCGGCGAGTGCGGTCGCTGGATCTTCCGCATAGTAGAAGAATTCGCCGGGCCGGGAAAAGTTAATCTTGCGCGCGAATTGTTTCCAATCGTCGGGCGCGAACGTCCGCTCAATTGCCAGGATTTTGTCGACTGCGGAGTATTTGTGCACCCCGCCGAGATAGATACCCCGATAGCCAAGCCCCCGATAGATCGCCAACTGCTTCGCCGCGAATTCGGAAAAGAACGCCTTGCCGCCGTCGGGAGATTGCGCCCGCTTCTGGCAGAGTTCATAGAACGCCTGGCTCACGACCACGCCGGGAATTGTTCCTTCATGGAAAATGTGGACGACGCGCGGGCTCAACAGAAAGACGTTGCCGATGAGCGGCGTCTGTTTCATTCCGTGCGCATCCATGTAAAGCCGCAGTTCGGACATTTTGCGCGAGTCAAAACCGATCTGATTAATAATGAATTGCGCGCCGCATCTGACTTTTTGTTCGAGTTTCATGTATTGCGGCACCACTTCGCCTTCGCGCAATTTGAAGTTCGTGGTGACCGCACCGATGCAAAATTGTGTTTTCAGTAACTGCTGCTTTCCGCTGTGGCCCTGCGCGTCCTTCGGGTAGAGTCCTTGATTCATCTTTTGGAGCATCGAGATCAGGCCCACGGAATCGATGTCAAACACCGGCTTGGCGAGGCCCTCGTTCCCCGAGACGGGATAATCCCCCGTCATGGCGAGGATGTTGTAAAAGCCCTCGCTGTTCAGCAACCACGCCTCGCTCTCGAGTCTGTTCCGATTCAGATCCTTGCAAGTGAAATGGATGACGACTTCCTTGCCCGCGTAGAGGATCGGCCGGCCCAGGGCCAGCGGCGCGAGTTGCGGATTGCCGCCGGCGTTATCGGTGACGGAAACCCAGTCGATGTCGGAACTCGCGACCAGTTCGTTGGCGAAGGTGCGGGCCTTTATGGCACTGTCTTCGGCCATGGAGCCGCGCACGGAGACGAGTTCAGCCCCGACGAGAAAGCGCGCCGAATCACACAATTTTTCCTGCAACGTTTGCATGCGTCTTTCCGCAGCATAGCAGCATCGGTCAGACGGGGAAACTTTGTTTCGGGTTCGGCTTTCATCGCTCGGGTGATTTCGTCGGGCACTCCGAATTTCTTCGAAGCGGATTTGCTGGCCGGCTGCTTTCCGCCTGCCATCTATGTGGTGACTGCGGGCGGCCCGCGCTTCCTCGGCGTCACCCCCATCGCGCAGCAGGACAATTCGCCCATCACCGTCGAGACGCATTGGCCGGCTGCACGCGATCTCGTTGGACCACCGTCTTCAGTTGCCCGCGAAATAGGACGCCGATCAAGGCGGGTCTACGTGACACCAGTCACGTACGACGATGACGACGCTCACAGCCCGCCCCCCTTGAGGGGCTTTACGATGCTTCTTAAGCTATAATGGAGTGCAACGAATCGCAGCGCCAACCGTGAGGGTGCCTATGAATCTCTATGAAGTTACACTGCACGGTACTGAGAGCATCTACCTGCTCGCGTCAACCAAATACCGTGCCTTGGAGTTGGTGGGAGACTACTTTGCTGACGCGGGTCAGCCGGACATGCTGCCGAAAGGCAAATTCGTGGTGCGCCAGCTCGATTTGAGCGAAGAACAAATACTTCGCCCCGAAAGATGCCGCGCCTGCCCCCTGAATGAATAGGCTCCGGCGCTGTTCATCTTCCGCGATGAACCGGAGCCCGCTGGCAATGCCAGGACCAAGCCTCGTCCATCGAAGGGAAGTCACCGGCCAGTCTCGGCCCGCGGCCTCGACTCGATCTGGAGGGCTACCTTAAATTTTTAGTAGCGGTATTGTCTATAAAGTTAATTCATGCGCCGCAACTCCTGCTCTTCCCGGCGTAGATGCGGCTTGCGGTTTCCTTCATACTATTCTTGCGGCGGGGTCACTCTCTTGATTTGCGATTCTCTCTTCTTTCGGTGCCCCCACTGACGGCGACATTACAGATTTGGGGTAGGCACGACCATGGCTGAAAACCCGCAGGGTTCTTCCCCGCACGCTTCCATTTCACAGGCCGAACGGCGCACGCATCCCCGGCGAAAGCTAAACGCCTCGATCGAGTTGGTGGAGGTTGCGTCGGGCAAACGCTTTGCCGCGCGGCTCACCGATCTGGCGATGGGCGGGTGTGGTATAGCGACGCCGGAATCCCTGCCCATCGGCGCCGAGGTGAATGTCGAAATCACGAAAGACACGCGCACGATCCGGCCTGAAGGCAGAGTCGTCTCCACGCAAAGCGGGAAAGGAATGGGGCTCGAGTTTGTGAGCTTGCCCGCGGGGGATCTGGAGACTCTCGCCGCATGGCTGGATGAAGCGCTCGGCAATCTTTGGCTCGCCGCCAATCGCCGCACCAGCCAAAGGATTCAAATCAGCATCCCGGTTCTCGTTTCCGGGAAAATGCCCGGAGGCGCGTCGTTTGAGGAAACGACCAAGACTCTTTCGGTGGCCGCAAATGGCGGATTGCTTCTCGTCACGACGCCGGTGACCAAGGGGCAGCGGCTGGTGCTTTCACGCCCAGGCAGCCGGGATTCATTGGAATGCGCCGTCGTCTACGTGAAGCACAGCCACGCGAATTTCCTCGAGACGGGCGTCTCCTTCATCTGGCCCAGCCCAAAATTCTGGGGCGTGTATTTTCCGCCGGAAGATTGGTCGCCCCAACATCCCGACGCCAAGCGAACGAGCGGACGCGGCAATCACGGCTCGTCTGAATAGATCGCCGCGATTCGCGCACACTCCTTCGCCACTCTTGCGAAAGCCCCGGCTCTGCGACCAGGCACACCTCCGCCGGCAAATTCAATCCAACTTGAAAAGGGACCGGCGCGGGTCCTCGGGAACGATCAGTCGATGCGACAGTCCGCCCCGGCTTCGAGCGAGAGGGCTTGCTGCGCCACCACGGCGCGGGCGGCTGGGGGCAACAACTCGGCGATGGATTCCACGACGCGCGTGGGCGTGAAGGGATACAGCTTGAGCGTATCGCGCGTGCTCGATCCGGTGAGCACGAGGATGCTCTCGAAGCCGAGATCGGTGGCGCCGCGGATGTCGGTATCCATGGTGTCGCCGATCATGGTCACTTCTTCGGTGCTGAGCCCGATTCGCTTGCGCGCGGCCCGCATCATGAACGGGTTGGGTTTGCCGACGTGGTAGGCCTTCTGACCCGTGGCGGATTCGAGCAACGCGACGATGGCGCCGCAGCCGGGACGCGGCCCCGAATCGGTGGGGCACCAGGTGTCGGAGTTGGTGGATACCAAGCGGGCGCCGTTGGCGATCATGCGGTGCGCTTGCTCGACGAGTTCAAAATTCAAGCCCCGCCCTTCGCCGACGATCACGTAATCGGGCTGCTCGCGGCTGATGGCGTAGCCAACGTCGTTGAGCGCCTTCAGCAAACCACCTTCACCGATCACAAATGCCGTGCCGCGAGGGCGTTGTTTGTGGACGAATTCGGCGGTGGCCATCGCCGAAGTATAAACGTGATTTTCAGAGGTTTCGATGTTGAGTTTGCGAAGTTTAACGACGACATCCAGCGGCATGTAGCCGGAATTGTTGGTTAGAAAGAGGAAAGGAATCCCCGCAGTCTGCAAATAGAGAATGAACTCCGCCGCTCCGGGAATTGCTTCGGAGCCGCGATAGATCACGCCGTCCATGTCGATCAAATATCCGCGATTCATTACACACCATCCCTGGGTTTGGTCTCCATCGAGAGATGTCCGGCCAGAGCTGGAATCGCGCTTGGATGGCTGGACCTCCCTCAATGGTGAATGGTAGCAAGCGGTGGGGACGGGCCCGCTGCGGAAAAACGGATGAGGTTCATTGAGGAATTCGATGTAAATGGCGGTTGACATCCATCTGTATTTCTGCAATTATAGAAATATGCCAAACGCCGCCGCCCGGAAGAGTTCGGAAGACGTAGCGAAGTACGCCGACCGTTTGTCGGCCATGGGCACGGAGCCGCGGCTGCGTATCATGCAACTGCTGCTCTCCGCGCACCCGGAAGGCCTCGTGGTGGGCGAGATCCAGGAAGAATTGGAAATCCCTAACTCCACCCTGTCCCATCATTTGGACAAGCTAAGAAATGAAGAATTGGTGTCGGTGCGGCGCGAAGGCACTTTCCTCCATTACACCGCCAATACCGAAGCCCTCCAGGAGCTTTTGCAGTTTCTATATTCCGAGTGCTGCACGCGCAACAAGGCCGTGAAGCCGCGAGACATCGTGCAGATCTGCCGATAGGAGCCGTCATGGCCGAAATAGACGTGAATTCAGATTTGAAGGAAATCGTCAAAGAGAAATATGGCGAGGCAGCGCGACGCGCGGCAGGTGGACAAGGTAATTCCTGTTGCGGCGCGGCGCCGTGCTGCGATGGCACGACGGACCCGATCACTAAGGACCTCTATGACGCAGCGCAGACAAGCACCTTGCCCGAAGAAGCTGTGAAAGCTTCGCTCGGCTGCGGCAATCCCACCGCTCTCGCGGAGTTGAAACCCGGCGAGACCGTGCTGGACCTGGGTTCGGGTGGCGGAATTGACGTACTGCTCTCGGCGCGCCGCGTCGGTCCCACCGGAAAAGCCTATGGCCTCGACATGACGGATGACATGCTGGCGCTCGCGAACGAAAACAAACGCAAGGCACGAGCCGAGAACGTGGAGTTTCTCAAAGGCGAGATCGAGCACATTCCGCTGCCGGACAACTCCGTGGACGTGATTATCTCGAATTGCGTGATCAATCTTTCCGGTGACAAAGACCAGGTGTTGCGCGAAGCGTTTCGGGTGCTGAAGCCGGGCGGCCGATTCGCGGTTTCCGACGTGGTGACGCGCGGAGAAATCTCGCCGCAAATCCGGCAAAGCATTCTCCTGTGGGTGGGTTGCGTGGCGGGCGCCCTCGACGAGCGCGAGTACGCAATGAAACTCGCCACCGCAGGATTCGAGAAAATCGAAGTCGAGCCGACGCGAATCTACCGCGCGGAAGACGCGCGCGAGTTTCTCTCCGAGGAGGGATTCGACGTGGACGCGCTCGCGCCGCAAGTGGATGGCAAGTTCCTGAGCGCATTTGTTCGAGCGACGAAGCCGGTGGCCGATAACAAAACCGAAGCCTGCTGCGGCCCGACGTGTTGCAACTAATCGTCTGAACGGCAACCACCGAGTTATCACTGAGGAGGCGCACCATGCAAGGACGCTACGACGTTCTCTTCCTGTGCACCGGCAACTCGGCGCGCTCGATCATGGCCGAGGCGATTCTTAATCGCAAAGGTCGGCCCAATTTCAAGGCGTACAGCGCCGGCAGCCACCCGGGTGGCCGCGTGCGCCCCGAAGCGCTCAAACAGATCGAGCTCGCCAAGCTCCCCACGGACGGGCTGCGCAGCAAAGACTGGAGCGAGTTTGCGCAGCCCGGTGCGCCGAAAATGAATTTCGTTTTCACCGTTTGCGACAACGCTGCGAAGGAAGTTTGTCCCGTCTGGCCGGGCCAGCCGATGACGGCGCACTGGGGAGTTCCCGATCCGGCGGCGGTCGAGGGCACTCCCGAGCAAATCGAAAAGGCGTTTCGGGAAGCGTTCGTGACTCTCGACCGCAGGATCAGCTTATTCCTTTGCCTTCCCCTTTCAAGCCTCGACAAGCTGGCGATCAAGAAAGAAATCGACCGCATCGGTCTGAAATGAACGAACTAAATAGTTCCAGCGACGCGAGTATAGACACGCCTGCGTGCGTCCAAAGCCAAGTCTGCGATCCGCGAAATCGCGGGCGGCTTTCCTTCCTGGATCGCCTCCTGACACTTTGGATTTTTCTCGCGATGGGGATTGGCGTTGGCCTGGGCCATTTCTTTCCGCAGATCGCCTCTTTCGTACAGCACTTCCAGATCGGCACAACCAATCTTCCCATTGCGATTGGGCTAATCGTCATGATGTATCCGCCGTTGGCAAAGGTGCGTTACGAAAAACTCCCGGAGGTCTTCCGCAATCGCCGCGTGCTTCTGTTGTCGCTACTGCAAAATTGGATCGTCGGACCAGCGCTCATGTTTTTGCTGGCGATCGCGTTCCTCCGCGGCCATCCGGCCTATATGCGAGGCCTGATTTTGATCGGACTGGCGCGCTGCATCGCCATGGTGATCGTCTGGAATGAACTGGCGGCAGGCGACACCGATTACGCCGCGGGGCTCGTTGCATTCAACAGTATCTTCCAGGTGCTCTTCTACAGCGTTTACGCCTGGGTGTTTATCACGGTGCTGCCCGCATGGTTTGGCCTGCAAGGGAGCGTTGTTCCCGTGAAGATCACGCAGATCGCGCAAAGCGTGTTCGTGTACCTGGGCCTGCCGTTTCTCGGCGGCATTCTGACGCGCTTCGTTCTCTTGCGTAAGAAAGGGGAAGAGTGGTACCGAACGCAGTTCATTCCGCGAATCAGCCCGCTGACATTGGCCGCGCTTCTGTTCACGATTCTGGTGATGTTCAGCCTCAAGGGCGATCTCATCGTGCGCCTGCCGTTGGACGTGCTGCGCATCGCGCTGCCGCTGCTTATCTATTTTGTATTGATGTTTCTGGTGAGCTTCTGGATGGGACGCAAGATGGGGGCCGACTATTCCAAGACCGCGACGCTTTCTTTTACTGCGGCAAGCAACAATTTTGAACTGGCCATCGCCGTTGCCGTGGCAGTCTTCGGCCTGAACTCGGGCGAGGCGTTCGTCGGAGTCATTGGCCCGCTCGTCGAGGTCCCGGCGCTGATTGGCCTAGTCAACGTTGCGCTTTGGTTTCAGAAACTCTATTTCGCGAATTCAAGCGCATCCGCGAGCCCATCCTGACCCGCGCTCAAGACATTGCGGCAGCATTCAGAATCTCGAGAGCAATTTGCGCGCGGCGGACGCGCTCGCGCGACATCGCCAGGGCCGTGGCCTCGAGATGCGCGCCGGTGGGATAAATGTCCGGAGAATTGCGCAGACCGAACTTGAGATACACCGGCGCAGCCACGCGAATAATCTCGGAAATCTCGTAAGTGCGGACAAAGCCGCCGAGATTATCCGGCGCTTCGATATAGAAATCGATGGGCGCGGAGATCACTTGGCGAACGGCTGCGATCTGCGCGATCGTGAGGTCGGACGGAATATTGATCGTGTCCGCGCCGAGATCTTCGAGTATGCGCGCGCTCACCGGATTGCATGGCGCCATCATCACGGACGTCTTGATGATGAGATCGCCGGGCAGCTCGCCTTTCGCCCGCAATTTTCCGACGATAGAAATCAAGCCGATATCCGAGATGAGCACGCTGCGAATTCCCAAATCCACCGCGCGGCGGATGTCGGCCAGGGCAAAGGCGAGCTGATCGGCCCCGCGCAGACTGAGTCCGAGGCTGCGCCCGGCGGCAGCGAACACTTGCGCACCGATATCAAAAGTGGCGCGCGGGCCGACGAACAGATTCACTTCGATATTTTCCTGCTTGCCGAGCTCCACCATTTCGGAAATTTCGTCCGCAGTGAGCATCATCATTCCGCTGCCCTGGCTGACGCGATGCACGCGCACTTTGCGCGCCTTCGCCTCCTCGATGACGGCCCGCAGCGCCTTGGGCCCCTCCGTGCTGGGAATCTCGATGCGGTAGCTCTCGCCGCCGGGAAAACGGCGCGAGGATGTAAATTCCTTCGAGTCTGTGCCGGGAAAACCCAGCGATTCGAGAGCCGATCTTGGAGAAGCCAATTGCGTCCTCGCTTTCTATCCGGGGAATGACTCCACTCTCTTATTCGATTACGCGGAAGCGATGGAGTTCCGCTTCGCGAATCGTCAAGCCGAGGCCTGGCACGTCGTCGCGCAAATTGATGAAGCCGTCCGCAGCTTTCGGCTCGCCTTCAAACACGTACCAGAACAATTCGTTCCCGATTTCCACGTCCACCGGCGGAAAATATTCGGCGATCGGCGAATTAAAACTCGCCATGACCACATGAAAATTGTGCATCTGACCGGCGTGCGGCACTACGGGCACCGAATAAGCTTCCGCGAGGCTCGCGATTTTGCGCGCCTGCGTGATACCGCCGACGCGATTCGTATCGAACTGAATGTAGTCCACGGCCTTCGCTTCGAGCAGCTCGCGAAAACCGTAGAGCGTGAATTCGTGCTCGCCACCCGCAATCGGGATGCGATTCATGGCCTTGAGCGCCGCGTAACCGTGGATGTCGTCGGCGATCACGGGCTCTTCGAGCCAGCGCAAGTGAAAGGGCTCGAGCAACGGAATCATTCGGCGCGCGTAATCGAGCGTCCAGCCCATGTAGGCGTCCGCCATGAGATCGATCCCCTCCCCGATGACTTCGCGAACGGTGCGGACGAGGGCGAGATTCCTCTGCATGCCTTCGGCGCCATCCACCGGTCCCCAGCCGAAACGCAGCTTCATCGCCTGAAAACCTTCCTTCTTGTATTTCTCGGCTTCGGCGGCGAGTGATTTCAAATCCTGGCTATAGAGGCGGCTGGCGTAAACGGGGATTTGCGGCTTGGTGCGCCCGCCGAGCAAACGAAATACGGGCTGGCCGCAAGCTTTTCCGAGAACGTCCCAGATGGCGATGTCCACCGCGCTGATGGCCACCATGCCCATGCCCTTTCGGCCGAACGCCATCGTCTGCCGGTACATCAACTGCCACAGAAATTCGGAGTCGAAGGGATCCTTGCCGATCAGCAGCGGCTGGAGATAAAGATCGATCGCCTGCTTGGTGAGGCGCGGGGCAAGCGCGGCGTTGCCGATTCCGACGTGGCCCGCGTCCGTGAAAATTTCCACCACCAGCCAGCCATGAAAGCGAAATCCCGCCATCGAATCCGCCGGAAGCGAGAGCAAATCCACGGCATTCGTGCAAAAGTGAGGTTGGGGCGGGACCGTCGGGCCATTCCATTCGACCACCCGCGTGCGAACTTCCGTGATCTTCATGCTGCTCCTTGGGCCAGTGAGAGCGGGCCAATGCGACGATTGGTCAGCAGAATTACGCCGAAGGCCGCGATGTGAAACGTACTGACGATTGCGAATATTAGAGAATACCCGAAACCGTGCGCAAGTAATCTGCCCGCGACCAAGTTAAAGATTACGCCGCCGATCGCTCCGCCGAATCCAACCATGCCCGCCACCGACCCCACGACGCTTGCCGGAAACAGATCCGCGGGAATCGTCATGATCAATCCCGACCAGGACTGCTGGCCGAGAAACGTAATGCTGAAAATGACGATCGCGGCTTCGACCGGGGAGCGGCTGACCAGCAAAATCGCGGGCATCACGGCCGCACTCAAGCCCAGAACGATCTTGCGCGACCGATCCAGAGAAACCCCACCGCGCAACAATGCACTCGAGAGCATTCCGCCGCCCAGACTCCCCAGCCCGGAAGCCGCATAGGGAATCCACGCCCAATAGCCGACGCTCTTCGTATCGAAGCCGCGCACGTCGTACAGATACTTGGGCAGCCAGAAAAGGTAAAAATACCATGCCGAGTCAGTCAGAAATTTCGCGACGACCAATCCTTGCACGGGTCGCAGCGCCGCAAGACGCAGCCACGGAACTTTCTCCGCGATCGGCACCGCTCGAATCGTCGCGCCTTCTCCCTCGCCCGGAGGCTTCGATGCCGCGAGCCACCAGATCGTCCAGAGCAAACCCAGGGCACCTGACAAGAAGAACGCCCACCTCCAAGACGTTCAACAAAATGACAACCGCGACGACGGGCGGCGCAAGAATCGCGCCCACGGCTGTGCCCGCGTTGATCAAACCCATCGCTGTGGCGCGCTCTTCGCTCGGGAACTGTTCACGCACCGCTTTCGTTGCGGCGGGAAAACCGCCTCCTTCGCCCATTCCGAGCAAGAATCGTGCTGTGCCCAGCATGGGAACGCTGGTTGCAAGACCCTGGCTTGCGCAGGCAAGCGACCACCACGTCATGATGGAAGCAAACCCGCGGCGCGTGCCCAGCGCATCGAGCAATCTCCCGCCGCCGGCATACATGAAGGCATACGCGAGGAGAAAAGCGGCCTGCAATTCCGAGAATTGCGCGTCGGAGATGTGGATGTTGCGCTGCATCGCCAGGACCGCCACGGAGAGCGACTGGCGATCGAAGTAGCTGATGGCGATCGCCGCAGTGACGACTGTTGCGATGCGCCAGCGGCGCGTCTTTCCAGCATCGAGTAGGATGTCCATCAATTCCGCGCGGACTGCCTGAACCGGGCACGGTACGACGCCCGCTCGGGAATCGCAAGCGGAAAGCGCGCCGGTCGCGAGCCACAGCGATGACGTCACCTTCCCTAGTGCTCTGTTAGAATCGCCCCGCTAGATTTGGGGAGCGAGGATCATGAGCGAACGAGTGGCGCTGTTGGGATTGGGCACGATGGGAATCGGCATGGCGGGGCGGCTGCTGCAAGGCGGCTTTCCCCTCACGGTGTGGAACCGCACCGCCGCAAGGGCGGATAGTCTTCGCGGCGCGGGCGCGCGCGTGGCCATGAGTCCGCGCGACGCGGCCCGCGATGCGACGGTGATCGTCACCATGTTGAGCGACGACAACGCGGCGCGCTCGGTGTGGCTGGGAGAAAACGGCGCGGTGGCAGGCGCGGCGGCTGGCGCCTTGCTCATTGAATCGAGCACCATTTCGCCCGTGTGGGCTCGCGAATTGGGCGCGGCCGCCCGCGCGCGCGGGTGCGCGCTCGTGGATGCGCCGGTCACAGGAAGCCGCACACACGCCGCGAGCGGTGAACTTCTGTTTCTCTGCGGCGGCGAAGCGAAGGATGTTGAACGCGCAAAGCCCGTACTGAAGGCGATGGGTAAGGACGTCGTGCACGTCGGCCCGCTTGGGAGCGGCGCCACGCTCAAACTCGTAAATAATTTTTTCTGCGCGGTGCAAGGGGTGGCATTTGGCGAAGCCCTCGCCATGATTGATAAGTGCGGGCTGGACGCGGAGAAGTCCTTGCCGGTGTTGCTCAATGGCGCGCCGGGCAGCCCCCTGGTGAAAAACATGGCCGGACGAATCGCTGCACACGATGCCAGCGTCCACTTCTATTTGGGGCTAATGCAGAAAGACCTGACCTACGCCATCGAAGAAGCGCAGCGCCATTCACTGGAGTTGCGAACCGCCTCTCTCGCCCGTGAACTGTTTCACGCCGCGGCCGAAAACGGATTCGCCTCGTCCGATCTCTCGACGATTACGGATTATTTGCGGGGCCTCCCGCCAGGTTCCCGCGCTTTTTCCTGAATTTGGGAGACGGACAACCTTCTCCAGGGCGCTCTGCGCCGAGCTCAAACGCGGCTCCCAGCATCTCGCCCCTCCGCTCAAATCCTTGAAACATGCCCGGCCGCCCATGCGTCTTAAAAGGGGTAGGGGCATGGGAAGGGTGTCCGGTGGCGCAGGGAAGTCCCCACTTCAGGCCGCAGCCCCGGTAACGCAAGCGCCGCGAAATTGCGCAAGCAGGATATTGATACCTCAAGAGGAGTTTAAAGGTGGTTCTTAGCCCGCTAGAAAACGCTAGACCCGTGCATTCAGGCCCTCTGGCTCTGCGGTCCGTTGTGTTGGCCGTCGTCTTTGCAGGTGCGGCAGCGTCACTTCTGGTGGCGCAGCAGCCTGCCCCGGCCCCCGCGCCGGGGAGCGCAGCACGCGCGCTTGGCACCGTAAAGACCGTGGACGGAAGCAAATTCACACTTACTACCGACGCGGGCACGGACGTCCAGATCGCCATTCAGGACGCCGCTCGCATCGTAAAAATTCCTCCCGGTCAGAAAGACTTGAGAAACGCCGTTCCTCTCCAGCTGCAGGATATCGAGGTCGGCGACAGGCTGCTCGTGGGCGGAAAACTCGCCGACGACGGCAAGACGGTGCTCGCGACCACGGTCATCGTGAACAAGCGAGCGGAGATCGAACAGTACAAGCAGCAACAGGAAGAAGACTGGCAGAAGCGCGGCATCGGCGGTCTGGTGAGCGCCGTGGACGCCACCGGCGGCACGATCACAATTTCCACCACGGTCGCCGGCGCCAAGAAAACCGTCACCATTCAAGTCTCAAAGATCACAATCATCCGGCGCTACGCCCCCGATTCCGTGAAATTTGAAAACGCCCAGCCCAGCACGCTCGACCGGATTCAGCCGGGCGACCAGGTTCGCGCGCGCGGCGCCATCAGCGCGGACGGCGCTTCGTTCGCGGCCGACGAGATTGTCTCGGGAGCATTCCATAACATTTCGGGAACGATCGCTTCGATTGATCCGGCGAAGGGAACTCTGAGCGTCAAGGATTTGGCGACCAAGAAGGTTTTTGTAATCGAGGTGATGGCAGATTCGGAAGTTCGCCGCCTCCCGCCGTTCATCGCGCAAAGAATCGCGATGCGCCTGAAGGGTGTGACGCCAGGCGGCCCGAGCGGCGGTCCGCCGCCGTCGAACGCTGGCGGTGCAGCGAACAGTGGTCCGCAAGGTGGCGGGCCCCCGGGGGGATTCCGCGGAGGCGGTGGCGGAATGGACCTACAACAATTGATCGCGCGAATGCCCGCATCGACATTGAACGATTTTCAGAAAGGCGACGCAGTGATGATTGTTTCCACCGAAGGCACAGCGGCCGGCGTCACCGCCATCACGTTGCTCGGCGGCGTCGAACCCATTCTCGAAGCTTCGCCGAATGGAGGCGGAATGCTGCTCGCGCCCTGGAGTCTGGGCGCGCCTAGTGGGGACGCCGGCGCTGGTGGTCCATAGTCAGTGGCGCGATTTGCGGTGCGGCGACCCGCGCACAGTGATTGCCAGTAGAAGGCATCTCATAAGTGGGTTTTAGGAGGTCGGAGCTTTAGCTCCGACAACTAGCCGCAGAAAACATGGGGTTTTAGCCCCTGAAGTGGGTTTGTATCCGGCACCCAAGCATTTTCGAGATAGGTTCTAGCGAATCAAAGGAGATTGGATGTATTCCAGGCCAGTTCGTAAGATTTTACCTGCGCTAGCGACGCTGTTCGCGCTACTGACGCTTGCGACGCTCGCGCACGCGCAAACCGCTACCGGCACTCTTCGCGGCCAGATCACGGATCCGTCGGGCGCGGCCGTCCCGCAAGCGACGGTGGCGATGACGCCGTCTTCCGGCGCCACGGTCACGGTGAAGACGACAAATACGGGGACGTACGAGATTAAGGGCCTCGCTCCGGGCGTTTACATTTTCACCGTGAACGCGAACGGGTTCAGCGTGTTCGAGAACGATTCCGTAGAAATCTCGGCCGGCCAAATTCAAAAGGTCGATGCGCAACTCGTCATTGCGGAGCAGCAGCAGAAAATCAATGTGTCGGGCCAGGCAGTGCAGGTGAACATCAACCCCGAAAATAATGCCGGCGCCGTCGTGATTCAGGGCAAAGACCTCGAAGCTCTATCGGACGATCCCGATGAATTGCAGAATGAACTTACGGCTCTGGCGGGCCCTTCCGCCGGCCCCAACGGCGGCCAGATGTACATCGACGGATTTACGGCGGGCCAGTTGCCGCCGAAGTCCTCCATCCGCGAGATTCGCATCAACTCGAACCCATTTTCAGCCGAATGGGACGCGCCCGGGTTCGGCCGCGTCGAAATTTTCACCAAGCCGGGAACGGGCACCCCGCACGGCCAGTTTTTTGTGATCGGCAACGATTCCACTTTCAATACGCTCGATCCGTTCATTATTCCCGGCGTTACGCCCACGCCGCCGTACCACACGGTTCAATTCAGCGGAAACGTCAGCGGCCCGCTCACCAAGAAGATCTCGTATTTCGTCGAGGTCGAGCAGCGGAGTGTGGACAATACCAACGTTTTGAACGCGAATACGCTGGATTCCAACTTTAACCAGATTCTGGACACTGCGTCAGTATTGAACCCACTGACCCGGACAACGATCAGCCCCCGCCTCGACTTCCAACTCGGCGCGAACGACACGCTGACGGCTCGCTACCAGTTCACCCGCAGCATCAGTACGAATAGCGGGATATCGGGGCAAACGCTCCCTTCGCAGGGAATCAATTCGTCGGACATCGAGAACACCATCCAACTCGACGAAACCCACATCATCAGCCCGCGTGCGCTTACTGAGACGCGGTTCCAGTTTCTCCGCCAGAGCGACACGAGCACTGCTCAGTCGCTACTGCCGTCTCTTAATGTTATTGGCGAATTCAGTGGCGGCGGGAACCGATCCGGAGTGGCCACCGACGACCAGAATCACTACGAATTGCAGAGTTACACACAGATCGCCTTCACCAAGCACTCGCTGCGATTTGGCGGACGTTTGCGTGATTTTCAAGTCACCAACGTTTCCACGAGCGGGTTCAACGGATCCTATACCTTCAGCCCTACGTCTTTGCCTGCGTTGAATTTCGGCGGCACGTGTCCTGCCGATTCCACGACGAACGCAACAACCGAGACGTGCGATTTTACAGCTCTGACCGCGTATCAAATCACCCAGGAGGGATTGGCGGCGAATGAATCGATGTCGACCATTCAATCCCTAGGCGGTGGACCGAGCCAATTCTCGATCGTCACGGGCTCGCCCACGGCTACGGTGAATCTTGTCGATGTGGGCGTCTATGCCGAGGACGACTGGAAGATTCGCCCCACGGTGACGCTGAGCTACGGCCTGCGATTTGAATCGCAGAACCACATTCATGACCACGCCGACTGGGCGCCCCGCGCCATGCTCTCCTGGGGACTCGGCCATTCCAAGTCCGGCCCGACGACGGTGGTGCGCGCCGGTTTCGGAATCTTCTACGACCGGTTTACGGATGATCTCGTGCTCCAGGCGGAGCGCCAAAACGGCACTACGCAGCAGGAATATGTGGTCAACGACCCGTCGTTCTTTTTTCCGAACGGCTCGGCTCCGGCCAGCGATTACACCGGGAGTTTGTCCACGTCGGTGCCGTCCATCTACCAGATCGCGCCCAATCTGCGCGCTCCGTACAAGTTGCAGACCGCAATCAGTGTCGAGCGGCAATTGACCAAAAGCGCCACGATCACTGCAAATTATCTGAACACGCACGGCGAGCATCAATTGCTCACAGACAACACTAACGCCCCGCTCCCCGGAACCTTTGTCTACGGCAATCCGGACAGCGGCACGCGACCGAACGGCATTCTCGAGAATATTTATCAGTACCAGTCCGGCGGAGAGTTCGAGCAGAACCAGCTGATCGTCAATTTGAACTACCGCTGGGGTAGCAAGGTCACTTTGTTCGGCTTCTACAGCCTGGGGTTTGCCAATAGCGACGCGGGTGGCGCCGGGAGTTTCCCTTCCAATCCCTACGACATCCTCGCGGATTACGGTCGCGCGTCATTCGATACGCGCCATCGGGTCTTCCTTGGCGGCACCGTGACGCTGCCATGGGGTTTTCGGTTGAATCCGCTGCTTGTGGCGGCCTCCGGGTCGCCGTTTAATGTGACCATCCCGCAGGACCTGATCGGCAGTTCTGTTTTCAATCAGCGGCCCGGATTGGTTTCCAATACGGCCTGCGCCACTGTGACCATCACCGGAAATAATTACTGCACACCGCTCGGCACATTCAACGCGGTTCCAGCGGCGGGCGAAGCCCTGGCACCGATCGACTACGGCAACGGCCCCGCGCTTTTCACGTTGAACTTGCGCATCGGAAAGACCTTTGGCTTCGGCGGCCCGCTTGAATCGGCTGCCAACAACGGCCAGCCGGGCGGCCCCGGCCAAGGCCCAGGTGGAGGACGCGGTGGGCCCGGCGGCGGACCGGGTGGTCCAGGTGGAGGCCCTGGCGGAGGGGGCGGTGGGCGTGGGCCGGGAGGAGTGGGCGGTGGCGGCCCCTTCGGCGGCCCGGTATCTTCAGGTCAGAAGTACACGCTGACGATCAGCGCCAACATTCGCAATCTGTTCAATATCGCGAATTTTGGTCAGCCGGTCGGAAACCTCGAGGCGACCAGAACTCTGCCCGCCACGACAATGGGGATGCCCCCAACGGAGGTGCCATTATTTGACCAATCGATTGGAATGGCAGGCGGAGGTGGCTTCGGCCTCTACTCCTCCGGCACGGCGGACCGAAGGATCGATCTACAATTGACGTTTAATTTCTAAACGATTGCACAGCGGGCGAACTAAGAACTTGCCGGTTCCACTTTCGGAGATTCCACCTCGGCCTCCGAAGAACTCGTAGACGATTCGATTGTCTCCGGTGCGGGTTCCTCGCTTGGCAAGACCACGGTCGCGGGCTCTGGTTCAGCGATTGGCGATTCTGCCGGAGCCGGCGTTATCGCCGCCGCAGTTTCGGTCGCCGGCTCGGACGGCACGACAAGCCGCTGCGCGAGCGCCCCAACAATCACGTCGATCACAAGTTTTGCTGCCGAGCCGTCCGGATCGAGTGCGGGATTGTACGCGCACACGGTCATCACCGCGAGGTGCGGCTGCCGCGCAAAAACCGCGAGCGCCTCGCGGGCTTCGGCCAGCGACAGCGCGCTGACCGATGGATAATTCGTCGCGCTGAAATCGTCGCTCGAAATCGCATCGACATCGAAGTGCAACACGAATTCATGCCCCGCTCCGTGCATGTGGTCGAGCGCTTCCTGCGCTGCGACTGCGGCGCCACGCTTCGTGATGTCGGCAGCGCGATAGGCGCGCATTGGGGTGCGCTCCATAAATTTATCTTCTGCGGGATCGGTGCGGTTCACGCCGAAAAGCGCAATCTCCGGCTCCCGCACCAGCGGCGGCTCATTCCAAAAACGAATCATCTCCGCCGCGCCGCGCCCGATGGCGTGCGAGATCACCATTCCATCCACGCAACCGGAGGACGAGGCAGCCGGCTCCTTCAAATCGGCGTCCGAATCCATGTACACCAAGCCGACGTTGCGATAATAGCGGCGCGCGCCGGCAATCGTGGCAAGCACGATCATGCAATCGCCGCCAATCACCAGCGGCAGCGCTCCGGACTTCACCGCAACTTCCACCCTCGGCCGCAAATCGCGCAAGCCCGCAAGTGCAGCCGGAAGATTTCGCGCGCGCGGGTGTTCGTCGTCGGGTTGAAAGAGTTGTGGAGCGGCGTCGCCGAGATCGGTAACTTCAAATCCAGCCGCTTGGAGCGCGGGAATCAGACCTGCCGCGCGCAAGGCCGCCGGCGCGCGCTCGTGGCCCGCCGAGAGCGCGGCCGCGCTCGATGGCGCGCCCAGCAAGGCAATCTTCTTCGGCTGACGGATTATCTTGACCGCCAAAGGTGTGCTCCTCTGCTTTTGGGAAGCCAGCCTGCCACTTGCAGGGACGGAATTGCCCGCCCCCTGCCCCCCGGGGCGCTACGCCTGCTTGGAAGCAGGCGCGATCACTGCCAATTCCTGCGGCAGCGTAAACCGAACGTCCTCGCGAATCAAGTCCCGGTCCTGTTGATCCGTGAAACCAAAGGAAGCCAGCCGCTGGCTCACTTGCTCCACCAGCACTTCGGGCGCGGAGGCTCCCGCCGTTAATCCCACGCGGCTCACGCCCTCAAGCCATTCCGGATTAATGCCCTTCGCATCGTCAATCAGCCGCGCGGACACTCCCGCGCGCTCGGCGACTTCCACCAACCGGTTCGAGTTCGAGCTATTCGGCGAACCCACCACTAGAATCAACTCCACTTCCTGCGCCATCGCCTCCACAGCTTCTTGGCGGTTCTGCGTCGCGTAGCAAATGTCGTCCGACGCCGGCCCTTCGATCTGCGGGAACCGCTGCCGGAGCCTCGCCACGATCTCCTGCGTGTCGTATAAGCTGAGCGTCGTTTGCGTCAGAAATGACAGCCGGCTCGCATCGGTTACTTGCAGCCGGTCCACCGCTTCGACGCTGTCCACCACCACGGTCCGATCGGGAGCCTCTCCCGAGGTGCCGACGATCTCCTGGTGATCCTTGTGGCCGATCAAAATAATCGTTCGGCCTTCGCGGGCGAATTTCAACGCTTCGAGATGCACCTTGGTGACGAGCGGGCAGGTGGCGTCAATCACGCGCAGGCGGCGATTCTTCGCCTCTTCGCGCACCGTGGGAGGCACGCCGTGCGCACTGAAGACCAGCACAGCCTCTTCCGGCACTTCCTCCACCGTCTCGACAAAAATGGCCCCGCGCTGCCGGAGTTGCTCGACGACGTAGCGGTTGTGCACGATCTCGTGATGAACGTAAACCGGCGACCCATACACCTGCAGCGCCAGTTCGACGATATCCACCGCCCGGACCACCCCGGCACAAAACCCGCGGGGGCGCATCCGGAGCAGATACTTCCCAGTCTTCGAGCCCGCTTTCGCCTCAGACATTTTCACCTGCCAAATTTCCCAACATGATACACGATATTGCCCCCTCCTCGCCACGCCACTTTTGTCCCCGGCGTGCGCTAGCTTCAACCGTCCGAGTGTGGGCGGTCCGGCTTTTGACTTAGAGTTTTAGGGTTCTATAAAAGGAGATGTCAAGAAAAAACACTTCTCCCCTCGGCAAAGGGGATTTTTTTCTTGCATCGAGCCCCTGTACATTCGTGCGACTGCCGTTCGCCCGAGCGTTTTCTCCTCATCCAAGACACGAGGTCCAAATTATCTCACTCTGCGTTCGTTCCGCCGGCTCTGACGCCTTCTCAAGCAGCGTGGTGTCAACCATGGTTCTATCTGAGACTCGTGGCCTATAGCTTTGTTGGGTTGTCCGAGGGAGCATACGGTGCCCCGTGAGACTCGTGTGGCGCCTACCCCTCACCTGGATACTTACCCTCGAACCCGAGCGCTCAGTGACCGACGGACCGCAGAGTCATTCCTCTCGCGTCCCGAGGACGCCGCGCGCTCAAGCTGCTTGTAACTTTAGATGTTCGGCGTCGAACGTTTCTCCTTTCTTCCAAATGCACAAGGTGATCGCGGCGATCTTGCGCGCCAGAGTCAGCCGCGCCATCGCCGGCGCCATCCCCTTGCCGAGCAATCCTTCATAGAAAATTTGAAACGGTCCTTCACGCGCGCTGGCCGAGGTCGCCGCACTCTTAAACAGGTTCTTCAGTTCGTGGTTGTGGTTGCGGTTCAGTCCGCGGATGAACGCCGGCTTGTTCTTGCGCACCACTTGTCCGCCCCGGAAACCATAATCGGCGCTGCTGCGTGTCTCCAGCGCCAGCCCGCAGTACGCCCAGAACTGCCGCTTGGTCCGGAAGCGGTGCGGCGTTTGCACTTTTCCGAGCAGCAGAGCCGCACGGATCGGTCCCAGAAACGGAATCGTCTGCAGCCGCTTCACGGCTTCTTGCTTGTGGCTCTCGACCAGCAACTCCTGGCGCGCCTCGCGACGCAACTCCCGTAAGGCATCGAGCTCTTGATAGAGCCGTTCGGCGCGCCGTCGCAACCCGGGCTCTGCCAGCTGCGCCAGCCACTCGCCGCGGTGCCGCTCGCCGTACAACTTTTTGCCCACGCTGGCGATGGCTTGCCCGCGATAGATCGCCTTGAGCCGTCCCTTCACCCGTGTCGCGTCTTCGGTCAACGCGCTGTAGCTGCGTCCGAGTTGCTGCAGGGCCCGCAGACTGTTCTCGCCGTGATAGACCGGCGAGAGCAGCTCCGCGCGCAACAACTCCGCCAGCTTGCGCGCATCGATCGTGTCGCTCTTGTTGCCCGCTTTCAGCAGCGCGTTCTTCCGCGGATCGCACACCACCACGCGCGCCGCCCGGCGTGCCAGCAGATCGTAAAGCCACGCCGAGTGCGTCCCCTCTTCAAACGTGAGATGAATGGTTCCGCGCAATCCGTGGAGAAAATCCAGAATCGCGCCGGCGCGCGTGGCCAGCACTGATTGCATCACCAGTTGGCCCTCGGCATCCAGCACCGCCACCGAAATCGTCTCCGTGTGGACATCCAAACCAACGTACTTCACACTGTTCATAGGGTGTTCCTTTCGTCAGGCTTCGGCTGATGCTCATCACAACAACCGCAGCCTACTCCGAAAGGGGCGCCCTTTTATAATGTGTGCCCCATGTTCGTCCCGAACGGGCGAACGTGGGGCTTT
>CAWCYS010000087.1:0-6563 GCA_963799715.1 Terriglobia bacterium | reverse complement strand
CCGAGCGATTCGCCGGGCTTCAACGCGTGAATTTCCAGGCCCGCGATGTTCTGCGTCAGTTCGCGGAGCGCCTCGGGCGTGCCCGTGAGCGCGGGGAATGTCCCGTAGTGCATGGGAATTACGTGCTGCACGCCCAGCAGTCGGACTGCGTGCGACGCTTCGAGCGGACCCATGGTGTAGAGATCGCCGATCGGCAGCAGCGCCACGTCGGGTTTGTAAATCTCTCCGATTAATTTCATGTCGCCGAATGCGTTGGTGTCGCCCGCGTGGTAGAGGGTCAGTCCTCCCGGCAACCTCACGATCCACCCGCCGGCCTCGCCGCCGTAAACTATTCTTCCTTCGTCTTCGATTCCATTGGAGTGGAACGCGTTGACCAGCGTGGCCGCAATGTCGCCGAATTTCACGGTGCCGCCCTTGCTCATCCCGGTCACATTTTTCAAATCCTTCGATTCCAGCCACAGCGCCGTCTCGTAAATCGCCGCGATCTTCGGTTGGTGCGCTCTCGCCAGCGCCAGCGTATCGCCGAGATGGTCCCCGTGCGCGTGCGAAAGAAGAATGACGTCCACCCGCGCCGGCTGCTGCATCGCCGGCGGACATTTTGGATTTCCCTTAAGCCACGGATCGATCAGAACCACGTTTCCGTTTGCGGTTGTAATTTGAAAACTGGAATGGCCCAACCAGGTGATCTTGTTTCCGCCCGTGCGCAACATGTGTTTCCTCCGGTCCGGCATTTTGTGTGAGCGCGCGAGCCAATTCTATGCGTTCCTGCCCGTGCCGTTCAATTTCACCTCGAACCGCCAATCGTCCAACGGTCCGCGATATCGTTCCCGTCTTGCACGGCGATGCGCCATTCGCAACATCAATTTGCTGTTGCGAGAGGAGATTCCCCGCGTGTGCTACGATTCAACGAAAGTCGGTCTTCCCTAGAGGTCGCGCGTTCATGGAATCGTGGATCATTCGCCAGTGCCGGCTCACGTGCCGGCGTCAAGTCGTGGCCTGGGCCGTGATTCTTCTCGCCGGACTGGGCTTCGTCGCCTACAACGCGCGCTACGTCAACAATTTCTTCCGTGGCCCATTCCAACTTTCCGCAAACGATCTCGCGCAAATCGACGACGCGGATAAAGCGCCGCGTTATTTTGTCACCGTCGCCGGCGGCAAAGTCGCGGATACCGGCGTACAGGAGTTCACGACGGAGACCGAAAACGGCGTCGAGAAAAAAAGCGCATATCCGTCAGCGGGTTTCTATGCGGTTCAGGTTGGCGCTCGCCTCCTGATCGTGAAAAGCCGTTCGGCGCCGGCGGGAAATGTTTCCGGAGAATTAAAGCCGTTCGACTACGATCTCTCGAATCAACTTTTCACCGGCGTGGATTCCAACTTGGATTCCACGCAATGCTATCCGTTTTATCTCGATACGCAGGGCTTTCGCACGAACGGCTATGGGGGCATCGCGATCGCGGTCTTGGTGATTGTGCTCGTCGTCGCTTTCGCGCGGCCCGCTCTCTCACGCCTGCGCGACATCGAAACCCATCCCGCTGTGAAACGCGCCCGCCTGTGGGGCGACCCGATCGGTATTTCCGTCGAGGCTGAACGCGAATTCAACGGCCAAGTACGGTACAAAGCCGCCGGAGTCGTTCTCACCGATAATTTCGCCTTCCAAAAAAGCTTCTTCGTCTTCAATCTCTATCGCTTCCACGATTTGCTTTGGGCCTACAAAAAAGTCACCCAACGCCGGGTGAATTTCATTCCCACCGGCAAGAGTTACTCCGCCCTCCTTCATTTCTACGGCGGCAACATGAATTTCATGGCCAAGGAGAAGCGCGTTGAAGAAGTCCTGCAATTTTGCGCCGGCCGCGCGCCTTGGGCCGTAATCGGCTATTCAGCGGATTTGAACAAGCTCTTCACTAAACAGGTCAAAGACTTCTGCGCCGCCGTCGAAGCCCGCCGCCGCGACCTCGCCGCTAAGCCCTCTCAGTAGTACAGGCACTCCTCCTTGTCAGCCACGTCCTCGTGGAGGCTATGGAAGAGCGGCGTGCCTTGCTATTCGGCTGCGTCGTGCCGTGGGGAGCTGCCGCCCGGAAGGAGCGACTTGATGATGACGTAGAGGACCGGAATGAAAATCAAATTCAGCGTGGTCGCGGCGATCATCCCGCCAAAAACGGTCGTGCCCACCGAGATGCGTCCCGCGCGGCCCGCGCCTTGCGCCAGCACCAGCGGCACGACGCCGAGGATAAACGCCAGCGAAGTCATCAGAATCGGCCGCAGCCGAATCCGGGCGGCTTCGATCGCCGCTTCGAGGATCGTCATGCCTTGTTCGCGCAACTGCTCCGCGAATTCCACGATCAGAATTGCGTTCTTGCTCGAAAGGCCGATCAGCATGATGAGCCCGATCTGGCAGTAAACATCGTTCTGCAATCCGCGCAGCGATTGCGCCGAAATCGCGCCCAGCAGCGCCAGCGGCACTGCCAGCAGCACGATGAACGGCAAGACAAAACTTTCGTACTGCGCCGCCAGCGTCAGATAGACCACCACCAGCCCCAAGCCGAAAAGAATCGTCGCCTTGCCGCCGGATTCGATCTCCTCGAGCGACAATCCGCTCCATTCGTAGGTCATGCCCTGCGGCAAGACTTTCTTAGAGAGCGCTTCCATCGCCGCAATTCCTTCACCGGAACTGCGCCCGCTCGCCGCCGAGCCGTCAATCTCCGCCGAACGAAACAAATTGTAATGGCTGATCACCTGCGCGCTCGCCGTCGGCTCCAGGGTGACGAGCGACTCCAGCGGGATCAGCTTGCCTGCGTCCGAACGCACGTAGTACTGGCTGATGTCCTTGGGCTTCGCGCGATACGGCGAATCGGCCTGTACGTACACCCGGTACGAACGGTTGTTGAAGTCGAAATCGTTCACGTACTCCGAGCCCATGTACACCTGCAGCGTGTCGGTGATCTGGCTGATCGGCACCTCCAAACTTTTCGCCGCCTCGCGATCGATGTGCACGAGGTACTGGGGATCGTCGGCGGTGAAGCTGGTGAACAAACCGGCAAGGTCGGGGTTCGCGTTGCCTTGCGCCACCAGATGATTCGCCGCGTCCGCGAGTTGCGGAAGCGTGTTGCGACCCTGATCTTCCAATTCGTACGCGAATCCGCCGAAATCGCCGAGTCCTTCCACTGCGGGCGGGTTGAACGGCTGGACGATCGCCCCCGAAACGCCTCCCAGCGGCCCGCGCAATCGCTCGATCACCTGCTGTGCGGAATGCTCAAGCCCCTTGCGCTCCGCGAAAGGTTTCAGGCTCACGAAGATGATGGCGCGATTCGGCGCCGAACCTGAAAAACTGTAGCCCACCACCGAAAATGCGCCGTCGATCTCCGGCTGCCCGGACATCGCCTTCTGCGCCTCGGCGCAAATCGCGCTGGTGTACGCGATAGAAGCGCCCTCCGGCGCCTGTACGATGACGAAGATGTAACCTTCGTCGTCCTCCGGAATGAACGCCTGCGGCACCCGCTGGTAGTTCCAATAGGTGAGTGCGAGCCCCGCAAAGAAAATGATCAACATGGCGGGCTTAAAGCGCAGCGCCGTCCGCAGAACCGAGCGGTAGAAATCCGTCCCGGCGCGCACCATCCGGTTGAACGCGCCGAACAATCCGCCTCGCACGCCCGTTTCTCTCCTCAGGAACAACGCGGAAAGCGCGGGCGAGAGCGTGAGCGCATTGAAGGCCGAAATGGAAACGGAAAACGCGATGGTCAGTGCGAACTGGCGAAACAAAATTCCGGTCGTGCCGGGAAACAGCGCCACCGGCAAGAATACGGAAACCAGCACCAGCGACGTTGCCACCACTGCGCCCGCCACCTCTTTCATCGCCACGGACGCGGCGTTGTGCGGCTCCGTGATTCCCTCGCTCAGGTGACGCTGCACGTTTTCGATCACCACGATCGCGTCGTCCACCACCAGGCCGGTGGCCAGCGTGATCCCAAAAAGCGTCAGGGTGTTGACCGAGAATCCCAGCAGCTTGACGAACGCAAAGGTGCCCACCAGCGAAACGGGAATCGTGACCGCCGGGATGATCGTGCTGCGCCAGTCCTGCAGAAAAATAAAAATCACGGCGATAACGAGGAGAATCGCTTCCACCAGCGTGATCAGCACGTCGCGGATTGATTCGCCGACCACGGTCGTGGTGTCGAACGCGACCGCATAGCGGAGTCCCGGCGGAAAAGTCTTGGATAGCTTCAGCAGCTCGGCCTTCGCGTCGCGGTCCACATCGAGCGCGTTTGCGCCGGGCAGTTGCGTGATGCCGATTCCAACGGCCTCGTGGCCGTTGAAGTTGAGCGCTGAACTGTAGTCCTGCGCCCCCAGCTCGGAGCGGCCCACATCTTTCATCCGCACCAGCGTTCCATCCGCGCCCGATTTCAGAATGATGTTGTCGAATTCCGAAGGCTCGCTCAACCGGCCGATCGCCCGGACGCTGATCTGAAACGACTGTCCTGACGGAGCGGGTTGCGCTCCGATCTCCCCCGCGGCGATCAAAACGTTTTGCTCGTTGAGCGCGTTCAATACGTCGGTCGCGGTGAGGCCGTGCTGCGCCATGCGCGCCGGGTCCAGCCACAATCGCATCGAGTAGCGGCGCTCGCCGAAGATGAGCACGTCACCGACGCCGGGGACGCGCTTGAGCGCGTCGCGCACGTATACGTCGAGGTAGTTGCTCAGAAATAGGCTGTCGTATTGCCCGTTCTCCGAATAGACGCCCGCGCCGAAAACGAATCCGCCTTGCTGCTTCGAGATGATGACGCCCGTATTCTTCACTGCGTTCGGCAGCAGGCCCAGCGCCTGGTTCACGCGGTTCTGCACGTCCACGGCCGCGAGATCGGGATCGCGATTGACGTCGAACACCACCGTGATGCTGCTGTTTCCGCTGTTGTCGCTCGTCGAGGTGATGTATTTCATCCCCTCGACGCCGTTAATGGCTTGCTCCAGCGGGAGCGTCACCGCGCTCTCGACGGTCTGAGCGTTTGCGCCGATGTAAGCGCTGTCCACGCTGACTTGCGGCGGAGCGAGTTGCGGGAATTGCGAAACGGGCAGGGTGGGAATGGCCATCGCGCCCGCGAGAACGATCAGCAGCGCGCAAACGGTGGCGAAGACGGGCCGGCGAATGAAGAAGTCGACAAACACGATTCAGTTGTGTCCTCGCCCGCGCGCGGAAAAAAATCCAGCGGGGTGCATGGGATCAGTGGGCTGCGGAAGAGCCCGGCTCGCTCTGGATCTCCTCCGACACCGGGACGCCGTCCGCAAGAAACTGTGTGCCGGTAACGATGACGTGGTCGCCGGGCCGTATGCCGTCGAGCACTTCGTAGTTGTTGCCGAACGTGTCGCCGATCTTCAACAACTTTTGGCGCGCCACCGTGCCGCCGGATTCGCTCACCGCGAGGAAGGCGAAATATTGTCCGTTGATGCGAGACACCGCCAGCACCGGCACCACCGGCGACGCGTGCGTGCTCCAGATCAGTTCCGCCCGAACCTGCTGCTCCACGCGCAACTTCCCCTGCCCATTCGGCGCCGCCGCCTTCACCAGTACGGTCTGCGTGGCGTCGTCCACCTCGGGAGAGATAAACGTCACCTGCGTCTGCGTCAGCAGATTTCCGGAATCGTCTCTCAGATTGACGGGGAGCCCCAGGCGCACATCGCGGGCGCGCGCCACGGGCACGTAAATATACGCTTCCAGCGCGCCCGGCTCGTCCACCGTGGTGAGTTGCGTCGCGGTCGTCACGCTGTCGCCCACCCGCACCGGAATGTCGCCGACTACGCCGTCCATCGGCGCCTTCACCTCGTAATAATGCAGCTCGACCTCCTGCTGCTTTACTTGCTGGTCGAGCGAATTCATCTGTTGCACGGCGGTGTCGTAATTATTTTGCGCCGTGTCGAAGTCCTGGCGCGAGATGACCCCTTGATCCACAAGTTTTTGAGCGCGATCCAATTGCGTTTTCGCAAACTTCACGTTCGCTTCCTGCGCCGCGCGCGATGCCTCCAGGCTGCCGACCGCCGCCTGCTGCATCATCGGATCCACTTGCAGCAGCGGCGTCCCCATTTTCACGAGATCCCCGGACTTCACATAGATCTTCGTAATCTGCCCCGCCACTTGCGGCGTGATGTCCGCCGAGTGCCGCGATTTCAGCGCCGCCAGATACTCGCTTGAATCCGGGATCGCGACCGCTCGCGCCACCTGCACTTGGACGTGCATCGCCCCCTGTGGCGTCTCCCCGGCCGCGCTCTTATTCCCACAGCCCGCGATGCCAAAGGACACGCAAGCGCAGATTCCCAGCGCCGCCAGACGCACTGCCCGTGCGCTCACGGATAGACTGCGAGAATGCCTATGGTTCGCGATCATTTCTGGGTCAATCCCCGGCCCTCTCCCTCAGGCGTACTGATACCCGCGACACCGCCAGCGGACTTAACTGCATTGGATGCGCTGAATGTCGTCGAAGGAGCCATCAAATATAGACCGCCCCGCCGTCTAAGACAACGGCCCAGCGCATCGAAACGTTTCGGCGCGTGGTAAAATTGGGGCGTAGGTGGGGTCC
>CAWCYS010000086.1:0-10543 GCA_963799715.1 Terriglobia bacterium | reverse complement strand
CGCTGACCTGACCCCTCTGCAGGCTACAAGACTCCCGGGACGTGGTATACTGCGGTTTCGGATTGCCGTGGCTGTGCTGTGGTGTCCGGCAACGAAAAGCGCGACTGCCAAGTGGCAGGCCGCGGAGGGTTAGCATGGAAGCACTTAGTTTGCCCCATCTTTTAATTATCCTTTTGATCGTCGTGATTTTCTTCGGCGGCCGGCGCATCCCCGAAGCGATGCGCGGCCTGGGCGAGGGAATCCGCAGCTTTAAGGAAGGCATGCGCGGAGACGTTCCGGGCACGACTCCTCCAGCGAGCACCGCGACTCCTGCTCCTCCGGCGGCGCCGGCGGCGACCGAGGAAAAGAAGTAAACCACGTCGCGTAACTTTCCAGAAGCAAATAGGGATTGAGCTGGGCGGCCCGCGTGGCCGCCCTTTTGTTTTCCTAGGCGTTGCGCGGAAGCGCGAGATCCGGCCAGCCCAGTTCGCGCAAGAGCGTCCACACTCGCGCGACCGGCAAGCCCACTACATTTGAATAAGGACCTTTTATCCGGGGTGACGAACCGCGCGGCTAGTCCCTGGATGGCGTAGCCTCCGGCTTTCCCGAAAGGCTCTCGAGTGGCGACGTAAGCCTCAATTTCTTCGTCCGTTAAATCGCCAAACGTGACAGAGGTCGATTCGAGCGCGGCACGATTCGCTGTGTCGGGCAGTCGAATCGTCCAGACGCCCGTGAGCACCAGGTGCGTGCGGCCCGCAAGTGCGCGGATCATGCGCGCCGCGTCGGACGCCGAGCTTGGCTTCCCGAATAATTCGCCTTCGACCACAACGGCCGTATCCGCGCCCAAGACGTAGGCGGGCGTTGCAGATGTCACTGCCGGTGCGATCGTTTGCGCCGTTGCGAGGGCTTTCAGCCGAGCGAGTCTCAGTGCCATTTCGGCTGGCGTTTCAGCGGGAAGCGGCGACTCGTCAATTCGCGCGGGGAGGACTTCAAGCTGCGGCTCCCTCCGGAAGCAGATCTGCTCGCCGCGGAGATTCCGAAGCCAGGATCAAGCGGTGTGTGTGTGTCATAAGATTCAGGTGATCATCGCGCGAGATCTCGCATCAGAGCACGACCGCTTCTTGATATTCACCGAAGACGCGGCGCATCGCGTCCGATATTTCGCCGACAGTCGCAAGGTTCTCCGCCGCGGATTGAATCGCCGGCATGAGGTTTTCTCCCGTCCGGGCGCGCCGCTCGACCTCAACGACGGCGTTTCGCGCACGCTCGGAATCTCGGCGGGCGCGCAGAGCTTGCACGCGTTGCACCTGTGCGCGCTCCGCTTCTGCGTCGATGTGCAAGAGCGGGACAGGCTGCTCCGCTTCCGCGACGTAGCGGTTCACTCCCACTATAACGCGCTCGCCGCGCTCGACCGCTTGCTGATATTCGTACGCCGCCTTTTGAATTTCGCCTTGGACGTAGCCGCCCTCAATCGCGTGGAGCATTCCACCCAGCGCGTCAATGCGGCGGATGTATTCGAGCGCGCGGCGTTCCATTTCGTCGGTGAGCGCTTCGATGGCATAGGAGCCGGCCACGGGATCTACGGTCTGCGCGACGCCGGTCTCGTGCGCGAGGATTTGTTGCGTGCGCAAGGCGAGGAGTGCAGCTTGCTCGGTGGGCAGCGCCAGCGCTTCATCGAGCGCATTGGTGTGCAGCGATTGGCATCCGCCGAGCACCGCGGCCAGGGCCTGAATCGCGACACGAACCAAATTATTCTCAGGCTGCTGCGCCGTAAGCGAGCTGCCGGCGGTCTGCGCGTGAAAGCGCAACATCAGCGAGCGCGGATCGCGCGCGCCGAAGCGTTCGCGCATGACGCGCGCCCAGAGTCGCCGCGCGGCTCGGAACTTGGCGATTTCCTCCAGCAGATCGTTGTGCGCGTTGAAGAAAAAGGAAAGCCGCGGCGCGAATTCGTCCACAGCGAGGCCCGCCGCGATGGCGGCTTCCACGTAGGCGAATCCGTCGGCAAGAGTGAACGCCACTTCCGCGCGGCGGTCGAGCCGGCCTCGCGAATGTGGTAACCGGAAATGGAGATCGTGTTCCACGTAGGCAATTCGGCGCGTCACCAGGCGAAGAGATCGGTGACGATGCGCATCGCCGGCCGCACAGGATAGATGTACGTGCCGCGGGCGATGTACTCCTTCAGGATGTCGTTCTGCACGGTGCCGGAAAGTGTTTGCAGATTCGCGCCCTGTTGCTTGGCCACGGCGACGTAGAGGCAGAGCAGAATCGCGGCCGTGGAATTGATCGTCATGGAAGTGGAGACGCGCTCGACCGGAATGCCGTCGAGCAGGGTTTGCATATCTTCGAGCGAATCGATCGGCACGCCGACGCGGCCCACTTCGCCCAGCGCGCGCGGGTGGTCGGAATCGAGGCCGATCTGCGTCGGAAGATCGAACGCCACCGAAAGGCCCGTTTGTCCCTGCGAGAGCAAGTAGCGGTAACGCGCGTTCGATTGCGCCGCCGAACCGAATCCGGCGTACTGGCGCATGGTCCAAAGGCGGCCGCGGTACATGGTCGGATAAATGCCGCGCGTGAACGGAAATTCGCCGGGGAAGCCGATGGATTCTTCGGCGTCGCGTTCGCGGGAATCTTCCAGCGAGTAAACCTGCTTCACGGGGATTCCGCCGAGCGTAGCGTGACGCGCCGGGCGTTCCGTGCGAGGGGTTTCGTCTTGCGGTGGTTTGCTCATGAGCGCACTGGGGGCCTCAAATTCAACGCACTCGCCGCGCCATCAGAAACGAAGTGACGCCGAACGCCGCCATCATGACGGAATACGCCACGGCGAACCAGACCGGCCAGAGCGGTCCGCCGCGGTGCCACACGCGCAATGCCGAAATTGCTCCCGAGAGCGCGAAGAGGAGAAACATCGCGCCCGTCACTTCATGAAACGTCTGCCGGGTGGCGCGCCAAAGCGCGCGCAAGAATCCGCGAATTCCGGCCAGCCAATCGAAGACCGACGCGCTCATTGCCAAATTCTAGTACAGGGCCGCCGGAATCCGAAACGGCGGCGAATACCGGGGACCGGCTGCCTCGCTATCGTCTCGGACACGGCCGGCGCACGCGGGGGCTGGACAGCGTCGCGGTCGTGCTATATTCCGGGAAATGAGCGGGAAGATTCGAAACTGGAGGATGACGATGCGAACTGCCATTCGGATTCTAGTAATGTGCGCGTGCGCGCTGCTCGCTCCCGCGGCCATGCGCGCGCAGGGCACGCAATTGACGCCCGAATCCATGAAGACCATGATTGAAAATCTGGGCTACACGACGACCTCCAGCACGAACAGCGATGGCGTAGTGACGTACAACATCACGCTGACGCCGCAAGGCTGGACGATCGATACGGACGTGAACCTGAGCAAAGATCAATCGAATATCTGGATGTGGGCGAATCTGACGAAGATTCCCGACGGGCAAGTGTTCGATGCGGACACGCTCATCACGATGCTGAAAGAGAACGACACGATGGGCCCGTTCTTTTTCTCGTACTCGGATTCTTCGCGCCGCTTCTTCATCAATCTGGCGCTCTCGAACCAGAACGTGACGCCTGCAAAAATGCGCGCGGAACTCGACGCGCTTGCGGCGAACGTGGTTCGCACGCAAAACATGTGGGACCCGACCAAGTGGAAGAACGCGCCGCTGACCGGCACGAAATAGCCGGTCATCCGGGTGCGAATAAGTCACGCGCGAGCTTGGGTTAAGTCTTGTGCCGATGCGGGGCGGGCCGTACAATCGCCTCAGGTACGCATGTAAGGAGGAATCTCCTTGCAACTGGACGATCAACTCAAACAACTGTTGCGTGAGCTGGGCCACGCCATCAACGATACGGTGTCTGACTCCGAGCGCATTGCTGCGGCCATCGCCAGCGTGCGAGCGGCGGGCTACGACATCGTGTTGAAGCTGGACGCGACCATCGGCCTTGCGAAGCGAGATCCGCAGGACGAACAGATTTCTCCGCAGGACCGCCGTTTCCTCGAAGCCTTGCACATCCAGGTGGATCAGGAAGTACTGGAGGAGGAACCGCGGCCGGCGAAGTTTGAGATCACGCCCCAGGACGTGCGTTTTCTCAAGTCCCTGAAGATATCTCTGGATGATTCGCTCTAGCCTGATTGCGCTTTTGCTTTTTGCATCGCTCGGGTTTGCCGCGCTCGCGGCGCCGCAAACGACACAGGTGTCCACTCTGCCCGGACCGGGCAAGCCGATTGTCTTCCGCGGCGAGGTGTTGCACCAACTGCCTGCTTCGATCACGGTGCGGAATCTCCAGCCCGATCACGAGCGCGAAGTCCGGACATTTACGTATTCCGATGAGCTGAAGCCGCGCATGCAGAAAGTCCTGGACGCCGGCGGCTATCAGTACGGCGACAAAGTTGAAATCCTCTACATTCCGGGTTCTGCGGTCGCGTTGCGCATCGAAGGCAAGCCCTCCAAGCCGATCTGAGTTTTGGATGATGCTGTGATTCGTCCGCCTGCCGTCGCTGGAAGCTTCTATCCATCCGAGCGCGCCACACTCGAACAAGAAATAGATTCCTTCGCGTCCACAGCGGAAGCAGTCGCACCGCAGCGCGCCATCGCTTGTCTGGTGCCGCACGCCGGATACATTTACTCCGGACACGTCGCGGGCGCGGTTTACGCGCGGCTCGAACTTCCCAAGCGAATCCTGCTGCTTGGCCCGCGGCACTACCCGCGCGGCGCGCGAATGGCGATTCTCTCCGACGGCGCCTGGCGCACGCCGCTGGGCGACGCCGCACTCGATTCGGAATTCGCCGCCGAACTCAAGCGCCAGTTCCCGTCGCTCGTGGAAGATGAAGTGGCGCACGCGCGCGAACACGCGATCGAAGTGCAATTGCCTTTTCTGCAGCGGATCCTCGGCGCGAAGAAGAACACATTTCGCTTCACTCCCATCGCGCTGGGGCCGCTGCGCTACGAGGAGCTTGCCGCGCTGGGCGGCGCGATCGCGTCCGCGATCCGCGCCTCACGCGAGGCCGTGCTGCTGATCGTCAGCTCTGATATGAATCACTACGAGAGCGACGCGATCACGCGCGTCAAGGATCAAAAAGTGATCGACGAATTGTTGGCGCTCAACGCCCGCGGCCTTTACGATGCCGTAGCCCGCGAGCAGATTTCGATGTGCGGGTTCGGTCCGGCGGTGGCCACGCTGACGGCCGCGCGACTTCTCGGCGCAACGAAGGCGGAATTGGTGCGCTATGCAACGTCCGGAGACGTTAACGGCGATCGCAGCGCAGTGGTTGGCTACGCAGGCATCACGATTCGTTGAGCCGCGTCTAGAGGTGATAAGACACTGCTCCCCCGCGCACCGCTCCAAGAATTAAATCCCTTGAGATGTTCAGTGGTGCGGCGAAGCTCCGCTCGCGCCCCCGCTCGAAGGAGCCGCTGCCGGCGCCGGGCTACTGGGATTGGTCGGTCCTGCCGGCGATCCACCCGGGGCCGCCGGCGAGCCGGACGATCCGCCGCCGAATTGGCCGCCGCCGGAGGCGCGCGGAGAAGGAACGCTTTCCCTCGCGCCGGGAGGCGGGCCCATGGGCCTGTTAACAAATGCCGAGGGGAAGTGGGACATTTGGTGCATTCCGTTCTCGTTCGGCATGTAGGCCGATGGCTGGTTCACGAAGTTATGCGAACCTCGATCGAAGACGAGGCCGCGATTTCCCTGCGCCGCGAAGGGCGAGGTAATCGCTACGTGGTGCGGCGCGCTCGCGCTGATGAAATTCGCGGGTGGATGGTCAATCTGCATGATGTGACTTTGCCCGTTCACCAGCGAGCCGCCGTTCACGCGCCCCACCACAACTGGGGAGCCCGCAGCGGATGAATTCAGCAGCACGCCATTCCGCAGATTGTGGGGCACCGAGCCGGGCTTATCGTAAGGCGAGAGCGGCACCCAACCGACTTGGTTGCCGGCCGCCACCCAACTCACCATCGCGGGCTGCCACATGTCCATTGCGCCGGGAACCCAAACCCAGCCGTAACCCGAGAAGGCGGTCCACGATCCGAAGTGATAAGGCATCCAGCCCCAGGGCTCGTAGCTGATCCACGTCATGCCCAGTCCTGCGTAAGGGGACCAGAATCCATCCATGAAGGGCGACCAACCCGCAGTGAGTCCGTAGGGCTGCCAGCACGGGCCGAGATTCATGCAATCCAACCAAGAGCCATAGCCGTACAGGTCCGAAGCTCCGTACGCGAACCTGGAATTCATGTAATTAAGAGAATCGGCCGCGCCGACGGTGATCGCCTGATTCTCCTGGCCAACCCAGTGATCGAACTCATCCGCTTTCGGATTTTGGACCACACTCCCGTCTTGGGCGTCCCCAGCGCTGAGGGAGATCATTTGGCCCTTATGCAATTGCGTTACGCCGGCGCTCGAATTGGCCTCGACGTTTCCCTGGAACACTTGCACGGAGCCGCCGTTGGCGTTGGAGTCCATGCGAAATTCCGCGTGGCCGGTGAGGGTGACGCTCAGACTGGGGGTGAGCATCGCGAAGGAATCGGCGCTCTCCAGGTCTCCAAAGAAGGACGTCGTGCCCTGCGTCAACGTGATTTGCGTTAGGCGGCCACCATCCTCAAGCGCGAGCTGTGTAAATTGCAGAATCGAATTCTCCGCCAAATACACGACGGCGCCATTCTCAAATTCCACTTCCGCGCGGCCGGCGCCCGTAGCGAGCGTATCGCCTTCCTGAATGGGCATATTGGCGAGGGCGGGCTGCCAGACCTGATCGCCGGTGTGGGAGATGCTCACCGAGCCGGCGACGACACTCAGCCGGACGACGCGTGCGTAGCTGTAGTCATTAGCGGATGCAGGGGAAGCAACGGCAAGTACGATTCCAAGGATAAGGACAAATAGGACAAAGCAGGCGCGGTAGCGGGTCATACAGCACCCCCTTCTGGGGACAGTTTACACCCTAATAAGTAAGAGGGCGGGTTAATCGGATGAGTTGCCCAGCAACGGGCACGCCCCTGTGGCGACGCCAAACCGAGGCGCGACCGCCCCCTACTGGTTCTGCGAGGCGCGGATGCGGGCGGCGAGCGTGCGGGCGCGTTCGCGGGCGATGTCCAGAAAGCGCGGATCGTTCGCCAGCTGGTCAAGCGTGGGCAGGAGGCGTTCCGGCTCCGGCAAGATGCGGCCTTTGAGGTCGGTCTCGAATTGCAGCAGGGCGTCGTTCACGCCGAGGCGATCGAAGCGCATCTGGCGCTGTAGAAAAACAAGGTCCCATTGCTGGCGCGAAAGGCCTTCAAAGATTTGCAGGAGCTGCTCCGCGGCGGGATCGATCGTGTAATTGAACGAGACCTCGTACGCTTCGGCGTCATGCTCGTAGCGAAACGTCTTGCGGCCGAGATTGGCGATTCTTTTTCGCACGTCAAGCTGCGCGCCGCGAAAATCGTGCAACTCGCCCGCCAGCTCGAAGATTTTTGCCCGCACCGCGGGACCAACTTCAAATGGTGTGGGATCCGGATCTTCGCTCAATTGTCGGATGTCGAAGGTGGCCCCGGAGTTCTCGCCAATCTTGATCTCCTGGTATTCCGGCAGGCTGCCCTCAAAAACCTTGCGAAAAGTAATCTGCGCCTCTCCCGCGCGGGCAGGGAGGGATGAGCCGAGGCACAGCACGGTAAAGAGGAGCGACAGAACTGTGAAGATACGGTTGGGACAAATCCTCATGACGAAAGTGGGATGCGCAAACCAGCCTCGCGGTGACGCTGCCCAGCGATAGCGCGCGAGAATCCTGCGGACAATTGCCGCTGCGCTTGCGCCGTCTGGATATGGCACAGGGCGACGGCGAGCGCGTCGGCGGCGTCGGCGGGCTCGGGCGTTTCCGAAAGCCCGAGCAACGCCCGGATCATGTGCTGCACCTGTTCCTTGCCGGCATTTCCGTAACCGCTCACGCTGGATTTGATTTCGCGCGGCGAATAGCTGTGTACTTCCAGACCCTTCTGTGCCGCTGCCAGCAGCACGACGCCGCGCATCTCGGCCAGACGCAACGCCGTCTTGCGATTGAGTGCGATGAACGTCGATTCGATGGCGACGCTCGTGGGAGAAAATTCGGCAATTAATTCCGTGATCAGCGCGTGCACGCGGCAAAGCTGCTCGTTCGCCGCGGAGCGCGCACCCACGGCGGGCCGCAGCGCGCCGTAACGCAACATGCGCAGGCTCCGGCCGTCGCTCTCGATCACGCCGTAGCCGGTCGCGCCCGCGACGGCGGGGTCGAGTCCTAGTACACGGAGGATTCTCAAGGAGCGTGCGCCGGACAGTTTCACGCGTTGAGTTTACGGCGCGAACAAACGCAAAGGGTAGGATTTTTTCGAGACGCGTTCCCGGCCGGCGCTGAGGTTGAGCAGAAGGATCGGCGCTAGCTCGCCGCCATCACGGCTTGCATCTCTTTTTCGTCGATGTCGAAATTGGCGAAGACCTGCTGCACGTCGTCGTGCTCTTCGAGCGATTCCACAAGGCGCAGCATCTGCGCCGCCTGCTGGCCCGCCAGTTTCACGTAATTCTGCGGCACCCAGCCGATCTCCGCGGAAGCCGGGGTGACGCCCGCCTTGGTGAGGGCGTCGCGCACGGCCTCGAAACCTTCCGGCGGAGTCAGCACTTCCCACAGCGAGCCGTCGTCGCGCAGATCCTCTGCGCCGGCGTCCAGCACGATGGAGAGCATTTTGTCTTCGCTCGCTTGCTCTTTCGGCACCGTGATGTCGCCCTTGCGATGGAACATCCAGCCGACGCTGCCGGTTTCCGCGAGGTTTCCGCCGTTCTTGCTCAAGATGTGCCGCATCTCGCTAACGACGCGATTGCGGTTCGACGTGACGACCTGAACGATCATCCCCACGCCGCCCGGGCCGTAGCCCTCGAAGTTCACTTCCTCGAACTGCTCGCCCTCGAGTTCGCCGGTGCCGCGCTTCAGGGCGCGCTCGATGTTGTCGTTCGGCATGTTTTCATTTTTCGCGGCGGAGATGGCCGTGCGCAGGCGCGGATTCGTTTCCGCATCGCCCCCGCCCACGCGCGCCGCGATGGTGATTTCGCGGATCAGCTTCGTGAAAATCCGGCCGCGCTTTGCGTCAGTCGCAGCCTTCTTGTGCTTAATTGTCGCCCACTTAGAATGCCCGGACATTCGGATGCCTCGCTCGGTGAGGTACTCTTGGCAGCGTCGCGGTCTCCTGGCGGGAATCCCCCGGTGAGGCACGGAAACCAGCAGAGTGACGCTTGTTTAGCCAAAGTAGTCTAGCATAGGGGCTGGCGTTCGGAAACGCTGGCGCGTCCGGGTTGTTGTAGCAACGTGAAAATGTCACCCTAACGGCCCGATGAAAATGTCACCCCCGGGCTGGTTTCTCCACCGCAGTGGAGGAGTTTGGTATCTCCGTAATAGATCGCAACTTTCCCTTCCAAAGATTCATGGATCTGCACCTTGGCCCCGGCGAAGCTGAAGCGTTGTGGCTGGGGCGGGATCTGGAAGCGACGGCCGCACCACTGCACGACGTTGTCGTTGCTGACCGAGCGTTCGTGATGAAAACAGCAGATGCGATCCAAGTCTTGCGGCGCGGGACGCCAGGCTTTTTCCGTTTCGCGCGGGGCACGACCGAAGCGCCGGTTGTAGTCGGGAAGGAAGCGGCGGAGAACTTCGTTGGCCGCTGCGATATCGGCGGCGCCGGCCAGGCGAAGTTCGCTGGTGAGACGATCCTGAAACGTGCCCCAGAGGCGTTCGATGCGGCCCTTGGCCTGGGGACTTTGCGCGGCGATGTAGGTGACGCCGAGTTGCGCGAGCGCGCGGCCGAACTGGGTCGGCTGTCTTTTACCCGCGAGTTGTTCTTCGACCGACCAGTGCTCGTCGTTGCGGACGAAGACGCTGTGACGGTCGCCGTAGAAGCTGAGCGGGACACCCCAGCGGCGCAACAAGCGGCGGAGCAGGCGAAAATAACCGCGGGCATCTTCGGTGGGGAGGAATTCAGCGACGAGAACTTTGCGGGTGGCGTCGTCGAGGAAGCCGAGCAGTGTGAGCTGTGGGCCGCGGTCTTCGAGCCAGTGATGCAGGCTGGCGTCGAGCAGCAGCATCTCGCCCTCGCGAGCGCGCGCGAGACGGCGCTGGCGATGCGTTGGGGCGCGACGCTGGCGAGGCGAACCGATCCCGGCCGAACGCAACAGGCGGCGGAGGGTCTCGCGGCCCAGAGAGAGGCCTTCGACCTCACGGAGCTTCTCGCAGAGATGGTGATCGTTAAAGCCGGCGTAGCGCGCACGAGCCAGTTGCAGGATGCGGGCGCGCGTGCGTTCCGGCAAGCGGCGAGGGCTGGGCCGCCCGCGGCTGCCGTGTGCCAGAGCGGCTGCGCTGCCTTGCCGGTAACGCGCTTTGAGGCGCTTCACATGCCGAGGCGTAAGGTCGAGCAGCTCCGCCGCTCTGGCACATGGCAGGTCTCCCTTCACGCACGATGAAATGACCGCCACTCGTTGCAACTCTTTCTGGCTCAATGCAAAGGTCTCCCTGTTCATAGGGTGACATTTTCACCGGGCCGTTAAGGGGTGACAGAATTATTGGGC
>CAWCYS010000085.1:0-109144 GCA_963799715.1 Terriglobia bacterium | reverse complement strand
GCTGTTGTCCGTGTACGTCCCGGTTGCGGTGAACTGCTCGGTAGTCCCCTTCGCGATCGAGGGATTCGCCGGCGTCAACGCGATCGACACCAACGTCGCCGCCGTCACCGTCAGCGTGTCCGCCGGACTCGTCACCCCATTCAGCGACGCCGTGATCTGCGACGTCCCTACTCCGATGCCGGTCGCCAAACCCGCCGAACTGATCGTCGCAACACCCGGTGTGCCCGACACCCAAGTCGCCTGTGTCGTTAGGTTCTGCGTGCTGTTGTCCGTGTACGTCCCGGTCGCCGTGAACTGCTCGCGTTAGTCCCCTTCGCAATCGAAGGATTCGCCGGCGTCACTGCGATCGATACCACGGTCGCCGGATCCACCGTCAGCGTGACCGCCGGACTCGTGATCCCGTTCAGCGATGCCGTGATCTGCGAGCTCCCCACTCCCACGCTCGTCGCTAGGCCCGCGGAGTTGATCGTCGCCACTGACGTTGTCGCCGAGTTCCACGCCGCCTGCGTCGTGATGTTTTTCGTGCTGTTATCCGAGTACGTTCCGGTGGCCGTGAAGGGGTAACTGTCTCCCTTCGGTATCGACTGGCTCGGCGGCGTCACCGCAATCGACACCAGCGTCGCCGCCGTCACCGTCAGCGTATCCGCCGGACTCGTCACCCCACTGAAGGCCGCTGTGATCTGCGACGTCCCCGTCCCCACTCCGGTCGCCAAACCTGTGCTCGTGATCGTCGCCACCGTCGTCGTTCCAGAATTCCATGTCACGCTTGCCGTCAGGTTCTGCGTGCTGTTGTCCGTGTACGTCCCGGTTGCGGTGAATTGCTCCGTCAATCCCTTCGCGATCGACGGATTCGCCGGCGTCACCGCGATCGACACCAACGTCGCCGCCGTCACCGTCAGCGTGTCCCCTGGACTCGTCACCCCATTCAGCGCCGCCGTGATCTGCGACGTCCCCATCGCTATCCCGCTTGCCAAGCCCGCAGAGTTGATCGTCGCCACACTCGTCGTCCCGGATACCCAAGTCGCTTGGGTCGTCAGGTTCTGCGTGCTGTTATCTGAGTAGGTCCCAGTCGCCGTGAACTGCTCCGTCGTCCCCTTCGCAATCGACGGATTCGCCGGCGTCACCGCGATCGACGCCAGCGTCGCCGCCGTCACCGTCAGCGTGTCCGCCGGACTCGTCACCCCGTTCAGCGACGCCGTGATCTGCGAGGTCCCCGTCCCCACTCCCGTCGCAAGTCCAGCAGAGTTAATCGTCGCCACCGTCGTCGTTCCAGAATTCCATGTCACGCTTGCCGTCAGGTTCTGCGTGCTGTTGTCCGTGTACGTCCCCGTCGCCGTGAACTGCTCCGTCGTCCCCTTCGCGATCGAGGGATTCGCCGGCGTCACCGCGATCGACACCAAAGTCGCCGCCGTCACCGTCAGCGTGTCCGCCGGACTCGTCACCCCGTTCAGCGTCGCCGTGATCTGCGACGTCCCTACTCCGATACCGGTCGCCAAACCCGCCGAACTGACCGTTGCCACACCCGGCGTCCCCGAATTCCACGTCGCCTGACCCGTCAGATTCTGTGTGCTGTTGTCCGTGTACGTCCCGGTCGCCGTGAACTGCTCGGTAGTCCCCTTCGCGATCGACGGATTCGCCGGCGTCACCGCGATCGACACCAACGTCGCCGCCGTCACCGTCAGCGTGTCCGCTGGACTCGTCACCCCGTTCAGCGACGCCGTGATCTGCGACGTCCCTACTCCGATGCCGGTCGCCAAACCCGCCGAACTGATCGTCGCCACACCCGGTGTGCCCGACACCCAAGTCGCCTGTGTCGTTAGGTTCTGTGTGCTGTTGTCCGTGTACGTCCCCGTCGCCGTGAACTGCTCGGTTAGTCCCTTCGCGATCGACGGATTCGCCGGCGTCACCGCGATCGACACCAGCGTCGGCGCAACGGCCGTCAGCGTATCCGCCGGACTGACAACCGTCCCCAACGTGGCCGTGATCTGCGTTGTCCGCGTCGAACTGAGTCCCGTGGCCAACCCGCTGGCGCTAATGGTGGCAACCAAAGTGTTCGACGAAACCCAAGTCACTTGCGCCGTCAGATTCTCAGTGCTCTTGTCGCTATAGGTTCCGAGCGCGGTGAATTGCTGGGTAGCACCCTTGGGGAGCGAAGAATTCGCAGGCGTAACCGCAATCGACACCAGTGTGGGGGCGGGAGGATCCGGGGGGGCGGAGTTGCCGCCACCACCGCCTGCGCAGCCGGACAAAGCAATGCCCGCCGCGGCGATGCACAGCAGCACCGCCCAGAGTCGGAGAGGCGAGACCCTACGGTCCCTTCGTGGATGTGATCGCAATTCGGTCACGTTTCTATTGGAGCGACACTTTCGCGACTATGGAGTCCAAGGCCCGAGTCCCGGGCGCGGACGAGCGTCTACGAATGAGCCTGCGGTGTGGAAAAAGTCCGAGCCCAAGGGCGGATACAAAGTGGCGAAAGTTGGCCGGATGTCATCGCAATTGGTAGATAGGCCCCGTTGACGAAGCAGCTGCAGCAAGCGTCAAGAATAACCGGGGGACAAATGCCGACACACATCATGCCGATAAGCTTCACCGTCATTCACCTGCCCAAGAGAGAGGGTCGCTCAGGAACGGTAGGCGCAAGATGCATGCCAACTTGGAGCCTAAAGGCTTCCAGGTTCCTCCATTAACTCCTTTAGTTTCCATGCATTGCAAATGGCATATCTTGGGGTGAAGCTTTCAGGACGGCGAACTGAGGGCGCATAGGGAAAACCTTTTCACATTTTTGCGGCTAAACTGCCCAGCTTGCCGATTGAGCCCCTGAAATTAACATGCCATTCACACGGGAACTCCCAGAAAATAAATGGGATACAGTGGGGAAGTTTAGACAAAAAGTGTCCCGCTTAGCGCCGAGTAAACACGCACAGACCTGTTGAAGTAGTACAGGCGGTTGAGCTTCCCGGTCCAGCCGCGAGGGCGCAGAGGAATGCGGACGGTGGAATCCAATTAGGATGGGATGGCTTTTCTGTCCTGAACCAGCCGGATGCCGGTTCGATCTTTTCCTAACGCCTGCGAAGTTCTCACCGAAGATTGGTGCGGAAGATGGGATTCGAACCCACACGCCTTACGGCGCCACCCCCTCAAGATGGTGCGTCTGCCAGTTCCGCCACTTCCGCAATTAAAACGTGGAATCGTAGCGAGGTGAATTCTAGCCGCGCGCGTGCTCAGCCGCAAGACCTCGAGAATGCAGCATGGCTCGCGAAGAGTTCAAGGCTGTTTTGGCGGCGGCGTTTGCGTCTGCGGCTGGGGCGGCGCTGATACCGGTGCCGGCGTCGTCGCAGGAGCGGTCTGCGTCCCCGGAGCAGCGAGCGGCGGCATCCCAGTTCAGCGGAATGGAGGCGAAGGCGGTCCAAGCGCGGTGCAGGCGCAGCCGTTTTCTGCACGGGCTTCGAGAACTCCTCCAGAACGGAATTTCCCACGGTTCTACCGGTTCCCGTGCTGATGTGAATCGTGAGCGCCGTCGAAGTCAACATGAACATCACCGCGCACCACGTCGTCGCTTTGGACAGAAATGTTGCGGCGCCTCGCGGCCCGAATGCAGTCTGGCTACCGGCTCCGCCGAACGCGCCCGCCAAATCCGCCGCTTCTCCGCTCTGCAGCAGCACGACGATCATCAACGTGAAGCACACGAGGATGTGCAAAATAATCAGCACCGCGTAAACGCGCCAGCCGAGCCACAGCAGGCCCGCGCCTACGAGAAACGAAATCGCCCACTTGACTTCTTTCGGCATTTCCAACACTCCCTAAAAATTCTCGACCTAAAAATTCACTTCCTAAAAATTCACGATCGACGCAAACGATTTCGGGTCCAAACTCGCGCCGCCCACCAGCGCGCCGTCGATATCCACCTGCGCCATTAAGCCGCGAATATTGTCCGGCTTGACGCTTCCCCCGTACAAAATCCGCAGCCCCGCCGCGCGCTCGGGTCCGTACAAACTCGCAGACACTTGCCGCAGGAATTTGTGCGCTTCGGAGGCCAACTCAGGCGTCGCGGTGCGGCCCGTGCCGATGGCCCACACCGGCTCGTACGCTAAAATGATACGCGAGAACTGCTCCTCGGTCAACGAAGCCACGCCGCCGCGAAGCTGCCGCTCCAGAACCGTGTTGGTCTCACCCGCTTCGCGTTCCTTGCAGCAATTCTCCGACGCACAAGATCGGTTTCAGCCCCGCCGCCAGCGCGGCTTTCACCTTCTTGTTCGCCGATTCGTCCGTCTCGCCGAAGAACTGCCGCCGTTCGGAATGCGCGATGATCACGCCTTTGCAGCCCGCCTCCACCAGCATCCCCGCCGAAACCTCGCCCGTGAACGCGCCTTCGTTCTGCCAGTGCAAATTCTGAGCAGCAATTTGGATGTTCGTGCCGCGCGCGGACTCCACCGCCGCGCTCAGCGCCGTGAAACGTCGGGGCAATCACGATTTCGCAGTGCTCCGATTTCGCCACCAGCGGCGCGAACGCTTCAAAAAACGCGCGCGCCTCCGCTTGCGTCTTGTACATCTTCCAGTTGCCTGCAATTACAGGTTTTCGCGCCATGAACTCCTCAGCGATCCGTCAACGCTTCCACGCCCGGCAGTTTGCGCCCGCTCAAAAATTCGAGCGAAGCCCCGCCGCCGGTCGAAATATGCGAAATTTGATCCGCGACGCCGGCCTGGTGCACCGCTGCAACCGAATCTCCTCCGCCGATAATGGACGTCGCGCCCGCCGAACGTCGCCTTCGCCACGGCTTTCGCGACCTCGACGGTGCCGTTTGCAAACGCCGGAAACTCGAAGACGCCCATCGGCCCGTTCCACACAATCGTCTTGGCCGAAAGAAGCTCGCCGGAGAATCGCGTCACCGTGGCGGGTCCGATATCGAGTCCCATCCAACCGTCCGGCGTCTGCGCGATGGAAACGATTTTCGTCTCGGTGTCTGCCTTGAACTCCGCCCCTACGACGTGATCCACCGGCAGCACCAGTCGAAACTTGCTTTTCGCCGCATCCGAAATCAATCTTCTTCGCCAGGTCAATCTTGTCCGCTTCGACCAGCGAATTTCCCACCGGCAATCCCTGCGCCTTTAGAAACGTGTACGCCATCCCGCCGCCGATCAACATGGCGTCCGCAATGCGCATCAGGTTCTCGACCACTTCGATCTTGTCCGAAACCTTCGCCCCGCCCAGCATCGCCACAAACGGCCGCTCGGGGTTTGAGATCGCCTTGCCCAAGAACGTCAGCTCGCGTTCCATCAGCAATCCCGCCGCTGATTTCTGCACGAATTTCGTTATGCCCACAACCGAAGCATGCGCGCGGTGCGAGGAGCCAAACGCATCGAGCACGAAAATCCCGTCGCACAGTGCCGCCAGTTGCCGCGAGAAACCCTCGTCGTTCGCTTCTTCTTCCTTGTGGTAACGCACATTCTGGAGAAGCAGAACGCCACCGTTCGCCAATGCCCGGCTTTTTTCTTCCGCCGCCGCCCCGACGCAATCTTCCGCAAACTCCACCGGCTTGCCGAGCAACCCGGCGAGATGCGCGGCCACGGGCTTCAAACTGTATTTCGGATCGGGCTTGCCTTTCGGACGCCCCAAGTGTGACGCCAGCACCACCCGCGCGCCCTTGGATATCGCCAATTGCAACGTCGGCAGGGTCTCTCGAATGCGTGTGTCGTCGCCAACCTTGCCGCCATCGAGAGGCACATTAAAGTCCACACGAATGAATACGCGCTTCCCCGATAATTCCAAATCGCGAATCGATAGTTTGCCCATGAGAGTAGGAGCGCGGGACTCGCCTCACCTAGCCGGGTCCCGCGCGAAATTCCCGTGCTAAAACCTCGCCGCGAGAAACTTAATGAGGTCGCGGACGCGGCATGAATAGCCCCATTCGTTGTCGTACCAGGCGAGCACCTGAACGCAATTCCCCGCCACGACGCGCGTGAATCCGGCGTCCACGATCGAGGAGTTCGAGTTGCCGCGGAAATCCACGGACACGAGATCCTCGGTCGAAAAGGCGAGGATGCCTTTCATCGGGCCGTCTGCAGCGGCCTTCAGCGCCGCATTTACCGATTCCTTCGTCGCCGGCTTCTCGGTGGTCACGGTCAAATCCACTACGCTGACGTTTGGCGTCGGCACGCGCATCGCGTAGCCGTCCAGTTTTCCCTTCAACTCCGGAATGACGAGCTGCAACGCCTTTGCCGCCCCCGTCGAAGTTGGGATCATCGATAGCGCCGCGGCGCGCGCGCGACGCAAATCCTTGTGCGGCAGATCCAGCAATTTCTGGTCGTTAGTGTAAGAGTGAATCGTCGTCATCGTGCCGTGCACGATGACGAATGTGTCCTGCAGCACCTTGGCCACGGGCGCGAGGCAGTTCGTCGTGCAGGACGCGTTCGAGATTACGTTGTGCTTCGCCGGGTCGTACATCTTGTCATTCACGCCCAGCACCACGGTCAGGTCTTCCTCGGTCGCCGGCGCCGAGATGATTACTTTCTTCACCGGACCGCGCAGATGCTTCCTCGCCTCGGAGCCCTTGGTGAAGAGTCCGGTGGACTCCACGACGATCTGCGCGCCCACGGAAGGCCAGTCAATTTCGACGGGATCCTTCGTCTTGAATACCTTGAAAGTCTTGCCTGCCAAGGTAATCGAATTGTCCGTATGCGTCACTTCCTGCGCAAGATTGCCAAGAATCGAATCGTATTTCAGCAAATAGGCCAGCGTCTTCGGATCCGTGATGTCGTTCACGGCCACAAACTCGATCTCCGGATTCCCGAGCGACGCACGCACAATGTTGCGTCCGATGCGGCCGAATCCGTTGATGCCTACCTTGATGGGCATATTTCCTCCATTGAATTGTGCAGTTGAGATCCCGCGGGGCGGCGCGGCCCAAAAGCTTCATGCGACGAACAAACAATGCTATGGCCCCGCTGGCGAAATGTCAAAGCCTGATGCGGACTGCTGGAGCAATCTCAGTCGGACGGAGATGCCATCCCGCCCGGAAACTCCTCCACCTTCACGACCAGCTCCCCTTCGAACGTCACAAATATCGTCTTCGACGGCGGCGCCCCGTAAATCCAATCTTCCGTCTCCGAACCATCCGGCTTCGTCTCCCGCACCTTCTTGTCCGGTTTCCCCACCGCCGCGATCACTTCGTCGCGGCTCATCCCCACAATCGCGCGCTTCTCCGCAATCGCTTTTTTCATCTCCGGCGGGAGCGTGTCCACCCACTGCACCGCGGCCGAGCGCTCTTGCCTGAAATCGAGCATCGTCGAAAGGTAACTTTTCAATTCGTCGGGGGTCATGTCCGGCAGCGGCTTATCGAAATCGAGATAGAGCGTCGCCCCCGGCGAATTTTGCACCGACGCAACCGTGTCCGGATCCCCCTGCTGCGTGCTCACCGACGGGATGACTCCTCCGACGGACAACTGTATGTGGTCCTTCCAACTCGAACCCTTGTGCCCGCCCCCATTGATGTCCACGACGATTTCTTTCGGACGAAACGTCAGCTTCGTGATCTGCACCTTGTCGCCCGGATTCGCCGCGGAACCGTTCGACTCAAGCGCCAGCTTCAGCGCATTCTCATCGAGCGGAGCGCCCGCCTTCAAACGGAATCCCTTCTTTCCGCCCGGTATCGGCGAAACAACTTTCGCAAACTCGCCGTCAACGTAGCGCACCAGCGCAAGCTCGGAGTAGGCCTGCAGCGTGTCCGCCTTCTTCGGGGGAGCGGTCTGCTGATCCGGAGGCTCCGGCATCGCCGGCAAGGGAGAAAGGTTCGCACTCGCGGGAATTTCGACGGCATGGCTGGACGACGAGGCCCGAAACGGCAGCGGCTGTTGGATGTCAGCCGCGAAGAGGACCGCGATCAAGACGGCCATGCAGGAAAAGCGGTTCATAACTCAAACCAATCCCTACATTTTACTCCCCTTCTCGCCGAATGGCTAGGGCGTAGGAGCTTATGGCCAATCGAGTGTTCGACGTGGCGGCGACCTTCAGGTCGCCATCTTAAGAACTCGAAAATCGACAATTCGAGCTCGGCCTTTGAAGTCCAATCGTCAGCTCTTTGCCGCTTGACTCGTCTGCTTTTCCGCTTCCACCTTGTCATGCGCTAGAAGCGGCTCAAAGCATCTCCGGCAGCGCGCCTCGTACATTCCACCCGCACCGACGACGATCAACTCGTCCGAAGCCACCAGCCTTTGCGTGTACACCGCGGGATTCCCGCACCGCACGCAGATCGCCAGCAGCTTGGTGATTTCCTCGGAGTGCGCCAGGAGACGCGGCATCGGCTCGAACGGGCGCCCCAAATAATCCATGTCCAGTCCCGTCACGATAACGCGCTTGCCCATGTCCGCGAGTTGGCCGCACACACCCAGAATCGGCTCGCCCAAAAACTGCGCTTCGTCAATCCCCACCACCTCGGTCCGGCCTTCCACTTTTGCCAACACCTCGGCGGCGGTCTCCACTGTATCGGAGCGTATCCCCAGGCCCGAGTGTGACTTGATCTCTTTTTCCGAATAACGCCGATCGATTTGCGGCTTGAAAATCTGCACGCGCTGTCGCGCATACTCCGCGCGCTTGAGCCGGCGAATCAGTTCTTCGCTCTTGCCCGAAAACATCGGGCCGACGATCACCTCGATCCAGCCCATGTTGCCTTTGACGATGTCCACGTCGCGCCTCCGCCTGCGGCGTTAGCCTACCATACCGCTCCACCTCGCGCGTAAAGCGCGCGGTTGAAAAACGGCGCAAACGCGTTGATCACGCCGGCGCGAAACGCGTCTTGCCGCGTGATGAGATTATCCGTCAGAATTCCCCACGCGCCTTGCGCGTCGCGAATCCCAGTGCTGCGAGCGAAGACCTCGATCGCTTCGCTCAACTCCACCCCGCGCTCCAGGACTTCCACCGCGAGCGCCTCGGGCAGCAGCACTCCTCCCGATTGGCCAAACGCCCCGCGGCCCGTCGCTCTTTCCAGCACGTACACCCAGCTCTCGAGAAACACGTGCCGCCGACTACTTTCCTCAACGACATCTAAACCGCCCTCAAGCCCCACGCAATACTTCCAGTCTCTGCCTTCCGCCAGCGCAATTTGATTTAACGATTCCGCCCGATTGCGCGCTCCAGCTATTAGCTCTTCGCGGCTCGAGGGCGTGTGCCCCACGCCGGACGCCACCTCGCGCCCCACGATTTCAATCCCCGTCCCCGCCGGCGCGAGCCGCCCGCCAATCTCCGCGAGCGCGGCGCGCACCGCATCTAATTTGGGGCGACGCGTGCTCCCCACCGCCACCACTAATCTCGCCATCTGCCTCAGTCCTTCCAGAGTGGCGCCTGTTTTTCGCGGCCGTATCGTTCGAGGAGGAATTTCTTCAGCGCATCTACGGTGGGAAAGATGTGATCGGCGCAAGCCAGCATCCATCCGCTGATTTGCTCCGCCGCCAGGTCCGTCACCAAATAAACAGGAATGCCCTGCCGGTAAGCGAATGTCAGTTCCGCGGCCGTTCCGCCGCTCGCCGCCGCGGCATCGGCACCAGCCAGATGACAGATCAGGTAATCGGCCTTGTTCTCGATCTGATCCAAATCATATTGAATGATTTTTCGCACGGTGCGCCGGAAGCGTTCCGTGTCCGCGGTCTTCCATTCGCGAAAATTGGCGGACTCTTCGTCCGTAAGATTCTTTTTCTCGTCAACGGCGGGATCGTACACGCGGTGCCCGAGCGATTCGCGCAGAAAGGGAGTGAGTTTCCGGCGCCACATCTTGCCGCCGTCGGAGGAGAATTCGATGGGACCGCATAGATACGCCAGCATGGGAACCTGCGACGGTTTCGAGAGTAATTCGAGACTAGATCATCTGGAGCGGCCGAGGGGACTCGAACCCCCGCCTACAGCTTGGCAAGCTGTCGTACTACCCCTATACTACGGCCGCCCGAAACGAATTCATTTATAGCATGGCGCTGCGGCACCGGCAACTTTCGAGGCCGGTCAAGTTTCGATATCTCCGCCCACGCGCGGCCGCCGTCAAGGTTTTCCCTCGTTCTCCACCCCCGCATCCCAAACTTCGCCGTGTGCCCCAACGAATGCTCCACCTGTCCCGCCGGCATGCAAATCCGCCAGTGGTTGAGTGGGTGAGCCTCAAGCGCAGCGATGGTGCTGCCTTGACCGCCCTGCGGCTCTGCGCGCGCCGCTTCAATGGAAAGAGTTTCGAGCTGGCAGTGATGGATGCCGCCGTTGGGATCGAACGCTTTGGGTACAGCAGGCGGCAAGGCAAACGCCACTGGCGCAACGCGGCGCACACCCCACCTCGTGCAGGAGCGAAATCGCCAAGCGACATCGACGCAAAAAGCGAATGCGCTGCGCGGCCACGAGTTGAATCTTCAACTCGCGACAGTTCCAATTCGCGCTACGTCCCTTTACCTAGCGAAACCCGCGTGCTGCTTTTAATCTACCTGCATCACGCGAGCAGACTTCACCATCGGCGAGCGTTTTTGCCGGTTTGCGAATCGCGCCGCTTTCTCGCGATCCGTGTAAACCCGGGCGAACTTCTCACCATCTTTGTAGAAGACCGTCGCTTGCCAATGAAGATGTTTTCGGCGCTTGTCGCGTCCGAATTTCGGCTTAGTAGTCCGTTTTCTGGGCTTCAAGGGATTCTCCGGCTGAACGAAAGAGACTATCTCAGCTTGAGGCCCCGAGGCGCAAGTATTCCATGTTCCAATAAGGCTATCGCCAATATTTCATTAGATAGTAAGCGGAGGAAAAAGAACTAACGCCCTGGGCGCTCTGCCAGACGGCCCGCGCGGTGCAGGAACCTGGACGCCATTCCCGAATCGCTCAGGCCTTTGCGGCTGAGCGTGATGGATAGTCCGTAGGAGGATTCATTCGCCGGTTCGACCAGTGCAGGAACCATGGCCCGGTTCAGGTTGAGGCCACTGATGCTGCCCGCACCGTAAATCCCCCACTTGAAATTGGCCATGAGGAGCATATCACCGAATCCGGAAATGTGTACGCGCCCGCCCCAGAGCGAGCCGATTGGCAAACGGAATTCCTGCAGAAAGGGTGTGTTGCACTGAATTATGCTGCCCTGGAGTGATTCCGGCGTTGTCATCCAGTCCGGGGACGTTGGCGCCTGGAGCGCAATCGGATCTGGCCCTGAGAACTGCCCGCCCGCCGCATTCCAATCCGGGGTCGCAGGTGGGGCGTTGAGTTGAAGCTCGGTGACCAGCATCGGCTGTCCGGGCATAGAATGTGTTTGCGCGGCCGCAGGCCCGACGATGGCAAGCGAAGCTGCGAGGGCCATCGCCAGCCTCGTCGGTGTCCAGGTGGTTCGCGAGTTTACGCCGGCCGCGCTCATGAGGTTGAATCTACGCTCGCGGCACAGTAGGCGCTATTGACCGGAAGGACAGCTAGCGTACAGTGGCCGCCCCGCCGCGGCTCATTCATGTGAGGCTTCCCTTCAGGGCGCTCCGGCACGCAACTCCATAACCCATTGATTCTTATGGCGTTACATTCCATTCCTCGTGAAATCGGGCCTTGTCAGGCATCCTTCGCCCCCGGAAATCATCTAATCAAACTGTAAGGAATTCTTTAAACAGCCGCCAGTTTGGGCCGCAGGGTTCGCCCTACATCGGTTCAATTCGCTCCCCCGTTGGAGCATAGAAACACTCGTCAAATCGCGAACTTTTTGTCGCTTCGCGCGTATTAGAGTGTAGGAGCAAGCGAGTGGGGAAAGTGAGGAAGAACTAAAGTGTCCCGCAATCTAAAGCAGCCGCAAGTGCAAGACCTGCGCGATCATCCCGCGGAGGCCATCGAGGAGCTGCGCCAATTGCTGGCGTCTGACGCCCCGGCTCGTCCCGATCCGCAGCGCGCGGATTTCTTTGAAATCGAGGGCAAGTCCCTCGTCTATTTTGTTTACATTTTGCCCGGCAGCCGTAACGTCGTCCTGCTGGCCACCTGGCCGCGCGAAGTTCGTCCCTTCGCCGCGCGCGTCCGGCCCCGCAACTCTGATTCGCCGGCGCTGGATTCCGAACCCATGCCTTGTTAATTCTGCAGCCGTCCCAGAGCCGGCCCGCCACGGCGGGCCGCTTTTCCCCCTCGCCGCTCCCCAACAAAGTCATCCCGAACGCAGAGAGGGATCTCTCCGCCTCCCCCTCCTGTTCGAGCACGCGCCGTTGCCGTGCCACTTGATTCCAGGATTCACCCCCCGCTAGACTCTCGCCAGTGAATCAACTGTATTACGGCGATAATCTCAACGTCCTTCGGCGTCACATCAAGGACGAATCGGTTGACCTCGTCTACCTGGACCCTCCCTTCAAGTCCAACCAGGATTACAACGTCCTCTTCGCCGAAAAAGACGGCACCGGCGCGGCCTCCCAATTTAAAGCATTTGAAGACACTTGGGCGTGGAACCAGGCGTCCGCCGCAACCTATGAGGAAATTGTTGAGGGTGGCGGCAGAGTGTCCGATGTCATGCAAGCCTTTCGGCGCTTCCTCGGTACCAACGATATGCTCGCCTACCTCACAATGATGGCCCCGCGCCTTGTTGAACTTAGACGAGTGCTTAAAACCAACGGAAGCATTTATCTTCATTGCGACCCCACAGCGGGGCATTATCTGAAGCTGCTGCTGGACTCAATCTTCGGTCCCGTAAACTTTCGCAATGAGATCGTGTGGAAGCGGTCCCACGCCCACAGTGACAGCAAACAAGGCGCGCGACACCATGGCCGCGTAACAGATTCGCTCCTCTTTTACGGAAAGACAGAAGACAATATTTGGAACACGCAATACGTTCCATATGACGAGGAGTACGTAAATCGGGACTATCGTCGCGTGGACGAGCAAGGCAGGCACTACCGAATCGACAACCTCCAGGGCCCGGGGGGCGCTGCAAAGGGAAATCCCTTCTATGAAGTTATGGGGGTGAAAAGGTATTGGCGCTACTCGCAGGACAAAATGCAAGAATTAATCCGACAGGGCCGCGTGATCCAAACGAGGCCCGGAGCCGTTCCGCAATACAAACGATACCTCGACGAAATGCCCGGCGTACCCGTCCAAAGCCTGTGGGCGGATCTGCCGGTTCTCAACAATCGCTCCAAGGAAGTACTCGGCTACCCAACCCAGAAACCTGAAGCACTCCTCGAACGAATCATCAAGACCAGCAGCAACGAGGGTGACACGGTCCTCGATCCCTTTTGCGGATGCGGTACAGCAATCGCCGTCGCCCAACGACTGAACCGGCCATGGATTGGAATCGATATCACTCACCTCGCAATCGGTCTGATCAAAAGTCGCCTTCGCGACGCATTCGGAGAGGAAATATCAAGGTCCTACCAAGTGATCGGAGAGCCCGTTTCCGTGCAGGACGCCACGGAACTCGGCAAGGAAGACCCGTATCAATTTCAATGGTGGTCGCTCGGGCTGGTAGGGGCGCGGAAGGCGGAGCAACGCAAAGGAAGCGACCAGGGAATCGACGGGCGGCTTTTTTTCCACGATGAAGGGGACGGCGGAAGGACGAAGCAAATCATCCTATCTGTGAAATCCGGTCACATCAGCGTGCGAGATGTCCGAGACCTCAGAGGCGTGGTTGATCGCGAGAAGGCTGAGATCGGCGTCCTAATCACGCTCGACGAAGCCACGAGACCGATGGAGACAGAAGCAGCGTCAGCCGGTTTCTATAAGTCGCCGTGGGGAAATCACCCGCGTCTTCAAATCCTTACAATCGCCCAGCTACTCGAAGGCAAACGGATTGACTACCCGCCGACAATCAACGTCACGCACAAGAGAGCACCGAAAGCAGAAGCACCCATCCCCGAGCAGATGGAACTTGCCCCCTCCCGCCTCGCGCCGACATCAAGAAAAAAAACCAACAAGAAGCCTTAGACGCGCCCTTACCAGTAGGTCGGGACCTCTGGCTCCTTCTTCTCGCAGCAGACGATTGCACCCCAATAGGCGATAATAGATCAGGCTAAGCAAGCCGCCCCTATCACGGATGGGAATCATGGGCTTGACCGATCCATACCTCAAGACAACGCGCGCAAAGGAACATCTTGAAAGCCTACGGAACGAATTGCAGGTCTTTCAAGAATCGAACCCCTGCCGATTCACTCGCCGGGATGATGAGGAAAATCAACTGCACATTATCAGCTTCAAGATGGATGCCATCCCCGACAAGATCCCCCTCATCGCCGGTGATATTTTCTACAACCTGCGCGCTTCCCTCGATCAGCTTGCCTGGTGTCTGGCAAGGCTGCCACCCCCGCTTCCCTCGTATCCAGAGGACACCCAATTCCCGATCCTCGAAAAGCCTAATCCCCAACTGATCAAGAGGCGAACCAGAGGAATACGCGCAGAAGCCGTGCGCATCATCGAATCTCTCCAACCGTACAACGGACGAGATGCCGCCGAAATTCATAGTTATCATCTGTGGCGATTAAATAAACTATGTAACATTGATAAGCACATGCGAATTCCAGTTCACGGCGCGACTGGCACAGTGGTATGGGGGCGCGTCACCCTCGACCGCGTCCACGAAGGGTTCGATAAGAATATGGAAGTGAAGATCCCGCTCAACATGAAGGATGAAATGGCACTCGATCCAAAGGTGCCGAATCTTACTGTACTCTTTGGGGATATGTATTGGGGTATCCAGTGCGACCTCGCCGGAATCGAAGCCATATACGAGTTTGTGACGAACAGTGTAATTCCAAGATTCTCTCGCTTCTTGTAGGAGGCCGAACCAGCGGCCTTCAGGATCGAATATTTGGGGCGCTAATTTGCTAACCTCGACCAGGAGATCTAGATATGCCTTCGACCCCAGGACTATACGCTGCGTCAATTGCGTTTATTTATGGGACACCCGAAGGGGCGCGCAAGGACAGGGGGTTTGCCGCCGTAGGCCTCATAGCGAGCGTACGAAGCAGGATCCGCTCTACGCAGCGCTACTACTACCTCGTCACCAATGAACACGTTGTTCGAGACTTGGACCCGATTGCAGTTCGCCTAAATAGCGTCTTTGGCTTCAGGTTCCTCTCGATACCAAAGGGAAAGTTTCAAATAGACAAGAGTTTGGATCTGGCGATTACGGCTCTACCAGAGGATTCGGAGACAAGCTTTGCCTCCATATCCGAAGTGGTGTCCCTCAAACCTGAGAGCGTCAGTCAGCTGAAAATCGGATACGGAACCGACGTGTTCATGGTTTCGCGAGTCGTTCGAAAGGATGTTCGATACCTTCAAAAGAATATCGCTGTCCTGCGCTTCGGCAATATTGCTATGCCACCCCTATACGAAGAACCTTTCTATCTCGTAGAGATGCGTTCGGTCGGCGGACACGGCGGCTCGCCCGTCTTTGTCTACCCAACGCCATTCATCTTCGGAACCCCGAGAAAGAAGGAAGAGGACTTCGCGCCCATGCTTCTCGGCATAAACCGCGGGCACTTAGAGGAAACCACAGAGATTCTTAGGGATGTAAATGGAAAGTGGTCGAAACATCCTTTTCTTAGGAGCGTCACGAACATGGCGATCTCACAAGTCGTCCCCGCGTGGCATATCTTCAAGATGCTGGACGAAAAGAAGTTTAGAACGCAACGCCAGAAAGCCGATGGAAAGTTGGAGGCTGAAGCCAAGATTGCCGACGATCAGAAACCTGGCGAGCTTCTGACTGTCCCGAAAGGGAAAAAGAAATCAATCAAAATAGACGGTTCCGTCGAGGTCTCGGACATGACTGCAGAAGAAAAGGCGCTCGCAAGAGCTCTGATGTCGGCTATCAAAGGGTCAGACACGGGGCCGTAATCATGTGCCCTATGTGGGCGGCGCAGCACTTGAATTTTCCGCGCCCGGCTCTCGAACGCAAAGGGCCGGATCTTTCTGAATCGGGCCAAGCTACGGCGCTCACTCTGGCCTCTATTCGAAAAGTTACCTTTATAATTATTATTGACAGTTGCCAACTTCTGTGCTATCAGGTGGTGTGAGCTTCCATCAACTACTCGAATTCCATCCCTCCGCCCAGCCGCGCTCCAGAGCACGCCTCAGAAACCCCAGAATTGCACCATTTTTGTGCAACTCAAAAGTGCTACACAGCAAAAGACTTAGCGCGCCCCTAACTCCTTTAGAATCAGCACTTACAGGCTCGCGCCGCGTTGCTTGTATCTCGTTTAAAATAAATGGTTTCCAAGCCCTTCATAATCAACACTTACGTGTTTTTTCGTCGCAAGTCCTTTGGATTCAGCAGATTCATAAAAACATGGGAGGAGGGGGGGGATGCCTTTCTTGCAAACACCCGTTCAGCCTCGCTCCGCCTCTTCGCGCATCAGCGACCACAGCGCCGCCACATCCCCGCGTTCCGTCGGCTGTGCCCCGATGGAGACGCGCACCATCCACCGCCCGTCGAGCATCGCGGGCGTCAGGAACGCCTTCCCCGAGCGATTTACGCGTTCGCACCACGCGAACGTGTGCCGGTCGAGCGTCTCTCCCGTCAGGCCGGGCGGCTCGTGCCGCACGCAGACCGTCTGCAGCCGCACCGGGGCGAGCACGCGCCAACTCGGCGTGGCAATCACCCGTTCGCCAAACCATCCGCGCATTTTCCAAATCGCGCCGGATGCGCGCCTGCAATCCCGCCACTCCTTCATTGCCGGATCAGGCACCACAATTTCAACGCGCGAAATCGCCGCCCCAGCGGAATGCCCCAATCGCGATAATTCTTCACCTTCTCATCCACCGCCGAACGCAGGTAACTCGGATTCGTCGAAAAGACGCGCACCAGATGCTCCGGCGTCCCGCACGTAGAAGAGCGAACAATCGGACGGCGCCCCGAGCCATTTATGCGGATTCAGCACCATCGAATCCGCCTGCTCGATACCATTCCAGAATCGCCGCATCTCCGGCAGAATCATCGCCGATCCCGCCATCGCCGCATCCACATGCAGCCACAAGCCGTGCCGCCCGGCGATGTTCCGCGATCGCGCCGATGGGATCGAACGCCGTCGTGGTCGTCGTCCCGGCTCGTCGCCACCACCGCGCACGGCCGCGCGCCTCGGCTCAAATCCAGACGCACCATCTCATCGAGCGCGTCCGGACGCATCGCATACTCGGCATCGTGCGGCACCACGCGAATGTTTCGCCGTCCGAATCCCGCGAGCAGCGCCGCCTTTTTCCACCGAGCTATGACTGTGCGCCGCGACGTAAATCGTCAGCGGCTTCTCCTCCTCTTGCAGCCCGCCCGCCGCGAGACCGTATTTCGTCGTTCGCTCGCGCGCCTCGATCAACGCCACCAGCGTGCCGTCGAAGCCGTGTCCTGAATCACGCCGCTCCAATCCGCCGAGAGCCCCACCATCTGCCGCACCCAGTCGGCCATCACCTCTTCCAGTTCGGTCACCGCCGGACTCGATTGCCAGGTGATTCCCAGCACTCCCAGGCCGGTGCTCAGATAATCCCCGAGCACGCTCGCCAGATCGGCGTTCGCCGGGAAGTAGCCGAAGAAGCGCGGATGTTGCCAGTGCGTGAGTCCGGGCATCAGCGACGCGATCGAGATCGGCGAAAATCGCATCGAACGATTCGGGCGCGGACGGCGGCGCGGCCGGAATTTGCCGCGCAATTTCTCCCGGAGCCGTCCGTGCCATCACGGGTCGCGCCGCGATTCCCGCGCGGTAGTCCGCGACCCAGTCGATCAGTTGGTGCCCGGCTTTGCGAAATTCTTCCGGTGTCATGATGTGTGTCACCCGCGCGAACGCAAGATAGGTATGATAGTCCGCTAGCAGTTTGCGCCGGAAACGCCCGGGGGCGCAAGACCGGGCCGCGCAGGCGGTCAGATGGCGTGTCGCGGAAACAGCGTAAGTAGGAAAGGCGCAGCAAGACGATGGATCGCGAATCCTAGTTACGGGAGGGGCCGGCTACATCGGCAGCATCGTCGCCGATCTGCTCGTGCGCCAGGGTCACCGCGTCACGATTCTGGACAATCTCTCGCACGGCCACGCGCTCGGCCGCGCCGCAAGGCGCCGAACTGATTGGCGCGGATCTGAGCCATCGCGCCAGCCTCGAAGCCGTGTTCGCGCGCGGCCAGTTCGACGCCGTGGTTCACTTCGCGGCCTTGATCGAGGCCGGCGAATCCATGCGCGCCCCCGAACTTTATTTCCGCAACAACACCGCGAGCACGCTGACCTTGTTCGAGAGCATGCTCGCTCACAAGGTGAAGAAATTTGTTTTTTCCTCCACGGCCGCCCTCTACGGAAATCCCGAGCGCACGCCCATCGAGGAAGACGCGCCGCTCCATCCCACCAACGCGTACGGCGAATCGAAACTTCTGGTGGAACGCATGCTCGATTGGTTCCATCGCATCCACGGTTTCCGCTATCGCCAGCCTTCGCTATTTCAACGTCGCCGGCGCCTGGGAATCCCACGGAGAGGATCATCGCCCCGAGACGCATTTGATTCCCAACGTTCTTCAGGTCGCGCTTGGGAAAAAGAAATCCATCTCCATCTTCGGCGACGACTACCCCACTCCCGACGGCACCTGCATCCGCGATTACATTCACATCCACGATCTCGCGCGGGCCCACCTGCTCGCGCTCGAAGCGCTCGATCGCCACGACCAACTTGATTTACAACCTCGGCAACGGAAAAGGATTCAGCGTGCGCGAAGTGATCGAGACCGCCCGGCGCGTCACCGGCCACGCCGATCCCCGCAGAACTGCAGCCGCGGCGGCCGGGAGATCCCGCCGTTCTCGTCGCCAGCTCCGAGAAAATTCACCGCGAGTTGAACTGGACACCGGAATTCGCGACGTTGGATTCGATCATCGCCAGCGCCTGGGAATGGCACAAAGCGCATCCGGAAGGGTACGAGTCGAAGGACAGAAGATTGAAATTCGCCGCGGACGCGGCGAAACTCAGGCGTCACGCATCGTCGCGAAAAACGGGCGTCCCCGCGACGGGAAGTTCGATTACGACGCTCGCGCCGTATGGATGTTTGTTGGCGACCGCAATGTCGCCGCCGTGCTCCCGCGCGATGCCGTAGCAAATGCTCAAGCCGAGTCCGGTGCCCTTTCCCACGGGCTTCGTCGTGTAAAACGGATCGAACGCCCGGTCGGGATCGTGAAATCCCGGCCCGCTGTCCTCGAAGCGAATCGAACACGCGATCGTCCATGCGGTGCGCCCGGATCGTGATCGTGCGCCGCGCGCTCTCTTCGACCGCGTCAATCGCGTTGTTCAGCACGTTCAGCAGAACCTGTTTCAATTCGTCTTCGCCGATGGCGACCTGCCCCGCGGCGTCTTCGATCTTCATGTCCACTTCGATGCCGAGCTTTCGCAGGTGGTATTCGCGCAGTTGAATCACGTCGTGCAGCGCAAGACTCAAATCCGTGCTGCGCAAATCGGAATTTCCATGGCGGCCGAATCGCAGCAGCCCGTCCACGATGCGCTTCATCCGCCGCGCTTCCACGCCGAGTTTCTCCAGCCGCTTTCGCGACGCTTCCGTCGCGACTTCGTCCATCAGCAATTCGCTGTATCCCATAACTCCCGTCAGCGGATTGTTCAATTCGTGCGCGACTCCCGCCACGAGCTGCCCCAGCGCCGCCAATTTCTCCGAACGCACCAATTCCCTGTGCAGCCGCTGGTTCTCGAGCGTCACCGCCAAGATCCGTCGCCAGCATCGCCAGCTCGCCCAATTCCGTGGACTCGTGACTCTCCACATTTCCCTGCTTCGAGAGCCACAGCCCGCCGACGTGCGCCCCGCGCCGGGAAACCAACGGAATCAGGATCTGCCGCGTCCGCCGCGCCGCAGCCGGACCGGTTCGGGTTATCCTCGCTCGTCGCGCGCACGAGAAACGCGTTGTTCCCCAGCGGACTCGCCCGCCGCGCACGCCTGCTTGATCCCCTCGATCTGCCGCCGTTCGAGCACGCCGCGCAACGATTCCAGTTCCGCCTTGCGCACGCCGCTCGAGCCCGCCAGCGTGAGCGAGCGATCGTCCCCGAAGCAGGAACAGAGCCGCCCCGCGGAAACTGCCGCCCCCGGTAATCGCCTCGGTGATCTCTTTGCCCAGCGTCGCCACGTCGCGTCCGTCGAGCAGCCGCGAGGTCACCAGTGAAACTCGGTGCAGCAGGAGATTCTCCCCGTGCTCTTGCGCGCGGGCTTCATCCACCAGGCGCGATTGGTCCTCCAACAAAGTGAACACCATCCCGATCGCCACGAAGAATTTGGGAACATTCCACAGTTCCGGATTCACGTGAAGATTCGGATCGAAGCGTGCCAGCAGCAATTCCGCCGTGGGAAACACAGCGCCCCAAGCAAGAAAGCCTCCGGCCACGGCCAGAACTCCCGGCGACCAGCGGCGCACCAATCTCCAAAACAGAATCCCGGTCATTCCGAAGGACAACGCCAGGATGGCCACCATCCCCGTCTCCGGACGTCCGTGCCATTGCTCGCGTATCGCCCACACTCCGGGCGCAACGACCATCGCAGCAAGGACAATGCCGAACGGCGATCGCCACCCGACCTCGCGTGCGGCGAACACCGCCCCGGCCAGAGTCAAGACCGCAAGCGCGACAACCTCGATCCCGCGCAAACGCCAATCGAATGTCGCCGCAACGGCATGGAACGCTGTGGGAACGATCAAGACTGAAAGTACAAGCGCGCGCCGAGTGCGATCCATGACGGCCTGGCTCATCGAAACCACGAACACGACCCCCGATAGCTCCAATGCGCCAAGGTCAATGGATTCGACGACGTTCTCGGCGAATCCCGTGTGCGTCTCGAATACCTGAACCAGAAAATGGAGGAAGATCAGCGCCCAAGCGTAGGTCCATAGGCGGACGCGCGCCTCCGGTGAGTGCTTCCGCAGGGCGAGAAAGATTCCCACCAATACGGCAAGGGTCAGGATTGTGGGCAACTTGTCCAGGAAGGTCACTAACGGTCCCTCAGAACCTTCCCAAGTTAGCCGCCCCAAGCGAAGTCCTTCAATAGTCCAGAGGTACCACGCGAATAGGAAGATTGGCCCTATGGACGTTCAGCTTATCGAAACTGCAGGCTTTACCGCGCCGTGTGGCGGGAATCGCGACCGACAATTGCGGCTCCGCGTGGTCGCAGACGTTCAGCTACGATCCCTTCGGCAATCTCAGCAAGAGCGGCACGCAATCCTTCCAGCCGGTTTATTACTACTCCGGCCAGGCGATCACGAACCGGTATATTCCGTTTACGGGTTTCACGGCAACGTACGACGCGAACGGCAACGTCACGGCCGATCCGAACAACACCTACAGTTGGGACGCCTACGGCCGGCCGGTGGTGATGGACGGGTTGAATCTGACTTACGATGCGCTGGGCCGCATGGTCGAGCAGAATAGCGGCAGCAATTACGACGAGTTCGACTACACGCCCACGGGAGCGAAGCTGGCTTTGATGAGCGGGCAAACGATGGTGAAGGCGTTCGTGGCGCTGCCCGGCGGGGCGCAGGCGGTGTACACGGCCAGCGGCTTGGCGTATTATCGGCACAAGGACTGGCTCGGGAGTTCGCGGCTGGCGTCCACGCCGACGCGGACGACGTTCGCGGACACGGCGCTGGCTCCCTATGGGGAGGCATACGCGCAGCTGGGGACGACCGACCTGCACTTCACGGGAATGAATCAGGACACGGTCAGCGGGGTGTACGATTTCCCGGCGCGGGAGTATGCGGTGGTGCCCGGCCGCTGGCCTTCGCCCGACCCGGCTGGCCTTGCTGCCGTCAATCCAGGCAACCCGCAATCGTGGAACCGCTATGCGTACGTGCAGAATGACCCCCTGAGCTTCACGGACCCTCAAGGTCTCCTGTGCGCTGTCACCGTGGGCGGTTCAATCGAAGGTTATGTCAGCGGTTGTGGCGGCACCCCCGACGGTGGTGATGGTCAGAGTGACTGGACAGGCATGGCTCCCGGACAACCCGGTTCCGAAATACCCATTTCCGGAGACCCCAATTCCGGAGCCTCCAATTCCGGAGACCCCACCCCCCCGCCCATCTACATCTGCACGTCGACGGGTACCTACAACTCTTTCACACCCTCTGTCACAGTCACCTGCTACGACTTGACGAAGGAATTGGCCCTTGGTGGCTCTCCCCAAGGCACCTCCGGCGGCAGTAGCAGCGGGGGCGGCTCTCCCCAGCAGACGCAAAAGACGCAACAACAGCCGCCGGTCCCGAGCCCCTGCGACCAGATCGAGAAGGCCGCCGAGGGAACCGCAGGAATTGGCGGCGTAGCCGCAGTTATTACCGGCGGCCTTGCCATGTCCGGAGTGGGGGCCCCTGCAGCCATCGTTACAGGGACTTTTTCATTAGGAGCGCTACTGGGAGCCTCGGCCCTTCAACTTATCCACTGGGCGACGTGTCCCTAAGATGATGGAATCATTAGCGCGTGCAAGAGGAGGCCCATGAACCCCGACAAACCGATCTCTGAATGGCCTGCCCCTGCTCCCCCGAAGGGGGGCTGGTATGGGCCCATGATGGCTGTGATTCTAGTACTCGCCGTTCTAACGGATGCGGTGCCCTTCTTGTTTGCTTTCCAGCCACATCCTGGACATTCCGACCGGCGATTATTCGCGTGTCTGCTCTGTATTCTCATTCCCGCTCCGTGGGCTTTGGTGGTTAAAGGGCGCAGCAGACTGAAAAGGCTTGTCGCGCAGACTAAGGCGGATCCTGCGATCTTGGAGCTCGTCTCGGTAACCTCCTTTGTTGTGCTAACTGTGACCTATGCGGTCGTTATTGTGGCTATCAATAGTCTGTTCTCCTGCTGGAAGTAGGGCGGGTTCTATAAAAGGTGATGTCAAGAAAAAACACTTCTCCCCTCGGCTACGGGGACGTTTTTCTTGCATCAAGCCCCTGTACATTCGAGCGACTGCCGTTCGCCCGAGCGTGGTTGGGCGGGTGGCTCACCCTTTGAAGTTGAATTTTCGGACGGTGTAGCCGTTGCCGTTGCCTTTACGGGTGCCCGCCCCTTCGTGGTTTTTCGAAGGGTCGGTCTTTCTTTTCCCGCCCTTCGAGTACTACGAATCTTCCGTCTTTCCCTCCGCGTTTCACTCACCTATCTCACCGGATCGATCCGAATCAATCCAGTTCTCATTTTCGAGTAGAACGAGAAACTACTCCACGGCCACTCCTTCGGGTGCGTCCACCAGTCCGCGCTTCACCGGATTCATGTGCATGTACTCCAGCTTCTCCACTCTCTTCTTCAGACTCCACACGTTGAAATCAAAAAATCGCCGTTGCCAGAAACGCGCCGGCAACTCTTCTCCACTCTCGAAGCCCAGTTCCAATTGTCCCACGCGAAGTTTTCTCTTCCGCCGCAGTCGCCGCGAAACACGCTGCTTCAAAACCTGCATCACGGTCGAAGGTGTTCCTCGGGCCGGTTCGCCAATCAGCAAATGGACATGTTCGGGCATGAGCACGTATCCGACTAATGCGAATCCGTAGCGATCGCGCACCTCATCGAGAATTTGGACAAAGTGTTTCTCGCCTGAGCCGAACTCAGCAACGCCATCCGCCGATAACAACTGAACGTGATGAAATGCAGCTCCCCACGTCCGTACCGTCGAATCAAATCCTTGGTCATAAAGAAAGAAAAACCCCGACCCTTCCAAAAAACGGAAGGGGCGGGCACCCGTAAAAGCCACACCGTCACCCCGCGGCGACGTGCTAGAGTGGTATCATTGTTTGGCGAATGTTTGCGAATGGAAAAAACGAAAGGTCGGCCACCCGCCCACGAATAATATGGGCAGCCCGCGTGGCAATCCCGGCAGTCGTTTTTGCCGGGTGCATCGCGGTCATGGCCCTCTTCCATGAACCGGTGCCTCGCCTCCACGACGAATTCAGCTATCTTCTGTTGGCCGACACTCTGGCTCACGGGCGGGCAGTAAATCCTGCTCCTCCTCTACCCGAATTCTTCGAAACGTTTCACGTCATTACCAAGCCGGTGTACGCGTCGAAGTACTTCCCGGCGCAGGGCGTCTTTCTTGCAATCGGCGAGAAGCTGACCGGTCACCCCGCGGTTGGGGTCTGGCTCAGCTCGGCGCTCGCCTGTGCGGCGACATTTTGGATGCTGGAGGCCTGGATCGGCCCTGAATGGGCGCTTCTGGGCGCGTTCCTCATGGTCGTTGAATATGGAATCTACGGCTACTGGACCCAGACGTACTGGGGCGGCATGGTGATGGCCTTGGGTGGGCGCTGTTGCTGATTGCCGGGTTCGAGATTCCGTCGCTTCTCTCCTCCGGCGGCACGCGCCTGCGCCGACTTCTCGAAAAGTATTACTCGCTGAATAAGATGTTGGCTACTTGGGCGAAGAGGCCTCGTGTTTGTGCAAGCGCCCACTCGGAGTGGAAGACACCGTCGCGGTCCGTCCGCTTGTAGGTGTGCGCGCCGAAATAGTCGCGCTGCGCTTGCGTGAGGTTCGCGGGCAAGCGTTCGCTGCGATACGCATCGAAATACGCAAGCGATGCGCCCATCGCGAGCACGGGGATGCCCATGCCGACGGCCGTCTGCACGGCGAAACGCCACGATTCCTGGCGGCTCTCGACGGCGTCGCGGAACGCGGAATCGAGAAGGAGATTCGTGAGGCCGGAGTTGCGTTGGAACGCGGCCGTGATGTCGCCGAGCAGCGTGGCGCGGATGATGCAGCCCGCGCGCCAGATCTTGGCGATATTGCCGGGCTGAAGCTCGTACTTGTAATCGTCCGAGGCGATGCGCATGAGCGAGAGGCCTTGCGCGTACGAAGTGATTTTGCTGGCGTAGAGAGCGTGCCCGACCGCCTTGATGAGTTTGTCGCGATCGCCTTTGTACGAAGGCGTGGGGCCGTGCAGAACTTTGCTGGCGGCCACACGTTCCGTTTTCAGCGACGACAGAATGCGGCTTTCGACGGCGGAATTGATCGTCGGGATCGGCGCGCCAACGTCGAACGCGTTCTGGCTGGTCCACTTCCCGGTTCCTTTCTGCGCCGCGGAATCGAGCACCAAGTCCACGAGCGGCTTGCCGGTCAAGTCGTCAATCTTCGCGAAAATTTCGGCGGTGATCTCGATGAGATACGATTTCAGTTCGCCGGTGTTCCACTCGGTGAAAATCTTGTGGAGTTCGCCGGCGGAAAGCCCAGGCCGCGGCTCAAAATGTCGTAGCACTCGGCGATCAACTGCATGTCGCCGTACTCGATGCCGTTGTGCACCATCTTGACGTAGTGGCCGGCGCCGCGCGGCCCCATGTAATCCACGCACGGCGCGCCGTCTTCCGCCTTCGCGGAAATCGCGCGCAGAATCGGAGCGACGGCTTCCCACGCCTCGCGCTGGCCGCCCGGCATGATCGAGGGTCCCCACAGCGCGCCCTCTTCGCCGCCGGACACACCGGTGCCGACGTAGAGAAATCCTTCCGATTCCAGATGGCCGTTGCGGCGATCCGTATCGGAGAAAAGCGAGTTGCCGCCGTCCATCAAGATGTCGCCCTTTTCAAGATAGGGCTTCAGCTCATCGATCACCTGGTCCACCGGCGGCCCGGCGGGAACCATCATGAGCAGGCGGCGCGGTTTTTCGAGCACTTGCATCAATTCCGTCGGCGATTTCACGCCGAGAACGTTTTTCCCTTTCGCCGGGCCTTCCAAAAATGATTTCAATTTGGAGTAGTCGCGCCGGTACACCGCGACCGGGAACCCGTTGCGCTCCATATTCAAGGCGAGGTTCCCGCCCATGACGCCCACGCCCACAACCCCCAGGTGATATTTCATTTTTTCACTTTCCTCCTACCGGGACGCGGCCGCTACGGGCTGCTTCAGCCGGTACAAAATTTCGCCGGCGCGGGGAATCACGACGATGCCTGCGCGCTCGCGGCCCTGCCATTCTTCCATCTTGACCAACGCCGGATCCATGTAGCCGAGATTGATGCGGCGGCAACGCTCTTCCGGAATGCGCGTCGCCAGCGTCACGTTGATTCTCGGCGTCTCGATGCCGGTCGCCGCATCGTACGTGCCCAATCCCTTCACGTGCGTCGAATGCGCCAGCACTCCGCCCGGATAATTCTTGAAGCGGTCCCACTGCTTCAGGAAATAGTCCCGGCAATGATAGCCCACTTCATCGATGATTTTCCCGTGCGTGTAACTGACTTCCGTGATGTGCGGCGCGTAGATGACGATCTCGCCGCCGTCGGCGACCGCCGGCTCCATCTTGTACATTCCCTTCGCGGCGGTCCAGATGTCGTCGTAAAGCTCGGGCATCACGGAGAGCACGCGCTTGTACGGCTCGTCAATGTAGCGGATGTGCTTCTGCGCGGAAAGCTCCGACGCCGCCTGCCAGGCTTCCTCGGGCGATCCGTAATAAATGCCGGCAGAGTCCGGCGTGCGTGACGACGAGCGCAAAGCAGGATCTCGGCTTCGGCACCAGCGCCGCGCCGCGATCGATCACCGCGCGCACCGGAGTGTAGCCCGAGCCGATGACCTCATAATTTGTGATGACGGCGCCGAGCCAGTGCGTGAAGTTGATGATTTCGGCGCCCGGCGATTCCGGGGAAGAAATATTTGTTGCCGCCGGAGAAGCCGACGACCTCGTGCGGGAACACCGGCCCGCAAATCACAATGTGATCGTAATCCAGGATCAGTTTGTTGAGCGTGACGGGAACGTCGGCCGAGAGCAGCCCTCCGGTGATCTTCGATATTTCGCTTGCGGGAATCGTGCCGAGCAGGATGAACGTTTCCGGAATGTCCCAGCGATGATTGAAGACGTGCGTTTCGCCCGCCCTTCCGTTCACGACGGGACGGCCGACGAGCTTGCTCGAGGTGCGCGTCGTCCATCGCGGCATGAGTGCCGAGCGCGACTAGATAGTCGAGCGCCTTCACGCGCGGCCGGAGCAACTCCGCAAAATGATCGAACATCTGCGGCATCGGCATGGTGCGCGTGCCGTCGGGAATGATGACGAGGACGCGCTTGCCGTCGAGACCGGCGGTACGCGAGCGCCTCCGCGATTACGGCGCGCGTTTCGTCGCGCGTCAGAAATTTATCGGCGGATCCGTTTCCGATGACCATGGTGTTTACCGGGACATCGCCGTCTGCTTAGACCTTCCACGGAGGAGTCGCGGGCAGAAGCTTCTCAAAATCCGCGATCAAGGATGCTTCGTACGCGCCCGCGAATTCGCCGGCCGTAAATTTGTGAACGCCCTCTTTATAAAAACGCTCCCAGGATGCTTCCTCGTGTCCCGGATTGATGGGGAAAAACAAGGAGTTATTGGCTTCCCCGGCTTCATAGTCGCCCGGGGCGTCGCCAATCATCAGGAGGTGACCGGGCTTGTATTTTCCGCCGGCCGCCATCTTGAGATGTTGCTTCTTCGTTCCAAGCTCTTGGCCGGCTATGGCGCGCGCGTACTGATCGATGTTGTGTTCGGTCCATTCCCGCATCAAGGCTTCGCCGGGCGTTTGTGAAACAACGACGACGTCCGCTTTACTTTGTAACAGTTCGAGCGACTCGCGCACGAAGGGGAACGGCGGCAGATCGTGCACGATGTCCGCGACGGATCTATTGATGGCCAGGCTCCATTCCATCGCCTTCGTCAGTTCGGGATCGGGATGCTCCGCCATGTAGGTCTTGAGGCCGTCGTTGCTGAGCGGCTTTCCCGAGGCGATGAACTCGCGCAGCTTGTGCGCTTGCGGAACCGTGCAACCGCGCGCGATCACTTCCGGACGCACGCGGAGCAAATCGAAGACGGTGATCAGCGCGGGCCAGCGATTCGTGCCGCGCCACTTCGAGTAGAGATTCACGAATTCGTAGGTTTCGCGCGCGTACTTGGAAACCGCCTGAAGATTCCAGTATTTGATCGTCTGCGGACAGAAGCATTCCTTGTGCTTGATCTCCATGCTGTCAAAAGCGCAGCCGTCCGAATCGATCCCGACAAAATAATCGTGCTGGGGAATTAATTCGGACAAATTCACTGCGGATGTTGCACTTGCGGTCACGAACGTTTCTCCTGAGACTCGCAAAAGTTAGGGAGCCGGTGCAACCCAGCTAGACGCCGCTGAATGCGCTGAAGCCGCCGTCCACGGGAACGACCACGCCGGTCACAAACGCGGCCGCCGGAGAGATTAACCATAGCACAGCGCCGAGCAAATCTTCCGGCTCGCCGAAGCGGGCCATCGGCGTATGCGCGAGGATGGCCTGGCCGCGCGGGGTGAGCTCTCCCGATTCGCGATCGGTGAGGAGAAAGCGATTCTGTTCGGTGAGGAAAAAACCGGGAGCGACGCATTGACGCGTATCCGCGGCGAATATTCCTGCGCGAGATGCACGGCGAGCCACTGCGTGAAATTATTGACTGCAGCTTTCGCCGCGGAATAGGTCAGGATGCGAGTGAGCGGGCGAAACGCGCTCATCGAGGAGACATTCAGTATCACGCCGCTTCCCTGCTCCGCCATCCCCTTGCCGAAAACCTGGCTGGGGAGAATCGTGCCGAGAAGATTCAGTTCGAGCACCCAGCGCAGCGCGTCGGCCGGCAAATCGAAAAACTTTTGCTGGGGGCTCGTGGTGGCCTGCGGCTTGTTGCCGCCGGCGCCGTTGATCAGTATGTCGACTTTGCCGAAACGCGTGCGAACCGCCGCGGCGGCGAGGTTCAAGGCACCTGCGTCGAGCACATCGCAAACGATAAACTCAGTTCGGGACGCGTGCGGGAGGAGACGCTCGCGCAGTTCCTTTCCCGAACTGGGATTGGAATGCACGATTGCGACATTTGCCCCGCATTCCGCGAGAGCGTAGATAATTTCGCGGCCGAGGACGCCGGTCCCGCCGGTGATCACGACCGTTTGTCCCTTGAAATCGTAGCCGGCTTTCAGTTTTTCCAGCACGGCGGAGGGCTGACTTGCAGTTCCAGCGGCTGTGGGACTAGCTGCATCGCGCGCGGATTGCGGCACCCTTGCCTCCATTCAAACTTAGGGCTTCACTGCGCATTCGGAGCGAAGCGGAAGAATAGCGAGTTGACACGCTACAGAAAACACGAAATGATATGTTTGTCAAACAGAACATTGGCCGGCTTTAAGTGAATTATTTTAAACTATAGAGAACGCGTCCGCCACCGGCCGCGCCGCCGGAGGATGCACTGGGGAACATACCATGACAACCGGGGCGACCGACGTGCGGACTTCCGGAAACAGTTTACAACTGGGCAAGTATTCCTTTGGACTGGGCGATCGGTTTGCGCACCAGGGCAAAGCGCAGCTCCAGTCCTGCATGCTGGCGGCGCAAGAGGGATTGGGCGTGACCCCGGTCTGGAATAAGTCGAACCGCGAGCACTTGATCGTCGGCTCGGAACCCGGCAGCGTCCTGGTGGAGGCCGAGGCAGCGGTGCGCGAACTGAAATGGCAAGGGCCATTTCACGTCGACGCGGACCACATCACGCTGGAAACGGTGGACCGCTTTGTGGCCTCGAGCGATTTTTATACCATCGATGTTGCGTCCGCGATCGGCAAGCCCGCCTCGAGCGAAGCGGTGAATGCCCTGCTGAACCGCCATCCCGAACTGCTGCAAAAAACCACCGTGGCGGGAATCGATGCCCCACTGCAAGTGGATCGCGCGACGGCGGAGCGAGTGGCGTCCAAATTCCTTTTTGCGGTGCAGCAGGCCGGGCGCATTTACCGGCATATCGAGTACGTGAAGGGCAAGGGGCGATTTATTCCCGAAGTTTCCATGGATGAAACCGACAGCCCGCAGACGCCCGGAGAGCTGCTGCTGATTCTCGCGGCGATCAGCGATGAAGGCATCCCCATACAGACGATCGCGCCAAAATTCACGGGGCGATTCAACAAGGGCGTGGACTATTTCGGCGATGTCGCCCAGTTCGAGACGGAGTTTCGCAGCGACGTGGCCGTGATCGCCCACGCGGTGCGAGCCTACGGTCTTGCCGGCGAACTTGAAGTTGAGCGTGCACTCAGGGAGCGATAAATTCTCAATCTACGCTTCGATTCGCCGGACGATTCGCGATACCGGCGCGGGCGTGCACGTAAAGACCGCGGGAACAACGTGGCTCGAAGAGGTGATCGGTCTGGCCGAGGCGGGAGGCGAGGGGCTGGCGCTGGCAAGAGAGATTTACGCGGACGCGTACGCGCACCGCGAGGAACTGTGCGCTCCGTACGCCGCCGTCATCGATATCGACCCGAGGGAACTGCCGGCGCCGGAGACCGTGAACATCTGGAACTCGAATCGGTACACGAAGGCGCTGCGGCACGATCAGGGTTGCTGGGAATACAACCCCAGCTTCCGGCAATTGATTCACGTCGGTTACAAAGTGGCCGCGAAGATGGGCAAGCGGTACCTGGATATGCTCGATCGGTGCGAGGATTCGATCTCGCGAAACGTGACCACGAATCTTTACGAGCGGCACTTGAAGCCGATTTTTCTGGCAGAGTAGGACACCTACCAGCTTTCCATTGTGCCGTCGAGCCTGCGGTTGACCGGGAGATATGCGCGGCGATAGGGGAATTTCGCCGCGAGAGCTTCGTCGAGATCCACACCCAGACCCGGCTTATCTCCGGGATGCGCCATCCCATCCGAAAACGTGTAGGCGTGCGGGAAGACGCGATCGGTATCGTCCGTGTGCAGCATGAATTCCTGCAAGCCGAAATTGTGGACGCTCAAATCGAAATGCAACAGCGCCGCCATGCAGACCGGGCTCATGTCTGTGGCGCCGTGGCAGCCGGTGCGCACGTGGAATAGCTCTGCGAAATTCGCGATGCGGCGAAGATGCGTAAGTCCGCCGGCGTGAACGGCGGTGGCGCGAATGTAGTCAATCAACTGCTCTTGAATCAGAAGCTGGCAATCATGGATGGAGTTGAAGACTTCACCGACGGCGATGGGAGTGGTGGTGTGCTGCCGGATCAACCGAAAACCTTCCTGCAATTCCGCGGGAACCGGGTCTTCCAACCAGAAGAGATGATAGGGCTCGAGCGATTTTCCGAGACGTCCGGCTTCGATGGGCGTGAGGCGATGATGCGCGTCGTGCAGGAGGAGCATGTCTTCGCCGAATTCCTTGCGGAGGCGCGCGAAAAGCAGGGGAATGAAATTCAGATAGAGTTCGGTGCTCCAGCGGCCTTCTTCAGGGAGTCCTTCCGTGGCAGGCTCGTAGTGCAGTTTGCCCCGGCCGACGCCATAGACGTTGGCGACGCCGGGGACACCGGACTGCGCGCGAATGGCTTTGTAGCCTAACTTCTGGTATTCGGCCACAGCGGCCACTGTAGATTCGATGTCCGCGCCATTCGCGTGGCCGTACACCGTGACGCCTGCGCGCGAGGCCCCGCCCAGCAATTGGTAAACGGGCACGCCAAGACTCTTGCCGAGAATGTCCCAGAGCGCGACGTCCACGGCCGCGATCGCGGCCATGGTGACCGGCCCGCGCCGCCAGTACGCGCCTTTGTAAAGGTATTGCCAGGTGTCTTCGATGCGGCGGGCGTCGCGGCCGATCACCAGCGGGCAGACGTGATCGCGAAGGTACGCTGCAACAGCCATTTCGCGGCCGTTGAGCGTGGCGTCGCCGAGACCGTACAGGCCGTCTTCCGTCACAATCTTAAGCGTGACGAAGTTTCTGCCCGGACTGCAGACGATGACTTTTGCGTCGGTGATTTTCATGAAGGCACCGCGCGCGGAATCACGCTCCCGGTTCGCGTGAGCGGAATGGTTGCGCGCCGCAATTCAGGCCGAAGCAGCCTGAGCACGAGCATTCTTCACTATCTCCACGAACTTACGCGCGAGTTCGGTGACAAGTTCGGGCCTACCTGCGCGGAGCGCCGCAGTGTTCACGAGTTCTCCGCCGATGCCGAGCGCCTCCGAACCGGCCAGGATAAACTCCGCGGCGTTTTCCAGAGTAACGCCGCCCGTGGGAATCAGGGGGATTTGTGGCAGCGGGCCCTTGAGGGCCTTGATGTATTTCGGCCCGCCCACATTTCCGCACGGAAACACCTTCACGAAGTCGGCGCCGGCATTCCAGGCGGCGACGATCTCCGTGGGAGTCAGCGAGCCGGGCATCACGAGCACGCCCTCCTTATTCGCCAGCTCGACGGTCTTCAGATCGAAGCCGGGGCTGACGAGGAATTGCGCGCCCGCATCAAGACAGCGGCGGGCACTCTCGGCGTCCAGCACAGTTCCCGCGCCGACCAGGAGATCGGGCCCGTGGGATTTTAGAACTTCGCGAATAATGTCAACCGCGCCGGGCACTGTCATGGTGATTTCCACGACGCGAATGCCACCAAGGCAAACAGCCTCGATGGCAATGCGCGCTTCAAGGGGCGAGGAAGCGCGCACCACCGGAACGATGCCGATTTCCGTGATGCGCCTTCTCACTTCGTCTTTGGTTATCAAGTGAATCTTTCCATCGGATTGAGTCCGTGCGCTTCGGAGATCATCAGCGGGCGATGCGCGCGCCGCCGCCTTTCATCACCTGCTGCACTTCCTTGAATGTGACCATGGTGGTGTCGCCCGGAGTGGTCATCGCCAGCGCTCCATGCGCGGCGCCGCATTCCACGGCCCACTGCGGATCCTTGCCGCTCAGAAAGCCGTAGATGAGTCCCGCGGCGAAGGAATCTCCGCCGCCGACGCGATCGTAAATTTCGAGATTTTCGCGACGCTGGGCCTCGTAGAACTTTCCTTCGGCGTAGCAGATGGCGCCCCAGTCATTTTTCGTGGCGGTCCTGGCCTGGCGCAAAGTCGTGGCGACAACCTTGAACGGGAAATCCTTGACGACGTTGCGGATCATGATCTTGAAGCCTTCAACATCCAGCTTGGTCAAGTTTTCGTCGACGCCGGGAACCTGATAGCCGAGCGCGGCAGAGAAATCCTCTTCGTTGCCGAGCACCACATCGAGAAGCGGGGCGATGCGGCGATTAACCTCCATCGCGCGCTTCTTGCCGCCGATGGCCGACCAGAGCGATTCGCGATAATTCAAATCGTAAGAGACGATCGTGCCGTGCTTTCTCGCGGACTGGATGGCTTCGATCGCGACGTCGGGAGTGGTGTCCGAAAGCGCGCAGAAGATTCCGCCGGTGTGAAACCAGCGCACGCCGAGCTTGCCGAAAATGTGGTCCCAATCGATGTCGCCGGACTTGAGCTGCGACGCCGCGGTGAGGCCGCGGTCGGAACAACCGAGCGCGGGGCGCACGCCGTAGCCGCGCTCCGTGAAATTCAAGCCGTTGCGCACGGTCCGGCCCACGCCATCGAAGGGAACCCAGCGGACCAGGGATTGGTCCACGCCGCCCTGATAGAGCAAATCCTGAAGCAGTTTGCCGACGGGATTGTCCGCGAAAGCGGTGACGACGCTGGTATCCAGGCCGAAGCAACGTTTGAGGCCACGCGCGACGTTGTATTCGCCGCCGCCCTCGCAAACTTCAAACGAACGCGCCGTCCAAATGCGTTTATCGCCCGGATCGAAGCGCAACATGATCTCGCCCAGGGCGAGCATGTCCCACCGGCATTCCTGCTTCGATTTGATCTGCAATGCCATCCCTCACCTCTTTATGTAATCCACCGCCATTTCGCTGGCCTGCCGCGAGGCGGGCGCAGGGCGACGGACAAAAAAAACAAGTTCACACGTCATTATGCTTGAGCCTCGGCGCCGAGGGAAACGGGTTTCAACCGCGGCGCCATAATCTGAATGAGTGCGAGCGCCACCAAATAGGCGATGCCCGCAATGAACAGCGGCACTCCGTAACTTCCCGTGCGCTTGAGCAGGTGGCCCACTGTGTTCGCGATGATGAATCCGCCCACGCCGCCCGCGGCACCGCCGATTCCCACGACCGAGCCCACCGCCCGGCTCGGGAACATATCCGAGGGAAGCGTAAGCAGATTCGCGGAGAAGGCCTGATGCGCGGCCGCGGCGATGCTGATGAGCACCACTGCGATCCAGGCGTGATTGCTCCGGGCGGCGAACATGACCGGAAACACGGCAATGGCGCAGATTAGCATCACCGTCTTCCGCGCCACACTCGCCGAGACTCCGCGAGCGATCAAATTTGAGGATGCCCAACCGCCGGCCACGCTCCCGACATCCGAAACGAGATAAATCACCAGAATGGGGAGCGCGATCTGTGCCAGCGACATTCCGAACCGCCGCTGAAACAAATCCGGCGCCCAAAACAGCCAAAACCACCAAACCGGGTCGCTACACAACTTGCCGAGCACAAACGCCCAAGTCTGGCGATACGGGAAAAGTTTGAACGCGCTGATCTTCGGTTTCGGACCCTTCTCCTGCGGGTCCGATTCGATGTAGGCGAGTTCGGCTTTCGAGACGGAGGGGTGCTCCCGCGGCGTGCGGTACAGGATGAGCCAAAAAATCAGCCAGACGAATCCCAATCCGCCGACGATGTAGAAAGCCCAGGGCCATGGCCGCGCGTAACGGATGGTAATGACGGCGACGACGAACGGCGTGATGCTCGAGCCGAGATTCGTCCCAGCGTTGAAGATTCCCGTCGCGAGCGCGCGCTCTTTTCTTGGGAACCATTCCGCCACGGCCTTGAGGCTGGCGGGAAACAATCCTGATTGTCCCAGTCCCAGCAAAGCCCCGACCACCATGAATCCCGCGACCGTGCCGTGACCCGAGGGGAAATAACTCCATAAGCCGTGCAGATAAACAAATGCCGGGGCCACAATCACCGCAATCGCGGGGGCCATCCCGTAGGACATCGCGGCTAGGCTCCAAACCACCATGAAGGCGGCCAAGGCCTTCCGCGCCCCCAAGCGATCCACCATCGAGCCCGCGGCGAACATGCCCATGGCGTAAAAAATCTGAAACGACGCCACCATGTGGCCGTAGTCCACGTCATCCCATCCCAGAATCGGTTGAAGCGTGTGCTTCAGGGAGGAGAGGACATTGCGATCCATGTAGCTCTTGGTGGTGGCGAAGAGAAGGAGCGCGCAAATCACCCAACGGAAATAACCGCCGGGGCTGGGGCCGCCTCCCTTTGGTGCGTTGGAAGCGGAACTTGCCGGTACTGCGATTTCGTTTTCGTCGGCCATGTGCGGACTACCGGGTCCTTTGCAGGCAGCGATTTAGCTTAGAAACGACGAAGCAAAAACCGGGGGCGCCACGCGGCGCGTTACAAGACTTTGACCTCACGCCGCACGTCCGCGCCGCTGCCGAGTTCGAGGCCGAGGTAATCGCGGACGTTGCCGAAGCAGATATTGCGAATCATCGGGCCGACGAGCGAATCATCATCGGGCATTTCGCCGCCCTCGACGTCGCGGCCGATGAGATTGCAAATCACGCGGCGGAAATATTCGTGGCGCGGGAACGACATGAACGAGCGCGAATCGGTGAGCATGCCGATGAAGCGCGAGAGCAAGCCCACGTTCGAGAGCGCATTCACCTGCCACTCGATCGCTTCCTTCTGATCGAGGAACCACCAGCCGCTTCCGAACTGCATCTTGCCGGCGATCTTGCCGTCCTGATAATTTCCCATGGCCGTCGCGAAGACGTAGTTATCGGCGGGATTCACGTTGTATACCACCATCTTGGGCAGCGCCTGCTCCTGATCCAGCCGATCGAGGTAGGCGCACAGCGCGCTCGCCTGATTCCAATCGGCGATGGAATCGAAGCCGGTGTCCGGTCCGACCTCGCGCACGCGCCGCGTGTTGGCGTTGCGCAGGCGCCCACGTGAAGCTGCTTGGTCCAGCCGCGCCGCGCGTCCAATTGGCCGAAGAACAGCATCAAGTACGACGCGAATTTCTGGTGCTCCTCCGGACTCGCCGCGCGGCCGTTGCGTGCCTTCTCGAAAATTGCGGTGGCCGATTGCTCGGTGGGGAAATCCGAAAAGCAGACGTTGATCCCGTGATCGGAGAGGCGGCCGCCCAGGGAATGGAAATATTCGTGGCGGCGCTCCAGGGCGTGCAGAAAATCCTGCAGCGAAGCGATGTGCACGTTGCTGACTTTGGCGAGCCGGTCGGTCCAAGCGTTAAACAATTCGGGCGCATCCACGCGCAGCGCCTTGTCCGGCCGGAACGCCGGATAGACGCGAAACGCTGTTTCGCTCTCCGCGAGCGTCTTGTGGTGCGCAAGATCGTCGCAGGGATCGTCGGTGGTGCAGAGCGCGAGCACGCGGAAGCGCCGGATAATCCTGCGCGCCGTCAGTTCGCCGCTTTCGAAAATAGCGTTGGCGCGGTCCCAGACGGCGCGGGCGTTGCCGCCGTCGAGCAGTTCGTCCATGCCGAAGTAACGCTTCAGTTCCAGATGCGTCCAGTGATAGAGCGGATTGCGAAGGGTGTGAGGCACCGTCTTGGCCCACGCCTGAAATTTCTCGAACGGCGTCGCGTCGCCCGTGCAGAATCGCTCGGGGACGCCATTGGCGCGCATCGCCCGCCACTTGTAATGATCGCCTTCGAGCCAAATTTCAAATAAATTGTGGAAATGGCGGTCGTCGGCGATGTCCGCGGGCGGGAGATGATTGTGATAATCGAGGATGGGCTCGTCTTCGGCGAAATCGTGATATAGCCTGCGCGCGGTCTTTGTGCTCAGCAGAAAATCTTCGTGGATAAATCCCATCGAGCCCTCCCTGGAAACTGCGCACGGGGCCTCTCGCTCTCATTCTACACCCATGCGCCGCAGAAACTCTCCCCACCGCAATCGACGCCGACGCCCGTCTATAACTTGAAGACGCGGTCCATCAACAGCCACTTTTCGCCCGGCTTGGCCTGCGGCAAGCGGCGACTGAAACTTCCACATCAAGCTTCTCCCACTCCTGAACCTTCGGATTCGTCGCATCCGCCTTTCCCTTGGCGTCGAACGAAAACGCGTCGCTGACCTCCATAATCATGAACATCCGCGTGCCGAGCAGATAAATCTCCATGTCCGTAATGCCGGAATCCTTGATGCTCTTGATGATTTCCGGCCAAACGCGCTCGTGGTGTTTCTTGTACTCCGCAATCAATTGCGGATCGTCTTTCAGGTCCAGCGTCAGGCAGTATCGCTTGCTCATGTCCCTTCCTGTCCCGGCGGACGAGCGGCTCGCCCGCGCTCCGTTCAAGACTCCCGACGGAGAATCGCGGCGCGGCAACCAACAAACTACCGCCGCGAGGACTTGGCGCAACTTCTATCCTTTACTGTTCGTTGCGCTTTCGTCCCGCCGGTTTAATGCCGTAAAACCGTGCGGCGTTGCCCCCGAACAGCTTGTCCTTTCTCCGCTTGGCGGCCGGTCGCGGACGTAATCCTCGACCAGCTCTGTCACTTGGCATACCTGCCCGCAAGCAGGCACACGGGCCAATCGGAACCGAACAGCAGTCGATCCGGCCCAAACGCCTCAAATACGACGTCCAGATACGGATGGAAATCCTCCGCGACGCCAGTGCTTCCAATTCCCTTCCGTGATCAGGCCGGACACTTTGCAGGAAACGTTAGGCGCGGCTCCGAGAGCGCGCATGTGCCGCGACCAGAACGCGATCTCTTTCTCTTTGACCAGTGGCTTTGCGATGTGGTCCACGACGAACGGCTGCTCGGGCAATTTCGCCACGAACTCGACCGCCGCAGGCAGTTGCTTCGGGTAGATGAGAATGTCGTAGGTGAAATCGAATTCCCGAAGGCACGCGATTCCCCGCAAGAAAGTCCTCGCGCAGCAGATACCGGTCGTCGGGCTCACCCTGGACGATGTGCCGGAATCCGCGCAGCTTGGGGAACTGCGAAAAATAGCGAAGCCGCTCGCGAATATTCGGCGCGGTGAAATTCACCCAGCCGACAACGCCGGCAATCTGCGGATTCTGTTCGGCTAGCTCCAGAAGAAAAGTGCGTTTCCTCTTCGGACTGATCCGCCTGAACCGCGATGGATGCGTCCATCTGATTCGCGGCCAATTCCGGAACGAGATCTTGCGGCAGGAAATCGCGGCGCAGGACGCCCATCTCCTCCGTGATCCAGGCGTCACGCACGGGATTGAATTTCCAGAAATGCTGGTGCGCGTCGATCCTCATCGAATCCGAATCCCGCGGCGTCAGAGCGAAACTCCTCTTTTCCAGGGAATGAAATCGTCCTGCCCATGCACTTCGGCGCTGGTATGCGCTTCCCCGCTCGCCACTTTCAAAATGTAATCGAGCAGCGCCTCGCCGGTTCGTTCGATCGTGCTTTCGCCGGAGATGATCGGGCCCGGCGTCGAAATCAATAATGTCGCTCATGCGATTCGCGAGCGGCGTATTGGAAGAAATCTTGACGACGGGAGCGATGGGATTTCCGGTCGGCGTGCCCAAACCCGTCGTGAAGAGCACGACGTTCGCGCCCGCCCCGACCTGCCCCGTGACGCACTCGATGTCTCCACCGGGCGTGCAAAGCAGATTCAGCCCGGCTCGCTGGAATATTCCGGATAATCGAGGACGGCGCTGACCGGCGACGTGCCGCCTTTCTTTGCGGCGCCCGCGGATTTCATCGCGTCGGTGATCAAACCATCGGCGATGTTGCCCGGGGAAGGATTCATCTCGAAACTCGCACCGACCGCCTTGGCGCGCGCTGCATAATCGCGCATGAGTTGAATGAAACGATCCGCGACTTCCTTTCGCACCGAACGATCGATCAACTCCTGCTCGACGCCGCACAGCTCCGGGAAACTCCGCAAGAATGGTTCGCCCGCCGAGCGCGGCCACAATGTCCGAAAGATGCCCGAGCGCCGGATTCGCCGAGAGCCCGGAAAATCCGTCCGAGCCGCCGCACTTCAGCGCAATCGTCAATTTGGAAATCGGCGCTGGCGCGCGACGCAGCGATTCCGCCTCGAGCAAGCCGAGAAAGGTCTTTTGCATCGCCTTGCCGAGCATCGCCGCTTCCGAGGGACTGCTCTGCTGCTCGAAAATGAAGACCGGCTTCTCAGGTTTCGGCGCGCGGCGCTCGATCTCTTCGCGCAAAATCGAGAACCTGGGCGTTCTGGCAGCCGAGGCTCAGGACGGTCGCGCCCGCCACGTTGGGGTGATGAATGTAATCCGCGATCAAACCGCAGAGATTTCGCGCGTCGTCGCGCGTGCCGCCGCAACCCAACTGGTGGGACAGAAATTTAATCCCGTCCACGTTGGCGAAATACTTTCTTTCGGTCGCCGGGCGCGGCGTCCTCGGAGAACGCCTGCTGCGAAATCTCGCCGGTCCGCCCTTCGCGATACAGTTTGACGAGCTCCGCGACGTATCGGCGGTACACCTGCGGCTGCGCGAAACCGAGTTCCTCCTCGAACGCCTCCTTTAAGCACGCCCAGATTGCGGTTCTCGCAAAAGACCAGCGGCACCACCAGCCAGTAATTTCTCGTCCCCACCTCGCCATCGGTTCGGTGATAACCAAGAAAGGTCCGCTTCGTCCATCCGCGAAACATCCGGCGGCCTGCCAGGGAGCAGGCCCCGCGTACTCACGAAATTCCGTCGAATCGTGGCGAATATTGTGCACCGTGACGGCTTCGCCGCGGCGGATCGGCGCGAAGGCGCGGCCAACCATCACGCCGTACATGTGGATCGCATCGCCCGGCGCGAAGTCCTTGGCCGCGAATTTATGTTTCGCGGCGACGTCGGTGGCGAGCAGTGTACGTCTGCCCGTTGACCTCGAGCGTCTCGCCCTTCTTCAAATTTGCGAGGGCGATGATGACGTCATCCCGCGGATCGATTTGCAGTACCCTGGACTGCATGAATCCTTTTCGCCGTCTCCGGAAGCGCGGCGATCAATCGCGATGCACGATCGCCGCATCGGTCGCGCCATTCGTGGAATCGGCTCCCAGGCCATCGCCGGGAGCGCGATTCCATTGCAGCATGATGTCTTTCTTGTCTGTGCCCTCTAGTTCCAGCAGAGCGGCGTTGTCCGGCGTCGACGGTTCGCTCCACGCGACCGGGCGTGAGTCCTTGCCATTCCTTCTTGAGGGGTTGAACGCCGATGGATTCCGAGGGACAATCGTCGCGGATTGGGGGCCAGGCTCGCCACAAATTAAAGTCGCTCTGAGCGGGGATTGTATCAGAACCCGGCGTAAGGAGTCTTCTGCCGCGGGCAACCACCCACAACTGAAAAGCTGAACGGAGAGGGTTCCGCGCCCCAGGACGCCCGGCCAACGCTTGTGACGGGCCGCGCATCAGTATCGTCTTCGGGGTGTGTGCGAAGCCGAGGGGCGGTTCCCCGCAGGGTCCGCTCATGGATAGATGCGCGCCGGGACCGGGCCGCCGTACAACTTGCTTTGCCACCAATATCTTGCATCGGATAAGATGTCTCACCACTTTGGACTGGAAGGGGCAGACGACCTTGGTACACCGCGTCAGTGAGTGCGTCGCACGTCTTGGCAGGCCGACTCATAGGCTCGCCGCATTGGGAATCATTCTGTGGGTGTCGTCGATGGCCCAGCCGGCCCTGGCGCAGCGGGTTGCCCTCACATTGCCTACAGGAAACTACCCTGCCGCGGTTGCCGTGAACCCACTGACGAATAAGATCTACGTTGCGAATCAGAACCAAAGCACCATAACGGTGATAGACGGCGATACCAACAACACGACGACGATCTCCCCAGTAACGTCTCCCGGCGCGATCGCGGTGAATCCCGTCACCAACGAGATTTACGTTGCGAATGTGGGCTCTACGACGATCACGGTGATTAACGGTGCGACGAACGCCACGAGCACGGTCACCGTAGGGCGGTCCCCGGTCGCGATTGCGGTCAACGCCGTGACGGACACGATTTACGTTGCAAGTGCGAGCCTAACCAGCAACAACGTGACGGTGATCAACGGTGCGACGAGTACGGTCACCGCGACGGTCGCGGTGGGAACCACGCCCGCAGCCATTGCTGTGAACTCCGTGACGAATATGATTTACGTGGCAAACCAGGGCAGCAACAACGTCACGGTGATCAACGGCGCGACGAATACGGCGTCCGCGACAGTGACCGTTGGGGCGACGCCGGCGGCCATCGCCGTGAATCCCGTCACGAACACGATCTACGCCGCGAATCAAGACAGCACCGTGACCGCGATCAACGGCGCGACGAATGCCACAACGAGCATTCCATCCGGAGCGCTATCGCGCGCGATTGCGGTCAATCCGGCTACGAACACCATCTACGTGGCAAACCAGAATGCCGGCACGGTGAGCGTGATCAACGGCGGGACGAACGCGCTCACGGCAAGTGTTACCGTGGCGCCACAGCCGGTGGCCCTCGCCGTCGATGATGTCACCAATCGCGTCTATGTCGCCGGCTTCAGCTTCACGAGCGGAATGGTGACGGTGATTGACGGCGGCACGAATGTGGCCACCAACCTCTCCGCCGGATCCGATCCTTCTGATTTGGCTGTCAATCCGGTGACGAACAAGATCTACGTCGGGAACGTGGGCAGTAACAACGTGACCATAATCGATGGCGCGACGAACACGACGAGCACAGCCCTTGCGGAGCCCTTCCCTTCCGCCGTGGCCGTGAATCCCGCCACCAACTTCTTCTATGTGGCGGATGAAAATTCCAACGCGGTGACGGCGATCAACGCGGCCACGAGCGCCGTGACGAATATTCCGGTCGGCAGCAGCCCCGACGCCCTGATCGTGAATTCGCTGACGGATACCATTTACGTTGCCAATCAAAATGGGAGTATTCCGAATCAAAAGGGCAACACGGTGAGCGTGATCAATGGAGCCACGAATACCGTTGCGGCGACGGTGCTGGTCGGGAGCGAGCCCGTCGCGCTCGCGGAGAATATACTTACGAACAAGATTTACGTCGCGAACGCCGCAAGCAACACGGTGACGATCATTGACGGAGCCACGAACGGCACCACTACGCTTTCCGCGGGCACCAATCCCTTCGCATTGGCCGTGAACGAGGTGACGGACCAGATTTACGTCGCAGACTTTTTTTCCTCGAATACGCTGACCATCATTGACGGCGCGACCGATAGCACTACCGCTGTGGGTGTGGGCTCCTTTCCGCGCGCGGTGGCCGTGAACAGCGTCACGAACAAGATTTATGTCGCCAATTACCAGGGCGCTAGCGTGACCGTTGTGGACGGAGTGACGACCGGCACCTCGACGCTTGCCGTTGGCCCCGAACCCGTCGCACTGGCGATCGATGAGACACTGAACAAGATCTACGTCGCGAATCAGGGAAGCAACACTGTGTCCGTGATTGATGGGAACACGAACCAGGTGACGACGATCACCGTGGGCAGCGGGCCTTCGGCGATTGCGTTCAATGGCGTCACGAACAAGGTCTACGTGGCGAATTCCGACGGCACCCTTGCGGTGATCGACGGAACGTCCGGGAGCACTGCGACGCTCACGGTGGGATCGTTCTCCGGCTCGTTGGCGGTCAACCGTGCGACGGATGAAATTGCGATTGCCGACGGAAACAGCAGCAACGTCACGCTGATCGCAGAACAAAACGTGCAGACGATTCCGCTGAGCACGACGATCACGCCTTTGCCGGGGAACCAAATCATCGGAACGGCGCCGCCTCCCGCATCAACGTTCACTTTCACGACCAACTCGACGTACGCTCCCAATTCGCCGCAAGTCTTGGGCGTCTTTCTCAGGCTCGATACGTGGCGCGGACCTTGGGTGGCCGCTTCTGGCAGTGGGAATACTTTCACGTGCCCGTCCGCTTCCTGCCAGTTCCCGACACTGACGGTGGGGCCGCACATCCTATTCGCGTACGCCGAGGACGCTCAAGCAGCGACAGCGAATGGATTGAGCAGCCCCGTGATAGGAACTATTGCGGCATACCAGTTTGTCGTGGTGCCTGTGCAGACATCGACGCTGCTCACTTCGAACTCCAATCCGTCTGCCGCGGGATCGAGCGTCATCTTTACGGCGACGGTGACCACGACCGGCACACAAACCCCCACTGGAACTGTGACCTTCGTGGATGGCTCGACGACACCTGCGACGACGCTTGGGACGGGCACCTTAACCGCCGCCAGCGCCACAACTGCCACGGCCACTTTAACCATCTCAAATCTGGGTCCCGGCCCGCACTCGATCACCGCCGTCTATGGCGGCGACCAGAATGGCGGGGCTAGCGTTTCCAACGGGCTGACGCAGACCGTGGGAGCGCAGAGCACGACGACGTTGCTGGGCGCCAGCCCGAACCCAGCCTTTCTGGGTGGCTCCATCCAATTCACCGCGACGGTCAGCGGCGCAGTAGCCGGCACGCCGACGGGAACTGTGAATTTTCTCAACAACGGCGCGATGATGGGCTCGGGGACTTTGAATGGATCCGGAGTCGCCACCTTTTCGATTTCCTCTCTCGCGCTGGGAACCTACTCTATCACCGCCGTTTACCTCGGGGATGCGAACAACATGGCCACGCCCCCTGCGGCCGTGCCCGTGCTCTCCCTGACGGTAGGAGCAGCGAGCTTTGTGATTTCCGGGTCGCCGACAACTGTCACTCTCACGGCCGGCAGCACCGCTTCGTATATCGTCAGCGTGACGCCGGAGGGAAATTTCACATCCGCGGTCACTTTGACCTGCCCTACGGTGGCGCCCGCTGACAGCAATGTTGGACTTCCGGCCTCAGCCACGTGCTCATTCAGCCCGGCCTCGGTTACTCCCGGCACGAGTACAGTCACTTCGATTTGCTCGATTGTGACTTCCGCCACTGCGGGGATTCCCGGTTCGCCGAACTCTCGCGCGCCCAAGCCGCCGCAGATTTACATCCTCTTGGGATGGCTGGCCGGACTCGCGCTTCTCACCGGCTTGATGGTGGATATGCTACGCCGGCGAAAAGTCGGAATCTTCCAACGTTATGCGATGGGAATTCTTTTGACCGCCGCGCTCGGATTGGCGCTTTCGTCGTGCCACACTGCGACAACCACCCAGACGACGACGGCGACTACAGGCCTTTTCGATCTTACTTTCACTGGGACTTCGGGCAGCACGACCAACACGACGACCGTCACGATTACGATCAACGCCCCGAGCTCATAGCCGCGGGCCCATCGAAACATCTTCCAGCCGTGATCACGACGGCCCTCTTGCGGGTGGCGAGGACGGCCCGTTCGAGATGGCGGGTTCTCCTTGTTTCGAGCCCGTGGCCGACAACGCTCGTCTCCAATCTCTAGAATTCAGCGATCGAGCGTGGGCGGGTTCTACTTGGCGCCCGCCGATAAGAAGTGCGTCTCGCTCATGTCCCGCAGGCGCGCCGCCGCACTCTCCGGCGTCAGATCGCGTTGCGGCGTGCCAAGAAGCTCGTAGCCAACCATGAATTTCTGCACGGTCGCCGAGCGCAAGAAGCGGCGGAAAGTAGTGCGCGTGAAGATGAGTATTCGGCGTGTGTTTCGCCGTCGGTGGGGCGCTGGTGAAATCCCATCGAATAAGGAAACGCCGTCTCAAATAAATTGTCGTAGCGGATCGTCAAACGCCGCATCAACTCGGCGAGTTGATTTCGTTCGCGATCGCCGAGCTGCGCCAGGTCCTGGACGTGCCGGCGGCTCAGAATCATCGTCTCGAACGGCCACACGGCCCAGTACGGCACGAGCGCCACGAAATCGTCATTCGCGCAAACAATTCGTTCGTCGCGCGCAAGTTCCAGTTCGAGGTAGCGGCACAGCAAACACGATCCGTGCCGCTCGCGGTATTCGCGCAGCGATTCCATCTCGCGCGCCGGAATGTTCGGCAATTCCGCGTTGGCCCAGATCTGGCCGTGCGGATGCGGATTGCTCGCGCCCATCAGCGCGCCGCGATTCTCGAAAATCTGCACGTGGCGTATGGCGGGCCGCGCGCCCAATTCGAGATATTGCTCCGCCCAGACGTCAATCACGCGCCGCGTTTCTTCCGACGCTCATGCGCGGAATCGTGAGATCGTGGCGCGGCGTAAAACAGACCACGCGGCAGGTCCCGGCCTCCGCGCGGGCCACGATCAACCCTTCCTCGTCAATCGCCGCAGCCGGCACATCGGGAAGCAGCGCGGGAAAATCATTGTCGAAAACGAAGGTGGATTTGTAGTCCGGATTGCGAACGCCCTCCACGCGCGGGTTGCCCGGACAAAGATAGCAAGTCGGGATCGAAAGCGAGTTGTGCTGGCGCAACGGACTTCTCTACTTTTCCGAGCCACGGCCGTCCGGGCGCGATGCGGCGAAACGAGCACCCACTCCCGCGTCAACGGATTGAAGCGCCGGTGCGGAGTTCCATCCAGTGGCATTGAGCTCATTCGGCAGTTCGCGTTTCCCGGGCGGGGCTCAGGCAACACGCCCGGCGCCCTCCGCTGGCTCGCAGATCTGAACGTCCGGGCGAACCCGGAATGCTTCTTCGTAGCGGGCCGCGATCCGCGCGCGAAAGATTCCGCCTGCGAGGCCTCCACGAGATTGATCGTGCAGCCGCCGAATCCGCCGCCGGTCATACGCGCGCCGTACACGCCCGGGCTCGCCTTGCGCAAGTTCCACCATGCGGTCCAGCTCGGGCGAACTGACTTCAAACAAATCGCGAAGGCTGGCGTGCGATTCGGCCATTCGCCGTCCAAATGCCGCGAGATCCCCCGAGCGCAACGCCTTCACGGCATCCAGCACCCGTCCATTCTCCGCCACCACATGCACGGCGCGACGATACACGACGTCCGAGAGGTCCGCGCGATGCTGCTCGATCTGATCGAGCGTGACGTCTCGCAGGGCTCGAATACCCGGATAGAATCCGGACAGCTATCCGCACCGCCTGTTCGCATTCGGCGCGCCTCTTATTGTATTCGCCGGAGGAGTGCGCGTGCTTGACCATCGTGTTGCAAATCACGAGGCGCACGAAATCCGGGATCGGTTCCAACTGATACTCCAGCGAACGGCAATCCAACAGGATCGCTTTTCCCGCGCGGCCGTGGGCGGAGGTGAATTGGTCCATGATGCCGACCCTTGCGCCGACAAATTCGTTTTCCGCCTGTTGCGCGAGCAGCGCCAATTCCTTCGGTCGAATCTCCGCGCCAATCGAGTCCAGCAAAGCGTAGCCGGTGGCCACTTCGATAGCGGCGGAGGAACTCAGCCCGGCGCCCATCGGAATTTCCCCGCTGATCAGCAGATTTGCTCCGCGCAGAGGAAAACCGGCCTTTAGCAAAACGAAAACGATGCCGAGCGGGTAATCGCTCCATTTTCGCGCGGGCCGGGGGGCGGCATCGGCAAGATCGTATTCGGCGGTCTCCGAAAAATTCTCGGAGCAAATGACAATTCCCCCGTCGGGACGCGGCCCAATGGCGACCCAACAGTAGAACCCGATTGCAGCCGGCAGTACGAAGCCATCGTTGAAATCCGTGAACTCGCCAATAAGATTCACGCGGCCCGGAGCGCGATACACCTGCGCGTCTGTTCCAAATCTCTCGCGAAATCGATCCTGCAAACCTTCTAAACCGGACATTCTTCCCCCGACGATTCCGCGCACGCGCTGGCTAGATCCGCCGCGGCGAGCCTACCTGAGCGCGAACTCGCACGGCAAGGCATATCGTTAACTTCTCTCACTAAAAGAAGTGTGCGGGCGCGCGGCCAGTTGGGTTAGAGTGCTTTCCGGAGCGGGAAACACGGCGCGCCGGGAAGCGCGGAACAATTCAGTAGGGCCGCTGACGCCCTCCCGCAGCGCAAAGACAATCTTCTCTAGCACAGAAAGGCGAAGCCACATGAGGATCAGTTTCCCAGGAAAATTGTTGCTCTCCGGCGCCGTCGTGCTGCTGTTCCTGGCGCCAGTCACGATGCGAGCGCAGCAGGTGGCCGCGACGCCGCCGATGGGCTGGAACAGTTGGAACCACTTTCACCGCAACGTTGACGACGCAACCGTTCGCGCGCAAGCCGACGCGATGGTCTCGAGCGGCATGCGCGACGCCGGCTACGTGTACATCAATATTGACGACACCTGGGAAGGCGAGCGCGACGCGCAAGGCGTGATCCACTCCAACAGCAAATTCCCGGACATGAAGGCGCTAGCCGATTACGTGCACAGCAAAGGCCTCAAGATCGGAATTTATTCGAGTCCGGGAGCGAAGACGTGCGCCGGATTCGAGGGCAGCCTGAATCACGAGGAGCAGGACGCCCAGACGTACGCGAATTGGGGATTCGATTATCTGAAATACGACCTGTGCAGTTACCTCGGGGTGATGAAGAACGGCTGCGACTCCCGAACAGGCGCACCAGATGATGGTGGACGCATACAACAAAATGCGCGACGCCATCAAAAAAACCGGCCGGCCGATGGTTTACAGCTTCTGCGAGTACGGCATTGACGCGGTGTGGCAATGGGGCCCGGCTTCCGGCGCCAACCTTTGGCGCACCACCGGACGACATCTCGGACCGTTACGATCGCATGGAGTCGATCGGCTTCTCGCAAGCGGGCCTCTCGAAATACGCGGGCCCCGGGCCACTGGAACGATCCGGACATGCTCGAAGTCGGCAACGGCGGAATGAAACCGGACGAATACCGATTGCACATGAGCCTCTGGGCGATTCTCGCGGCGCCGCTGCTCTCCGGGAACGATCTTTCCACGATGTCGCCGGAAACGATCGCCATCCTCACCAACCGCGACGTCGTCGCCGTGGATCAGGATCCGGCAGGCAAACAGGGAGACCGCGTGTGGGCCGAAGGACCGATGGAAATCTGGTCCAAGCCGATGGCCGACGGATCGCAAGTGGTCGGCATGTTCAACAGGCATTCCGGTCCGATGACTTTTTCTGTGGAATTCAAGAAGCTGGGATTCAAGCGCGAAGTGAAAGTGCGCGATCTGTGGGCGGGCAAAGATCTCGGCACGATGGAAGGCGCTTACAAAGCCACCCTTCCCGGACACAGCGTGATCCTGCTGCGCGTCTGGAGGCAGTAAGGATTCGCAATTGGACCGCGATTCGCCGGCGACTTCGGGCGGGTGGCCCGGCCTTTGACTTAGAATTTTAGGGTGCCCCGTCCTTCGCACTTTGAAGGGCGGGGCCTTTGTCTGCGCCATTCGCGCCTGAATCAATTGCTTGGATCGATCCGAACTAATCCCGCCTTCCGTCCCGAGTAAAATAAAAAACTGCTCCACGGCCACTCCCTCGGATGCGAGGCCAGTTTCCGCTTGATCGGATTCAGGTGCATGTACTGCAATTTCTCCAGCTTCTTCCTCAGGCTCCATACGTTGAAGTCGTAAAACCGCTCTTGCCAAAACTGCGGTAACGCTTCGTCCACGCCATCGAGCGGCAGCCGCAATTGCGCCGAGGACGCACGCTTGCGCCGTGCGGGACGCAACCGCTTCGAAACTCGCTGTTTCAGAACTTGCATCACCGTCGAAGGCGTTCCCTTCGCTGGCTCGCTAATCAGCAGGTGAATGTGGTTCGGCATGACGACGTAACCCACGAGAGCAAAGCGATAGCGGGCGCGAACCTCACCGAGGATCTGAACGAAGACGTTCCTCGCGCGAATCGAATTCAGCAGTGGCAAGCGCCGGTAACAGCTGCAGGTGATGAAATGGAGGTGCCTTTGACCGTACCGGCGACTCAGTCCTCGTGGCATAGCATGTCCAACCAAAACCCCCGCCCTTGAAAACCGTCAAGGACGGGGCACCCTCAAACCCAATACCGTAACTCCATGTGGAACTATGGAAGTGGTATCATCCACTCCGCGATGCGCGGTCAAGAAGAAAATGAAGGGCGGGCCACCCGCCCGCGGGAGTATGCGGTGGTGCCCGGCCGCTGGCCTTCGCCCGACCCGGCTGGCCTTGCTGCCGTCAATCCAGGCAACCCGCAATCGTGGAACCGCTATGCGTACGTGCAGAATGACCCCCTGAGCTTCACGGACCCTCAAGGTCTCCTGTGCGCTGTCACCGTGGGCGGTTCAATCGAAGGTTATGTCAGCGGTTGTGGCGGCACCCCCGACGGTGGTGATGGTCAGAGTGGCTGGACAGGCATGGCTCCCGGACAACCCGGTTCCGAAATACCCATTTCCGGAGACCCCAATTCCGGAGCCTCCAATTCCGGAGACCCCACCCCCCCGCCCATCTACATCTGCACGTCGACGGGTACCTACGACTCTTTCACACCCTCTGTCACAGTCACCTGCTACGACTTGACGAAGGAATTGGCCCTTGGTGGCTCTCCCCAAGGCACCTCCGGCGGCAGTAGCAGCGGGGGCGGCTCTCCCCAGCAGACGCAGCCGACGCAGCAGCAGAAGCAGTGCACTGCAATTTACCAAAATTATACGAAAGCGATAGATTCGCAAAAATGGACGAATGTTGCCACTGTGGCGGTTGCGGCCATAGGAGGCTGTCTGGCGGGCTGGAAAGAGGGATGCCTCAAGCCAGCGATTATCGCAGCAGCAGCGGCGGACGCGACGATGAGCTTAAGCAATTGGGGAACGGACACGATAAACCTTCAATATGAATTGCAGTTGAAGGATGCTGGTTGTGGAACCATCACTGGATGGTAGTTGAGAGGCGAATTCATGGAGACGACGCTTGATCGCAGACGTTTTGGTTGGGTATGGCTCGTTTATCCGATTCTTTGGGGGCCGCTGAGGCTGCTCTATGTCGCAGCGAATCGAGCCTATGGCACCGAAGCGCCAGAGGGGAATCTGTCCTTCATCTGGTGGCTTCTCGTACTTTTATGGTTTATGGCGGATGTGCTGCTGGTACTGGGGCTAGCGTTCTTGCGCAGGAAAGTCACCGTCGATCAGACACCACCGAAACCGTTCTGGTATGAGATTTCGGAAATCGTGCCTGTTTGGCTTTTACTCCACCTGTCGCTGCTGTTTTTCGAATACCCCGTTGCTGCGCGACTACAGAGCGTTGGCCTCGGCAAACTAGAAGTAATTATGTTTGTAGCGGCAATCATTGCTGGAGCGTCGTACGCACTCAGATCCTCTAAGATGGGTGGAGGCCGAACCGTCGGTCAGGTTCGGAAAGGGGGAGTGGCGAACACAGTGTTCTTTTTCGCGGCTTGTTTGTTGCTCTTCTGTATCCCCATCGCGATTCCGTATTTTGCAACACGTCCGTTGCCGCGCGACGCCCTAATCCACATGAGCGGAAGGACGGTGACGCCGGAAACAACCACGTCCCCGTCGGCATGGACACCTCGCACAACTCTCCGAAATGGCGGGTTCTATAAAAGGTGATGTCAAGAAAAAACACTTCCCCTCTCTTCCAAGGGGATTTTTTTCTTGGCGGGTGGCTCACCCTTTGAAGTTGAATTTTCGGACGGTGTAGCCGTTGCCGTTGCCGTTGCCTTTGCGGGTGCCCGCCCCTTCGCGGTTTTTCGAAGGGTCGGTCTTTCTTTTCCCGTCCTCTCCTGTACTCCGAAGCTGTCGTCGTTCTCCCCGCGTCTCTCTACCTATCTCACCGGATCGATCCGAATCAATCCAGTTCTCATTTTCGAGTAAAACGAGAAACTACTCCACGGCCAGTCTTTCGGGTGCGCCACCAGTCCGCGCTTCACCGGATTCATGTGCATGTACTCCAGCTTCTCCACTCTCTTCTTCAGACTCCACACATTTAAATCAAAAAATCGCCGTTGCCAGAAACGCGCCGGCAACTCCTCTCCGCCCTCGAAGCCCAGCTCCAATTGTCCCACGCGAAGTTTTCTCTTCCGCCGCAGCCGCCGCGAAACACGCTGCTTCAAAACCTGCATCACCGTCGAAGGCGTTCCCCGGGCCGGTTCGCCAATCAGCAAATGAACGTGTTCGGGCATAACCACATATCCGACCGCTGAAAATCCATAACGGTCGCGCACCTCGTCGAGAATTTGAACGAAAGTATTTCTCCCATGGGCCGAACTCAGCAACGCCATTCGCCGATAACAACTGAACGTGATGAAATGAAGTTCCCCGCGTCCGTACCGTCGAATCAAATCCCTGGTCATAAAGAAAGAAAAACCCCGACCCTTCCAAAAAACGGAAGGGGCGGGCACCCGTAAAAGCCACACCGTCACCCCGCGGCGACGTACTAGAGTGGTATCATTGTTTGGCCAATGTTTGCGAATGGAAAAAACGAAGGGTCGGCCACCCGCCAATAAGAATTCGAGAATTGACCGCGATTCGCCGGCGACTTCGCGGAATGAACCCGTTCGCGGTCAGAATGGTCCGTTACCTAACGAGTAGGTCTAAAGGCTGCCGACCTGCCGAACTCGCTGGCGATGCAGCACTAGATGGCCACAAAGTCTCACCAAGGAAAAGCGCAACTCATCCGCAGGACGAGCGCAGAAAGTTGAAGCTGCTCGCGCCATTTGTGTCAGAATCCGCTGCTCATGGATTTGCTCGAACAATTTGAGACTGCCGCGCGGGAGGCGGCCGCTACGGTAGAGAGAATTCCCCGCTCCCCGAATGAGATCGCTGCAGCGGTCGACGCGATTCGCGCCCGCGCACGCTTCGAATCGCAGTCGCTGAAACTGAGGGCCTGCCCTCGGAACTTTTCGATTCCTGCCGCGGCTTGCCCGGTGTCTTCGCGGGCCGCAGCAAGAAGGAATGGAGCGCCGCCGAGATTGGAATCACGGAAGCGTTCGCGGGCGTCGCGCGGACGGGCTCGATCTGCGTGGCCGTCGATCAAGGCGACACTGGATATGCCAGCTTGTTGGCCCGCGCGCACATTGCGATTCTGGCCTCCGAGGATATTGTCGAACGCCCCATGGATCTCTTTCGCCTTGATCGCTTGAGGGGCAAGGGGCTGCGCGCCAATTTCGTGTTTGTGACGGGGCCGAGCGCTACCGCCGACATGGGTCCGCTGGTCCGCGGCGTTCATGGACCGCACCAGTTGCACATTCTCATCCTGGTCTAGCGCATGGCCACTTCCCCGACACCTTCACTCGACAGCCCGCGCGCGGTTGCCAACAAGAGCCGGAAAGCTACGCTGCTTGCGGCGATTCGCATGGCGTTGCGCGTGGAAGGACCGGCCGTGCGGCGCAACGTCCAGTCGCTCAATCGCAATCGCTACGTCGCGACGGCGGCGATTCCCGACTACGACGCGCTCAAGGATCGCGCGCGCGAAATCAAAGAGCGCTCCATCGCACATCAGGAAGAGCTGGTGGCGACGCTCGAAGCCAGCGTCAAGCGCAACGGCGGCCACTTCTACTTCGCGCGGACGGCCGAAGATGCCACGCGGTACGCCGCCGAAGTGTGCACGCGGCACGGCGTGCGCCTCGTCGTGAAGGCCAAGAGCATGACCTCGGAAGAGATCGGTCTCAATCACGTGCTGGAGCAGGAAGGGATTGAAATTGCCGAAACCGATCTCGCGGAATTCATTCTGCAAATCGCCGATGAACAGCCGTCGCATCTCGTCGGCCCGGCGCTCCATTACAGCCGCGAGCGCATCACCGAACTTTTCAAACGTCAATTTCCAGACCGATCTGCCGCTGGACACCGGCGAGGAGCTCACCAAATTCGCCCGGGAGAAACTTGCGCGAAAAATTTCTTGAGGCCGACGCGGGAATCTCCGGCGCGAATTTCGTCGCCGCCGATTCCGGCACGCTGGTGCTCGTCGAAAGCGAAGCCAATATCCGCATGACGTCCTCGTGCCGCCGCTGCACATCGCCATCACCGGGATCGAAAAGATCGTTCCGTCGCGCGAGGATCTCGGCCCTTTCATCGAACTGCTCGCCGCGAGCGGCACCGGCCAGCCGATGACTTCTTACACCTCGGTGTTCAGCCCGCCACTTCGGAACGCACGTGTGCTCACCGATGCGACGGCGCGCCTCCGGAACGCGAATTTCATCTCGTCATCATCGACAACGGCCGGTCCAAGATGCGCGCGATCCCGTGCTCCGTGAAGCGCTCTACTGCATCCGCTGCGGCGCGTGCTCGAATTGTTGCGCAAATTTTCAGGCCGTTGGCGGCCACGCGTTCGGCGGTGAAACCTATTCCGGCGGCATTGGCGGCGCCTGGGAAGCGGGCACCCGCGACCTCGCGAGCGCACGGTTCAGCGAGCTATGCACGGGCTGCTCGCGCTGCGTCACGCAATGTCCCGTGCGAATTGACATCCCCTGGTTGAATGCGGTTTTGCGGCAGCGCCTCGGGCAGCGCGATTCTTCCGCTGCGTCGCGCGCGATGAAGGAAGCTTTTGCGGGCGTTCCCGCCGAGGATGCCGGCGCTCCGCTGCAGAAACTTTTCTTTGGCCGTTACGACCTCGCCGGGAAATGGGGTTCACGCCTGGCATGGCTGGCGAACGGGCTGAGCAACTTCTCCCTGACGCGCCGCTTGCTGGAAGGGCTCGTGGGGCTCGATCGCCGCCGCAGCCTGCCCGCATTCGCCAGCCCGACTCTCGTCAGCGCCGCACGGAGGCTCCGAGGCAAACCGGCGACGACGCAAGCCGCGCGGCACAAGGCCGTCCTGTTTGCGGACATTTTCACGAACTATGGCTCGCCTTCGCGCGGCTTCGCGGCTCTCGAAGTGCTTGATGCCATCGGCGTGGACGTCGTCGTAAGCGAGGCGCTGCCCGACGGACGTGCGGCACTTTCGCAAGGGATGATCGCCACCGCCGCAAAGCAGGCAGAGCCGCGCCGGCTGCGAAACTTGCGGAGTATCTCGCCGAAGGGCGCGACATCATCGTCGTCGAACCGAGCGTACTGGCGATGTTCCGCCTCGACTACCGCCATCTGCTCGAAGGAGAGGACGGACGCCAACTGTTCGAGTCGCTTCGCGCGCACAGTTTCGACGCCGCCGAATACGTATGGAAGTGCATTCAGGAGGACGGTCTCGACGCCGCCGCGATTTTTCCGGCGTCGCGTTCGTCACGCGGGACCCGCATCTTCTATCACAGCCATTGCCAGCAGAAGACGATCGGCAGCGCCGCGCCGACCGAAGCGTTGCTGCGGGCGGCGGGCTTCGACGTGATCACATCCGCAAGTCGAATGCTGCGGCATGGCCGGAAGTTTCGGCTACAAGAAGGAGTACTACGATTTGAGTCTGGCGGTCGGCCGCGACCTCTTCGGCCAGGTGCAACTCGTCGAGGGACATGGGGAGCGCCGCGTGCTCGTCGCGACGCGGCACGTCCTGCCAGGAGCAATTGCAGGCCGGAATGCAGCGCGAAGTCGTGCATCCGATGGAACTGCTGGCGGAACTAATTCGACCGGCCGGGGCCGAGCGGGCTGACCAAGTGAGGGAGTGAAGTCGCCAAGTCACATCGCCTGACGCCGCGTCCGGCTCCTTAATCATGAGGATTCAAGCTAAGATGGGGCCAACATGATGAAACTCTACAGACTGAAGCGATGCCCAGTCGTCGAATCGGAGGGCCGGTACTTCGAGTTGCGGGACGATGGTTGGGACGACTTGTTCCGTCAAGACGATCTCGCCGGCTTCCTGACGCGCCGGATCAAGAAGCTCTCGCCTGCGCGGAAATCGCCTCTCGAGCGCGCCGACCTCTTGCCGCCCATCGAGAGCCAGGAGGTCTGGGCCGCGGGCGTCACTTACTATCGCAGCCGCACCGCGCGGATGAACGAATCGAAAATCGCGGGCGGCGGAGATTTTTACGATCGCGTTTACGCCGCCGAACGGCCCGAACTGTTCTTCAAGGCGACCCCGCATCGCGTCTCGGGACACGGACAGCCTGTCCGCATCCGCCGCGATTCGCATTGGAACGTGCCCGAGCCGGAATTGGCCCTGGCGATCAATGCCCAGGGGAAAATTGTCGGCTACACGATCGGCAACGACATGAGTTCGCGCGACATCGAAGGGCAAAACCCGCTCTATCTGCCGCAGGCTAAGGTTTACGCACAGTGCTGCGGGCTGGGCCCCGGAATCCTGATCTCGAGCGAACCGCTGCCGCCCTCCACGGAAATCAAGCTGGAGATCCTCCGTAATGGAAACGTGGCCTTCAGCGGCCTTACGGCGCTCGCGCAATTGAAACGCGCACCCGAGACCCTCGTCGAATATTTGTTTTTGGACAACGAATTCCCCGCCGGCTGCTTTCTTCTGACGGGCACCGGTATCGTTCCTCCGGATTCCTTCACGCTTCAGGCGAGGGACGAAATTCGCATCGCGATCGATCCGATCGGTATGCTCAGCAATAAGGTTGGGTGACCGCGAGCGTTAATCGCCGGCGAGGAGTTTGTATTGCGCCGGCGTTAGGGGCACGACGGAAAGCCTGCCCAAGCGGACCAGCGGCGAATCTGCGAAGAGTTTGCTGGTCTTGATTTGCTCGAGAGACATGGGCTTTGCGATTGGCTTCCCGGCTTTAATTTCCACCTTAGGGTTTTTCGGATCTGCGGCGTCCACGGAAAGAACTGTCGCCGTGCCGACGGCGCTCTTGCGCGCGCCGGTTTCATAAATAACCAGTTTCGCGCCGGCAGGCATTTCGCGAAGATGTTTGACGGCGGTGGGATTGGACACGCCGTCCCAAACCACAGTCCCGTCTCGCTGCAAATCGGCGAAGGAATACTCGGACGGTTCGGTTTTGAGTAGATAGTGTTGGGGCATGATGGGGAGTTTACGGGAAAGAGCGGAAGATGGCGACCTGAAGGTCGCCGCTACGAAGACAGTCTCGAGGAGCAATTCACTTCGCGGTCGGGCCGCGCGTGAAATCATCTAGAGCCGAAACGAGCACGGCGATTCCCCACCACGAATAGGCGCGTGCCGCCGCGGACGCGCCTTTCCACTCTCCGGTGATAGAATCGCCGCTGTGACCCGCGTTCATCTGCGCTTGATGCCAGGGAAACATTTCGCGCCGCGCGTGCCCGAGTTCTGCCGTTTCTCCACGTCCAGAAATTCCAGGAGCGAAAGGTGACGAACCGTGTCTAGAGCCTGTTCGCGCCGTGATTTTATCGCCGCACTGGGAACTGCAGCGGCAAACTCGTACCTGTCCGCCGTGGCGGGAACGTCGAAGGCGCACGGGGCCGCGCGAATTCAATTCGGCTATGCGGCCATCTGTTGGGCCGGGAACGACCGTCAGGCAATTGAAGATATCGCCGCGCTGGGATTCCCCGCCGTTCAATTGCGCGCCAACGTACTCACCGAATTCAAGGACAATCCGGAGGGCGTGATCCGGGAATTGCTCGCGCAAAACAAAATCAAGATGGTGGCGTTCTCCAGCGGCGAGATCGACGTGGATAAGCCCGAGGCCACTCAATATGACGAACACGTGGCGCACGCGAAGTTCGTCCACAACCTCGGCGGGCTGTACCTGCAAATCATCGCCGCGCGCCCAAAGAACCGCGAGGTCACTTCCGACGATTATGCCAAGTGCGGACGCATGATTACGGAGCTCGGCAAACGCACGGCGGACGTGGGAGTCTCTCTCGGCCTCCACAATCACATGAATTCGCTCGCGCAAGGACCCAGCGAGGTGGACAAGATCTTCGACGCGGTGGAGGTGCGATACGGCAAATTGGAGCTCGATATCGCCCACTGCTACCAGGCCGGCGGCGATCCTGTGAAAATCGTGAACGACTATCGCGATCGTCTGCTGTTCCTTCATCTCAAAGATGTCGTCGAAATCCCACCGGGAGTGCGCGGCGGCGACAAATACAAATGGGTCGAATTAGGCCGGGGCCTAGTGGACGTGCCGGGGGTGATGGCCGCGCTGGAGAAAAATAAATTCAGCGGCTGGGCCGTGATTGAGCTGGATAGCCCACCGGACGCGGGCGATTCGCCAAAAACTTGCGCCGAGATCAACAAGAAATACGTCGAAGAAACGCTGGGGTACACGATTTGAACCCCGCGATTTCGCGCAGTGAGTTTTCAGGAGGCAAGCCATGACCGCAGATAAGACTTCTCGCCGGGATTTTCTCAAGGTCGCGGGCGCCGGCCTCGCAACCACAGCTCTGGCCTCGACCGCCACGAGCTACGCGCGCATCATCGGCGCGAACGATCGCGTGGGAGTGGGCATCGTCGGCTTCTCGGATCGTTTCCGCAGCAGCCTGATGCCTTCGTTCCACCAAGTCTCCGGCGATCTGAATTTCGAGTTCGTCGGAGTCTCCGATATTTGGAGCATGCGGCGCGACCAGGCGCAGGCGGCCGTTCTGAAGCTGACCGGCAATCAAATCTTCGCCGCGCGGAATAACGAAGAACTCTACACCCACAAAGAAGTGGACGCGGTCTTCGTCGCCACGGCGGATTTTCAACATGCTTATCACGGCACTGAAGCCGTGCGCGCCGGGCGAGACGCGTACGTGGAAAAACCCACGGCGCACACCATGGAAGACGCGCGCATTTTTCGCAAGGCCGTGCACGATAGCCATCAGATCGTCGCCGTCGGAACGCAGCGGCGCAGCTCGCCCGTCTATCAAAAGGCCTGCGACTTCGTGCAGTCGGGCAAATTCGGCGACATCGTGTGCGTGGAAATGACCTGGAACGTGAATCAGCCCGGCCGCTGGCGGCGCCCGTCCGTGCTTCCGCTGCTCAAGGAAGCGGACACCGACTGGGCGCGCTATTGCAATGCTTCCTACGACCCGCATCGCACGCCCGAAGCGTTCGATGCGCGAAAGTATCTGGAGTTCCGATTGTTCTGGCCGTACTCGTCGGGAATTCCCGACCAGTGGCTCGTCCACCAGATTGACACCGTGCACTGGTTCACCGGCCTGCCGCGTCCGCGCAGCGTGGTCGCCAATGGCGGCATCTACTTGTGGAAAGACGGCCGCCGGAATTGGGACACGATGACCGCGGTGTTCGATTATGGCCCGCTCGGCGACCCGGCCAAAGGTTTTCAGGTCATCTACTCCTCGCGCATGACGAACGCCGCCGGCAACGTCAAGGAAATCTACCGCTCGAACGGCGGCACGCTCGACCTCGTCAAAAACGAAATCACGCCCGAGGGCGGACTCACCGAAAAATACGCCAGGGAAATGAACATGCAGCCCAACCTGCTGCCGACGATCAGCTTGACCGATCAAACGGCCGAAGCAAGCACGGCCGCCGATACCGGCGCGGACGATATGACCGTGGCGAACGTCCGCAACTGGATGGAGTGTGTGCGCAGCCGAAAAACACCGAACGCGAGCATTGATGCGGGCTACAGCCATTCCGTCGCGCTGTGCATGAACGTCGCCGCGATCCAGACGGGCAAGCGCGTGACCTTCGACGACGCAAAGCAAGAAGTCGTGGTCGGAGCATAGCTGCCGATGCGCCTTCCTAACGCAAGCCTTTGGGTGTGCGTCCTTGCGGGCGCGGCGATGCTCGCCGCAGCCGGCGCGCCCGCCGAGCCTCCCGCGAACGACGACTCCGGAGTGCAAATCGTTCCGGACGAAGCTCAACACCGCGTGGACATCGTGTTCGACGGCAAGCCGTTCACCTCATACCTTTACCCGGACACGATCAAGAAGCCGGTGCTTTTTCCGTTGCGCACGGCGCGCGGCACCATCATCACCCGCGGATTTCCGCCGGGGCCGGGCGAACGCGCCGACCATCCGCATCACGTCGGGCTGTGGTTCAACTACAGCGACGTAAACGGCTTCGATTTCTGGAACAATTCCGACGCGATCAAGCCCGAGCAGCGCCCGAAGATGGGGACGATCATCCAGCGCAGGATCGTCAATCGCGTCCCCGGCGACCGCGAAGGCTCGCTCATGACGCAAATGGATTGGGTCGCCGCAAACGGCACGGGCGCGACGCTCATCAAGCAGGACATGTGGTACACGTTCCGCGGCGGCGCCGATTTCCGGAGCGTGGATCTCTACACGACACTCACCGCGCAGGACGATCCCGTCGTCTTTCGCGACAACAAGGACGGCCTGCTGGGCTTGCGCGTGCGGCGCGAACTAGAATTGCCGACCGCGCAAGGCGGCGCGTTCACCGACTCCAACGGCAACGTCACCAAAGTCGACAAGCTGGACAACACGGGCGTCAACGGCAACTACCTCACCAGCGAGGGCAGGACGGGCGAGGCTGCTTGGGGCACGCGCGGCCGCTGGTGCGCGCTCGAAGGCAAAATCGGCGACGAGCCGGTGACCATCGTCATCTTTGATTATCCGAAAAATCCGGGCTTTCCTACTTACTGGCACGCGCGCGATTATGGCCTCTTTGCCGCAAATCCCTTCGGCGTGAAGGATTTCACCAAAGGCAAGGAGCAGATGAACTTCACGATTGCGCCGCAGCAGAGCGTGACGTTTCATTACCGCATTCTGATTCTTTCTAAAATCGCCACTGCCGACGAAATCGAGAAGGAGTACAGACGATTTCTGGCGGCGTATCCGTGATCTGGCGCGCACGATGAAATAGCGCGAAAGAAATTCTTAACACAGAGAACACAGAGTCCACAGAGGAAACGTGGGGAGATGAAGACACGCATTGGGATTGTCGGCGGGGGGAATATTTCCGAGACGCACGCGCGCGCCGCTCTTGCGATTCCCGGGATCGAAATCGCTGCGTTCTGCGGGGGCAATGAAGAGAAAGTCGAGCGGCTCGCGCGCGAATTCGGCGGCGTTCCCTTCACCGACTATGCGAAATTCCTCGCGCACCAGCCGATGGAAATGGTCGTGCTGGGGAGCCCTTCGGGAATGCACGCGGAGCAAGGCATTGCCGCGGCGCGGCGCGGCCTGCACGTCCTCACCGAAAAGCCGATGGACATCACCGTTGCGTGCGCGGATGCGCTCATCGCCGCCACCGACAAGGCGAGAGTGAAACTCGGCGTTTTTTTTCAGGATCGTTTTAGGCCGGATCTGCGGCGCGTGAAAACGTTGCTCGACGGCGGCATCCTCGACAAACCGATTCTCGCCGAGGCGCGCGTGAAGTGGTACCGTCCGCCGGAATATTACGCTGGCTCGAAGTGGCGCGGCTCGCCGTCGCTCGATGGCGGCGGCGCGCTGATGAATCAAGGCATTCACACCGTGGACTTGCTGCTGTGGCTCTGGGGCGATGTCACGGCGGTGCAGGCGAAAATGGCGAGCGCACTGCACAAGATCGAATCGGAGGATACTCTCGTCGCGCTGCTGGAATTTGCGAATGGCGCGTTCGGGACGTTCATCGCGACCACTTCCGTCTTCCCCGGCTATCCGCGCCGCGTGGAATTGAGCGGCTCCGAGGGAACATTTGCCATCGAACAGGATCTATTGGTGCGGGCCGATCTGCACAAGCCGGAGCCAAGCCTCATCAGCAATGAAGCTTGCGACCAAAATCAGAGCGCCGCGTCGCCAACCGTGAGCGACATTCGCGGCCACCAAGCGGCTCTGGAGGATTTCCTCCGCGCCATCGAAACAAACGGCCGGCCCGCTTGCGACGGCCGCGAAGGCCGCCGCAGCGTCGCGCTGGTCGAAGCAATTTACGCAGCCGCGAGATCCGGCACGCGCGTGAACGTCTCCGTTTGAACGTGTCGTAACTCCAGGCACGTCTGCTTGTGCGCCACGAACATGTGTTCACGGCGGCTCGGCCCGGCAACTCTCCAGAGGATTCCCCGGGGATAAACTTCATTCAGAACCGATCAGACCAGTCCGCCGACGCCGGCGGAGGAGCCAAGGAACATCTCGAGGAACCAGAGGATGAAGAAAGACAGCATCGCGAAGAACATGGGAATGAGCCATCGCGGAGAACCTTTCACCACGGCCACCAGCGCAAGGAAAAAGGCAACAGCCAGAAGCCCAAGCCATTCGCTTACAAACCGGAAGTAAATGTTTGGAAAGCTCCGGACGAAGGACAGCGCGAACAGAATCCACACCACAAGCGTAGCCACAAGACTTGTGCAACCGAAAACTCTTGCCAGGACTTTGCGTTTCATCGAACGCTCCTTGCGACGACATTGATAGCGTGTTTCGCTTGGAGACGCAATCCTGTGCACGTCTGCAAACGCCGATTGAAACCGCGGAGCACAGTCAGGAGTGACTGTGCCACGGGCCCTGAACACATCAGTGACTTTGCAATTCCAGTGTGATACCAGCTGTGGCAAGAGAGCGCTAGAAAAGTATGAGCTATTACGAGCGCGACCTGCCGCACTGGCACCCGGAAGGCCGAACCATTTTTCCTACCTGGCGACTGTACGACTCGCTTCCTTCGCGCGACGTTCGCCGCACCCCGGCGGCATTGCGGCAAAGTGCGGGGAAACAATTCGCCATCGCAGACAGTTATCTGGACACTGCGGCGTGTGGCCCGCGATGGCTGCGGGAGCCGAAAGTCGCCGAATGCGTCCGAATTGTCCTGCTACGCGGCGCAGAGATGGGACAGTACGTACTGCACGCGTACGTGCTCATGCCGAATCACGTTCATATTCTTCTCGACCCGATTGTGGATATGTCGCGCATCGCCAGGGGGATTAAAGGGGTTACCTTGCGCGACGCAAATCGGGTTTTGGGACGAGTCGGAAAACCGTTCTGGCAAGACGAATCCTTTGACCATGGGATTCGGAGCGCGGCGGAATTTGAGAAAGTTCGGGGATACATCGAGCGCAATCCGGTGAAGGCGGGTCTAGCTGCGAAACCTGAGGATTGGCCATGATCGAGTGCGCACCGGTAGCGTGAACACCATTGGGGGCCTGGGTTTAGTGGCACAGTCACTCCTGACTGTGCGGCTTTGGCAAGACAGCCGCTGTCGCTAGAGAAGAGAGGGCGCGTGCAGGCGGCGTTCAAACTGGCCGAAAACCCGCCCGGCGGCTGGCGCTCCCAGGCGTCACATCAGTTTGTGACGCATGTCACAGTCCGGGCGCCTGCATGCTGCGAAACTGGGCTTAGCAAGCTGCCAAGGAGGGAAGACAATGGCCCGTATCGCCTCGGTGATGGATGGAAATGAGGCTGCCGCGTCCGTGGGCTACCGCCTGAGTGAGGTCATCGCAATCTATCCGATTACGCCGTCCTCTCCTATGGGTGAGTGGGCGGATCAGTGGAAGAACGAAGGCAAGCAGAATATCTGGGGACTCATTCCGGACGTCGTCGAGATGCAGAGCGAAGGCGGGGCCGCAGGGGCGTTGCACGGTGCGTTGCAAGCCGGCGCTCTGGCCACGACGTTCACCGCTTCACAGGGACTGCTTTTGATGATCCCCAATATGTACAAGATCGCCGGCGAGCTGAGTCCGGCCGTCATTCACGTGGCTGCGCGCACCCTGGCTACGCACGCGCTCTCGATTTTTGGCGATCACAGCGATGTGATGGCCACCCGCGCGACGGGGTTCGGGATGCTCTCCTCGAACTCGGTGCAAGAAGCCATGGACATAGCCCTAATCGCCCACGCCGCTTCTCTCGAGTCGAGAGTGCCATTCGTGCATTTCTTCGACGGCTTTCGCACCTCGCACGAGGTCGCGACGATCGAGCCCCTCAGTGACGACGACCTGCAATTCATGATTCGGGATGATCTCGTACACGCACATCGCGATCGCGCGCTGACGCCGGACCAGCCCGTCCTCCGCGGCTCGGCGCAAAATCCGGATGTCTTCTTCCAGGCGCGTGAAGCCGGCAATTCTTTTTACAACGCGTGTCCCGCAATCGTGCAGGACGTGATGAATCGCTTTGCGGAACGCACCGGGCGCGCCTATCACCTCTTCGACTACATGGGAGCGCCGGATGCGGAACGCGTCGTCGTCCTGATGGGGTCGGCGGCCGGCGCCGTCGAAGAGACGATCGAAGCCCTGCAAGCCAAGGGAGAAAAGGTCGGACTGCTCAAAGTCCGGTTGTTCCGCCCGCTCGCGATTGACGCCTTGCTCGCGGCGTTGCCGTCCACCGTGCGCGCCATTGCAATGCTGGATCGCACCAAGGAACCCGGCGCGCCCGGTGAACCGCTCTACATGGACTTCGTCACCGCCTTCGGTGAGGCTCGGGCAGCGGCGGAGGAAGGCCGGACGCCTTCCCCGTTCGCGAATTGGCCGCGGCTGGTCGGCGGAAGGTACGGGCTTTCGTCCAAGGAATTCACGCCCGCGATGGCGAAGGCCGTCTACGACGAACTGAAACGCAAGGATTCGCGCAACCATTTCACGATCGGCATCAACGACGACGTCACTTTTACCAGCCTGAAGTTCGATCCTGAATTCACCACCGAAAGCCCGCGCACCACACGAGCGATCTTCTACGGGCTCGGTTCGGACGGCACCGTCGGCGCCAATAAAAACTCGATCAAAATTATCGGGGAAGAGACCGGTTCGCACGCGCAAGGTTACTTCGTCTACGACTCGAAGAAAGCGGGCACCGTTACGGTGTCGCACTTGCGCTTCGGGCCGGAGCCGATTCGCTCTTCCTACTTGATTCGCAAGGCCAATTTCATCGGGTGCCATCAATTCCAATTCCTGGAACGGATGGACATCCTGGAAGCCGCCGAGCCGGGCGCCGTCTTTTTCTTGAATTCGCCGTTTGGTCCCGGCGAAGTGTGGGATCATCTGCCGCTGCACACTCAAGAACAGATTATTTCCAAGCGGCTGAAATTCTACGTGGTGGACGGATACAGCGTCGCGCGCGAGTCCGGCATGGGCTCTCGCGTCAACACCATCATGCAAACCTGCTTTTTCGCCATCAGCGGCGTGATGCCGCGCGAAGACGCCATCTCGGCGATCAAGAAAGCCATCCAGAAAACCTACGGCAAGCGCGGCGAGGCTGTGGTACAGAAAAACTTCGCGGCGGTCGACGCCACCCTGGCGCGTCTCTATGAAGTCGTCGTTCCCAGCCGCGCGTCCAGCACCTTCAACATCCTGCCGGCGGTGCCCGGGCAAGCGCCGCCGTTTGTGCGTGACGTATTGGGCCCCATCATCGCGGGCCACGGCGATAGTTTGCCGGTGAGCGCGTTTCCGCCGGGAGGCACCTTTCCTCTGGGCACTGCAAAATGGGAAAAGCGCAACATCGCTCTCGAAATTCCCGTGTGGGATGAGGAACTGTGCATCCAATGCGGCAAGTGCATTCTGGTGTGCCCGCACAGCGTGATCCGGGCAAAGGTCTACGATTCTTCCCTGCTCCCCTGCGCCCCGGCTACGTTTAAGTCTGCCAAGCCGCGCTGGCGCGAGTTCGGCACGCTCAAGTACACGCTCCAGGTCGCGCCGGAGGATTGCACCGGCTGTCACCTGTGCGTCGAAGCGTGCCCGGTGAAAAGCAAGAGCGAATCGAAGCACAAAGCCATCAACATGCTTCCGCAGCCGCCGCTGCGCGAGGCCGAGCGCGACAACTGGAATTTCTTCCTGGCGTTGCCGGAACTCGACCGCAGCAAGCTTTCGCACACACAGGTGAAAGACGTGCAGTTGCTCGAGCCGCTTTTTGAATTCTCCGGCGCCTGCGCGGGCTGCGGCGAAACTCCGTATCTGAAACTTCTCACGCAGCTCTTCGGCGACCGCGCGATGATCGCCAACGCCACGGGATGCTCCTCCATCTACGGCGGCAATCTCCCGACGACGCCGTACACCACAAACGGCGCGGGGCGCGGGCCGGCGTGGTCCAATTCCCTTTTCGAGGACAACGCCGAATTCGGTCTCGGCATGCGCTTGGCCGTGGATCAGCAAACGGCATACGGGCGCATTTTGCTGGCTCGCCTGGCGTCCTCCGTCGGCGAGGCCCTCGCGCGCGAAATCCTGGAAGCCGATCAGTCCCACGAAAACGGCATCTTCGCGCAGCGCGAGCGGATCATCGAGCTCAAGCAACGTCTCGTCGAATTGAATACGCCCGAGGCTCGCGACCTCTACGCCCTGTCGGACGCGTTGGTGAAAAAGAGCGTATGGATCATCGGCGGCGACGGCTGGGCGTACGACATCGGATTCGGCGGGCTCGATCACGTCCTTAGCTCGAACGCGAACGTGAACGTTCTCGTGCTGGACACCGAGGTCTATTCCAACACCGGCGGCCAAATGTCCAAGGCCACGCCGCGCGGCGCCGTGGCGAAGTTCGCAACCTCCGGAAAATCCACGGGCAAGAAGGACCTGGCCATGGAGGCCATCAGCTACGGTTACGTGTACGTCGCCCGCGTCGCCATGGGCGGCAGCGACACGCAGACCATCAAGGCATTCCAGGAAGCAGAATCGTATAACGGTCCGTCGCTCATCATCGCCTACAGCCACTGCATCGCGCACGGCTACGACATGGCCTTCGGTCTGAAACAGCAAAAGGCCGCCGTGCTTTCCGGATACTGGCCGCTCATGCGCTACGATCCCCGCCTCCGCGATCAGGGCAAGAATCCGTTCCAGCTGGACTCGAAAGCGCCCAGCATCGCTTTGAAAGACTACGTATACCAGGAAGCGCGCTACTCGATGCTCGTCCGCAGCGATCCCGAAACAGCCAGCAGGCTGCTGCGTCTCGCGCAGGACGACGTCGAACGCCACTGGCGCGTCTACGAAAACCGAGCCACCATGCACGGCCGCGCAGACAATCCGGTTCCCGTCCCGGCCGCCGCCGAAAGCGGCCCCCCAGCCAAGAGCGGCCAGAAGGCGGAGGAATAAAATGGACCTCTCCACCCGCTATCTCGGACTCGACCTGCGAAATCCGCTCGTGGCGTCGGCCTCGCCGCTGTGCGAATCCGTCCGAAATCTTCGAGCGCTGGAAGACCAGGGCATCGCGGCAGTGGTGCTGCCGTCGCTCTTCGAGGAACAACTCAAGCTCGAATCAAACATGCTGGACTCCGATCTTTCGCGCGGGACGGAGAGTTTCGGAGAAGCGCTCAGTTATCTCCCGGATCTGGGCGGCTACAACCTCGGCCCAGAGGGCTACCTCGAGATGATCCACCGGTCCAAAGCCGCGGTTGAGATTCCAGTCATCGCGAGCCTCAACGGTACTTCGCGGGCCGGCTGGACCTCCTTCGCTCGCGAAGTCCAGCAGGCCGGGGCGGACGCACTCGAGTTGAATCTCTATTCCATCGTCACGGACCCGGAGCGAACCGCAGCCGAGGTGGAGAGCGACTATTGCGCGCTCGTCCGGGAGATCCGGCAGACTTTGCTCATTCCGGTAGCGGTCAAAATCTCCCCGTTTCTGACGGCGCCCGCAAATTTCGCGAAGCACATGGACGCCGCCGGAGCCGACGGCTTGGTCTTGTTTAATCGCTTCTACCAGCCGGATTTTGACATTGAGGAACTTGAGGTCGTGCCGCGGCTGGCGCTCAGCAACTCGCAGGAGCTCCTTTTGCGCCTGCACTGGGTGGCTATTCTCTCCGGACAGGTCCGGGCGGACCTTGCGATCACTGGCGGCGTGCACACTGCCGAGGACGTCCTCAAGTGCATGATGGCGGGAAGCCGCGTCGCGATGATGACGTCGGCGCTGCTGCGCCACGGCATCTCTCATGTTGGCAAGGTGTTGGAAGACCTCGATCTCTGGCTGGACAAGCATGAGTACGAATCTCTGCGCCAGATGTACGGAAGCATGAGCCGGAGGTCCTATCCGAATCCTGCCGCGTTCGATCGCGGGAATTACATGAAGGTGCTGAGCTCCTACGCTCTGACTGAAATCCCCCGTGAGTGACGGCGATCACTTGCCGGAGTGACCCGCGTCATTGCCGTCCCGCTTGCAGGCACGGAGAGTGACAAGCGGATGGAGAAGGTCATGAACAAGGATGAGCGCGACCTCTTGGAGGTCCTGAAATTTGAGTTAAATTTCCTGGAAAAGGGCGGTTACGGCCGCTCGCCACGCGAGCCCTGGAGATCCCGGTACATCTTCGAGGATTCCCCCACTTGCATGAATTACGACTCCAAGGACCACCGCGAGCCTTGCCTGGAGTGCGTTCTATTTCAGATGGTGCCGCCGGAATTTCGCGGCGCGGAGATTCCCTGCCGCTACATTCCCATCAACGCGGAAGGCGATACTCTGGATTCGCTCTATCGCTATGCCGACCAGTTTGAGACCGAAGAGATCTTCGGCGATTGGCTCAGACGCACCATCGCGAAACTCGAGGACGAGCGGCGTGCGCACCGCGACCAACCCGCCGCAGCTCCGGCCCCAGGCGCGGAGGTGCCCGCGGCAGGCCCGCTCTTCTATACGCAAAACCCCAAGTGCGCCAATCCAGCTTGCCAGACTGCCTTTCATTGGCTCGGCGGCGGCAGGTTTTTCCGCTTCCGCCCCGACTCGCCGGCCCCCGCCTCGAGCGCCGGTGGCATGGAGTCCCCCAAGCCAACGCACAGCGTGAAACATTACTGGCTCTGCGAGCGCTGTGCGCACTTCTTCACCCTCGCTTTCGACGAAAACAGCGGGGTGGTGCTGAAACTAGTTCAACCGGCTTTTTCGGCCGGAAGCTCGGGTCAGCAGTTGACGCCAGCAAAATAGAAAACCCGCTTCAGTTTTGAAACCGGCACTCCGGAAGATTCAGAGAGTTTCGTGGTGGCGCAAGTACTCTTGCGTGCGCGCACTTGCCTTTTCGGTGCCGATGGGCGCCAGGCAGACTCCGGCCGTATCTCCGAGAGAGTACAGATGGTCCGGGGTGAAGCTTGTTAGAGGTTAAGTGATCCGGAAAAAATAGCAGGATCACTGGTGGCCGTCACGCGAAATCCCAATTTGCGAACCAGGCCCTGCATTTCAATGTTTTCCTGCAACATCTCTGCGTGCAGAGAATTGAGCCGCTCTTCCCGGGCAATGTGAATCAGGCGCTTCATGATTTCGGTGCCTAGCCCGCGCCGCTGATATTGATCGCGCACGAGCAGGGCGATCTCGGCTGTGTTACTCCCGTGGAGTTTGCTCATTCGCCCGACCGCCAGAATCTCATGGTCGCCCGTTTCCGGATTGACCCGATCCGCCAGCAATGCTATCTCGCGGTCATAATCCAGAAAACACATCCGGACTAAGCGCTCGTGCGAGACACGCTGCCCAAGCTTGGCAGCGTGAAAATAGCGAAGGTAGACGCTCCTTTCGGACAGCGCTCCGTGGAACTTGACCATGAGCGGCTCGTCTTCGGGCCGCATCGGGCGAATCGTGACATCCGATCCGTCCTGCATCTTCCAGTCCGACACATACCGCACCGGATAGGGCCGGATCGCCGGCTTCGGCAAGTCCGCGTCCGCCACGCTCTTCGGATGCAAGACAAAGCGCGCGTCGAGGGCCACGAGTTGTTCCGACGAGGCGACGAGCGGATTGATATCGGACTCTTTGATGGCCGGATTCTCAATGATCAACCGGCTGAAGCGGACCAACAACGCTTCCAAGGCCGCAATATCCACGGGCTTCTTTCCACGCACACCCTGCAAAGCCTTGAATACTTTGGTCTCCTCCATCATTCGCTGTGCCAGCGTGGTGGTAAGAGGCGGCAGCCCCAGCGCGCGATCGCGGTACACTTCGACCAGTTCTCCGCCGGAACCAAATACGAGGACGGGGCCAAATTGCGGATCGGTGGTGCTTCCCACGATCAGCTCATAGCCGGTGATTTTTGCCATCCGCTGGACCGTGACACCGAGAAAATGTCCCGCGCCCGCGCGCTCCGCAACGCTCGCCTCGATCGCGGCGTAGGCCTCGCGAACCGCTTGCTCTCCCGTAAGATTCAGCTTCACGCCCCCAACGTCCGTCTTGTGCGTGATGGTCTCCGAGTGAAGTTTCAGCACGACGGGAAAACCAATGTCCGCCGCCTCCTCGGCCGCTTCGTCCGCGCTCCGGGCGACCCTAGTCTCCACGGTCGGAATTCCGTAAGCTTCGAGCAGCTGCTTCGATTCGTATTCCGTCAGCAACGTTCGGCCGTGGTTGCGCGCGCTCGCGAGAAGCTCCTGCACTTCGCGGTGAGTCATGCTTGCGCCGCGCGGCTCTTCCGCCAGAACGGGCGTCTCATAAATCGCTCGCAGGTGGTAGGTGTAATTCCACATCATATCGAAGGCCCGGGCCGCGGTGTCGGGGTAGGCAAACGTCGGAATGCCCGCCGCGTTGAGAATCGCTTCGCCCTCGGCGGCGTCCACTCCCCCCATCCAACTGGCGAGGAAAGGCTTGCCGTGGGAGTGCCCGTACTCGGTCATTCGCCGCGCGATCAGTGCCGGATCCGTCATCCCTTGCGGCGTGAGGATCGCCAGGACTCCGTCACTGTTGGGGTCCGCGAAGGCGATCTCAGCCCCGCGTGCGTAGCGTTCGGGATCCGCATCGCCCAGGACGTCGATCGGATTGCCATGGCTCCAGTGCGGCGGCAGCAACTGATCCAAGGCGTCCATGGACTTCTGGGAAAGCGGCGAGATTTCGCCGCCGTTGGCGATGAGCGTGTCCGTCGCCAACACAGCGGGCCCTCCCGCATTCGTCAGGATCGTGAGCTTGGGTCCGCGCGGCCGAGGCTGCTTGCTCAGCACCTCCGCCATGTAGAAAAGATCCGAGATGGCGTTCACGCGCAGCACGCCGGCGCGCCGGAACGCCGCATCGAGGACGTCGTCGCTGCCCGTGAGCGCGCCCGTATGGGATGCGGCCGCCTTGGACGCGGCTTCCGAGCGCCCCGCTTTCAGCACGATGACCGGTTTGCGAAGTGCGACTTCCCGCGCCGCCGAAAGGAAGGACCGGGCGTCGCCGATTGATTCCATGTAAATGAGAATGCTTTTTGTGTTTGCGTCGTCGCCGAAATAATCGATCAGGTCGCCCCAACCGATATCGAGCATCGAACCCGTAGATACGAAGCTGCTGAAGCCGACTTGCTCTTGAAAACTCCAACCCAGAATTGCCGTGAGCAACGCCCCACTTTGACTGAGGAAAGCGACGTTGCCGGGCCGCGCGATCGCGCGCGCAAACGTGGCGTTCAGCCCCACCAGCGGATTCATTACACCCAGACAGTTCGGGCCAATCACGCGCATCTTGCTGCCGCGAAGATGCTCCGCGATTTGACGCTCCAATTCCCGTCCTTCGGCGCCCCGCTCGCGGAAACCGGCCGAAATCACTACCGCGGACTTCACGCCCGCCTGGACGCACTCCTGGATAATCGCTGGAACGGTCGGCGCCTGCGTGACGATAACCGCAAGATCGACCGGCTCAGGAATCTTGCCGACGGCGGGATAGCAAGGAAGTCCGAGAACTTCGGATCGTTGCGGATTAACCGGATAGATTTTGCCCGAAAACTCAGGGACGGCGAGGTTTTTCAAAATCGTGTAGCCGACGCTTCCCTCGCGATCGCGCGCGCCAATCAAGGCGACAGTTCGCGGATGAAAAATAGCGTCCAGGGCCCGGGGCTCCGATCGCAATACGTCGTGCGACGGATCCTGCACTCTCTTGGTGCCGTCTTCCATTTTCACAACATCAATATCATCAGTACCCAGCCTGGACACAACCATTATTCTCGGCCTCCTCGTCCGTCAGCCTCGAACCGTTAATACCGGGCATTTCGCATGAGCCACGATCCGGTGCGCCACGGCCCGCTCGAGGTGCGTCGCGGCGCCCAAATGACCACCGTGATCTCGCACCCCCAGCACAATGAGATCGGCGTTGCGCTGTTTTGCCGCTTCCAGAATCCGCGCGGCGGGCTCTCCGTATTCCACTACGCCCTCGGGACGGCACCACAACTCCGCATCCTTCGGGACGATTTCATGAAGTTCATACATGAGGTTGGCTACCGACGTCACACTGCGCCGGTCCGCGATCTCTCGATCGCGTTCGTGGACCACATGCAGGAGGATCAGCCGGGCCTCATTCTCCTGGGCCAGTGAGATGGCATACGGCGCCGCGGCCAAAGACTCGGGCGTGAAGTCGGTGGCAAAAAGCACGCGGTGGAAATGGGCCGCGTTATGGATTTCCTTGCGAGCCCACGGGCCGATGGTCAGAACCGGAATCGGCGAAAGCCGGAAGATCTCCTCCGCAACCGAGCCAAGCAGCAATTTCTGCGCACCGGTGCGCCCGTGCGTGCCGATGACCAGCAGGTTTGCGTGACTATCCTCGATGGCCTGCTCGATCGGCGCCCAAACGCTAATTCCCCGTACCAGCATGGCGTCGTGCGGCACTCCCGCCAGTTGCGCTTCCAAGCGCTGCATCTCGCTTTCGGCGTATTCTTCCTGCGCTTCGACAGCCACGGCGGTGGTTTCCGGGGCTGCACAAATGAGGGGCGCCGGCGTCAGAACGTGAAAAGCGTGGATCGTCGACCCGAACTCGCGTCCAATAGCCAGCGCGAAGGGCAGGGCCGCTTGCGACGCCTCTGAAAAGTCGGTGAGGAACAGCACGCTTTTCAGGACGATGCGCGCACCCGTTCCGGCGGTGTTCATAAGCCACCTCCTGCCTTGTACAGTGCATCGGGAGGCGGGATTCCATCAGTGACTCCTCTCACTTCTCCTTGTGACAGTTATCACAGGCATCCTGTGCGCCTGGACCTACTGGTTATGGCTCGGCCAGTTGCAAGGCGATTCGGGCAATTTGGGCGTCTTCTTGGCTTTCGAGAATGATGACCCGCGCGCGGCTCGAGCCAGAGCTAATGGTCGGCAAGCCGCGCTGGTTCATCTCCGGATCCAGGCTGACGCCGATCGAATCCAGGCTGGCGCAGATTCGATCCCGGACGGTGGCGTCGTGCTCTCCGATACCCCCTGTAAATACAAGGAGATCCAGTCCGCCAAGTACTCCTACAAACGCACCAATGGCCTTCTTTGCGGTGCGGCAAAAGATTTCAATAGCGAGTTCCGCGCGAGGGTTGCTTGCGGCTTGGTGCAGTTGACGCATGTCCCCGGAGACGCCGGAAATCCCGAGGAGCCCCGATTCGGTATCGAGCAGCCGCTCCATCTCATCCAAGTCGCTTCCCGCGGTACGCAGCAGGTAGAGGAAAACGCCGGGGTCAAGATCTCCCGACCGGGTACCCATGACAATGCCGCCAGTGGGCGTAAGTCCCATCGTGGTGTCCACCGAGACGCCGTCCGCAACGGCCGTGATACTCGCGCCGCTGCCCAGGTGGGCAATGATCATTCGAGGCGGAACGTCCTTGCCCAGGGCGTGCAGCGCCGATTCGCACGAAAGCCCGTGAAAACCGTAGCGCCGCACGCCTGCCTCCCAGAACTTTTGCGGCAGCGCCAGCCGCGCCGCGGATTCCGGCAGCGTACGGTGAAATGCCGTATCGAAGCAGGCAAATTGCGGCACCTCCGGATAGTGCTGCCGCGCCTGGCGGATCATGCTCAATGCAGTGGGGAGATGCAGCGGCGCGAACGGAACCGCCGCCTCCAATTCCGCAAGAATCTCCGGGGTGATCTTCCGGTGTTCGCAAAGCCTGGGCCCACCGTGAACAATCCGGTGGCCGACCGCAGCCGGCTTAGGAAACGGGAGTTCGCCCAACGCTTGGGCAACGGCGCGCACGGCCCCCGGTTGCTCTGCGATAATTCTCCGATCCTCTTTGAGCGTTTTTCCGGCGGCATCATGAATCCAGAAATTTCCTCCGCCCGAACCAATCCCTTCGATTGCGCCCGAGCAAAGCGGCCGCACTTCACCGCTCGTCCCGCTGAACAACCCAAACTTCAGCGAGGAGGATCCGCTGTTCAAGGCGAGAATCACGGTTTCGGTCATGTTCATATCAACTCCGCGAGCGCTGCCACAGAGAATACGCTAAGCGAGGGACACTTGCAGGCGATCGTGATGCCGGGGTGCTTTGGAATTCGCCGCCAAAATAGAAAAAACAGATTGGCGCAATCGAGTTAAAGACTTTTACTCTCCGCACTGCCTCGATATACATTTCTGAAGTCGCTGGGCGTGGTAAAAGCCCCGACCCACAGAGCCTAAAACGCTATGACAAAATACAAACTCGAATATATCTGGCTTGACGGCAAACAGCCCGTTCCAGGCCTGCGTGGCAAGACCCTCATCAAATCGTTTGAGAAGCCCCCCACGCTTGCCGATCTCCCCAATTGGGGATTTGACGGCAGTTCCACCATGCAGGCCGAGGGCAAAAGCTCGGATTGCGTGCTAAAACCCGTCGCCCTCTATCCGGACGGGGCTCGCAAGGATGGATATATCGTCTTGAGCGAGGTCCTGCACGCCGATCTCACGCCGCATTCCACCAACATGCGCGCCACGATCGAGAACGACCCTGACCTGTGGGTCGGTTTTGAGCAGGAGTACTTCCTCTTTCAAGACGGCAAGCCTCTCGGTTTCCCGGCAAACGGCTATCCCAGCATTCCCCAAGGCCCCTATTACTGCGGCGTGGGCTACAAGTATATGGGCGACATCGCGCGTCAAATTGTGGAAGAGCACCTGGACCTCTGCCTGACCGCCGGTATCAACCACGAAGGCATCAACGCGGAGGTCGCCAAAGGCCAGTGGGAATTCCAGATCTTCGCCAAAGGCTCCGCCAAAGCGGCTGACGACACCTGGACCGCTCGCTATCTGATGATGCGGCTCTGCGAGAAGTACAAAGTGGATGTGGAATTGTATTGCAAGCCGATCAAGGGCGATTGGAATGGCTCGGGCATGCACTGCAACTTCTCGACCAAGTTCATTCGCGAGGTGGGCGGCAAGGAATACCTGGAAGACCCTCATGGACGCCTTCCAGAAGCACATCCCCGAACATATCGCCGCCTATGGCCCGGACAACCATCTGCGCTTGACGGGTCTGCACGAAACGCAGGCCATCGACAAGTTCAGCTACGGCCTATCGGATCGCGGCGCTTCCATCCGGTTGCCCGTGAACTTCATCAAGAACGGGTACAAAGGCTACCTGGAGGATCGCCGCCCAAATTCCGAGGCCGATCCCTACCAGATCGTCTCGCGCATTTTGAAGACGATCAACAGCGCACCCAAAACGGTCGCCCAGACGGCCTAATTCCAATGGTTTGCCCGCTCATCCTAGTCATGGATTGGCTGGGATGAGCGAGCAAGATTGCATGGGCGGTGCCCATAGAAGCGGGTGAAGCTATAACGCATCTCCCCGCCTGGAAGTAGCGCTTCAGACACTCTTCAGGAATCAATTCTGTAAGCGAATCGGAGCGAATTCGTTAGAACTGAAGTGGTGAGCCGCGCAGGACTCGAACCTGCAACCCGCTGATTAAGAGTCAGCTGCTCTACCATTGAGCTAGCGGCCCACGAACTTTCAATCATACCATGAAGACCGCGGAGCCCAAGGCGCGCCGCAACGCGAAGAAATCTTTCAAGTGGAAATTCCCGGCAACGCCCAGGAAAGGCCTGCCATTGGGCTGAGAGATTGTGAATCAGCGCATCAGGATCCGGACGGCAATTCCAGTCCGGCCATCCTCGCGGCGCTCGGCGCGAAGAACCTCGCCAATCCACTCCTTTACAACCGGATCGCCCTCGCGGTAGCCGAGAACCAAATGAACATGCAATCCGGCGTAATAGACATTTTGCTCGGACACAAAGTAGATCCCGTTCTTGGAGACGTTCAACGTCCTGCAGAGATCGGCCTCTCCCGCGCCGTCCTCCAACCGGACACGAAGGGGTTGCTCAATCTTGGCCCGATACTCGCCGCGTTGTTTCCGGGTGAGAGACATGAAGTTGGCCGGGGGCTCGTGCCGCTGCCTTGATCCAGTGGCTCGCGAAACCCTCCTAGGGATTGAAGGGGATAATTCCAGCTTAGTGCCGCGTGGGCGAAACTGTCTAGCGAAAGTGAAAAAGGAAGCGACTGAGATGACAACTTAGTTGCGGCCGGCGGGACGGGCTTTCAGCTGGAGCAGCGCGAACGGAAACGGCGTGGCTGCATGCCACAGCGAACCACAAACTTGAAAAATCAATCGCGGAGTTGTGCGGCAATGTCGCGCGCAATCTGACGGGCGCGCTCGATATCGCCGGGATCGAGCGAAATGGCGGCGACGCGAGGATGTCCCCCGCCTCCATGGGCTTCCGCCAGCGACGCCAGATTTTTCTCGACGGCGCGGGGATTCCACGGATTCGAGCCGAGGGAGATTTTCGCGCGCGACGGCGACGCGCTGACGCCGACGGAATAGATGGCGTCGCGATGAAGCAAATACGGAATAAATTTGTTGTACGCCTTCGAAATCCAGATCGCTCACGTCATAGAAGATCACACCGCCGCGATACTCAGAACGCTCGCGCAGAACTTCGATGGACCATTTGTGGCGCTCGAGCAGCGGGCCGAGATATTTCGTCACCATCGGCAGCCGCACGATTTCCGCCAAGCGGTTTGACGGCCATTTCCGGGATGAGTTGCGCGGGCAGTCCGGGTTCGGGAGCGGCTTCAATCACGAGAGCGAGTTGCGTCGCAGGCTCGCGCATTTCCACGGCGGATTCGGGCGTCGGATACTGCGCGCCGTCAATGATGTCTCCCCAATGAATTAATTCGGCGAGCGGCGAGGCGTCGAAGCCGAATTTCTTGCCCGGCGATGTCGGCGATGAGCTTCGTGCAGGACTTGTAGTTGGGATCGTAGAATTTTTTGCCGCTCGTGTCGCGGCGGAAATTTTCGGCGTCGGCGGGAGTGAGGAACGCGCTCTGGTGATGGTCGAACCACCAGGTGACCAGCGGCGAGCTCGAGTACTTGAAGTCCACGATGGCGTTTTCATCGCCATCGAACGTGCCGGCATCGAAGAGAGTTGATGCGCGATGCATCATGCCGGTGAAATGAAATTCGGAGTTCGGCTGGATGCGCGACTGATAGAAGCGCATGAAGACGGCGGAAGAGGCCGCGCCGTCAAAACAGTGATTGTGAAAACAGAGCCGAACTTTTACCGGACCCGGCACGCACCCTCCTTCCCTTCTCCGAAGGCGTGAAAAGCAAAGCCTATGAAGATGGACGGGACACCGAAGAAAGTCAAGCGGGTTGGCGAGACGGGAAGCCGGAGCGCGGAGACTCAGACGGCCCGAAGCCAGCGCGGCGAACGCGCCGACGGGTGAGCGCAATGAATTTCGTTTCTGCGCGGGTTCTTGATAAACTTTGCCGAGGAAACTTGCGAAGGCTCTGAGAATAGAAACGAGCGCTGAATGCCGGCCTGAGGGGCGGCGCTACATTCAAACCTTTGGGCTGGGGAATTGGCGGATTATTACGGCGCTCCATTGAGACCAAGCGGGCGGAGACAAGCTCCGCCCCTACAAAGGAAAAAACCGACGCGCGTGAAGCGAGGTGACGGGTGATTCGGAGTTACCTGGGGAAGCGGCCGGAGATTGCGGCGTCGGCTTACGTTGATCCGGCGGCGATTGTGATTGGGGATGTGACGATTGGCGAGGCGTCGAGCGTTTGGCCGGGGGTGGTGATTCGCGGGGACGTGAACCGGATTCGGATTGGGGCGCGCACAAATATTCAGGACGGCTCGGTGCTGCACGTGATGCGCGACAAATATGGCCTCGAAATCGGCGATAGCGTGACCCTGGGGCACGGGGCCATCCTGCACGGTTGCGTGATCGAATCGCGCGTGCTGATTGGGATGGGCGCGATTGTGCTGAATGGCGCGCGAATTGGCACCGGGTCAATCATCGGCGCGGGCACGCTGGTCCTGGAAGGAACGAGACGTGGCGGCGGGGAGTCTCTTTATGGGTCATCCGGGGCAATTTAGACGGCCACTGACGGCGAAGGATCTCGAAGGCATTGACGCGTACGCGGCGCGCTATGCCGAATACGCTGAGACCTATAAGGCGGAGTCGGGGGAGTTGTAGCGGCCGGGCTTCAGCCCGGCATCTTGGTGTGCCGCTGAGCTGATGCCGCCCTGAAGGGCGGCGCTACATTTAATTCGTGAGCGAACAACACAAGTTTCAGACGATCAAGGGAATGCGCGACATCCTGCCGCCGGATTCGGCGCTGTGGAATCGCGTCGAGCAGACGGCGCGCGCGGTGTTTGAATCGTTCGGATTCGGCGAGATCCGTTTGCCGATACTCGAACCGCAGGAATTGTTTGCGCGTTCGGTCGGCGCGGACACGGACATCGTCTCCAAAGAGATGTTCACGCTGGACCTCCAGGCCCTCGAGGACGTGCGGCGGCTGCTCGACGACCTGATTAGTTCGACGGACCGCCCGGTGCGATTCACCGGATGGCTTTACGAGCTGCGTCAGGCGCTCAAGGCGGCGTGGGAAACGGAGCGCATCGATCGAACGGAATCGAATCGGAAGGCGATCGAGCGGCTGGACAAGATTTACGGGGAATTGTTTGAGAAGGTCGCCGACGACAACGTGGTCCGGGAAGCCATGGAGCACCCGCAGAAGCATCCCGAGATCTACGATTTGATTCAGGATGCGATGTTCAACGCGGTGCGGATGCGCGTGCTGCCCGAAACGGCGGTGCTGCGTCCGGAAGCGACGGCCAGCGTTTGCCGCGCTTACATCGAGCACGGGATGCACGTGCTGCCGGGCGACGCGAAACTCTATTACGTGGGGCCGATGTTCAGGCGGGAACGTCCGCAGAAGGGGCGCTACCGCCAGTTCTATCAGATTGGCGCGGAGGTGCTCGGGGCGTCCGACAACGCCCGGATTGACGCCGATGTGCTCGAGATGTTGACGATGTTTCTGGCGCGATTGCAGCTCAACGGCACCAAACTTTATTTGAATTCGATCGGGCACAACGCCCCAAACTGCCGGCCGGCCTACGTTGAGAAATTGCGCCAGGCGCTGCGAGCCGTGAAAAATCAGCTCGGCGCGGACAGCCAGCGCCGCATCGAGACGAATCCGCTGCGCGTGCTGGACTCGAAATTGCCTGAAGAGCAGCGAGTCATCGAGACGCTGCCGCGCATCGCGGATCATTTGTGCGCCGATTGCCGCGCGCATTTCGCGGAATTGCAAGAGCAATTGAAGTTGCGCGGCATCGCGTATGAATTGAATTGGCGGCTGGTGCGCGGGCTGGACTATTACATGCGCACCACGTTCGAGATTACGGCGACGGGGCTAGGTTCGCAGGACGCGATTTGCGGCGGCGGGCGATACGATGGGTTGGTGGAATTGCTGGGCGGCCCGGCGACGAAGGGAATCGGATTCGCGATTGGAACCGACCGGCTAATTCTCTCGCTGCAAGAGGCCAAGAAAGACGCGGCCGCCGCCGGACTCGATGTGTTTCTTGTTTGGTTCGGCGCGGCGGCGTATCCGGCGGCGGTGGAATTGGCACGCCGGCTGCGTTCGGAGGGTCTGCGCGTGGAATTGCCGGCGGATGAGATGAAGTTCCGTAAATCGCTGAGTCTCGCGGACCGGTTGGGCGCGCGGCACGCGGTGATCATCGGCGAGGATGAACTGGCGAGCGGCGCGTTCACCATCAAGAAGTTGGCGGACGGGACGCAGCAGAAGTTGAAGGAAGAGGAGTTGGTGGCTTATCTGCGGGGCGGTTAGCGGGGGGAGTTCAACCACCGAGGGCGCAGAGAACACAGAGGGCTCGGCGGCGCCTCCAACCCAAGAGAGAATGACGCCGATGGCGCCCTGAAGGCCGCCGCTACGGAACCGGTGGCAGGCGGTACATCAAGCTCGACGAAGGGGATCATGGTGCTGGACACGTTGGGAGATTGGCAGAGGACAAAATACTGTGGCGATTTGCGCGCGGCGGACGCGGAGAGCGAAGTCACACTGGCGGGATGGGTGCACCGGCGGCGTGACTTGGGCAATTTGATTTTCCTCGACGTGCGCGACCGCGCGGGCCTCGCGCAGGTCGTCTTCAATAAGGAGCAGAACGCCGCGGCGCACGCGCGGGCGGATGAAGTGCGTCCCGAATACGTGGTGGCCGTGCGCGGGCGCGTGGTGGCGCGGCAGAAGCCGAATCCCGAATTGCCGTCGGGCGAAGTGGAAGTGATCGGCGCGGAATTGCGTTTGCTGAACACGGCGAAGACACCGCCATTTCAAATCGAGGACGAGGTCACGGCGGGCGAAGAGACGCGGCTGCGTTACCGCTATCTGGATTTGCGGCGTTCGCGGCCAAAGCGGAACCTCGAGCTGCGCCACAAGGTCGTGCTCGAGATTCGCCGCGCGCTCGACGAGCTGGGATTTCTCGAAATCGAAACGCCGATGCTGACGCGTTCGACGCCGGAGGGCGCGCGCGATTATCTCGTGCCGAGCCGCGTGCATCCGGGGCAGTTTTATGCGTTGCCGCAATCGCCGCAGATCTTCAAGCAGATCCTAATGATCGCGGGGATGGATCGCTACTTCCAAATCGTGCGCTGTTTCCGCGACGAAGATTTGCGCGCGGACCGGCAACCGGAATTCACACAGCTCGATCTGGAGATGTCGTTCCCGACGCAGGACGCGATCTTCGGCGTGATCGAGCGCGTGATGGAACGCGCGTGCGCCACGGCAGGAATCACGGTGCGCGGGCCGTTCCCGCGAATGGAATATCGCGAGGCGATCGCGCGGTACGGCTCGGACAAGCCGGACGTGCGCTTCGGCATGGAGTTGCAAAACGTGACAGCGCACTTCGCGGCGGGGCGCGAGACGCTGCGCATCAACGGGAACGTGCAGGCGATGGCGGCGCCGGGCGGCGCGTCGTTTTCGCGCAAGCAGCTCGACGAGCTGACTGAGCGCGCGAAGGCGTTGGGCGCGGCTGGCGTGTTCACAATGAAGGTGACGGCGGAAGCTGTGGCGTCATCGCTCGAAACCAAAGTGGGGGCGGAAGCGCTGCGGAAGATTGCGGATGCGACGGGCGCGGGGCCTGGCGATTTAGTCGTCGCGGTCACGGCGAAGGAACAAATTCCGGGCACGGATGCGGCGGCGCTGGTGGCGGGTCAGGTGCGTTTGTATCTCGCCGAGAAATTGAATCTTGTGCCGAAGGACGAGTGGAAATTCTTGTGGATCACGGGATTCGCGTTATTTGAATGGAGCGATTCGGAAAAGCGGGTGGTGAGCGCGCAACATCCGTTCACGGGCATCGTCGAAGAGGATTTACCGAATTTGGAGGATCCGTCGGATGAGGTGCGGCTTTCGATGCGCTCGAAGGGCTACGATCTGGTGCTGAACGGCGTGGAGTTGGGCTCAGGGAGCATCCGAAACCATCTGGAAGAAATTCAGGCTCGCGTGTTTCGGGCGTTGGGGCTGAGCGAGGAGCAGCAACGCTCGCGCTTCGGCTTTTTTCTCGATGCGTTGACCTACGGCACGCCGCCGCACGGTGGCATCGCGCTCGGGATGGATCGCGTGACGGCACTGCTCGCGGGCGAAAAATCGCTGCGCGAAGTGATTGCCTTTGCGAAGACGACGGCGGCGCAGGATTTGATGGCGGAGGCGCCCTCGACGGTAGACAAAGCGCAGCTGGATGAGCTGGGGATAGACTTGAAGGAGCCGCAGAAGTAGGCCATGTGATGGCAGGATCTCTGGACTCAATCTTGGGTAAACCGATAGTGCACGAATCGGAGTTGTTTAGGGGGTCGGAGCTTTAGCTCCGACATTGAGGCAAGGCCTAAAGGGGACTTTAGCCCCTGAGGTACGATGGGACGTCTGAGTCACCGTACGGCGCCGGGTTTCATCTACTTTGTTACCACAAAGGCGTGGCAGAGCCAGCCCGTTTTTCAGGTCCGCGAGAACGCGGAAATCTTGGTTGGCTGCCTGGCGCACTACCGCGATCAAGGGTTTTATTTGCTCCACGAGTTTGTCGTAATGCCGAACCACATACACTTGATACTGACTCCGGCCGTAGATGCGTCTCTCGAAAAAGCTATGCAATTGATCAAAGGCAGAAGCTCACACGACATTCATCAACAGCGGGGCTGCAAATCGCCGATCTGGCAATCCGGATTTCACGAAGAGAGCATTCGGAATGTAGAGGACTACTCGCGGAAGGTGGAGTACATTCGGATGAACCCTGTTCGGGCGCATCTTGTGGAGATGCCGGAGAGTTGGCCCTTTAGCTCGATTGCATGCGAGTTTGGGCTAGACGCTGCACCCGAACGGCTGAGAGGCCTTACCTCAGGGGCTAAAACCCCTGTTCTCACGGAGGTGAATATGTCGGAGCTAAAGCTCCGACCCCCTAAGAACCTTGGCTGACTATGGCCGCAAACTGCCGTGACATGGCGCCGGAAGAAGACATAGAACAAAGCGCCGCTGGATGAGCTAGGGATAGAGTTAAAGGAGTCGAAGAAGTAGACGATGCTATGAGCCGGATACGGATATTGGCGGAGAACGTGGCGAACAAGATAGCCGCGGGCGAAGTCGTCGAGCGGCCGGCTTCCGTCGTGAAGGAGCTGCTCGAGAACGCGCTGGACGCGGGAGCGCGCACGATACGGGTCGAAACCGAAGCGGGCGGGCGGCGCATGATTCGCGTCAGCGACGACGGCTGCGGTATGGCGCACGATGACGCGCTGCTGGCGTTCGAGCGACACGCGACCTCGAAGCTACGCACCGCCGACGATTTGCTTTCGATCGATACGCTCGGCTTTCGCGGCGAAGCGCTGCCTTCGATCGCATCCGTTTCGCGGCTGCTTCTGGAGACGCGCGCCGCGGAGGAGGAAGAAGGCACGCGGATTGAATTTGCGGGCGGCAAACTCGTCAGCGTGAAACCTGCCGGATTGCCCGCGGGCACGACGGTGAGCGTAGCGGATCTGTTCTACTGCGTGCCGGCGCGGCGGAAGTTTTTGAAATCGGACACGACGGAGCTGGGCCACATCGCTTCGCTCGTCACGCACTACGCGCTGGCCAATCCCGACAAACATTTCGTGCTGAAGTCGCCGACGCAGGACATCATCGACGCGGCGCCCACGGCAAGTCTTTCGGATCGCGTCTATCAATTATTCGGGCGGCAGGCGCTCGACGAACTGGTGGAGATTCCTCCGGCGCAGGCGCCCATTCGCGCGGCAATTACGGAGCCGGAGATCGAGGCCGAGGAGCCGACGGCGCAATTGAGCGCGACGGGCTTTGTCTCGCGGCCGGAGGTCCAGCGCGCGAATCGCAACGGCATGTTCGTCTTCGTGAACCGGCGGCTGGTACGCGATCGTTTGATTCTGCATGCGATTCACGAGGCCTATCGCAACATCGTCCCGCAGCACGTCTTCCCTTCCGTGCTCTTGTTTCTGGAAATTCCCGCCGCGGAAGTGGACGTAAACGTTCATCCCGCGAAAATTGAGGTGCGCTTCCGGCATCCGCAGTTCGTGCACGACTTCGCGCGCGATGCCATTCGCCAGGCGCTGACGCGCGCGCGCCCGATTCCGAGCTTTGTTTCCGCCGCCGCTGCGGCCGGCGGCGCGCCCGGTGTGAACGCGATGCAGCAGAGCGGACCGGCAGTCCCCGGCGATGTCTACGCTGGCGGCTTGCCGCGCGCTGTGATTCCACCGATGACGTCGCTCGGCGGCGCGGCCACCGCGGAGGAATTTGCGCTCACGACGGCGCCCGTGCAACCGGAGGCGCAGCGATTTCACTTCGAGCCTGGTGCGACGGACGGCGCCGCACCCGCGGCAATCTCCGATGTGCCGGCTCCCACTTTCGCCGAGCGATTCCACGATATCGCAACCCAACAAGCCGAAGTCCCGGCGAGCGCCGCGAGCCTGCTGGAGCTGAAGCCGCTCGGGCAGGTGAACGCGAGCTTCATCGTCGCGGTGAACGGCGAAGGCCTTTGGCTCATCGACCAGCACGTGGCACACGAACGAATTCTGTTCGAGCAGCACCTGCAGGCGCGCCGGGCGGGGCAACTCACCGGCCAGCGCATGCTCGTGCCCATCGTCGCGGAGCTTTCGCCGCGCCAGCTCGTGACGTTCGAGCGCATCGCCGAAGAGCTATCCGCGAATGGATTCGAGGTCTCGCCGATGGGCCCGCGCACCGTGGCCATTCAAGCGGCGCCGGCGGGGATCGCGAGCGCCGACGCGGAAAAATTGCTTCTCGAAATCCTCGACGGCATTGAACGGGAAAACTCCGCGATCTCGATCGACACGCTGCAGGCGAAAATCGCCGCGTCCACCTCCTGCCGCGCCGCGATCAAAGTGAACATGCCGCTCGATCAGAAAAAGATGGAGTGGCTGCTCGACGAACTCGCCAGGACCGACGCGCCGATGAGCTGCCCGCACGGCCGGCCGGTGGTCCTGCGCTATTCGTTGCGTGAGATCGAGCGGGCGTTCAAACGGATTTGAGGCGGCGCAAAAGGGCTCGAGATTTCCGGTGGAAAAACTGATCATCGCAATTGACGGGCCGGTCGGCTCGGGAAAAAGCACCGTGGCCCGCCGCGTCGCGGAGTTATTGGGCTACGCGTATCTCGATAGCGGCGCGATGTACCGCGCGGTGGCTTGGAAGGCGTTGCGCGACGGCGTGCCGCTTGACGAACCGGAACGCCTCACGCAAATGGCGGAGGCCGCGCGCATCGATCTCGATCGCGGGTCGGACGGCATGCGCGTGTGCGTGGACGGTGAAGACGTGACCTCAGCGATTCGCACGCCTGAGGTTTCGCGAGGCGCATCGAGAGTGGCGGTGCTGCCGGGCGTCCGGCGCGTGCTCGTTGCCCAGCAGCAACGCGCGGGCGCGCAAGGCGGCGTGGTCATGGAAGGACGGGACATCGGATCGGTCGTGTTCCCCAGCGCGGCGTTGAAGATTTTCCTCGTCGCCACGCCGGAAGTGCGTGCGCGGCGCCGTTGGCTCGAGCACCAGCAGAAGAGCGACGCCGTGACCCTCGAGCAAACACTCGAAGAAGTTCACGATCGCGACCGGCGCGATTCGCAGCGCGCCGTCTCTCCGCTGGTTCGCGCGGCAGACGCGGTGCTGGTGGACAATACGGCGATGGACGCGGAAGAAACGGCGCGGCTGATCGCGTTGCTGGCACAGACGCGAATGGAATCCGGCGCGCCGCGCGGCGCATCCTGACTATTTTTTCCGGAGGTGAATTTATGATTCGTTATTTTGCCTTCTTGCTCGTTCCCGCATTTCTTCTGGCACTGCCGCAGGCCGCCGCTCCGCAGGATAAATCTACCGCCGCCCCCCAGAGCGGATCTCCGCGGCTGCGACACTTCTTCGACCAAGATTGGAACTATTGGCTTAAGGAGTATCCGGAGTTCGCCACCTCGGTTGGCGCGCCGGGGTACAACAATCGTTGGGGAGACCTCTCGCCCGAAGCGATGGCCAAGCGCGAAACGCACTTGCGCGCATCGCTCCGCGAACTGGAAAGTGTTCCCCGGGCGTCGTTGAACGCCGAGGACGGCGTGAGCTACGACCTCTATCGCCGCTTGCTGGAGACGGCCATCGAAGGCCTGCGCTTCCACAACGATCCCTTCCCGTTTGGCTCGGTATCCATCTCGAGCTTGTTGCGTCCGATCAATCAGGTGGAAGGCGTCCAGCAGACCGTTGCTCAAATCATCTCGATCATGCCCGCGGAACACGCGAGCGACTTTGAGGATATCGTGGCCCGGCTGCGTGACGTTCCCGTGCTCGTGGATCAAACCATCGCGGAACTGCAAAACGGCTTGCGCGCGAAGACCACGCCGCCTAAGGTGACGCTCCGCGACGTTCCCAAGCAGATCACGGATCAAATTTTCGACGATCCGGACAAGAGTCCCTTGCTTGAGGCGTTTCAGAAATTTCCCGATACGATTTCCGCCGCGGACCAGGCGCGCCTGCACGACGAAGCGCGTGTGGCCTATCGCGAAAGCTTCGTGCCCGCGTTTCAGAAATTGCACGATTTCCTGGTGAACGCCTACATTCCGAAGTGCTCCGACAGCATCGCCATGAGCGATTTGCCGGACGGCCCCGCTAATTACGCGTACAACGTCCGCTGGCATACGACCACGAATCTTACGCCGCAGCAAATTCACCAGACCGGCCTCGACGAAGTGAAACGCATTCGCGCGGAGATGGACGCGGTCATGGCGCAATCCGGATTCCACGGCACGCTGCGGGAGTTCGGCCAATTCCTGCACACCGATCCGCGATTCTTCTTCTCCAGCGCCAATGAGATGCTGATGTACTACCGCGACCTCACCAAGCGGATCGATCCGCAATTGCCGCTCATCATCGGCAAGCTGCCGCGGCTCACTTACGGCGTGAAAGAGATTCCTGCCGCGATCGCACCTTCGATGTACATGGCGTACTACCAGCCTGGGGCTGCGGCTGCGGGGCGCCCCGGATGGTTCATGGTGAATACGTACGATTTGCCGCAGCGGCCGAAATGGGAAGCTGAATCGTTGACGCTGCACGAGTCCGTGCCCGGCCATCACTTGCAGCTTTCGCTCGCACAGGAGATGCAGGGGCTTCCAGAATTCCGCAAGCAACTCGGTTACACGGCTTATATGGAAGGCTGGGCGCTCTACTGCGAAACCATGGGCGAAGAACTCGGGCTATACACCGATCCCTACATGAAATTCGGCCAGCTCAACGACGAGATGTGGCGCGCGATCCGGCTCGTGGTGGACACCGGCATTCATTCGATGGGTTGGTCGCGCGACCAGGCCCTGCAGTATTTCCGCGACAATTCCGTCATCCCCGAACACGACATCGTCGTGGAGGTGGACCGCTACATCGTCTGGCCGGGGCAGGCGCTCGGCTACAAAATCGGCCAGATGGAGATCCGCCGCCTGCGCAACGAAGCGGAAAGCGCGCTGGGCGATCGCTTCGACGAGCGCGCCTTTCACGACAAAGTCCTGGGCGAGGGCGCTCTGCCGCTGGACGTGCTCGACCAACAAGTCCGCGCGTGGATCGCCTCCGAGAAAACGCGCGCACACTAGAGAACCGGCTGCTTGCCTGGATTAATCGATTGCCCGCGCTCTCGAATCCAAACGAGCCTGCCTTCTCTGTGCGCTCTGTGCTCTCTGTGTTAAATGTTTCTTGCCGACTCGCCGGGTAAGTGCGCGGAAAAACCAGGAATAACACAGAGGACACGGAGAGCACAGAGACACGCCGGCTCGCCGGCTTCGGGGAGGTTCTATCGGCAAATTTTGGTAAACAATAGCGACGGCGGGTTAAGCCGGGCTGGACATGGAGGCGAGGAATTCGGCGTTCGATTTCGTCTTCGAAAGCCGACCCAAGAGCAACTCCATCGCTTCCACGGGAGAGAGCGGGTTCAGCACTTTCCGCAGCACCCACACGCGGTTCAATTCCTCCGGGGGCATCAGCAGCTCTTCCTTACGCGTTCCGGAACGGTTGATGTCGATCGCCGGAAAGATGCGCTTATCCACCAGCCGGCGGTCGAGATTGATTTCCATGTTGCCGGTGCCCTTGAACTCTTCGAAGATGACATCGTCCATGCGGCTGCCGGTGTCAATCAGCGCCGTGGCGATGATGGTGAGCGAGCCGGTCTCTTCGATATTGCGCGCGGCGGCAAAGAAACGGCGCGGCCGCTGCAAGGCGTTGGCGTCAATACCGCCGGAAAGCACCTTGCCCGAAGGCGGCGTGACGGCGTTGTACGCGCGCGAAAGACGCGTGATCGAGTCAAGCAGTATGACGACATCGCGCTTGTGCTCCACAAGCCGCTTCGCCTTTTCGAGCACCATCTCGGCGACTTGAATGTGGCGTTGCGGCGGCTCGTCAAACGTCGAGCTGATGACTTCGCCCTTCACGGTGCGCTGCATGTCCGTGACTTCCTCGGGCCGCTCGTCGATAAGCAAGACGATCAGCGCGACCTCAGGATGATTGGTGCTGACGGAGTTCGCGATGTTCTGCAGCATCATGGTCTTGCCGGTGCGCGGCGGCGCGACGATCAAGCCGCGCTGCCCTTTGCCGACCGGGCAAAGCAGATCCAGCACGCGCCCGGTGAGATTTTCCTTGGTGGTCTCCATCTTCAGCCGGCCCGCGGGATACAGAGGCGTCAAGTTGTCGAAGAAGATTTTGTTGCGCGCGACTTCCGGATCCTCGAAATTGACGGCTTCCACTTTGATCAGCGCGAAGTAGCGCTCGCCGTCCTTGGGCGGACGCACCTGTCCGGAGACGGTGTCGCCGGTGCGCAAGTCGAACTTGCGAATCTGCGACGGCGAGACGTAGATGTCGTCCGGCCCCGGCAGATAGTTGTATTCGGGCGCGCGCAGGAATCCGAAGCCGTCCGGCAGGCATTCCAGCACTCCCTCGGAGAAGATCAATCCGTTCTTTTCGGTCTGCGCGCGGAGAATCTGGAAGATCAGCTCCTGCTTGCGCATGCCGCTCGAACCGGGGATCGCCAGATCTTTGGCGATTTTCGCCAGGTCGGTGATGTTTTTCTCTTTGAGTTCTGCAAGGCTAATACTCATCGTCTTTTGCTTTCCTTGAATTAGACCTCAACCTCAGGTCGGAGTTGCGATTTCGGAGGATTCCGGGCAGGCGGTGCCGCTTCCAGCCACGGTCCAAGCTTGAAATCGAATTATTGCGCCCCGAAAAGAGCGCAAAGTCCTATGAATCCCGGAACACTCCACCCTGATTCAAATCCGGGAGGGAGAGCGGAGGGCTCTCCTTAATTTGTCAATTCCTGATCGCTCTCGGCTTCCGCATGGAAGTCGGCCGCCACTTCGGGAGCAGGCACCGGCGCAGCCGTTTGGACGGGGCGCTCGAGAGCAATCTGCAAGACCTCGTCCATCGTCTCAACGAAGCGAAGCGTGAGGTTCGCCTGAACCTCGGCCGGAATATCCGCCAAGTCCTTCTCATTGTCCTTCGGGAGAATCACGGTGCGCATGCCCACGCGATGCGCCGCAAGCAGCTTTTCTTTCATGCCGCCGATGGGCAGCACCTTCCCGCGCAAGGTGATTTCGCCGGTCATGGCCACGTCGCAGCGGACCGGGTTGCGCGTCAGCGCGCTCACGATCGTCGTGCCGATCGTGATTCCGGCCGAGGGGCCGTCCTTCGGGATCGCGCCTTCGGGGACGTGCACGTGAATATCCACATGGCGGTAGAAATCGCGCGGCAGGCCAAAGAGCGCGGAGCGCGAGCGCACGTAACTCATCGCGGCTTGCGCGGATTCCTGCATCACGTCGCCCAGCTTGCCGGTAAGCGTCAGCCGCCCTTTGCCTTCCATCAGCGTGGATTCGGTCGAGAGCACTTGCCCGCCGACTTCGGTCCAGGCCAGGCCCGTCGCGAGGCCGATCTCGTTCTTTTTCTCCGCCCAAATCTCGCGGTACTTGATCACGCCGAGAAAATCGTTGACGTTTGTCGGCGCAACGTCGACGTGAATTCCCCGTCCCTCTTTCACCACCCGGCGCGAGTTCTTGCGGCAGATGTTGGCGATTTCCCGCTCCAGGTTGCGTACGCCCGCCTCGTGCGTGTAGTGGCGGATGATGTGGGTCAACGCCTCGTCGGAGAAAGCGATGTCGTCGCCGGTCAAGCCCGTCTGTTCGAGCTGCTTCTTGACGAGAAATCGCTTGGCGATCTGCACCTTCTCCGTCTCCGTATAGCCCGGGATGCGCAGAACTTCCATGCGGTCCTGCAAGGGCTGCGGGATCGTGTGCAGCACGTTGGCGGTACAGACGAACATCACTTTCGAGAGATCGTATTCGACATCCAGGTAGTGATCGGTGAAGCCGTGATTCAGTTCCGGGTCGAGCACTTCCATCAGCGCCGCGGAAGGATCGCCGCGAAAATCGGTGGACATCTTGTCCACTTCGTCGAGCACGAAGATCGGATTCACCGTGCCCGCTTTTTTCATCATCTGGATGATCTGGCCCGGCAGCGCCCCAATGTAGGTGCGGCGGTGGCCGCGAATTTCGGCTTCATCGCGCACGCCACCCAGCGAGACGCGCACAAACTTCCGGCCCGTCGCGCGGCCGATGGACATCGCCAGCGAGGTTTTTCCCACGCCGGGCGGCCCGACGAAGCACAGGATGGAGCCGCGCGGGTTTTTCACCAGTTGGCGCACGGCCAGATACTCGAGAATGCGCTCCTTCACCTTCTCCAGACCGTAGTGATCCTCTTCCAGGATGCGTTCGGCGACCGCGATATCGCGGATCTCCTTCGATTTCTTTTTCCACGGCACGGCGAGCAGCCAGTCCAGATAATTCCGGCTGACGGTGGATTCCGCCGACATCGGCGGCATCATTTCCAGGCGCTTCAACTCCTGGATCGCCTTTTCGTGCGTATCTTTGGGTATTCCCGCGGTGTCGATCTTCTTCTTCAGCTCTTCAAGCTCGTTCTTTTCGCCGCGGCCCAGTTCCTTGTGGATGGCTTTGAGCTTTTCGTTGAGGTAATACTCTTTTTGCGCGCGCTCCATCTGGCGCTTCACGCGCGTATTGATGTTGCGCTCAACATTCAGCTTTTCGATTTCGCCTTCCAGAATGTCCGCGACACGATTCAGCCGCTCCAGCGGGTCGAAACATTCCAGCAATTCCTGCTTCTCTTCCACGGGGATTTGCAGGTTGGAGGCGACGCTGTCGGAAAGCTTCGCGGCATCGTCAGAACGCACGGCGGCGATCATCGAGTCGTAGTTCAAATTCTGCGAGAGCTTGACGTATTGCTCGAACAGCCCGGTCACCCGCGTGGACGCGTCCGTCATTTGCGGCGAAGGCTCGGCGCGATTGGGGATCGCGCGCAGGGAGGCGCGGAAGAATCCCTCTTCGGCCGTCACGGAAACGACCTTCCCGCGCTCCACGCCCTCCACCAGCACCTTGATGTTGCCGTCGGCGAGCTTTACGCTCTGCACGATGTTGGCGATGGTGCCAACGCTGTAAATCTCTTCGGGTTTAGGGTCGTCGAGCGAAGCGTCGTGCTGCGTGGCCAGAAATATCTTCTTGTCGCCGGCGAGCGCTTCTTCGAGCGCGCGCACGGAGCTTTCCCGCCCGACGATGAACGGCGACATCATTTGCGGGAAGATGACCATGTCCCGCACCGGCATCATCGGCACGCGCTTCAAGTCGGATTTTTCACGGCTGAACATTGCGTAGGGATCCGAATCTCCTTCGCGTTTCATCCGGCCTTCTCGAGCAAGCTCCAGTTGATCTCGCGGCCGCGGACCATATCGGCCGTGACGGAGAACTCGCGCACTTTCCGTTGCGTCGGCAGGTGATACATCATCTCCAGCATGAGGTCTTCGAGGATCATGCGCAAGCCGCGCGCGCCCACTTTGCGCTGCATGGCCAGATCGGCCACGGTTTCCAAAGCCTCGTCGCTGAAACGCAGCCGCACGTTTTCAAATTCAAACAGCCGCTGGTACTGGCGGATCAGCGCGTTCTTCGGCTCGGTGAGGATGCGCATCAGCGCCGCCTTGTCGAGATCGCCGAGCACGCCCATCACCGGCAGGCGTCCCACGAATTCCGGAATCAGGCCGTAGCGGATCAAATCCGTCGGCTGCGCCTGCTCGAGCATTTCGATGTTGCGCCGATTTCCCGTTGAAGGCTGCGCGTCCGTGTGGAAGCCCAGCGATTTCTGTCCGACACGCCGCTCGATAATCTTTTCCAGACCGACGAACGCCCCGCCGCAGATGAAGAGAATGTTCGTCGTGTCCACCGGCGTGAATTCCTGGTGCGGGTGCTTGCGTCCGCCCTGGGGCGGCACGTTGGCGATCGTGCCTTCGAGAATCTTCAGCAACGCCTGCTGCACACCCTCGCCGGAAACGTCTCGCGTGATCGAGGGGTTCTCATCTTTCTTCGAGATCTTGTCGATCTCATCGATATAGATGATGCCTTGCTGCGCTTTGGTGACGTCGCCATCGGCATTCTGCAGCAGCTTGAGAATGATGTTCTCGACGTCCTCGCCGACGTAGCCGGCTTCGGTGAGCGTTGTGGCGTCTACGATCGCGAACGGAACTTCCAGCATGCGCGAAAGCGTTTGCGCCAGTAGCGTTTTGCCCGTGCCCGTCGGGCCGATCAGCAAGATATTCGACTTCGTAAGCTCAACGTCGCCCGGCTGCCGGTTCAAGAAAATCCGCTTGTAATGGTTGTAGACCGCGACGGCCAACTTCTTCTTGGTCTTGTCCTGCCCGATCACATAGCCGTCGAGGAACGCCTTAATCTCCGGAGGACGCGGCAGGCGCCGGTTGACCGGCCCCGACTGCTCGCGCTTTTCCTCTTCCAGAATTTGCTCGCAAACGCTGACGCATTCATTGCAGATGTAGGCGCGCGGATAGTCCGAAGGCGAGCTGATGAGCTTCTCGACCTGTTCCTGCGTTTTGTGGCAGAAGGAACAGCGCAACGGCTCTTCAGTGGTCGGCTTTTTCAACGGCGGTACTTCCTTCCGCGGCCCCAAGGCACCCGGATTGCCGCGCGAATCATTCTAGACTCGTTCTACCGTCCCGGGACGCGCGAACACGAACTGGATACTAACTGTTAGGTACGAATCAGCGGTGCTTGGAAATGATCTCATCGATCAGGCCGTACTCTTTGGCCTGCTCGGACGACATGATGAAGTCTCGTTCAACGTCGTGCTCCACTTTCTCCAGCGGCTGGCCGCTGTGTTCCGAGAGCAGCTTATTGATCGAGCTTCGCATGCGCAGTATTTCTTTGGCGTGGATGTCAATGTCGGTCGCCTGGCCGGATAGGCCGGACATCCACGGCTGGTGAATCAAGATTCGTGAGTTCGGCAGCGCGAAGCGTTTCTTGGGCGCGCCGCAAGTCAGCAGCAGCGCCGCGATCGAGGCCGCCTGGCCGACGCAGATGGTCACCACGTCCGGCCGGACGAACTGGATCGTGTCGTAGATTGCCATTCCCGCGGTGATCGAGCCGCCCGGCGAATTGATATAGACCGAGATGTCCTTCTCCGGGTCCTCGGCTTCGAGGAAGAGGAGCTGCGCCGTCACCAGGTTTGCCACGTGATCGTCGATCGGCGTGCCGATGAAGATGATGTTGTCTTTCAGCAGGCGTGAATAGATGTCGTACGCCCGCTCGCCGCGGTTGGTCTGCTCGACGACCATCGGCACTAATGTTGTAGCGTATGATTCGGGATGGTCGGGGCGGTTCATAATTGTCGAATTTTGGGAGTCGCGCGGGAAACCGGCCGGGGTTCTACAAATCTTTCTTTTCCTGGGTCCGGATCCGGGAATTCTGGCAGAGCCACTCCAGAGTCTTCTCACTCCGAAGCTTCGATTTCATCCTATCGAGCGCTCCCTGTTTTGTCAAGCGCGCGCGCAACGCTGTCGCCGATTCGCCACTGTGTTCCGCGAGGTGCGCGATCTCTTTTTCGAGTTCTTCGTCGCTCACTTCCATTTTCTCTTCCGTCGCGATGCGATCGAGCAGCAGTTCGGCCTTCACGTCTTCGACGGCGCGCTCCCTTTGCCGGCTGCGCATCGAGACCCAATCCACATTGAGCGCCCGCGGGTCCACGCCCTGCGACGCCAGCGAGCGCACCGCGCGTTCCAGACGCACGTCCATCTGCTGCTCCACCAGCGCCTCGGGCACCGGGAAGTCGTGCGCGGCGACAATTTTCGCCAGAACGCGGTCGCTCGCCTGTTCCTTCTGCCGTTGCTCGCGCGCCGACTCGAGTCCCAGCCGGATTTTCCCGCGCAAATCTTCGAGCGTCTGCGCGTCGCTCACTTCTTTCGCGAATTCGTCGTTCAACTCCGGCCGCTTCTTCTCCTTGACGGCCAGAACGTCCACCGCGTAGCGATACGTCTTGCCTGCGAGTTTCGGGTCGGGATAATCCGCGGGATACACGACCTCGAAATGCTTCTGCTCGCCGGGCTTCGCGCCGCGAAGATTCTCGGTGAACGCTTCCATCGTCTCTTTCGCGCCGATTTGGCACAGGACGCTGTCGGCGGTCAACGGTTCTCCACCGCCCGCGGGCGTGCCCATCAATTTCAATTGGGCGTAGTCGCCGTCGGCAAGCGGCCGGGCCTCGACGTCCACCATCGTCGCGGAGCGATCGCGCATCTCTTCGAGAGTCTTGTCCACGTCCTCGTCGGTGACGGCGAGCGCGTCCACTTCCACTTCGAGATCCTTATATTGTCCCAGCGAAAATTCCGGCAGCACCTCGAACGACGCGCGAAACTTCAGCGGCCCGTTCTCGAGAAAATCCACCTTGTCCACTTGCGGCCGCGTCACGGGCACGAGCTTCTGCTCCGTGACGGCCTTCTCGATCTGGCCCGGCAGCAGCGACTGCAGGATTTCATTCTTGATGTCGTCGGCGAAACGGCGGCGGATAAGCGTCACCGGCGCCTTGCCCGGCCGGAATCCCGGCACGCGAGCGACGCGTGCGAAATCCTTGGCGATGCGCTCGGTCGCCTTCTGAACGTCCTCGGCGGGAATCTCCAACTCCAATTCGCGCCGGCAAGTGGCTACTTCGGTCATGGAATCCTCAACTGCAATTTCTGAATTTCGATGTGAATCGAGTCCTGGCGCAGCCGCTCACAAACAGAAGAACTCCGCTTCAACCCCCAGACGTTCCCGGAAAGATCAGTCAGGTAAGAGCGGCAAGCGAGGTCAGGAAAACTTAGTATAGAGAAACAACGCGAAAGCGTCAATGCGCTCCCCACCTCTGAATGATGTCATCCCGAGGAGCGAAGCGACGAGGGATCTCTCTGCCACTCCCCTAAACAAAGACGAGAATTTCGGGCTCGCCCCGATGCGGAGGCTGAGATACTGCCTTCTGGTCTTCCGCCCACAGCCACGCGGCAATCGCTTCTCTGACGTTGGCGAGGGCCTCCTGCTCATCCTTGCCCTGAGTAACGCATCCGGGCAAGGCCGGGCATTCGGCTACAATCCAGCCGTCTTCCGACTTCGTGAGAGTCACATGGAAAACCATGCTTCTATATTACCAAAGGACGGCCTGCGACCGCGAACCCACTGTCGGCATGCCTGCGTGTGCGATCGGCCGCGCATCATTTACCACACGGTGGGTTGGGCGACTTCCGAAAACCTGAATTCCTGCAGCTCAAACTGAACCCGTCGTTGACTATGCGGATGCAGGTGGCGTAACGTGGGCGGAGTCGATAGCGCTCTTTCCTACCAAACCGGCGCCAATTCCTCGGTTTTGGCAGTCCAGAAGTGCCCGCGCCCGAGGAGATTTGGCCGATGAAAATCAGAATTGCGATCCTGGCTTTGATTTCGCTGTTTCTGGCGCTGCCGGCGTTCGGCGAAACCTACAAGAGCAGCTACACCATCGCTTGCAGCGATCTGTGGCCCGCGGTGAAAGACGCCCTCAGCAATCCGGATAACTACACGGTCAAGACGAGCGACGACACCAAAATGACCGCTTCCTACAAGGTCAAGCATGCGGTTCACGTCACGATTACCGAGACGGTTCTCCAGCGGACCAACAAGGTCACTTTGGTCACGCAGGGCACGGGCTGCGAGATGCAGGTCGTCTCGAACTACAGCGGCGTGGAGCACAACGACGAGGGCGACTTCAAAAAGCGCGTGGACGATTCCTTGGCCAAACTCCAGACTCCGAAGCCGGCCGAGGCCGCTGCGCCGGCCGCGCCACCCAAGTAGCTTTGGCAGTAGTCCGCGCGGTCGATCCGCTGGGTGCTCCGCCCAGCATGAAACGTCCGCGCTCGGTACCACTTCGCAATCCATGTTGCGTGCGCGATTGTCCGCGCGCCAGGCCTTCCCTACACTCGAACCAGGATTTCTTCAACTGCCTTGAGCGCCGATACGACTCCGTTGCGATCCGCTGCACAAACCGGCGCGGCCGGCCGCGCGAAGATTTCCACGCGTTCGCTGGCGCTGCTGATTTTTTGCGCCACATTTCTGGTGTACGCGTTCGCGACGCGGCGCGTGCTCGATTGGATGGCTATCCCGCAGGGCGTGGAGACGATGCACATCGCGCAGTCGCTCGCCCTGAACGGCCGATTTGCCGGAGCATTTTCGCCGGTGCCCGCAGCGAACGCTCCCTATTCGGCCTTTCTGGCGCCTGTGTATCCCACCTTCGTCTCTTTGATCCTGCGCGCGTTCGGGGACGGCCTCGCTTCGTTGACCGTGCTCTGGGTCGCCAATCTATTCTTCCTCTCAACTCAACTCGCGCTGCTGCCGTTCCTCTCGGAGCGCCTGGGCCTGGGTCGCCCGACCGGAATCGCGGCTGCGGCGCTCGGCATTCTGCTTGTGCCTTACAAGCTCGATCTCGAATGGGAATCCCTGTTTGCCGGAATGTTGATTGTGCTCTTGTGCGCGCTGCTGCTCGCAGCATTTCAAAAGCCGCGCTCGCGCGTCGCCTACGCCGGACTGGGTCTACTCTGGGGCTTAGCTTTGCTAACCAATCCGTTGTCCATCATCCTGGTGGCGTTATGGCTCGCGGCAATTCTCGTGGACGCCAAGCCCGGTGTGCGGCGCGCGCTCCTCGCTTCGGGTGTTCTCGTGTGTGTTGCTGCGGCGGCGGTTATTCTGCCGTGGATCGTGCGGAACCGCGTGCGTCTCGGCGGATTTATTTTCATCCGCAACGGAGTCGGGCTTTTCCTCAACGTGTCGAACAATGACTGCGCGCAGCCATCATTGTTCGCGAGTCTTCGCAGCGGCTGCGATGCCGCGACCCATCCGAATCTCAACCCCGCCATCGCCGCGGAGCTTGCGCGTGTCGGCGAGGTGCGGTTTGACCGGCAGCAGCTCCGGCAGGCGGTCGCCTGGATCGCGGCGCACCCGCGGCGATTTGGTTGGCTCACGGCGCAGCGCGTCGCACTTTTCTGGCTGCCGGGCAAGGGCGCGTCCACTCTGCGGCAATCTTCATGGCCGGTTTGGATTCTCACGCTGCTTTCCGTTGCCGGCGTCATCCGCATGTGGCACCGCAATCGCCCGGCAATGCGAATCCTCGCCTGGCCGCTCTTGTTCTATCCACTTATTTATTATGTGATGGAATTCGAGCCGCGTTACCGTGACCCGATTCTCTGGATCACCCTGCTGTTCGCAGCCTACGCAATTCTTCCAATTCTCCCGGCTTCCATGCGGCGAACTCTCGCTTAGCGCGGAGAGGGGTCGCTCAATTTTTCAAGAGCCGCGGCATCAGCCGGTACCAGGTATAAATCCCCACCGCGACACCGAGCATCGCCGACGCCACCACGTCCGAAAAATGATGCGCTCCAAGATAGATTCGCGACCAGCCAATCGCCGCGGGGATCAGCACCGCCGGAATTTTCCAGCGACGTGTGCCCAGAAAAAGCGCCACGCCGAATCCCGTCGCAAATCCCACATGTCCGGACGGAAACGAATTGTACTGAGATCTTCCGGGCAACCATTGCCCGTCATGGCGAATTCCATACCAGCCTTGCGTGACGGTCGCGGAGGGGCGCGTGCGGCCGGTGCTGAATCGAATCGCAGTGGCGGAGACTCCCGCGATGCCGGAAGAAAGCGCCAAAGCCAGGCCCAGCGTCATCCATCGTCGATTCTTCGAGAGGTCGCCCACCACCAGCAGTAGCAGAGCGGGCAGAAGAAGATAAAACCATTCCCCATACCGGCTGAGTTCCCGCGCCACATGAAGTAGGACCGGAACCTGATGTTGTAATACGAATTGCTCGACGGGACGATCGCAAAAAAAGGAGCAGACGAGAATCGCAGCACAGATCAGCGTGATCCCGGCGTATTTCGCAGGATGTGTCTTGCTTGCGTTCTGCACTGAGAGATCGTTCTGCATGGAAGCAGAGTTCATCGTTTTGATTCATGGTGCGGAAGGAGGGATTTGAACCCCCACGACCTTTCGGCCACAGGATCCTAAGTCCTGCGCGTCTGCCAGTTCCGCCACTTCCGCGCCGCACCGCCGAGTATAGCATTCGCTTCACCCGCCGAAAGCTTCAGCGGCGCTTGCGGCTGTGAGCCTCTTCTGATAGCCTTCCCGCCATCCGAGCCCCACAATTCCGGACGAATTGAAGGAGACAGACGATGGCCTTTTGCACCAAGTGCGGAACACAAGTCGCGGATGGAACGGCATTTTGCACCAAGTGCGGCGCCCCAATGGCCGCAGCCGGATATCAGCAACCTCCACAGCAATATCCTCCGCAAGGCGGGTATCAGCAACCGCCGGCCGGTTACCAACAGCCCGGTTACCCGCAACAGCCGGTGTACCAGCAGCAGGCAGCGGGCTCGACGGGACTTCAGGAGAACGTCGCCGGATTGCTTTGCTACCTAGTGGGCTGGATTACCGGGATCATCTTCCTGATTATCGACAAGCGGCCGTCGGTGAAATTCCATGCGGCGCAGTCCATTGTCGTATTCGGGGGAATCCAGATCCTGCAGATAGTTCTCTGGTCGGTGTTGTACAGCGGCTGGTTCTTCGGCGGATTTGGCTTCATGAGCTGGGGATTGGGAACGATGCTCATGGGCGTCCTGGGATTGCTCACGTTCATCCTCTGGATTCTGCTGATGATCAAGGCGTACCAGGGCGAGATGTTCCGCGTTCCGCTGGCCTCGAACATCGCCGACGGCCTGGCCGGGAAATAATACGGGCCGGGTGTTGATGAAGTCCAACGAGCGTCCGGAGCGGCGAACACGTCTGAGCATGCGCGGCCGAGAGATCGGTGCGTTCGCGGTGTTTCTTGCTCTGCTCGCCGTTGCGGTTTTTCCTCTTCGCTCTGCGCCGCGGGCCGATCATCGCGCCGAGCTTCAAGAGAGCTTGGCCCAACGTTACCGCCTGACCGTAATCGGGCCGGGGATTATGGGCATCGGCGGCGGACAGAAGACGATTCGCAAGCCGGGTGGCATTGCGGAGCTTCGCCGCGACGGCGTTTTTGGCTCGCTCGTCCTTAGTGGCGCGGCCACGGACATGATTCGGAACGGCAAGCTCACCGTCACCGGCCCGCAGGACTTTCAATTCTCCCCAGGCGAACAGTTCTACATTCACAGCGTGTATGTCGGTCAGGACGTCGTCACGCTCGGCCTCGCCAGCACGCGCGAGATCACGACGCCTCATGGCACCGGCCGACTTTGGGCCGCGCTGAATTTCTTTTTCCCCGAATCGTTGCTCGATAATGGCGACACCAACGCTGTGATGGCCACACTAGACCAGTGGCTATTGCCGGAGGGCATGCGCCCAGTCACCGAAACCGTCGCGGCCCCGCCTCCGTCACCTTCGGCGTCCGCCCCGAATTCTGGATCAGCACCCGCGCCGGTTACGCAACCAGCCCCTGCTCCGCCGGCTCCCGCGCCTGCGGCGACTCCGGCGGATTTGAAGCCCGGGATGTCGCGCGATGATGTCGTTGCGTTGCTGGGAGCGCCACAGCGCGAAATCAGTTACGGCACAAAGTCATGGCTCGAATACCCAGGCATGGTCGTCGCATTCGACGGGGGCCAGCTGGTGTCCGTCGATCGCAGCGGCCAGCCGCCGGCGGAAGTTTCGCTCACGTCGGAACCAGACGGGGCGGACATTTATCTGGGGGACAGCTTTGTCGGCTCGGCCCCGGCGAAATTGGAATTGCCCGCCGGGAATTACACGTTCACGATTCGGCTCGCCGGGTACAAGGATTGGCAACGCCAGGTGCAAATCCTAGGCGGCAGCCAGATCAATCTTCACGCGACGCTCACGAAGTAAGAAAAAAGACGAAGAGAGATTCCTCGCCCGTTGCCCGCCGCGCTTCACCACGAGCGTTCACCGTTAGTGGCGGGCTCAGAATGCCTGCTTTTGGTTGCACCGCTGATCTTGCCGCACTGCTGACAGCTAAGTGATTTCGACGCGGGGGCCAGTGCCCGCTGCACTGACTTCGGCGACGCGCGCCGCGACGTTGCGCGCCATCGCGTAAAGACTGGGCGCGCCAGGCGCCGTCTCGCCGAGCGCGGCGACAGGTTTACCGGTATCGCCGCCAATTCGGATTCTGGGATCAATTTCGATTTCGCCGAGGAACGGCACGCCGAACTGTTCGGCGGTGCGGCGTCCTTCGCCATAGCCGAAAATGTCCACGCGCTCGCTGCAATGCGGGCACTTGAAATAGCTCATATTCTCAACCACGCCGAGCACTTCCACGTTCACTTGGCGGAACATTTCAATCGCTTTGCGCACATCGGCCAGCGCCACGATGGAAGGAGTCGTGACGAGAACAGCTCCCGTCACCGGGACACTCTGAATGAGTGTGAGCTGAACGTCGCCGGTGCCGGGCGGCAAATCCACGATCAAGTAATCGAGTTCACCCCAAATCACGCTGTAGAGGAATTGGCGAATGGCGCTGTGCAGCATCGGACCGCGCCAGATCATCGGTTTATCGCCGGGGACGAGCAGCCCCATCGAGATCATTTTCAAGCCTTGCGCCGTCACCGGCAGGATTTCGCGCTCGCTCAGCGCCTGCGGCTGCTCTTCGGTGCCGAGCATCAACGGCACATTGGGGCCGTACACGTCCGCATCGAGAAGACCCACGGCCGCGCCCATCTGCTGCAGCGCAAGCGCGAGATTCACTGCTACCGTTGTTTTGCCGACGCCGCCCTTCCCGCTCGCCACAGCGACAATATTCTTCACTCCCGCAATGGGCATTTTCTCTTGCGGAACTGCACCGGGTGGCGGCATGGGCGATTATTCTCCAGTAGCTAGAAGTGATTGCGAAGAATCTTCATTTTGACCGAGTTTCACGCGGGAGTCCACATTGGGCAAGAAACCGGGGGTTTGAGGGAAGCAAGGAGGCAAAGCTCGGGGGCTCAGCGCGCGATCCAGCGGAACGCCCGCTCAACAAACGGCTTCGCGTCTTTCTCGATGCAAGGGCCGTGGGCGATGATGAGCTTGTCGAAATCCCACGAGAGCAACGTTTCAAGCGATCGTCTTGCAAGCATTCGGTTGGTGAAGGTCAGCCGGATATCCAGTCCAACGCCGCCATCGGGAGAAGCAACGCCCTCCAGTTTGAAAAGGGCATTGCGAATCGGCTCACCTTTCACTCTCGGGTGAATTTGAATCAAATCGCCCAAAATGACCGTGCCGGACAGTTTATGAAAGAAGAGGACCTCATCGAGGAGAGGATTGCCTTTAAAGACCAGTTGGTCAAAGTCGTCGGCCCAGGCTTGAGGCGGCACGTCTCCCAGAACGCCGGTTACTGGGAGTGATAGTTTCTTCAGCGTAAGTCGCGTTGTCCGCGACGACCATAGCTGAGCCTCGGGGAAGAGCGCGTGCCAGCTTTCCAATCGCCAGAAGTGCCTCGGGGTCGCTGCGACAAGATATCGGACGGGTCCCAACTCGGTGATGCGTTCGAGAGTATCCGGGGGCACCGACACCGGAGATTCGACCCATACGGAGCCGCTCGCGAGCTTCACGACCGTCATGCGGGTGGTAAACATCATGCCCATGTCGCGAACATTGGGGCCGTCAACGAGCCACAGACTCTTTGCGAACGGCTGGAGTTCGGGCATATGGCTTTTTCCCAGAAAGAGGGCGGTTCCAGTATACAAACGAAATCAGCTTTCGCGTTCGCTTCGCGTACTCGTCGAGCGCGACGCGGTAGCGGTCGCGCAGCAGAGAATCGAGCATTTACGGGTCGGAATGTTCCCCCATACTGGAGGCTTGGGGCGCGTGCTTCCTATCCGAACTTTTGCAATAGGAGTTCCGCTGCGGCTTTTGGGCCGTCCCAGTTTTCCATGATTTTGGCGAATGCTTCCGCCTTGCGTTTTGCGTCCTGGTCTTGCAGAAGAAGTCGAATGGCGTCTTGCACCTTCCGGGAGGGGTCTTTTGACTTTGCCACCCGAATTGCAAAGCCTTTGCGAACCAGGCAGGCCAGATTTGCGACCTGTTCCACCTGCATTCCGACGCCGACGACCGGCTTTCCCGCGAGAGCGGCGGTCATCACCGTTCCGATGCCGCCGTGAATGAGGGAAAGATCGGCCATCCTGTTCACTCGGAGAGCGGGCAGCCAGTCCGTAACGATGACATTGATGGGAATTTTGGCTCCCGCAAGACGATCCAGTTGGAATTTGATCGGGGCAATGACACGGTAAGGTTTCCCTTCAAAACTTTGGAGAATATTCGCAACGATCTTTGGAGTGCCGGAGCTTCCCATGGCGAAGTAGATCAGGGGCTTATCCCTTGGAATGGCAACCAATTCCGGTGGAATGGGAAATTCGTCATGCGGGATGAGAGGGCCGATGAAAAAGTGATTGGGCGGCAGTTTGTCGCCGGAGAACTCGGCGGGTTCCGCAACCAGATTGATGTCGCCGCGCCAGAATTCAAAGATCGAATCGAAGCCTCGGACTCCGAAATGTTTTGCGGTCCGGTTAATGGAATTAAGGAATCCGTACTTGATCCAGAAATTTACGAAGCGGAGGACGAACCAGTCGGCGACCGCTTTCAGGGCAGCGGGGCGGATGCCGTCCGTCATTCCCGCGCCGTGGCAGAAGAAGTCGGGGAGCCAGGTGGATTGAATCACCCAAACGAGTGGGATGCGCAAAACCCGGCAGGTGACGGGGATTGTGACGTACGAGCCCGTGAGGACCGCGACAGGGTTGAGCTCCTTGAGGCAGGCCAGTTCGTTGTCCACCCGCTGAATCAGTTCCGCGTCGGTGAAAGCGGGTGCAAATTTTTCGCCGCGGTCCACTCTGGCGATGAACTCGATCTTTTCCCGGGGTTAGACGAGGCTCCATGCGCGTCAGGGCAAAGCCGTGTTTTTCGATCAGGGGCTCGAACTCGCCGCCGTCGGAGATGAAATGGATGTCGAAGACAGCGCTCGCTTCGGGATGGACGCTGATGGCCTTGGCGATCTCGACCATGCGGCTGGTTTCCGCGAGATTGAAAGCGCACGGCGCAAAGAGAAGGATTTTTTTCGGCGTCATCTTATTCCGCACGCCTGCGAGTAAGGAGATCGACAAATCGAGTCCAGGCCCGTTTCGATTCGCCCAATTCGCGCGAGTTCTGCATCACGACGAGACGAATCATCAGGCCGTCCAAGGCCATCTCGACCATGCGCGTGACGGCTTCTAGTTCGGACGGCGAACAGATTCTTTGGAAGCTTCTCCGAGAGTGTCCGCTGCATGAGTTGATGCATTTGGAGGGCGCCTGCAGCCAGGCGCTTACGAAGGCGGGGATCAAAGATCGCTTTCGTCAGGAAGACGACGTGCGCCCGAAGAAATCCGCTCCGTCTGTGGGCCAAGACAATTACCTGTCGTCCCAATTCCAGAAGATACTGGCGAGCCGATTTTGGATTGCCTGCCGCGCGGGCGCGAGAGTCTGCGACCAAAGGTACTGCAGGGCGGCAAGAGGAATTTCGTCAATGGCGCGAAAGTGATGAAAGAGAGTGGCCTTGCTGACGCCTGCTTCCGTGGCGAGGGTGGAGGCGCTGAAGGCGTCGGGGCCGGAGCGACTCAAGAATTTCAGCGTGGCCTCGACGATGGCGGTTCTCGTGCGTTCTCCCGGCTTTCGTGCGATGTCCTTTCGCGGGCATGTCCGAGAATAGTAACTTGACCGACCGATTGGTCAATAGTGTAGCGCTGCGAACGCCGAACGAACCGCCACCTTTGCAAACAACCCGGAGGTGGGGCACCCCGAGGGATGCTGGTTAGCCGGTGGCCGGCGCCATCGCGGCCGGCGGCTTGACATTGGGGCGGTGGTGCGCTCATGCTCCGGGTGAAACGCGCCTAGAACTCAGCGGATTTCGGCCACGTCGTCCGAAAGCGAGGAGTTGCCCATGCAACACCGCGGAATCGCCACTCTTGCAGCAGCTTTGATGTTGTCGTTTTTTTACCTCACCAATCTGGAGACGCAGTTTTTCCTGCTCCACTTCTACCAATCGCTGATTTACCTGGTGATCATCCTCATGCTTTTTTACTTCGAGGAACGCTACGCCTACATGCTCGGCATGCTGGCGCCGATCGTCTGGCTGGCGATGACGTACGCGCACCGGCCTGCTCGGCGGAGGGGCGCGCCAGATGCTACGCCTGGTCGAATTTCACCGACCGACGAACGACGTGAGTTTGATGGCGGGCGTGATCGCGATTCTAAGCGTGGTGATGATTGCGGGCTGCGCGTACCGCTGGAAACGCGAATACGCCGGGCTGCACAAGTTCGGCAAGACATTTGCCGTTGGATTGATTGTGGTCGTTCTGTATTACGGCATCCTTATCGCTGTGTTCTGGCACATGTTTCCGGTGACGGCGAAGTCGGCTTAGGGCGGGAAGCTCCGGCGCGGCTTGTGTCTTTCTTTCCATCTCAGCATCACAGTGTTTGCAAGGGCTAGGTAGGCAGCCGGCAGGCTTCGGTTCATCGAGAGCCCGCCGCGGCGGGCGAACGGCGAGCCAGGAGAATGCCGGTCCTAATGGGGCGGAGTTTGGCAGTTGGCCACAGCAACCGTCCAGTACCATTGCCCGAACACAGCAGGAAAGCTAGCGTTAATTAACGGCCCTGGACGTACCCTTCGGCCCGGACCGCGTGGAAACCATGCCGGACGATGCCAAGACCACCTCCGCGCGCGCCTTCGTGCGGAGCTTTAACATTTTGCTGAAGTTCGCCCGCCTCTACAGTTTCGACCACGTTCGCACCAACGAGCAATTTACCACCGCGTGGGACGAACTGCATGCGGCTGTGCCCGCCGATAGCCAGACAGGTTTGCTGCTGGGGGCCAGCGGCACGCAATTGCTGCTCGACGGCGCGCCGCTGGACGCGACGCCGGCCGAGCGCAGCTTCGCGCAACTTCTCTCTTCCGCCGGACTCGCCAGCATCCAGTTCGCGCCCTGCATCACGAAGGAGGAACTTGCGAAATTCGTGCGCGCGTTCCCGACGACGGGCAACGCAAAACCCGGAAACCTTGCGGCGCAACTGAAGACCGCGATCGCGGGCAGCCCCGGAATTCGCGTGAATGAGGTCCGCTTCGTGGCGGAAGACGAGAGCATGAGCGAAGTGCGCACGGCCGCGCAACTCACGGCCAAGGCCCTCGGAGGGAACGTCGGCCAACTAAAGGATTTGCTGAACGATCCGCAAAAACTTCTGCAATTGATCGCGGCAGCGGAAGGATCGCGCGGCGGCACGGGAAACTTTGGAAGCGGATTCGGGACGGGCGAGGGTGGAACCGGAGCGGGAAGCGGCAGCGGTCCCGCCGGAGGCACGGAAAATCAAGGGTCCGCACCCGGCGTTGCGGCCGGTAATTCCGTCGGCGGTGGCTCAGAAGCGATTGCGACCCAGGGGCCCGGAAGCGCTGCGGCCGGGGTGGGCGCCGCGGGATGGGCCGTGCAGGAAGAAGAAGTGCTGAATATTTTCCGCGTGCTCGGCCACATGGGCCGCAGCGCTGCGAATCCATCGGAGCCGGGCATCAAGCTGCAACTCTCGGAAGGTGTGAAGCAGCTCTCGGCACCATCACGGGATGTGCTGCGTCAGGCGCTGCAATCGCTGGCTTCCAAATCCCAAGGGGCGTCGCCCAGCAAGCCTGCGCTCTTGCGCGTGGCGGAACATCTGGCGATTCGCTTCGCGCTGGAGCGCTACGAGCGGGGCGAAGTCCGCGTGAACGCCGTGCGCGAGATGCTGGACAAGATGAACCAGGAGATCGAGGCGCTGCGCTCGATTTTGGGCTCGCACGAGGAGAAGATGGCGGAAGCGGGCCTATTCGTCGAAGGGCATACGGAACTGCTCGATCGCCAATTCTGGGCGGCGGTTCCCGAGAACGGCAAGCGCACGGTGCTGACTTCGCCCGAAGCGTGGTGCATTCCTCCGCGCAACGTCAAACTCTACGTGGACGAACTGCGCCGCCGCGGCGACCACAAATTGGCCGCGGAAATCCTCGCCGACCTACGCCTCCTGCATACAGAACGAAGAAGCGGAAGCGCGCCGCCGAACCGCCATCGGCTTGACCGAACTGGCCGAACTTTACGGCGACGAAAACGAAGACGCCTTGATCGTGGCCGTCCGCGAGAGCGGCACGCAGCTGAGTCTCGAGCGCGATGCCGAGGTGCAGGGGCTGGTGGGCGCGGCGTTTGTGCGCATGGGACAAGAAGCGGGCACGCGGCGCAATTACGCGAGTCTGCTGCAGGCGCTCGATTCGCTCGACAACGTGGAAAATCAGCGGCCTTCCGTCTCGCAGGCATTGCGGCCGCGCATCGGGATCGAAAAACGGCTTCCGGAGATCATCGAAGATTGCATTCGCAGCCACCCGGAACCGATGAACGCGGTGGACGTGCTGAGGCGGATGCCGCGCAGCACGTCTCGAGAGCCTGATCGTGCGATTCAATCGAAGCGGGCATCGCGAAGAAACGCAGCAACTGGCCGAATTGGCCCGCGCGATCGGAAACGACGGCCTCTCCTTGCTGCGTGAAACGCTGCGGACGGGAACCTCGGCGGAAGCGACCGAATCCATCGCGCTCTTGAGCAACCTTGATCCGGAAGCGATCGAACGGTGGCTGCCGGAGCGACTGCGCGAGTGGCCGCGTGTGAGCCAGGATCGGCTCGTGCGACTCCTTTCCTTCGGCGGCGCGGAACAGCGCGGATGGCTGCTGGCGTCTCTTTTGAATCATCTCGAGCCGATCCTGCGTCCGCTGGCGGTGGATGAGGCCGGGATGAGCGGCGATGCGACCTGCGCGGACACTTTGCTGCACATTGTGAGCGGGGCGGATTCGGCTTCAGGGAGTCCCTACCTGCGTCTTAAAGCGATCGAGGCGCTGGGCCGATTGCGTCTTTCTGCGGCGGCGGGCCTGCTGGAAGAATTCGTCAGGTCTCGAAGGGCCTGGCGGTGGGCCCATCACGCCGAATTGCGAATTGCCGCGATGCAGTCGCTGGCGAAGATTGAGCCCGCGGCGGCCCAAGCGCTGGCCGAAAGCAGCGGTCTGAGTAAAGAAGACTTGTCCTTCCCGCCGCTCGATTTCGCGCCGGGAACCGACCGGTTCCGCCAGCGGCGATATTCGCGCGTCCGGCTGGCGACGCCGATCGTCGCAGTGGCGACGGCCGATCACGAAGCGCATCGCCTCGAAGTGCGCGGGCTGAGCTTGAGCGGCGGAATCGCCATCGGCGAACGCCACATGCATCCGGGGACTTTGGTGACGCTGAAATTGGGATCGGCGATGCGTCCGATTCGGGCGCAAGTGGTGATGCGCGACGCGCGAGCGCAGGGACTGGGATTTGAGTTTGCTGAGATGGATCTGGATGAGCGAGGAAGATTGCGACGATTGCTGGTGGGGTGCTTGGCCCCCGAGGAGGCCGGACTGGCACTTCAGGAACACTAGCGAAGAGATGCATCACTCGATGCGATCGGCGTAGAGACTATTGGTGCGGACGCTGACTTCGATCGAGAGCGGCGGGCGAACCGCTCCGCCCTGCACGATCGCGCCGCGAACCCATCTGCCGTCGGGGCGCGCGCCCATTGCCAGCGGATCGAAGACGGCGCCATCGCAAGGGTCTGCGACCATGGGATGACGCGCGGCGAAACCGAATTGGCTCTCGAGCTTCTGCGTGTCCGTCAGATAGACCAACTGGCATTTTCCGTACGGCTCCACGCTGAGAACGCCCAATACGATCCGCTGCTCCTTGCCGCGCCGGGAAGTCGCACGACGATGGCGGGCACCTCTTCGTGCGTGTCCGGACGAACAAACGTGAAGGAGACCGAGGACCACGGGTTCGAGAGTTCGTCGAGGCGCGCGATCTGGCCAGGGCTGAGCGTGACAGGATTCGCATCCGCAGGCGTCTGCATGCGATTCGAGGGAGGTCGGCGTCCTCCAGCACGTCATGTGGATCGGCCTGCGAGATGCGTCTGCGATTTCGAGCGGTTTCGCACGGCGTGAATCCACGACGATGGCTACAACGGAAAGAAGCAACGGCAGCCAATCAGAAGCAACGAGCGGAGGCCGCGAGCGGAAAAGGGCCGCCGCTGCGCGTCCGGACGATGCGGCGGTCTGGCGGGCCGACACCGGGGATATTGGGCATTCCGGGGTGGAAGCGGTCGGACGATGATTTCGGGTTCGTCCATCGGTCGGCGATTCTATATCGAGATTGCGACCCCACAACTTGCGAAGGCGGCTGCGACATCCGTTCACGCTACGAACCGAGCGCGGCGTTGACAATGACGACGCTCTTTCTCGAAGGCGCCGAGCGATTCGGCTCACTCGACGGCCGGCGAGCGTTACGGAATGGTGCCGCACGTACTCATTCAAATTCGAGAGGCAAAGCAACACCTCGAGCAATCGCGTGCGATGCAGCGAAGTCGCGCCCGAGTTCTTGTTGGCCAGAGTGGCGGCCGCGAATTCGCCCTGGCTGAGCAGCCAATCGAAGGTTCCGAACTCAACTGGGCGGCCCTGCTGGCACATCTCCATCGCCATTCCAATCTGTAGAAAGACGCGTTCGAGGTAATGATCCATGCACACGCCTTCCCCAAGAGTGCGGGAAATACCAGTTTGATACAACCTTCTGTCCGGCAGCGCGCCACGCCTTCCATGACACACCTTCTCCGCAATCCGTTGCAGAATTACGTGCAATAAGGCTGCCACTACTGGTGACGCGACGCGAATTGCAAATGCTGGATTTAGGGGAATTCCGGAGCACGGCTTGGCGCGTATCTAAACCGTAGTGGATAAAAAGTAGCCAGGGTGGGAAAGGCCGCACAAGCGATTCAATTCCGTTCAGGTCAAGACGAGAACAGTCTCGCAAAGCTCGCGGCGCGTTGCGGGCAGGGTAACCCGCCGGCCCGCGGCGGCATAGCGATCGCTAGCTTAACTGTCGGACGGACCGAAACTTCGTCGGGCGGCTTCCGAAACGTGGGACGCCGTGAAACTAGAAATTGAACGCGACGCCCAATCGATCTTGAAGTTGATCTGGTTGGCTCCAGGAGTGCGTGCCCAAGTAATCGCCTTCGACTTGGAGGTAGAGGCGTGGGGCAAGTTTGTAATCAACGCCACCGCCCACGAGTAACCGACGCCATGATTGTGACCGACGTCCCAGCTCGGTGAAGATGATGGTCCTGTAGACCGACAAGGGCGTGGCCCCAGGGCTCGATTCTGTGGTTGCGGCGGTAGCCGACGCGAATTCCACCACCGAAGAAAACGTTGTCATCCGAAATGCCATCCGGAAAGGGCTGAAGGGGGTGATGCCGTAGTTTGTTGCGACATCGCTTCAAAGCCAAGCCAATCTGTCTTATACCAATTGAAGTCAACATTGACGCCATTTCCGTGGAAAGTGAGGCCGGCGACATTCCGGAACCCCACGAATTCGTAGCTGATAGTGATTTGCCGGTTGAACTCATCGACGGAGCTCGATGGCTTCGGAGTCGCTGGCGCGCCAGCAGGGCTGGGCGCCGCGATCGTCGCCGTGGAATCTTGTGCGGCGGCCGTCATGGAGAGTGCCAACATGGCCCCGCAGAGTATAAGAATCTTACGCATTAGAACGACCCTCCCAATACTGTTCCCACCCACGCCTAAATCAGTTTCATTTTGCAGGGGCGGGAATCAAGTGTCCATGCTAAATGGCCGAGGAGTTTTCCGCGGAGTCAACATGTGCCGTATCGGTACAGTGAGGGCTAAAGGCGCCTCAAAACGAGTTCAGGCCGCCTTTCCGCAGCATTTCTTATACTTCTTGCCACTGCCGCAGGGACAAGGATCGTTTCTTCCGATCTTGGCGCCCGTGCGAATCGGCTTGGGAGCTTCGGCTTGGGCGGCGCCGGCTTGATACTGCAACTCCTGTTGTTGCCGGCGCTGGCGGCGCTCAATTTCGCGGGCCTGATCCTCGGGCCGTGTGGGCTGGACCAAAAAGAGATAACGGATCGTTTCGGTGTCAATGCGGGCCATCAGGTCTTCAAAGAGAGTGAAAGCTTCCTTCTTGAACTCGACCAGCGGATCCTTTTGGCCGTAGCCTCCTGCATCGCATTTTCCGTGATCGCCAGAATCATGCGTTTCAGGCTGCTACTCATGTTGTTGATGGCTGTAGTCAGGTCGCCCAGTTCGTCTTGGCTGCGGACCTTCAGGTCGTCACGGGTCAAGTCTCCTGCCGCGATGGCCTCCGCCTGAGCCAGAACGGCCTGGGTTGCCCCGGCAATGCCACGGCTCAGGAAAATGGCCACGAAGATACCGATGCCCAGGGCCACGAAAGTGGTCAGTAGCATCGTCAAGTCCATCGACCGAGTCTGCGCATTCATTTCGTCCGTGCTCGCTTTTATCAACGCAGCGAAGGAATCCGCCATGTCGCCAAGGGGTTTCTTAATCGCCTCGGTGGCCACGGTGGCCTTGTCGGCATAGTCATTTCCCGCCTTGACGACGGCATCGCGCTCGCCGCTCGCCGCTTGGTTCATGATCGCTTCCTGGGTGTCATGTAGAACGATGAGCTGCTTCTTGGTCTCGGCAAGCCGGTCGCGGTTCTCCTGCGAGGACCAGTGTGGGGAGAGTTCGTCCATCCGCGCGACAATCTTTCCAATCTCTTCCCAGGATCCGTCGAAAAGCTTTTTCGCATCCCCCCCAACGGACTCATTCGCTTCCCGCCAGGATGGCTTGCCGGCCCTTGCTCTGAGTCTGATTCAGTTCTCTCTGCAACTCCTTCGCGGCATTGATGCTGGGGACGCGCACGTCCGTGATACGATCCTGCGTTTCCTTGATGGCGTGCTCCGGCCTTTGAATAGGTGAGCGCCGCGCTAAGAATCATCAGGGCAAGGACGCGATGGCCGCCCCCGCCAGCACTCGCCGCGACAGGGACGAGGCGAGCAAGCCCCAGGCATAGGCCTCCAGCGTCACCACCGGCAAGACCAGGAACCAGATTTCGGGGCCCGAGCCCCACTGGCAAAGCCCGGAACATGAAGTGAACCGCCGCCGAAGCCGCCGACCAGCGCCCTGCGCCCAGGTTGGCGGAGCTTGCTGCATCAGATAAATCGCCATGGCCACCGCCAACGCCTCGACCAGCACCAGCGCCGTGCCGACCAGGAATTTGCCTAGCCAGAGCAAATATGCCGGCCCAGGAAAATATCGAGAAAAGCCAGCGTGCCTCCCTCGTGTTCCCCGGCCAGCATCATGGTGCCGCACACCACGCCATACGCGTCGCCCATGCCCACCACCGTCAATGCGGAGATCGTGGTCGCCAGGTTGGCGTGTCCGCCTGTGCGACAATGCGGGCCAAGCCGAACCCCAGGACCATGGTCATCGCCACCATGGTCAGCCAGATCGACCGGTGCTCACGAAATTCCTTCCA
>CAWCYS010000084.1:0-64584 GCA_963799715.1 Terriglobia bacterium | reverse complement strand
AGATCGCTTGGTGGTGAGGAATTCCGCCGAGGCGGCGCCGCACGCCCCGGTCCCGTGGCAACGGCCAATCACGCGCAGCGGCGGCTTGCCCGCCAGCGCGGCGCCTCGTCGAATGTCCGCTTGACGCGCCGCGTTGCTTCCTCCACCGTGCAACCGATGAGGTTTATCTCGTCGGCCACGGCTTCTTGCCGTGATTTCCGGACCACCACGGCGGGGACGCGCAGGTTCTGAAGCGGGTGCGGCTTCCGTCAACGTCGCCGCGACGTCGGCGAGCGCGACCTTCATCCCGCAGCGGCCCGGCCTCCATTTTCGCGTTCGATTCATCGCGCCGCCGCAGCGTCACCGCCGACGACACCCCCGCACGCGCACGCGCACTCCCGGAATCAACAATTCCATCCGCACGGGCACGCTCGCGGGCGCCGCGCCGGTACCGAGGTCCGCCTGCGCCTCCGACAAATGCTGCACCACCGCCGCGCTCCGCCGCCGCCTCGCCCGCACGGCTCTCGCTTCCGACAATTTGCTGCTGATGCTTCCACGCGCGCAACTCGCGCTCTTTCACCGCTTCGATCGCGGCGTGCGATTTCTTTCTCGTGCTGTTCCATGCCTCGGCGAATTTTCGTTCAAGTTCCGCGATCCGTTTCTTCTGCCGCTCCACCCACTCTGTTGCAGCGTCTTGTGTTCTGATTCGAGTTCGCGTGCTTGTCTGGCCGCTTCGCGCTGAGCCTCCTCCAGGCGGTCGCGCGTCCGCGGCAAGTACGCGATCAGGCCCGTGGCCTCGCGCGATTCCGGCGTCAGCAGTGCCGCGCGCGCGATCGAGAATTTCCGCCGGCAATCCCAGCCGGCTTCGCGATGTCGATTCCGCTCGATCCTCCGGGCACGCCCACGCGCAGCCGCAACGTCGGCCGCATTGCTTCGGCATCGAATTCCACCGAAGCGTTCACCACGCCCGGCGTCGTAGCCGCATACGATTTCAATCGGTCATGGTGCGTCGTCGCCAGTGTCTAAAACAACCGCGCGCGCGAAACGCATCGGCCGGCGCCGTGCCCGTGCCCATTTCGTCCACCAGCACGAGCGAGCCCGGTCCCGCCGCTCGAACATCCCGTGCAAATTCAGCATGCTGTGCTGAAAACGTAGAGAGGCTCGCGGCGATGGATTGTTCGTTGCCGATGTCGGCTAGGTCGCTCGAAAATCGGCAGCCGCGCATCGGCCGCCACCGGAAAACCGGATTGCGCCGCCAGCGCCGCGAGCCAACCGTTTTCAGCGCCGCCCGTGTTCGTGCGATCACCAGCACCGTCTCCCCGCCGCCAAGATCCAGATGAAACCGGAACCGCCGCCCGGCCTGCGGTCCAAGACCGGATGTCGCGCCGAACGCAACGACAGCGCAACCTCATCGGAAAATTCCGGCAGCGCGCAATCCAGCCGCCGCGCGTACCGGCCGCGCGCGAAGATCGAATCCAGTCGCAATCGCCGCCGCGGCCGCGCGCAGCGTTCCCCGCGCGTCGATCAGCATCTGCGTCAACGATTCGAGCAGGCGAATTATTTCTGCGTGCTCGTCTTCGCGGGACTCGACGAGCTTATTATTCAACTCCACGGTTTCGAGCGGCTCGACGAAGACCGTCTGGCCCGTTGCGCTGGCCGGCGTGCACCACTCCCTGCACGCTCCGCCGCTCCCCCGCGCGCACGGGAATCACGAAGCCGGCCATTTCCGGGAACGCCCTCAACGGCTCCCGGCGCAGCTCGCGGTCCCGGAGAATGCGGTCGGACGCTTCTGGAATGGTTTCGCGCGCCTGGCCCCGCGAATGCGCTTCAACTCCGGCGAGGCGTCGTCGGAAATCTCGCCGTTGGGGGGAAGAATCGTCTTGCGAATCGCGCCGCAACGGGCGCAAAATCGGCGATCGCGCCGGCGCGCGCCGCCAGCAGCGGCGACTTGGCCGCCGACGCATGGAAATCTTGCCGAAGCCATTGGCCGCGTCCGCCAGCGCGGTGCATTTTCAGCAATTCCGCGGCGGCGAGCACGACCTCCGGCGCTTCGAGCTTCGCGAGCCACCCATCCGGATGGAAGCGCGCCAAATCCCAAACCGCTTCCCACCCGGAGATACGCGATGCTTTCCGCAATCAGCGCAAATTCAGAGGTGAGTTGAGCTCGATCCGTCGAGAATGCCGAGCACCTCGACGGCGCGCTGCCCAGCGCGCACGTCGTTTCGCGCCGCACCAACTCGCGCAGCCGGTCGAACTCGAGGGCCGTCTTGCGCAGTGCGCGACACGGAATGATCAACTGTGACGAGCGCCCTTCCTGATCCATTCTTCGTCGCCCAAGAGCCGCGCGGCCAGGAATTCCGCCGCCTCGCGGTGAGCGCCGACGCGGCCAGCGCGTCTTCGTTGCCCCAATCCGCGCGGCGCTCGCGCTCCGCCAGGTACATCAACTCGCGAAAAATTGCCGGTGTCCAAAAGTGGCCGAGCACTACGGAATGGCTTCGTGCTGCGGATCCCTCGTTCTGCATCTCCCACACCACGGCCAGCTCCGCCGTGCCCGTTCCGCCCTTGCATGCCACGTAACCGTCCCCGCGCCGGATCAATTCAAACAGCCGGTCGCTCCAACTGTCCATGCGAATCACTTCGTCCACCCAGTGATTTGGCTGCGGTCGAAACGCCTTCGAGGCTCACGACGCGCCTCGATTCCTTCGCGCCCCGCGAGACGCCCTCCATCCACGCCGCCGTAGCCGCCCCGAGCAAATGGCACGTCCCGCGCTCCGCCAGCCGCCGCCCCAATTCCCGCGCCAACTCGTACTCCGGCTCGCCCTCTCGCGGCCGCGAACTCCCAAACACCGTGGACGAATTTCTGCTTCTTATTGCTATCCCTGTCGCGCCCACTTTCGTTTCCATGGTGGGGCGATTTCGGCGCGCGGTTGCACCATCGCGATCGCAATCGCATCCAGCACGTCTTCGCTCTCGTTCGCGTGCATGGCCTCGTTGTTCCCGAAAAACGAAAAGATCAAATGCGCGCCGTGCGTTGTGGTCGCGTAACCGGAAAGCGCGCTCACGTGCTCCACCGTTCCCGTTTTTGCCGCCACCACGTCCGCCGGCGTCGCCCTCATGCGTTCTGCCGAGCGCTGTGTCCGGCCACCGGAGACTCGCGCGAAACATCGCGGCCACGGTTGATTCGCCGCCCACGCCAACACCCGCGGCGTCACCAGATCGCGCCGCGACAGCCCGGAACCGTCGCTCATCACCGCGCCGTTCTCGGGCAGCCCCGCATTCTGAAAATGTCTCTTGCTGAATTGCAACGCGGCTTCCAGCAGCGTCGCGGCTCCACTCTTTTCTTTCGCCGCCACGCGCAACAGCAGTTCCGCGTGCAGATTCAAACTCATCGTCGACCAGCCGCACGTCCTCGCCGAGCGGCGGCGAAATGTGTTCCGCCCACACGGTCGTTTTGTTTGCCGCCGCGCCGGGGATGACCCATTTTGGGCGGGTGCTCCCGCCAACCGCGCGCGGCTGGCCGAAAATCTTTACTCCGCGCGCTTCCAGAAGCTGCGGCGAGAGGCGCCCACATATTCGGCCGGCTCCTCGATCGTCAGCACGCGCGGCGCGCCCCCTCTGCTGGGATCGTGCCCGAAAGACGATCTGTTCCGCGAGCCCGGCTCCCGTACGACGCGCAGTTTCTCGACGAGCTGTGCGCCCCGGTCAGTATGCTGTTCTCGATCGTGTAGAAGCCCGCCCAGGGCTCCGCGTCAAACGTCGCCGGATCCGATTCGCGCGCGCCGGGGTGCACCATCACAGTAAACGTGTTGTCGTTGACGGCGATCGCCGAAACCGGCGCGCCCGAAGTCCACAAAATGTCGTCCACCGCCCAACCTTCGGGAAATCGCTCGTAGGCCAAGTAGGTATCGTCGGCGACCATGTCCCCTTCGATTTCCTTCACGCCGTGTACGTCCACGGCCTTCTCGAAGGGAAACTTCCGGTTCGAGAGATTCGGATCGCCGCGCCCCATCAGCACCAGATCGCCGCGCAAACTCCCGCTCTAATTGTGCCGTGCTGTTGCACCGATTCTGGTATTCCGGGCCCCAGCGTCCCGTTAGGCCAGCGCGGTCGTGAAGAGTTTCGCATTGGAGGCCGGGAGAAAATAGCGGTCCGCATTTTTTTCATAGAGCGTCTGGCCGGTGTCCTGCATCCGTGACCAGCAACCCCCAATCCCCGTCGGCGCCACCCGCGTCGAGCGCCGCCTCCACGCACGCTGCGGGGAATCGCGCGACATCCGGCAACGCGCGGTGGAAGCGCCCGCGCTCCCGTTCGGGGCGCGGGCGCTTCCACCGCGCGTTCGGATGTAGCGCGATTCGCGGCGTGCGTGGAGGCGGCGCTCGACGCGGGTGGCGCGAAGCAAGGGGATTGGGGGTTGCTGGTCACGGATGCGGACACCGGCCAGACGCTCTATGAAAAAAATGCGGACCGCTATTTTCTCCCGGCCTCCAATGCGAAACTCTTCACGACCGCGCTGGCCCTCGGGACGCTGGGGCCGGAATACCGAATCCGCACGACGATCGAGACGCACGGCACGATTGATTCGAGCGGGAGTTTGCGCGGCGATCTGGTGCTGATGGGGCGCGGCGATCCGAATCTCTCGAACCGGAAGTTTCCCTTCGAGAAGGCCGTGGAGCGCGAAGGGCCGCCGGAAAAAGCGCTGGCGGATTTGGCCGATCAAGTGGTGGCGCACGGCGTGAAGGAAATCGAAGGGGACATCGTCGCCGACGATACCTACTTGGCCTACGAGCGATTTCCCGAAGGTTGGGCGGTGGACGACATTTTGTGGACTTCGGGCGCGCCGGTTTCGGCGATCGCCGTCAACGACAACACGTTTACTGTGATGGTGCACCCGGGCGCGCGCGAATCGGATCCGGCGACGTTTGACGCGGAGCCCTGGGCGGGCTTCTACACGATCGAGAACAGCATACTGACCGGGGCGCGCGGCTCGCTCGAGAAACTGCGCGTCGTACGGGAGCCGGGCTCGCGGACGATTCGTCTTTCGGGCACGATCCCGGCCGGGGGCGCGCCGCGCGAACTCGTGCTGACGATCGAGGAGCCGGCCGAATATGCTGCGGCGCTACTGGCCAAGCTCTTGGAAGCGCGCGGAGTAAAGATTTTCGGCCAGCCGCGCGCGGTACACGCGGAGCCGCCCGCCGAACTGGTCGATCCCCCGGCGCCGGCGGCAAACGAAACGACCGTGCTGGCGGAACACATTTCGCCGCCGCTCGGCGAGGACGTGCGGCTGGTGAACAAGATGAGTTTGAATCTGCACGCGGAACTGCTGTTGCGCGTGGCGGCGAAAGAAAAGAGTGGAGCCGCGACGCTGGAAGCCGCGTTGCAATTCAGCAAGACATTTTTTCAGAATGCGGGGCTGCCCGAGAACGGCGCGGTGATGAGCGACGGTTCCGGGCTGTCGCGGCGCGATCTGGTGACGCCGCGGGCGACCGTCTGGGTGTTGGCGTGGGCGGCGAATCAACCGTGGGCCGCGATGTTTCGCGCGAGTCTCCCGGTGGCCGGAGAAGACGGCACGCTGGCAGAACGCATGAGGGCGACGCCGGCGGCGGACGTGGTGGCGGCAAAAACGGGAACGGTGGAGCACGTGAGCGCGCTTTCCGGTTACGCGACCACGACGCACGGCGCGCATTTGATCTTTTCGTTTTTCGGGAACAACGAGGCCATGCACGCGAACGAGAGCGAAGACGTGCTGGATGCGATTGCGATCGCGATGGTGGAAGAGTTGCGGCCGGCGCCGAAATCGCCCCAGCATAAATAGGAAACGAAAGTGGGCGCGACAGGGATGGCGAATAAGAAGCAGAAAATCATCACGGTGTTTGGGAGTTCGCGGCCGCGAGAGGGCGAGCCGGAGTACGAGTTGGCGCGGGAATTGGGGCGGCGGCTGGCGGAGCGCGGATTTGCGATTTGCTCGGGCGGCTACGGCGGCGTGATGGAGGGCGTCTCGCGGGGCGCGAAGGAATCGAAGGGGCGCGTCGTGGGGGTCACCTCGAAGGCGTTTCGACCGCAGCCGAATCGCTGGGTGGACGAAGTGATTCGCGTGGACAGTTGGAGCGACCGGCTGTTTGAATTGATCCGGCGCGGGGACGGTTACGTGGCATGCAAGGGCGGAACGGGCACGCTGGCGGAGCTGGCCGTGGTGTGGGAGATGCAGAACAAGGGACTGATGCGCAGCACGAAGCCGTTCGTAGTGCTCGGCCACTTTTGGACGCCCGTCCGCGAGTTGATGTACCTGGCGGAGCGCGAGCGCCGCGCGGATTGGGGCAACGAAGACGCGCTGGCCGCGTCGGCGCTCACGGCGGAAGAGGCGGCGGAATTCCTGGCCGCGCGGCTCTTGGGCGACGAAGAATGGATCGGGAAGGGCGCTCGTCACAGTTGATCATTCCGTGTCGCGCACTGCACAAGACGTTCTCGAGTTCGACCGGCTGCGCGAGTTGGTGCGGCGCGAAACGACGTGCGCGCTCGGGCAGCGCGCCGTCGAGGTGCTGGCATTCTCGACGGATCGAGCTCAACTCACCTCTGAATTTGCGCTGATTGCGGAAAGCATCGCGTATCTCCGGGTGGGAAGCGATTTGGGATTTGGCGCGCTTCCCGATCCGGATGGGTGGCTCGCGAAGCTCGAAGCGCCGGGAGTCGTGCTCGCCGCCGCGGAATTGCTGGATGCCGCCGCGCTGGCGGACACGGCCGAATGGCTTCGGCAAGATTTCCATGCGTCGGCGGCCAAGTCGCCGCTGCTGGCGGCGCGCGCCGGCGCGATCGCCGATTTGCGCCCGTTGCGGCGCGAGATTCGCAAGACGATTCTTCCCAACGGCGAGATTTCCGACGACGCCTCGCCGGAGTTGAAGCGCATTCGCGGATCGCTGGGCCGGGCGCGCGAAACCATTCAGAAAACACTCGAGCGCATTCTGCGGGACCGCGGGCTGCCGCCGGGGGAAGACTACGTCACGTTGCGGAATGACCGCTTCGTGATTCCCGTGCGCGCGGGGGAGCGGCGGAGCGTGCAGGGAGTGGTGCACGCCGCCAGCGCGACGGGCCAGACGGTCTTCGTCGAGCCGCTCGAAACCGTCGAGTTGAATAATAAGCTCGTGCAACTGCGCGAAGACGAGCACGCAGAAATAATTCGCCTGCTCGAATCGTTGACGCAGATGCTGATCGACGCGCGGGGACCGCTGCGCGCGGCCGCGGCGGCGATTGCGGAGCTGGATTCGATCTTCGCGCGCGGCCGGTACGCGCGGCGGCTGGATTGCGCGCTGCCGGAATTTTCCGATGAGGTTGCGCTGTCGTTGCGTTCGGCGCGACATCCGGTCTTGGACGACGCGCTGCGCCGGCAGGGCCGGGCGGCGGTTCCGTTTCATCTGGATCTTGGCGGCGGGGAGACGGTGCTGGTGATCAGCGGGCCGAACACGGGCGGGAAAACGGTGGCGCTGAAAACGGTTGGGCTCGCGGCGCTGGCGGCGCAATCCGGGTTTCCGGTGGCGGCCGAATCGGCGCGGCTGCCGATTTTCGAGCGAGTGCTAGCCGACATCGGCGACGAACAATCCATCGCCGCGGACCTCTCTACGTTTTCGGCGCACATGCTGAATTTGCGCGGGATGCTCGAAGCGGCGGGACCGGGCTCGCTCGTGCTGGTGGACGAAATGGGCACGGGCACGGCGCCGGAAGAAGGCGCAGCGCTGGCGGTGGCGCTGCTGGATGCGTTTCGCGCGCGCGGGTGTTTGACGCTGGCGACGACGCACCATGACCGATTGAAATCGTATGCGGCTACGACGCCGGGCGTGGTGAACGCTTCGGTGGAATTCGATGCCGAAGCGATGCGGCCGACGTTCCGGCTGCGCGTGGGCGTGCCCGGAGGATCGAGCGGAATCGACATCGCGAGCCGGCTGGGATTGCCGGCGGAAATTCTCGATCGCGCGCGCGCGCTGTTGACGCCGGAATCGCGCGAGGCCGCGGATTTGATCGCGTACTTGCACCGGACGCGCGACCGCCTGGAGGAGGCTCAGCGCGAAGCGGCCAGACAAGCACGCGAACTCGAATCGGAACGCAAGACGCTGCAAACAGAGTGGGTGGAGCGGCAGAAGAAACGGATCGCGGAACTTGAACGAAAATTCGCCGAGGCGCTGGAACAGCACGAGAAAGAAATCGCGCGCGCGATCGAAGCGGTGAAAGAGCGCGAGTTGCGCGCGCAGATGGAGAAACAGTCGCGGCGGAAATTGTCGGAAGCGAGAGCCGTGGCGGGCGAGGCGGCGGACGCGGCGGTGGTGCAGCATTTGTCGGAGGCGCAGGCGGACCTCGGTACCGGCGCGGCGCCCGCGAGCGTGCCCGTGCGGATGGAATTGTTGATTCCGGGAGTGCGCGTGCGCGTGCGGGGATTGCCGTCGGCGGTGACGCTGCGGCGGCGCGATGAATCGAACGCGGAAGTGGAGGCCGGGCCGCTGCGGATGAAGGTCGCGCTCGCCGACATCACGGCGATCGTGACGGAAGCCGCACCGGTTCAGAAGCCTGCGCGTCCCGCCGTGGTGGTCCGGAAATCAGCGGGCGAGGAGCCCGTGGCCGACGAGATAAACCTCATCGGTTGCACGGTGGAGGAAGCAACGCGGCGCGTCGACAAATTTATCGACGAGGCCGCGCTGGCGGGCAAGCCGCGTCTGCGCGTGATTCACGGTCACGGGACCGGGGCGTTGCGGCGCGGCCTCGCGGAATTCCTCACCAGCCATCCGCTGGTGGAACGCATTGCGGCGGAAGCAGACGATCGCGGGGGAACGGCGATCACCGTCGTCGAATTGAAAGACTGATGCACAGTCGCGAAGACGGTGAGCGTATAAGATAGGGCGCTGAATAGCGTGAGAATCGTTTGATGGCGGGACTTTGATGGCGGAGCCCGGCTCCTTTGCGGATAGGGTCAAGCAGCAGGCGGACATCGTCCGCGTGGTGGGCGAGTACGTCCGTCTGAAAAAATCCGGGCAGAATTACAGCGGGTTGTGTCCCTTTCATTCCGAGAAGACGCCGTCGTTCGCGGTCCATCCGGTGAAGCAGATCTATCACTGTTTCGGGTGCGGGGTCGGTGGAGACGTTTCAAATTCGTGATGGAGATGGAGAAGTGCACGTTTCCCGAATCGATTCGCATCGTGGCGGAGAAGTGCGGCATCGCCGTTCCGGCGCCGCGGGAGCGCTCGCCGGAAGAGCGGCGCGAAAATCAATTGCGCACGGCGCTCGTGGAAATGCACCAGGCGGCAGCGGTATTTTTCGTCCGGCAACTTGAAGCGACGCCCGAAGGAAAGGCCGCGCGCGCCTACCTGGAGGATCGCGGTCTGGACAAAGAGACGATCGCGCGATTCGGGCTGGGCTACGCGCCGTCGGGCGGCGACGCGCTGCTGCGGGCATTTCGCGCCAAGTATGCGGAGAAACTGCTGGGTGCCTCCGGCCTTTTCAGCACGGATGCTTCGGGGCGGCTGTACGACCGTTTCCGGCGGCGCATCATGTTCCCGATTGCGAACGAAGCGGGAAAAGTGGTGGCGTTCGGCGGGCGCTCGCTCGGAGACGACATGCCGAAGTATCTCAATTCCTCAGAGACGCCGATCTACTCGAAGAGCGCCGTGCTGTATCACCTGGACAAAGCGAAGGAGGCGCTGCGGCAGCGGGACTTCGCGATTCTGGTGGAAGGCTACATGGATACGATCGGCGTGGCGCGCGCGGGCCACATGAACGTCATCGCGAGTTGCGGCACCAGCCTCACGGAGACGCAGGCGAAGCTGCTCGGAAGATTCACGCGTCGCGTGGTCGTCAATTACGATCCGGACTCCGCGGGTCAAGCGGCCACCGAGCGATCGCTGACGCTTTTGCTCGAGCAGGAATTCGACGTGCGCGTGTTGCAATTGCCGGGCGGGAAAGACCCGGACAGTTTCATCAAAGCCGAGGGCGCGGAGAAGTACGGCAAGCTGCTGGGGCAATCGCCGGCGTATCTCGATTATTTGATCGCGCGCGCCCGGCAGACGGACCTGACGAGCGGCGAAGGAAAACTCCGGGCCGTGAATTTTCTGATGCCCTACATCCAGCGCATCCCGAACCGGCTGCTCCGCTCGGAGTGGGCGACGAAGATTGCAGAACAATTGCGAGTGGAGGAGCCGGTGCTGCGCGAATCGCTGAAGCGCGCCGCAGCCGAGCGGCGCAGCAACGTGCAGACCAACCCGGAACTCGTCGCGCGCGCTGGCAAACCGGCCGAGCGGCGGCTGGTTCAACTCCTCATTGAATCGGACGATTTGCGGCAGCGGCTGGCGGAGGAGATCCGCGCTGAGGAACTGCACCGCGGTCTCGAGACCGAGCGCGTATTGGCGGCGCTGGTGGAAATGATTCTCAGCGGCGGCCGGCCGGACCCGGCGGAGCTGGGCGGGAATCTCGAGGACCGCGACCGGCGGCTGCTGTTCGAGATCGCCTTTGAATCCGGGGGAGCAACAAGTTGGGAAGAGGCCGAGAGCTGTCTCGCGGCGCTGCGGCGCGGGCGGCTGGACGCGGAGTTGGCGGCGTTGCAAAAGGAAATTGAGGCGCAAGCGGCGTCCAAATCGCCGGAAAGTTCCGAGGCGTTGCGGGGCTTGCTGCAGAGGAAGCAAGAGTTGACGAAACTGTCCCAGCGACTGTAACTTATCAGGGTTTTGCGCGAAACTGCGGCGTTGGACGTGCATCTAATGAAAGTGTCTGGCGCATTCCCCGAGGGGCGCTCGGGGAGGGGCGAAGTGGGATCGGGTCCTGGTAAGGGAACGTGCGAACTCCTCACAGGTGGGCGTAACACAATTCTGATTTTTCGCGGGCAAAGTGGCTTGTCTTCAGGTGTCCTTCATGACGGCCCCACCTCGGGCCGATGCCTCCGACGCAGTGTGACGGGGGGAGGTCCCCTTGGCGTTGGCGATTGAAGAGAAATACGACCAGGTACGCCAGCTCATCGCCCTGGGCAAAGAGCGCGGCTACCTCCTCTACGACGAAGTAAACGACATTCTGCCGCCGGAAGTGCATTCCTCCGAAGAAATAGACGACCTGCTTTCCACGTTTGAACGCTACGGGATCGCCATTTATGAGGATGCCGCAGCGGCCAAGGCCGCGCGTGCCACCGTGGATGCCACCGAAGTCCCGGAAACCGAGACGAAAGAAGAGCCCGTAGCCGAAGAAAGCGAACTGGATCTTTCGCCGGGGACGCTCGAAAAGACGAACGACCCGGTGCGGATGTACCTGCGGGAGATGGGCACGGTGCCGCTGCTCACGCGCGAGGGCGAAGTGGCCATCGCCAAGCGCATCGAGCGCGGCCAGAACCTGGTGCTGAAGACCATCACCCGCTCGCCCTTAGTGCTCAAGGAACTGCTGAACATCGGCGAGGACCTCCGCAAGGGAACGCGCTCGATCAAGGAGATCGTGCAGTTCGACGACGAGGAGCTGACCGAAGAGAAGATCGAAGCCAAGACGAAGAAGACGCTGAAGGTCCTGGAGAAGATCGCGAAGCTGTATCTCGAATGCATGAAGCAGGCGGCGCGCCTTGCGAAGATGCCGAAGTCGAAGAAGCGGCCCTACCTGCGCGCCAAGTATTCCGTGGCGCGCATCCGCATCGAGATGTCCAACCAGGCGCGTTCGCTGGAGTTCAACCCCTTCGAGCGGAAGCGGCTGATCGACCGCATCCGGCACACGGTGGAGCGGCTGCAATCGCTCGAACGCGAATCCGTCAAGCTGGAACGCCGCGTGGATGCGTCCAAAGGCGAGGTCGCCGCGGAAGCGCGGAAAGAGTTGCGGTCGCGGCGAATGGAGCTGCGCGAGATCGAGGTCACCAGCGAACTCGGCCTGATGGAGCTGAAGCGGTCGCTCCAGGTGATCGTGCGCGGCGAGGTGGAAGCCGAACAGGCCAAGAAAGAATTGATCGAAGCCAACCTGCGGCTGGTGGTTTCGATCGCGAAGAAGTATACGAACCGCGGGCTGCAATTCCTCGATTTAATCCAGGAGGGCAACATCGGTTTGATGAAGGCCGTGGACAAGTTCGAGTGGCGCCGCGGCTACAAGTTCTCGACGTACGCGACCTGGTGGATCCGCCAGGCCATCACCCGCGCCATCGCCGACCAGGCCCGCACCATCCGCATCCCCGTGCACATGATCGAGACGATCAACAAGCTGATTCGCACCAGCCGGCAACTGGTGCAGGAACTGGGCCGCGAGCCGACTTCGGAGGAGATCGCGAAGCGGATGGACATCCCCGTCGCGAAAGTGCGCAAGATTCTGAAAATCGCGCAGGAGCCGATCTCGCTCGAGACGCCGATCGGAGAAGAGGAGGATTCGCATCTCGGCGACTTCATCGAAGACAAGGCCGTGGTTTCGCCCTCCGATGCGGTGATCAACCTCAACTTGAAGGAGCAGACCTCTTCGGTTTTGAAGACGCTGACGCCGCGCGAGGAAAAAGTGATCAAGATGCGCTTCGGACTGGACGACGGCTCCGAGCACACGCTCGAGGAAGTGGGCCAGTCGTTTGCCGTGACGCGCGAGCGCATCCGGCAGATCGAAGCGAAAGCGCTGCGGAAACTGCGCCATCCGTCGCGCTCGCGGAAATTGCGGGCGTTCCTCGAAGGCTCTTCGCGCGACTACCTCTGAGAGTGGTACAAACACCGGCGTCCCGGCCGGCGTTCCTACCGCAGTTACTTCGGACCTGAAGGCAAGCTGACGGAAGTGGCGTAACGGTAGACGAGTTCTGCGCCGCGATCGGAGCCGAAGACCGTCAGAAGAACCAGCACGATCAATCCAGCCAGGAACCATTTCCGCTGCGCGCTTGAAAGGCGCGGCCGGAGATACGCGAGGATCGAAAGCCAGCCCGCGGCCGACACGGCGAACAACATCAGTGTCTGGTGAAGTTCCATGAGGTCGTGCGCTGCGCCCGCCGGCGGGACGGATTTCTGCGCGATCCAGCCCGTGGCGGCTGCGGCGAAGCCGAGCAAGGTGCCGAGATAAAGCAGGCGGGCGGCGCTCCGGTGCCATTCCTCGCTGGATCGCAACAGAGCAACCAATTCAAACAAGAGAGCCGCGACCCACAGCGCGATCGGGAAATGCACGAAGAGCGGGTGGAGATTTTGCATTGCGTGTATTCCGGGGAACGCGGTTTGCATGGCGGGATTCTTCTTCAAGGGGCCGGCGAATGCAATGGCACAGAGTGGCCCGGCGAAGCAACAGAGCGGGCGCGCAGGGCCGCGGCCACCGCCAGGGCGTAAAGCATCCCGAGCAAGAGGAACGCCAGCGTGAGGCTCGAATGCTCCGCGAACCAGCCGAGAAGGAAACTCATCACCACCTGCAGAATCGTAGCGATCACGGAAAAGGCGGATAGCGTGCGGCCCATCAGGCGCCGCGGTACGGAGGTCATGAGCGCGGACTGCGTAAGCACGCCGCCCACCGCGCGACACGCGCCAAAAAGCGCGTTCATGGCCACGGCCACCCAAAGCCAGCGCGCGTAGGGGAATAAGGTGTGCCCGATCGAGAGAATCGCGAGCGCCGCCACCAGCACGCCCAGCGGATGGCGCCGCGAGATGACGAAAGCCGTCAAGCCGCCCAGCACCGCTCCGATCGCCCATCCGGATTCGATGAAGCCGTAGCCGCGCGGGCCGGCGGAGAGGACGTCCTTTGCGAGCGCCACCACCAGCACGTTGGCGCTGAGCACGCCGGCCATCATGCAGGCGTAGGTGAGTCCCAACGCGAAGACCAGCGGCTGCTCGCGCAGGTAACGCAAGCCTTCGGCGAGGTCCGCGGAGAAGTTGAGCCGGAGCGAGATTCCCGCCGGGCCGGGGATGGTCTGCCGGGAGGCGTCTTCCGAGGGGGGCTCGATCTGCCTGGATTGCAGCGAAAGGCCCGCAGCGGGAGACAGGCCCGAGACAATGCTTTGTTGCGGCGGATGCCAGCCGCGACGCACCGCCAGCAGACACAGCCCGGAAACGAAATACGTGGCGCCGTCGATGGCGAGGACTCCGCCGAGGCCGATATGTTCGTAGATGAATCCGACTGCGGCGCCGGCGGCCATCATGCCGCCCTGCACCGCGACGAGCACGGCGGCGTTGGCGGTGACGATCTGCGCTGCGGGAATCAACTCCTGCACGAGGGAGTTTGCCGTGGACCAGTACACCGCGAATCCAGCGCCCAGCAACAAAACCATCAGGTAGATTTCACCGAGCGTGATGCGGTGGGTGAGCGCCAACGCGGCCGTGCCCAGTACGAGAATCGAGCGGGCGAAGTCGAACGCGATGCCGAGGTAGCGCCGGTCCACGCGATCGATCAGCACGCCGCCGAAGGGCGGAACGAAGAGACCCGGAAGCGTCACTAGAATAACGATCCAGCTCACGCTCACCGTGGAATGCGTCGCGCCCAGGATGTACCACGTCACTGCGGCGTAGTTCATGCCGGTGCCGAAGAGCGAAATGAGCATCCCCAGGAAGAACCAGCGAAAGCCGGGCAGGCGAACGAGCTGCTTCCAATCCACACCGTGGGTGGAGTTCGTCGTCATGGACGCGGTATCACATCAGTGTGCCAAAATCGGCGCGCCCTGCTAAGGAAAAAGTTGCGCGGGAGACGCGGCCAGCAACGGCTGGACCTGAGCCCACTCACTGACCAGGCAGGACGACTTCGTAGGCGGAGGCGCACTCGGCTATTTGCTTTCTGGGATTTTCGGGATTGTAGAAGACGGGGACGCTCATGCCCTCGAAGACGGCGCGGGTGGGGTCGCTGCCGCGGCAATTGAAGACCGCGCCTGTGACGTCCTTGAAGGTGTAGGAGATCCCGTTGGTGTTGCGCATGGTCCATTGAGCGGTGACGCGGGCGAGCGCGAACTGTCCGTTCATCATGAGTTTCTTCTGGCTGAGCGTGCTGCCGACGATCACCCACGGGAGAATCAGCGAAAAAGCCACCAAGCCCAGCATGAATACGGTGAAGCCGGGAGTCACCGGATTTCCGTTGTCGCCTTTGCCGGAGGTGAACAGCAGCCCCGCCATGAATATCGCCAGCGCGCCGAACAGGATGAACACGACGGCGAATCCGATCTTGCTGCGCTTCTTCATGCGCACGTCGCGCGGCGTCGGAAGGCCGGCCAGGACGTGCTCCTCTCTCTCCGCGATTTCGGATTCCATCGATGCGGCAGCTTGCTGGGCGGCGGCGGCGGCGATATCCTGCGGCGGCTCCGCGACTCCCGCGCGAATCGCTTCCAGTCGGCGGACATCCGACCCCAGCTTGCGCCACATGAAAGCGTAAAGGGCCAGGAGTATCACCGGCGGCACGACCTTTACCAGGATGTTGTCTTCGCCGTAGCTGAATAGAACGATGATCGCGAACCAGAGCAGGCCCATCCACCGCAGACGGCGATACGCCTTGAACGCCGCCGCCTCCGCGACGTCCAGGTTCCAGTGGCAATTCGGGCAGTAGGCTTTGCCGCCGGCCATGGCGGCCGGAGCGTGGCACTGCGGGCAGGCGATCGTGGGCATGCACGGACTATAAACGGTTTCGCATCGCTCGGCGAGCTTCCGGTCTATGATGTGGGCGTGCCGCCTATTCTCGAATTGCGCGCTTTGAACGTGGAATTGCCGACGCCCTCGGGGTGGCTGTGTCCGGTGAACGGCGTGGACTTGGCGCTTGCGCCCGGCGAGGCGCTGGGCATCGTCGGAGAATCGGGCAGCGGAAAGACGATGCTGGCGCTCTCGCTGATGGGCTTGCTGCCCGAAGGCGCGCGCGTAAGGGGCGAGGCGTGGTTCGCGCCGGGAGACGCCGCGAACGCAGCGGATTCACGGCGCAATTTAGTTTCGCTCGGCGAGCGGGAACGCGCGGCGTTGCGCGGACACGGCATGGCCATGATTTTTCAGGAGCCGATGACTTCGTTGAATCCCGTGATGCGCGTGGGATCGCAAGTGGCGGAAGCGATCCGGGCGCATGATCATTCAAGCAGCGGGGGTTCGCTTTCACGGCGCGAGATCGAGAGCCGCGTGGTGGAAGCATTGTCTCGCGCTCGCGTGCCCGAACCGGAATTGCGCGCGAAACAATTTCCTCACCAACTTTCGGGCGGCCTGCGGCAACGCGTGATGATCGCGATGGCGCTGGCCGGCGGGCCGCGCCTGCTGATCGCGGATGAGCCCACCACGGCGCTCGATGTGACCGTGCAGGAGCAGATTCTCGAATTGTTGAGCGATTTGCGGCGCGAGCTGGGTTTGGCGTTGCTGTTCATCACGCACGATCTCGCGGTAGTGTCGAAGGTGGCCGAGCGGATCGCGGTGTTGTACGCGGGCCGCGTGGTCGAATCGGGGCCGGCGCAAGAAGTTCTCTTGCGGCCGCGCCACCCTTATACCGAAGGGTTGTTGCGCGCGTCGCCCACTTTGGCGCGGCGGAAACTGCAACCGATTCCGGGCGCGGTGCCGGCGCTTGGCGCATTGCCGCCGGGCTGCGCGTTCGAGCCGCGCTGCGCGTATCGTCGAGAAGAGTGCTCCGCGGCGGTGCCGCGGATGCGGTTGGGGGGCGCTGGACATGAGGCCCGCTGTATCCTTGTAGATGAGGCGAGAGAATGACGAACGACAGCAAGGAGCATCTGGACCGGATTCAGGAGCGCTTCACGCGCACGGCGGAAGTTTTTTCGTCGTTCGTGATGTCGCGCCGTTCCGCCGAGGGAGAGCGGCTGGCGCGCATGCTGACGTCCGGCTGGGTGGCCGCAGATGAAGCCAGGGTGTTGGACGTCGCCTGCGGGCCGGGGACATTCACGTTGCCGGTTGCGGCGCGCGTGCGGCAGGCCTTGGGACTGGATTTCACGGCGGCGATGCTCGAGCGGGCACGAGCCGGAGCAGCGCGCCAGGGAAGGAACAGCGCGCGATTTCTTCGCGGCAATGTTTACGCGTTGCCATTTCCAAACGGCGCGCTGGACGCGGTCGTATGCGGCTATTGCTTCCATCATTTTCAGGAGCCGGATCGCGCGCTGGCGGAGATGGCCCGCGTGACGCGTCCCGGCGGTCGTGTGGGTCTCGCGGATTTGATCGTGCCGCGCGGTGGCAGCATCGATCGAACCAACGTCATCGAGCGGCTGCGCGATCCCTCGCATGCGAGCACGCTGAACGCGATTCAATTGCGCACGATGTTCGCGGCGGCGGGTCTGCGCGTAGTGGCGGAAGAAGATTGCGAAAATGTCCGTTCCTTCGAGGAGTGGATGAGCGTGGGGGGATTCGCCAAAGACAGCGAGACATACCGCGCAGTGGAAGCCGAGATGGCAAAATCCATCCCGGACGACGCCGCGGGGTTTCATCCGCGGCGAACCGAATCGGGAGCGCTGGAATACACGCAAACGACAATTTTTCTTGTGGCGGAGAAGCCGCGCTAGGCGGCGCATCAAATTGACTGCCGAGATCACGCCCGAAAAATTCCTACTGGAAGCTGCGGGCCTGCGAAAGAGTTTCGTCGCGACTTCCGGAGCGTTCGGAGGCAGCGCGCGGCGGATTCATGCCGTGGACGACGTCAGTCTGAAATTGGCGCCGGGCGAGACGCTCGCAATCGTCGGCGAATCGGGCAGCGGCAAGACGACGCTGGCCCGGCTCCTGCTTCGATTGGAGGAGCCGGACGCGGGCAGCGTGCGGTGTTTCGGCGAGGATCTTCTGGCCGCGCGCGGCGCGCGACTGCGAGCGTTGCGCCGGGAGATGCAGATGGTGTTTCAAGATCCGTACGCGTCGCTCGATCCGCGCATGGACGTGGAAGCGATCGTGAGCGAGCCGCTGGCGATCCATGAGCCGGGAATGTCTCGAAGCGATCGGCGCGAACGCGTGACACGAATTCTGGGCAAGGTGGGATTGGGCGCGGATTCGTTGTCGCGCTATCCGCACGAATTTTCCGGCGGGCAGCGGCAGCGCGTCGGGATCGCGCGGGCGCTGGTGCTGCGGCCGAAATTGATCGTGGCGGACGAGCCGGTGTCGGCGCTCGACGTTTCGGTGGGTGCGCAAATCCTTTCGCTGCTGCAGGAGTTGCAGGCGGAATTTGCGCTGACCTATTTAATCGTTTCGCACAGTTTGCCGGTGGTGGCGCAACTGGCGTCGCGCATCGCCGTCATGAAATCGGGGCGCGTGGTGGAAACGGGTGACGTGCGCCAGGTGCTCGAACGCCCGGCGCATCCGTACACGCAAGAATTGATCGCCGCGATGCCGGCCCTGCCCATCTGAACCGCACAGATCACCTTCCCGTGAGAAGCGCCAAGACGACCCTGAAATTTATTGGCCGTTTCCGCGTATTAGAGACTAGAATCGCGCCCGACTCATCGCTACCAGGAGGAATCCACCCATGTCCACCACCCCAGCACACCCACGACGGAGCCTCCCGCGGAGCAAAACTCGGTCGCGCGGCTCTTCGGCGCGCTCTTCAATCCCAAGCCCACGTTTGAATCCATCGCCCGCCGGCCCACCTGGATTCTTCCAGTGATTCTGGGCTGCGTCGCTTTCATCGGGACGGTTGGCGGCGTTTAGTTACCGCGGCGGCTGGGAAAGCTTTATGGAGAAGCAGGACGCAAGCAGTTCGCGCATCCAGAACATGACGCCCGAGGCCCGGGAGAATTTGATCAAGACACAAGTGAAAGTCGCTCCGATTTTCGGCTACGTGGAAGGCGTCATTGTTCCCTTCACCAGTGCGCTGGCCGTTGCGGGCGTGCTCTTGGGCGCGTTCACTGTAACCGGATCGACCAAGACCGATTTCAAGACGTCGCTGGGGATTGTCGCTTACGCGGGTTTGCCGTGGCTGGTGCAAGGATTGTTGATCGTCCTAATCATCTTCTTGAAAGATCCGGCCAACGTGGACTTGCAGAATCCGGTGACATCCAATCCCGGGGCATTTCTTTCCAGCGACGCGCCGAAGTGGCTCGTTGCTCTATTGAGTTCCATCGACATTTTCGCGATCTGGAATATGGTTCTGCTCGGAATCGGATTCAGCGCGACGAATCCGAAGAAACTTTCGTTTGGCAAAGCGTTCGGGACGGTGTTTGCGGTTTGGAGCTTCTACGTGATCTTGAAGGTGGCGGTAGTCGCCGCGATCAGCATGATTAGCTAGCTGGGCGGGCGCGATTCCATGACGACGATTCCGAATCCCCCCGCTGAATCGCCGTCCCCTGTCTCGCAGTTCGGCAGAAGTCGCGGGCGTCTTCTTCAATCCGGCAGAAACGTTCACCGACATCGCGCGGCGGCCGAGCTGGCTGCTTCCGCTGACGCTGCTGGTTCTCGTCAGCATCGGCCTTGGAATCGCGCTGGCGCAGCGCGTGAATTGGGAAGAGTACTTGAGCGCGAGGATGGACGCGTCCCCAGGTGCGACGCAGCTTTCTCCCGAACAGCGGCAGCAGCGGATCGAAGCGGGCGCGAAATACGCGCGGCTGCGGTGTTACGCCCTCGCCCCCATCGGGATGCCGATCACGCTGCTGTTCTTTGCCACGCTCTATCTCGGGGCGTTCAATCTTCTCGCGAATGCGAGATTGAACTTCGAGCAGTCCGCTGGAATCGTGGCGCACGCCATGATGCCTTTGCTGGTGAGCAACATTCTCGCGATTATCGTCCTCGTGGTGAAAGATCCCAGCACGATCGATCCGGAGCACCCGCTGGCGTCCAGCGTTTACGCGTTCTTGCCGAGCGACGCGCCGGAGTGGCTGCAGTCGATCGGAAGCTCGATCGAGATATTCTTCCTCTGGATGCTGGTCCTAGTGTCGATCGGCTTCGCCGCGGCGAACCCGCGCAAAGTGACGCGCGCCCGGGCCTTCTGCATCGTGTTCGGATTGTGGGGCGGGTGGGTGCTCGGCAAAGTCATCTGGGCTTTGACGTAAGAACGGGCGCCGTCAAAAGAATTCTTCCTCTGCTAAACTCACGCACATGGAATTTGGCTTCGAGGTGCTCAAGACCGATCCGAGCGGTGCGCGCCTGGGCCGGTTGACGACGCCGCACGGCGTGATCGATACGCCCGCGTTCATGCCGGTGGGAACGGCGGCCACGGTGAAAGGCCTTACGCAGCACACGCTCGAAGAGCTGGGCGTTCAGATTCTGCTGGGCAATACCTACCATCTTTATTTGCGTCCGGGGCACGAATTGATCGGCCGGCTGGGCGGACTGCACCGCTTCATGTCGTGGCCGAGGGCCATCCTCACGGATTCCGGCGGCTTTCAAGTTTTCAGTTTGGCGAAGATCCGCAAGGTGAGCGACGACGGCGTGTTGTTTCGCTCGCATCTCGATGGCTCCGAGCACCTACTCACACCGGAAAAGTCGATGGAGATTCAGCAAGCGCTTGGCTCCGACATCGCGATGGTGCTCGACGAATGCATCGAGTTTCCGGCCGAGCGCGAGCGCACGCGTGCCGCATCGGTGAGGACTACGGCGTGGGCGCGGCGCTGCCGGGACTACGTCCGGGGAAATGCGGGCGGCACAAACCCGGGCCAGGCGCTTTTTGGAATCGTGCAAGGGGGTGGGTTCGCCGATTTGCGGCGCGAAAGCGCGCGGCAACTGGTCGAACTGGATTTTCCGGGCTATGCGGTAGGAGGCCTCGCGGTGGGCGAGCCGCACCCGCTGACGTGCGAGCTAACGTCCGCGGCCACGGCCGAACTTCCGGCCGAGCGTCCGCGCTATCTCATGGGGGTGGGCCTGCCGGAACAAATTGTGGATTACGTTCGCTGCGGGATCGACATGATGGATTGCGTTCTGCCGACGCGCAACGCTCGCAACGGCTGCCTTTTCACCAGCCAGGGCCGGGTCAACATCAAGAGCGTCCGCTACGCGGAAGACCAGCGGCCGGTGGACGAGCAATGTTCGTGCGCAGTCTGCCAGCGATATACGCGCGCCTACTTGCGTCATTTATTTCTTGCCAACGAAATTCTCGGTGCAGTCTTGAACACCCACCACAATCTCCACTTTTACCTTGACATCATGGGCAAAATTCGCAAGTCTATTGCGTTTGGGGAGCTGGCTGGATACTCCTCAGAGCTTCAGGCGCGTCTCGAAGCGGGTCAATCCTGAAACTCTCGGTATGGATTTAATCAGCCGAGCGGTTTGTCGGCGGCGGATTTCCATCTTGACCCGGTTTGCAGTTGGTGGTGTCCCGTGTGTGGGCGGGACGGCAGTCCCGCTGGCGGTGAACCGCGAGTCTCCGCGCGGAGCGAGGGTAGGTCGAATTCCAATGGCAACGATGTTTCTTCCAGCGCACGACTGGCTGTGGGCGCAAGGCCAGGCGTCGGGCGGCATTCTCACCTTCGCGCCTTTGCTCATCATCATGGTCATCTTCTATGTGCTGCTGATTTTGCCGGCGCAGCGCAGACAGAAGAAGACCCAGGCGATGTTGAACGCGCTGAAGACCGGCGACAAAGTCCTTACCAATGGCGGAATGTACGGGACGATCGTCGGCATCGATAACGATACGGTTCAGCTTCGAATCGCCGACCAGGTGAAGATCAAGGTTGCGCGGTCGGCGGTTGCGGGACTCCAGCCCGAGGAGAGCAAGGAGGAGTAAGACCTTTGGCGCAACCCTGTTTGCGGCGCCGGAATTTATCCAGCCATGACCTCGAATCTCAAATGGAAAGCGGTCTCGATTGTGTTTGTGGTCCTGATCTCTCTATACGGGATCATCGGCGCGCCCACCTCCTGGACCGCCATAAAACAGAATTTTGCCGACCGCATCAAGCTCGGCCTGGACCTGCAAGGCGGCACCCACCTGATTCTTCAGGTACAAACGCAAGAGGCTGTAAGTCTGGAGACCGATCAAGTTCAGGACCACCTGAAGTCGGATCTTAGCGACAAGGGAATTCATCCCGACAGCATCACCAAGCTGAATGACACACAGATTCTGGTTCACAATCTGCCGCCGGATCAGGCGGGCGCCTTTCGCGATGTCGCCAGCGAGAATTTTACGGATTGGGACATCGCGCCCGCGCCGAACGAGGCTTCCGGATACGTTTTGACGATGAGGCCCAGCGCGATTGCGGTCATCGATCAACAGACAATGGATCAGTCCGTGGAGACGATTAACAAGAGGATCGACGCCCTCGGATTGACAGAACCAACCGTCGCGCCGTACGGTCGCGGAGATAACGAAATCATCGTCGAGCTGCCGGGCGAGAGCGATCCGAACCATGCCAAAGACGTCATCCAGGCGGGCGGGCAACTCGAGCTGACGAAAGTGGAAGGGGATACCGCCTATCCTTCTCAGGCGGAAGCCATGGCGGCTTTGGGCGGCGTTCTCCCGCCGGGAAGCGAGCTCGTCCCCGGCGAATCAGGCACCTCGACGCCTGGCCAGCCGAGCGCTGAGTCCTGGTATGTGGTGGACCGAGTGCCGATTGTCACGGGACGCGATCTCCGCCACGCCACCGCCTTGCCCAGCACGGACAACCCCGGCTATTTCGAAGTTGCCTTCACGCTTTCGACGGACGCGGCGCGGCGATTCGGACCGTTCACACAGCAAAACGTCGGGCATCAGATGGCGACCATTCTCGATCACAAGGTCATCATCGCCGCCACCATCGAGAATCGCATTGAAGATTCCGGCCGGATTACGGGCCAGTTCGGCGAGCAGCGGGCGAACGATCTCGCGCTCGAACTCAACGCCGGCGCGCTGCCGGCGTCCATCAAGTATCTCGAAGAGCGGACGGTCGGCCCTTCGCTCGGCGCGGACTCGATTCGCCACGGCGTGCAGGCTTCCGTGGTGAGCTTGATTGTGGTGCTTCTCTTCATGGTGATGTACTACCGGCTGTCCGGTGTGAACGCCGTGGTGGCGCTGCTGCTGAACTTGGTGATCTTGCTGGCGGCGCTCGGGTATTTTGGCGCGGTGCTCACGCTGCCGGGCATCGCGGGCGTGATTTTGACAATCGGCATGGGTGTGGATTCGAACGTTCTGATTTTCGAGCGTATCCGGGAAGAACTTAGGGCCGCCAAAGCTCCGGTTTCCGCGGTCGACCTGGGTTTCAAACGCGCGTTTCTGACCATTATTGATACGCACGTGACCACGATGGTGTCGGGAGCGTTCTTGTTCGTCTTTGGCACGGGCCCCGTGCGTGGCTTCGCCGTGACTCTAGTTGTAGGTTTACTGGCGAACCTGTTCACGTCGGTCTACGTGTCGCGAGTGATTTTTGACTGGCACTTGGCGAAAATGCCACGCCAAGCCGAGCTCAGCATCTAGTTCGTAAAGCAGTGTCCCAACCGGGAACAAGAGTCCCTTGGTTGGTGTCTAAGTCTAAGGCGGCCGAAGGTATGGAATTCTTCAAGCAAGTCGATATCGATTGGATGGGAAAGACGAAGTATTTCGTCGCCCTGTCATTGAGCCTTCTCATCCTCGGCGGCATCGCCTGGGCGCGCAAAGGCCTGTACTACGGCATTGATTTCAAGGGCGGCACCCTGGTTACTGTGCGGTTTGCCGGCCCGCCCCCGATTGACAAAATTCGTCAAGGGCTTACGCAACAAGGACTGGGCGACAGCGAGATTCAGCAGATCAACGACATCGGCAACGCAAATACGAATGAAGTTGTCATCGGCGTGCAAGAAAACGGTCAAGGGGAAGAGGCGCTGGATGCCGGGAAGACGGCGATTTTGAACTCGCTGCATAGCACCCTCGGTGCGGGCGATCCGGGCAAGGAAGATTTCAATTCGGTTTCGGCACAGGCCCTCGCCGATCAGCTTACGCGGAAAGACCCTTTGAGCCTGGGCACCAGCGGGGCTCCGAAGTATCAACAACTGGCAAAGCAGCTCACGGATTATCGCGACCACGAACTGCGAGGTGTTGTTTCGGATCTCGGCCAACTGCAGAGCGCCGGCGCGACGCCGGCCGTAATCTCCGCCCTGCGCGACGCCTACTACGCGAGTGACTTCGCCGTCATTAACGTCGAGATCGTGGGCCCCAAGGTGGGCGCCCAACTCCGAAGGCAGGCAATTGTCGTTACCCTCTATGCTTTAGGGGGGATGCTGATATATATTGCCCTTCGTTTCTCGGGCGGGGGGTTGCTTCATTTGGCCGCCGGCACGGGGACCTTCTTCCTTTGGAAGTGGATCGACTTCGTGATCTTCGGAGCGGCCGCCGTGCTGGCCGTCTTTCACGATGTTTTGATCACATTGGGGCTGTTCTCTTTGTTGCGTTATGAGATTTCGCTCACGGTGATCGCGGCGCTGCTGACGCTGGTGGGGTATTCGATGAACGACACGATCGTGATCTTCGACCGCATCCGCGAGAATTTGCGTCTCATGCGGCGCGAATCGTTCGCCGCCATCGTCAATCGTTCCATCAATCAGACGCTGTCGCGAACCATTCTTACCAGCGGCCTGACGTTCCTGACCGTGCTCGTGCTGTATGTGATGGGCGGTCAGGTGCTGCGCAGTTTCTCTTTTGCGCTGGTCGTGGGGATTCTGGTAGGAACGTACTCAAGTTTTGGAATTGCCGCGCCCTTGGTCGTAGCTTGGAGCCACTTTAGAGGCCAGGGCGCGACACAAACCGGAACCGCAGCCGGCGATAAAGGTCGAAGGAGCTAGGCGCTTCGCGCAGAGCTTCGGCGCCAGGAGGCCGCAACAATGTTTGACGATCTGGTGGAATCAAGCGCAGTCGCGAAGAAGACGAACAAACGCTGGTCGGTGGTGGTTTCGGCTCTCGTGCAGTGCATTATTTTAGGGATCTTGATCCTCATCCCGCTCATCTACACCGAGGCGCTTCCGAAGGGGTCGATGACTACGTTGATTATGGCGCCCGCGCCCCCGCCGCCCCCCGCTCCTCCTCCGCCCCCTGCGCAAAAGATCGAGATCGTGAAGCCGGTGGTGCGCCTGATGCACAACGGGGAACTTGTGGCCCCCCGCGCCATCCCCAAAGAAGTTAAGATGATTAAGGAAGAAGAACTGCCTCCGGATGTCGGCTCGGTTGGCGTCGAAGGGGGCGTGCCGGGCGGCGTGGCGGGCGGTTCGAGCGGCGGTGTGATCGGCGGCATTCTGGGTGGTATGCCCGCCGCGGCGCCGCCTCCTCCACCGAAAGTGACGCCGCAACGCGTCCGGGTCGGCGGAAACGTTCAGGCTCCCAGGGCGATCAGCGCCCCGCCCCCGCCGTATCCGTCGCTGGCGCGGCAAGCGCGAATTCAAGGCGCAGTCGTTTTGCATGCGGTGATCACGAAGGACGGGAGGGTCGAGGAATTGAAGGTGATCTCTGGCCATCCGCTCCTGATTCAAGCGGCCGAAGACGCGGTGCGGCAATGGCGCTACCAGCCTACGCTGCTGAACGGCGATCCGGTCGAAATCGAAATGACGATCACGGTCAACTTCGAGATGGGGCAGTAACCGCGGCGCCGTCAGCCGCGCATTTTTAAAGTTCGGCCGGGAATGGCCTGAGGGCCGTTTGCGGCCTGGAAACTTGCGGACGAACGAAAAGGAGCAATCTCTATGCTTGCGAACGTAGCCGTTTGGGCGTTGAACACGTGGGTCTTCCAGGCCGGGGGCGGTACTAGCTGGGACTTGCGGGCCATGTGGGGCACGATGAGCATCATCGCGAAGGTGGTCGTGGGAATCCTCTTCCTGCTCTCCGCGTGGTCGCTCGGCGTGATGATCGACCGCGTATTGATGTACAGCGCGGCGCGGAAGCAGTCGCGTGTTTTTGTGCAGCAGGTGGCCGGAGCGCTGCGCGAGGGCAAACTCGACGAAGCCATTTCCATCGCCGAGCGCAACAAGAAGAGCCACATCGCCAAGGTCGTGGCGACGGGCCTTTCCGAGTTCCAAACTGCTTCGGCACAAGTGTCCGACGCCGAAGTGATTGAAGCCGCCAAGCGCGGACTCGAGCGCTCCGTCGCCATCGTGCACGCCGAAATGAAGCGCGGACTTTCGGGCCTCGCGACGATCGGCTCGACGGCTCCGTTCGTCGGGCTGTTCGGGACGGTGGTCGGCATCATCAACGCGTTCAAAGGCATCGAGTCGTCGCACGCTTCCGGACTGTCGGCCGTGGCCGGCGGTATTTCCGAAGCGCTGGTCACCACCGCGCTGGGGCTCCTCGTGGCCGTCCCCGCCGTGTGGGCATTCAACTATTTCACGAACAAAGTGGAAGCCTTCGACGTCGAGATGGACAACTCCTCGATGGAGTTGATCAACTACTTCATCACGCGCAGAGGCGGAAAGAAGTAAGCCATGGCCTACAAGCCTGAAGCGGCGCCGGTGATGTCGACGCCGAACATCGTGCCGATGGCCGATGTCATGCTCGTGCTGCTCATCATTTTTATGGTGGTCACCCCCATGTTGCAGCACGGGGAATCCGTGAATATGGCGACGGTGAATAACGCCATTGACATGCCGGATGCCGACCGCGACGATGCGGTTCTCGTAGCGGTCTCGGCGGACGGCGTCGTCTACCTGGGAACCACGAAGACAAACGTGGATGATCTCACTCCGGCCGTGAAGAACCTCATTGAGAATCGCGGCGACAAGACGGTCTTCGTCCGCAGCGACGCACGCGCGCATTACCTCAACGTGGTCCAGGTAGTGGACGCCGTGCGCGCCGCCGGCTGCGACAAGGTGGGTTTGTTGACACAGCGGACCCCGCCAAGCCAACAGTCGGCGCCACCGCCGCCCGCTTGATTAACCGGAACTCGAAGTTGTAGTTGGCCCTGCATGCAGGGCGGGAGTTGAACGACCATGGGAATGGAAGTTGGAGGAAAAAAGGGCGGGCCGATGGCTTCGTTGAACGTCGTGCCGCTCATCGATATTCTGTTGGTGCTGCTGATCATCTTCATGGTGATCACACCGCTGACGCCGCACGGGTTGGACGCCCTCGTCCCACAACCGCCGCCGCCGAACCAGCAACAGAATCAGGACATTCAGGATAAAGTGATCGTCGTGCAAGTTCTGGATGACGGCAAACTCAAGATCAACGACGAAGACACCACCTGGGAGACGATGGGCGGTCGGTTGGGCGACATTTTTAAGACGCGCGCCGAAAAAATCGCTTTCGTCAAAGGTGACGATAACGTGCGGTTCGCCGACGTGGCCCGCGCCATTGACATCATGCGCGCCTCGGGGATCGACTCCGTTGGTCTCATCACCGCGAAGATGGAGAGCGGCGGCTAACGAGTTAGTTCCGCATCGGATCGAAGCAGGCGGGGTGTGTAGTCCCCGGCAATCTGGGGGTTGCCGGTAAAAATGGAGTAGAAGGAAACCTTCGCAAGAATGGACTTGCCAGCTATGAATCCAGTCGCAGATCGAGAGTGGTTTCGAAGAAATGTTCCCATCGCCTGGCTGGCGTTGGTCGCGGTCGTTGCCATGGCCGGCACAGGGGGCTGCAATAAGCTGAAATCGCGCGACATGCTCAACAAAGGCGTCGAAGCGTATCGCAACCAGCAGTACGACGTCGCCGTGGAGGATTTCAAGCAGGCGAAGGAGCTCGATCCGACCCTGCTCAGCGCGCGACTCTATCTGGCCACGGCCTATGCCAGCCAGTACACGCCCGGCGCGACGACCGAAGACAACATGCGCATGGGCCAGCAGGCCGTCGCGGAATTCAAAGATGTGTTGTCCATTGATCCCAACAATCTCTCCGCGATCGACGGCATCGGATCGATGCTGTTTCAGATGGCCGCGGGGCCGCCGTTTAACATCGATATGTTCAAGGAATCCGAGGCCTATCACCAGAAACACATCGATATTAAGCCGGAGGACCCGGAGTCTTATTATTGGATCGGGGTGATCGATTGGACCCTGGCGTTTCGCGCGAACGCCGAACTGCGCTCCAAGTACAATCAGGAAAATCCCCGGAAACAAATCAAGGACGCAGATCCCTTGCCTCCGAACCTGCGGGCGCAATATACGCAGGAGGACGGCGCTCTGGTGGACGACGGAATCGCCAAGCTCCAAAAGGCCGTCGAACTCCGGCCCGATTACGACGACGCAATGGCCTACTTGAATCTGCTTCTTCGTCGCAAGGCGGACATGGTGGACGACATGAACGAGCGCGCGTCTCTGCAGAAGCAGGCCGACGATCTCGTAGACAAGGTGAAGCAGATCAAGGAACAGAAAGCTGCGGCGGCGAATTCGGCTTCCGGCGGCTAGCGCCTGAACTAACTCGAGTGTTTTTTTGCGGCGCCCTGCTTCGGCTGGGCGCCGCACTTTTTTGTGCGGCTTTTGTCCGGCTCTGCCACTCGGACAGCCCGCCCCTCACTCAGGAACTTCGGGAGCGGCGGTCTGCAGTCCTCGCAACAGCCTCATCAGCCCCACCGCCGCATGGGAAAGCCGTGCGCCACGCCGCGAGATGAGATAGAGGTGCCGCGGCATCTTGAGCTGCTTCACGCGAACCTCCGCGAGCCAGGCCCGCTCGATTTCCCATTGCGCGCACATGCGCGGCACGATCGCAACGCCCATTCCCATTTCGACGAATCGCTTGATGGCTTCGATGGTGGGAAGCTCAACGTCAATGTGCAACGGCACGCGATGGCGGGCAAAGAGTTGAATCACGCGCAAACGGAACGAGGAGTCCACAATGTGCGCCACGAAAGTCTCCGTACCGAGTTCCGCGAGGTCCGTCTCCTTGCGTTTTGCCAGCCGGTGATTGGGAGGAACCACCAGTGTCAGCTCGTCGCGCAGGATTTCCCGCGCCTCCAGTTTGGGATCCTGCGGCACGTAGGAGATTACGCCGAGATCCAGCCGGTAGTTCAGGATCTCGCGCGGGATGTCGCGCGAAAAAACGCGTTGCACCACGATGCGCACCCCGGGATAGATCCGGTGAAACTGTGCCAAGGCCGGCATGAGCGCGTGGATCGAACTCTCGTTGACGCCGAAGCTAAGCTGGCCGCTCTTAAGCCCCTTCAATCCTTCGAGGCCCTTGCCCAGCTCATCGCGCAGGTTGAGAAGCCGCTCCGCGTAGTCCCGGAGCATTTCGCCGGCGTCGGTCAACTTCACCTGGCGCGCCCCGCGGACGAGCAACGGCTGGCCCACGGATTCTTCGAGTTTGCGGACCGAGATGCTCACGGCGGGCTGGGTCCGGAACAACTTTTCGGCCGCGCGCGAGAAGCTGCGCTCCTGCGCCACGGCCAGAAACACTTGCAATTGAGCGAGATCCACGGGGTCCTCCGAAGGACGGCAATGTCCCCTTATAACCAAAGATTATGCCGTGTACAACAAATATAAATTGGACACAGACGGGACTTTCGCGGTCTAATGAGGTTTCCCGCAGCCATTTGGCGGCCTATGGACCGCGTACACATCTTCGATACGACTCTCCGCGATGGAGAGCAATCTCCCGGCTTCTCCATGCACGTGGCCGAGAAGCTACGCCTCGCCCGGCAACTCTCCGAGCTGGGCGTGGACGTCATTGAGGGCGGATTTCCCATCTCTTCGCGCGGCGACCTGGAAGCTGTCCGCGAAATCGCCAAAGAGATCACGGGCTCGCGCGTAGCGGCGCTCTCCCGGGCGCGCCAACTGGACGTAGATGCCGCGCTTGAAGCCCTCGCTCCCGCCCGGCATCCCCGCCTGCATATCTTCCTGGCCACTTCCGACCTGCACTTGCACCACAAGCTGCGTCTCTCGCGCTCGCAGGCCCTTGAAGCCATACAGACCATGGTGGCGTTTGGGCGGCGCCACTGCCCTGAGGTTGAGTTTTCCGCGGAAGACGCGAGCCGGAGCGAAATCGAATTTCTCTGCAAGGCCGTGGAGACGGCGATTCATGCCGGCGCCACCATCATCAATTTGCCGGATACGGTCGGCTATGCTGTCCCGGAAGAGTACGCCGAGATGTTCACGCGCGTGCGGGAGTATCTGGGCGATCCCGAGGGCATCACGTACAGCGCGCATTGCCACAACGATCTCGGGCTCGCCGTCGCCAATTCCCTGGCGGCCGTGCGCGCGGGAGTGCGGCAGGTGGAGTGCACCATCAACGGCATCGGCGAGCGTGCCGGCAACGCTTCGCTCGAAGAAATTGTAGTGGCCCTCGCAGTGCGGCATGCCTCGTTCGGCGTAACTACGGGCGTCCGTTTGGAAAAGATCTTCGCCACCAGCCGCATGCTCAGCGAGGTGACGGGCGTGCATGTGCCGCCCAATAAGGCCGTGGTCGGATCGAATGCGTTTGCGCACGAGGCCGGCATCCACCAGGACGGCATACTCAAGAATCCTCTCACCTACGAAATCATGTCGCCGGAAGCGGTGGGCGTGCCCGCGCGGCAGCTCGTGGTCGGAAAGCACTCGGGACGCAACGCGCTCCGGGCGAGCCTGAAGGATCTCGGGTATGAGCCGACCGATGAAGAGCTGGCCGAATGTTACCGGCAGGTGACTGCGCTGGCCGACGAAGCCAAGCACGTCCGCCAGCGCGACTTGCTCGCCATCGCGCACCAGGTGATTCGCCGGAAGTCGTTCTCCTCGCTTCCCAGCGACGTTCCCGCCGGCTCGTGATCGTGCGGTCTGCCTTGAGCGAGGAATGATCCCCCAACCAAAATGAGTGCTGAATCCACCGGTTCCAAGCGAATCGTCCTGCTTCCGGGAGACGGAATCGGCCCGGAAGTGACGCGGGCCGCCGTAGGCGTGCTTGAGGCTTGCGCCAAAGCGGGCAATCATCGTTTCGAGTTTCAGGAGCTTCCCTTCGGCGGCTCTGGAATTGACGCCGCGAGCGAGCCTTTGCCGCACGCGACCTTGGACGCCTGCCTTCGTGCGGATGCTGTGCTGCTTGGCGCAGTGGGTGGTCCGCGATGGGACGCTCGGCCGCCCGGCCAGCGCCCGGAATCCGGCCTGCTTGCGCTGCGCAAGGAGATGGGACTCTACATCAACTTGCGGCCGATTCGGCTGATTGCGCCGCTTGCGGGGATTTCGCCATTGCGGCCGGAACGCATCGGCGCCATCGATATCGAAATCGTGCGCGAACTGGCCGGGGGAATCTATTTCGGAGAGCACGGACTCGAGGAGAGCGGAGGCGCGGAACGCGCGTGGGACGTCGAGACGTACACGACAGCGGAGATCGAGCGGGTCGCGCAGTACGCGTTCGCGCGAGCCGAGCGGCGCGCGAAGAAATTGGCTTCCGTCGATAAAGCCAATGTGCTCACCAGTTCCGCTCTCTGGCGACGCACGGTGACGCGGCTCGCGAGCGAGCATCGGGACGTAAAGGTCGAGCACCTTTACGTGGACAACGCTGCGATGCAATTGGTGCTCGCGCCCGGGAACTTCAACGTCCTGGTCACTTCCAATATGTTCGGCGATATCTTGAGCGACGCCGCCGCTGCGATTGTCGGATCGATCGGTTTGATCCCTTCGTTGAGTTGCGGTTCGGGGCCGTCGCTTTACGAGCCGATTCACGGTTCCGCTCCGGCGCTCGCCGGCAAAGACGTGGCTTGTCCGATTGGCGCAATTCTCTCGGCGGCGATGCTGCTGCGCGAAAGCTTTGGGCTCGCAGCCGAGGCCGATTGGATCGAATCGGCGCTCGACCGATTGCTGCTCGAAGGTGTGCGCACGGTGGACATCGCGGAACCGAACAGCCGGATTGTGGGCTGCCGGGAATTCGGCGAGCGTCTTTCCGCGGAAGTTCTAGCGATCGGCCGGAAAAGCGCCCGGAGGGGTGGCGGTGCCTAAGCCCGGCTCCCGGTTGTAATCCAGTTAAGAAATGACCTCCCTTATGACACGCGGGTATTCCTGCAATTGCTTGTATTTGCTAGACTTGCAGTCGCTGTGCCCGCCGTGGGCTTGCCACGCATCCGGCAGGGTGTTATTTTCTACCCCTCCCACACGGTTGGGTTTGAGGTCAGCGTCCTGAATTATGAGGACTTGGCATTGAGCCGTCCAAATTCACAAGCCGCTTCTTCCAACGGAACCGGAACCCCGCCGGGCCAGTCGGCGAAGCGCGCGCCTGCAGCTATCGGCCGCCCCAGCGACGGAACGCGCACGTATTGGCGCGTCGAAGGCAGCCTCGTCGACCTCGGCGCAGTGCGCCCAATCGCGTATTTCACGTGGAACTCGCAGAGTTTTGCGGAGCGATGGTCGCGGCGCAGCTCGACGCTGCTGCTGGCCTTGATGCGCCCGGCGCTTTACGCCAGCCATCGCGTTTTTGCCACGCGAGTGCTGCACACGCTTCTCGCGGGCGTTACTCGCGACCGCCTGGACCTGCTGGGCGAAGAATATTTTGAGTACGTACTGAAGCGGCAACTGAAATCGGGAGGCGTGGCCCGCCTGAAACAGTGGCAGGAGGAGTATGGCCCGGTTGTATTGGTCAGCCAGGGGTTGGACCACGTCATGCAGCCGCTGGCCCGGCATCTCGGTGTGGAGCAACTCATCTCCAACCGGCTCGAGTTCCGCAGCGGCGTGGCGACGGGCCGCCTCCTGGATCCCGTGGTTCGGCCCCGAGGCCCTGTGGGATGGATCATGGGGCAAGGTCCCGATGGACACATGGACTCCGCAAGGTTAATTCGCGATCTTGGCTGGCATCGCAAGCCGGCGCTCGCCGAGCGCACGATTCGTCCGGTGGCTCGCGAGACCGCGGAAAGCCGGCCTCACCCTCAGCCGTTGGTCGTGTTGGAGCACCCCGAGCAGACGCAGCCGCTTTCCGTGCGCCGCGCGCTCGCGGGTAAGAACATTCTTCTGATTGGCGTGACCGGATTCATCGGCAAAGTGTGGCTCGCGCACATCCTCGCGGATCTTCCGGAAGTTGGGAAGATCTACTTGTTGGTCCGCCGCCAGCGCAGCACCTCGGCGGAACGCCGGTTCGAGAAGATTGTCGAAGAGTCGCCGGTGTTTCAGCCGCTGGAAGAAAAGCACGGAGATAAGTTCGCGCAGTTTATTCGCGAGCGCGTCGAGGTCGTCGAAGGCGATGCGGGTAAACCGGGACTCGGCTTGGCCCCGGGAGTCCTCGCGCGGCTCGCGCGCACGCTCGACGTGGTGGTGAATAGCTCGGGCCTCACGGATTTCAATCCCGATTTGCGCGATGCCCTGGCGGGCAACGTCGAGCCCGCCGCCCAGCTGATTGAGTTCCTGCGGGGATCGAACCACGCCGCGCTGCTGCATCTTTCCACGTGTTACGTCGTCGGGGCGCGCGACGGCCGCGTCGCGGAGGAACTGCATCCCAATTACACGCCGCTGCACGTTTCCGATTTTGACGCCGAGCGCGAGTGGGAGCAGCTCCAGGAAATTATCCGTAATGCCGAAGCCCGCTCAGAGAGTCCCGAATTATTGCCGGCGCTAGAGCGATTGGCCTCGCGCAAGCCCGGAACCACCACCAAGGGCCGCCAAAGAGAATTGCCCGAAGGCCCGGAGCTCGAAAGACTCATCCGCAAAAACCGTGCGCGATGGCTGCAAAACCGGCTGACGCACGCGGGGATGCGGCGCGCCCGGCGGCTCGGCTGGCCCAATACCTACACGTTTTCAAAAAGCCTCGCCGAATCCCTGATTGTGGGCCGGGGCGCTGGGCTCCCCATCGCCATCGCCCGGCCCTCCATCGTGGAAAGTTCCACGCAGGAGCCGTTCAGCGGCTGGAACGAAGGTATCAACACCTCCGCGCCGCTATCCTATCTGCTGGGCACCTATTTCCGGCAATTGCCGACAAACGCCCGCAAGTGCCTCGACGTCATTCCGGTGGACATGGTTTGCCACGGCATGACGCTCATCGCGGCCGCGCTCGTCGAGCGGCGTCACGAGCCGGTCTATCAGCTCGCCACCTCCGGTTCGAATCCGTGCGATATGGGCCGCTCCATCGAATTGACGGGGCTGGCCCATCGCAAGCACTACCGCGCGCAGCAGGGCCTGGAACACTGGCTGCGCCTGCGGTTTGAAACGATTCCGGTCTCCAAGCAACGCTACGAGAAATTCTCCGTGCCCGCACAGATGGCCGTCGTCAAAGGCATCAATCGCGCGGCTTCCCTGCTGCCCATAAAAAAGCTGCCGCTGGCCCGGCAGGAGCGCGACCTCGCGCGCATCGAAAAATTGATCCAGCTTTACGAGCCTTTTATTTTGTACAACGAGCAGATTTTCGAGAGCGACAACGTCCAGTTGCTTTCGGATTCGCTGCCGGAATCGGAACGAGCGCTGTTCAATTTCGATCCCAGTTCGATCGATTGGTGGAACTACTGGATCAACATTCACATTCCCGCTCTCCGCAAGTGGTGCTATCCGCTGATGGAGGGGCGCCCGCCCGAGCCGCGCCCGCACCGCCAATTCAGCTTCGCCGAGCCCCAAGCTGCAATCTCCGGTGGCGACGCCGCCCCAAATCCCACATGGCCATCTTCCTGACCGGCTCCACTGGTTATATCGGCGCGTACATCGCCGCACGCCTCCTGGAGCGTCATCCCGACCGGTTGAATCTGCTGGTGCGCGCGCGCGATTCGCGCGAAGCCTCCGAGCGTCTGTGGCGGTCGCTCCAGCTTCATCTCAGCGCTCAGGCGTTCCACGAAGCGCTCGGCAGCCGCATCCAAATTTTCCTCGGCGACCTCACGACGCCGCAGTTCGGTTTGGACGAAACGCAGTACCGCCGGCTGGCCGATTCGACGGACTCGGTGATTCATTGCGCCGCGTCGCTGAATCGCAAATCCGAAAAGACCTGCCTCAACGTGAACCTGCGCGGCACGCTCGAAGTGATTCAGCTCGCCCAGCGCGCCCGCAAGGCGCGCGGGCTGCGCCGCTTCAGCGAGGTCAGCACCGTGGCCGTGGCGGGCCAGCGCAGCAATGAGGTCGTGCAGGAAGACACTTCGGTCGATTGGGCTCGCTCGGACTACGATCCCTACGCGCGCACCAAAAAATTCTGCGAGCACATGGTGCACGAACTCCTGCCCGATGTGCCGCGCACGATCTTTCGCCCCAGTATTGTCCTCGGCGACAGCCGGCGCCCGGAAACCACGCAGTTCGATATGGTGCGCGCCTTCGTGTTTCTCGCGCGGCTGCCGATCCTGCCGTTTCGCCCGAACGACCGGATTGATATCGTTCCCGTGGATTACGTCGCCGACGCAGTCGTCGCGCTGCACCAGAAAGAAAAGCCGGATCACGAGATTTATCATCTTTCCTCCGGAACGGATTCGGAGACCTTCCGTCAGTTGACGGAGGCGCTCGCTCGCGCGGGCGGCAAGATGCCGCCCTTATTTCTCGAAGGCCTCGAACCGATTTTCGCGGGCGCCATTACGCGTTTAGCGCGCGGCCGCGGGCCCTTCAGCCGCGGCGCATCGCTGCTGAAGGTTTTCTGGCCCTATCTGGTGTGGAACACCGTCTTCGACAATTCGCGCGTCGTCGCGGAAATGGGCCGAGCCCCTGTTCCCTTTTCCACGTATTGCCACGGACTTTTCCGCTTCAGCGTTGAAAACCATTTCAACTATCCCTATCGCGCCTGGCCCGCGGCGGCGGAATGGCCCGCCGCGGTGGGCAGCGCCGGCGAAGTGCCGGTCGCGAGCGGAGGACGCGCGTCATGATGGACTACGTCCTCGCCGAATGGGTCAGCGGGATCATCGAGTGGAAGCGCAACCTCTGGATGCTGGGCGCGGGCCGCCCGTGGCAGCCGGACGAAAAGTTGAAGCTGCTTTTTGCCGGTTACAACGGCGCGCGCAATACCGGTGGGGATCTTCGCGTCCACGAGATGATGCGGCAGGTTCGCCAGGTGTTGGGCGCGGAGCGCCTCGAGTTGAGCGTGATGACGCAGGACTTCGAGAAGACGCGCGGTTATTTTGGCGATGCACGACAGGTGCACCTGCCGGACGTCTTCCCGCCGTTCTTGCAACGCGAAGTGCCGCGACATCACGGCGTCGTCGCCTGCGAAGGCTCGATGTTCAAGAGCAAATTCGCGAACGCGCTGACGGTGATGACGGTCGGCTCGCTCGGCATCGCCGCCGCGGAAAACAAATTGTCGGTCGGCTACGGCGGCGATGCCGGCGACATGGACCCTTTCATCCGGAAAATGTGCAACCGCTTCTTGCGCCAATCTCTCGTCATTGCGCGCAGCGAAGAGTCGCGCGCCATCCTGAGCGATTTGGACATTCCGACCGAGTTGGGGACCGACACCGCCTGGACCTTCGAGCCGCTCGGCCCGGAGTACGGCCGGAAGCAGCTCGCCGATGCCGGTTGGGACGGCAAGAAGCCCGTACTGGTAGTCTGTCCAATCAATCCGTACTGGTGGCCGGTGAAGCCCTCGGTTCCGAAATTTATTGCGCGGACGCTGTTCGGCGCTTACAAGGATAGCCACTACCGCACGATCTACTTCCACAAGTCGGGTCCCGAAGTGGAGCGCGCCTATCGCCAATATCTCGCTGAGTTCGCCAGCGCGATCAAAGCATTCCAATCGCGGCACGACGTCTTCACGATTCTCGTGGCGATGGAGGCGCTGGATGCGCGGGCCTGCGAAGTGATGTCGCCGGAGCTGCGCGCGCCGGCATTCACTTCGGATCGTTTCAACATGTTCGAGCTGGCGAGCATTCTCCGCTGCGGCCGGTGGATGGCATCGTCGCGGTATCACGGGATCGTCACATCGATGCCGGCGGGCGTCGTCTCCGTGGGCGTGACGATGGACGAGCGCATCCGCAATTTGATGCGCGAGCGCGGCCACTCCCACTTGCTGCTCACCGTGGACGATGCCCAACTCGGCGAAAAACTGGCCGAGGTGATGGAAGTCCTGGTGCGCGACGAAGATTCGATTCGCGAGGCGCTCTATGGCGTCGTCGCGCGGCATCTGAAGCTCATGGCTCGCATGGGCGTCTATCTCGAGAAAGCCGTCCACGATTGCTATCCGGATTTTCCCGTCCGCAGCGGAATTCACAGCTGGGAGGAATACTTGCCGCCGCTATCTCCGCTGCTGCAATCCCTGGTGGAAACGCACGAGGGCGCGGTCGCAGCCGGCGGCGCGGCCTGAATGCGCGATGAATTTCCTCGAACGCATTTTCGAGAATTTGGAACGCTCGGCGTCGCGGCCCGTGCTTCGCGAAGCGCGCGCGGAGGGAGCCGTCTCTGTGACCGGCCCGGAACTGCTTGCGCAAGTGGCGCGGGCACGCGAATTTCTACGCTCGGCGGGCTTTTCGCGCGGCGAGCGCTGCGGATTGCTCGCGCCGGACAGCATTCGTTGGGCCGCGCTCGATCTGGCGCTGATGGCCGAGGGAATCGTCACCGTGCCGCTTTACGCCCGGCAAGCGCCGGTTGAGCTGGCGGCGATGCTGCGCGACGCTCAACCGAGCGCCATCCTCTGCGGAGATGCCGTGCTGCGCGATGCGATTTCCGCCGCTTGGTCGGAAGCGCCGCGGCGCATTTTGTTTGACGAGATTTTCTCCGCCGGCGGATCCGCGAGCGTGCAACCCCCGCTTCCGCGCTCTTCCTCGGACGCGCTGACGATCATCTACACCTCCGGCACCTCGGGCCAAGCCAAGGGCGTCATTTTGAACGTCGGCAATCTCGATCACATGCTCGGCTGCACGAGCTCCCGCCTCGACGACTTGATGGGAAAGACGGCGCAGCCGGATCGTGTGTTTCACTATCTTCCATTTTGTTTTGCGGGTTCGTGGATCCTGTTGCTCTCGTGCCTCTTGCGTTCGAGTGTGCTGACCCTCTCGATGGATCTTTCGCGTCTCGCGGCGGAGTTGGGCGAAGCGCAGCCCGACTACTGTCTGAATGTACCGACGCTGCTCGAACGCATGCGCAGTTCGATTGAAGACAATTTGCGCAAGCGCGGCGGCATGATTCTGCGCATTTTCGAGCGCGGGCGCGCGGCGTGGCTTTCGCGCCGCGAAGGCCGCACGGGTCTTGCCGACGCGCTGTGGCTGGCCGTGGCGCGCGCCGTAGTGTTCAAGACGATTCGCAAAAAGCTCGGCCCGAACCTGCGCGCGCTCATCTGCGGCTCCGCGCCGCTCGCCCTGGAGACCCAACTCTTTTTTGTGATGCTGGGCCTGCCCGTGCTTCAGGTTTACGGACTCACGGAAACCACCGGCATCTGCACGATGGATCGCCCCGGTAATTTTGAGCCGGGCTGGGTCGGACCGGCCGTCGCGGGCATCGAGATGAAACTCGGTGAGAACGATGAGATTCTGGTGCGAGGCCCGAACATCTTCCCCGGCTATTGGAATCGGCCCGAGGAAACGGAGAAGGTGCTGCGCGACGGCTGGTTCCACAGCGGCGATCAAGGCGAGGTGAACGGCAACGGTAACTGGCGAATCGTCGGACGGATTAAGAACCTGATCATTCTCAATTCAGGCCACAATATCGCTCCGGAGCCGATCGAGGAGGAATTGCGAGCGTCAATCCCGGGCGCGGAGCAGGTGATTCTTCTCGGCAATGGGCGCGGCTATCTGGCGGCGATCGTGGCCGGCAAAGTGGAGCGAGCCCCTGCTGAGGCAGCTTTCGAAAAGGTGAACGCCAACCTTCCGCACTACAAGCAGATACGAATGTTCCACGTGGAACAATCCGCCCTGACCATCGAGAGCGGCCTCCTGACCGCAAATGGCAAGCTCAAGCGCGACGCCATCGCCGCTCACTTTGCTGGTGAAATCGCAACAATGTATCAAAGGAAAGCGGGATGACCGAACATCGCGGCAAAGCACTCTCTTGGAGCATCGTGAACGGCGTCGTCGAGGTGGAACTTCACCTCGCGCCGTGCAACGAGATCGGCACAGCCATGCTCGCGGACCTCGAGCGAATTCAGCACGCTCTGCCCGAACTCGAGCAGCGCGCCGGCGCTCTGATCCTCTACAGCAGCCGCAAGGAAGGTTTTTCCGCCGGGGCCGACTTGCGCGAATTGTATGCGGGCTCGCTCCGGACTTCCGAGCGCGAACGGCTTGCCGGGGTGCGCGATTTTCTCACTCGGATCCACGGCGTATTGAATGCGCTGGATGCGTCGCCGCTGACCACGATCGCCGCGGTGCAGGGCGTTTGTTTTGGCGGCGGATTTGAGCTGGCGTTGGCGTGCGATTTGATCGTTGCGGACAAAATGGCGCGCTTTGCGTTTCCCGAGTTGCGGCTGGGGCTGATCCCCGGCTTCGGCGGAATTCCGCGATTGCGCCGCGACGCCGGCAACGGCGTGGTGCGCGATTTGCTCCTCACCGGACGCAGCATCAACGCCACGAAGGCGCAATCCGCCGGCCTCGTCAGCCAGGTCGCGGGAGAGGGAGAGGCGCTGCGCGTGGCGCGCGCCACGGCGGCGCAGACGCTCAAGTTCGATCGCGCCACGAGCGCCGCTGCCAAGCGCTTTGCGAAGCCGATCCCGCTGGAGGAGCTGCGGCGCGAGATCGATTTGTTCTGCGAGCTGTTCGCACGCCCTGCCGTCATGGAGGGCCTGCGCAAGTTCGTCGAGAGCACCGATGCGCACCCCTATTTGCCGTAGGCCGGGCGCGCGCATCGGGGCCGCACTGCGATAGAATTAAGGTTTGCTATGCCCACACTGGAACAGACCACCGACGAGGTTTTGAATCTGGCGGCCTCGCATTTCAAAGTTCCGCGCGCCGAGCTTTCGCCTGCCGACGATTTTTACCGGAAGCTCGGTATCGACAGCTTGCAGGCGCTGGAATTGCTCACCCGGTTGGAGAATCACTTTGGGGTCGAACTCCCGGATTACGAAGTGCAAGGCGTCAGCGATTTTCAGACTCTCGCTTCGCGAATCCAGGCTCGATTGTGAGCTGCAATCGCGCGCGGTCTGCGCCGGAAGCCAATTACTTCTGACTTATTTCAAAGGAGACACAAGATGATTCGCAAAGCTTCAGCGGTTTGGAAAGGTTCACTCAAGGAAGGCAAGGGCTCCATCTCCACCGATAGCGGCGTGCTTTCGAATACGCAATACTCTTTTTCCACGCGCTTTGAAAACGGCAAGGGCACGAACCCCGAGGAACTAATCGCGGCCGCGCACGCCGGATGTTTCACGATGGCCTTCTCGGCCCAACTCGGCGCCGCCAATCTCACGCCGGAGAGCCTTGAAACCTCCGCCGCCCTGACGATGGAAAAACTCGATGCCGGCTGGACCGTCACCAAGATTCATCTCGAGGTGACCGGCCGCGTCCCCGGCGCTGCCGATGCGGCGTTTCAGAAGGCCGCAAGCGACGCCAAGGCCGGCTGCCCCATCTCGCGTCTCTTGAAGGCCGAGATCACGATGACGGCGCGGCTCGTACCGTAGCCCATTGTGCGCGCCGCGATCCGGCCGGATTGCCGCCCGCGAATTCAGCGGACTCGAAATCATCGCGCATCCAGATCCTCAAATTTAATTTGGTGCGGAAGCGGCATGCGCGTCCGCAAACCGAAAGTGAATTCCTAGTTTCCGATGCTGGACCTTAAACAATTCAGTTCTTTGGGCGGCGCGCTCCGCGCGGCACTCGAGCGCTGGCCCGAAGAAACGTGCCTCATCGAGTCGGACCGCGATCGCGAGCCGAAACGCTTGACGTTTCGCCAGTTTCGCGACGCAGCCGTGCCGCTCGCCGCTGCGCTTCAGGACGCCGGTTTTGCCGCGGGAGACCGCGCCTCCATCATCATGACCAATCAGTCGAAATGGCTGATTTCCGCCTACGCGATTTTTTTCTCCAGCGGCGTCCTCGTTCCCCTCGATTACAAGCTCACGGCCGCGGAGCATCTCGATCTGCTGGTCCACTCCCAGGCGAAAATCCTGATCACGGAATTCGCCATCTGGCGGGCCATCACGCTGGCGGCCAATTTTTCGGCGCATCAACTCTCTCTCATCCTGGTGACGGAAGCGCCCGCGGGCGCCGACCTCGCGGGGGCGCAGCGCTGGGAGGATTTTCGGAGTTCGCGCGAACCGGAGTTTCGCGAGCGCCAGCGAGACGACCCGGCCTGTATCGTCTATTCGTCGGGAACGGGCGGCCGGCCCAAGGGCTGCGTCTTGACGCACGAGTGTTATCTCGAGCAATGCATGGCGCTGACGTCGCTCTATCCTTTTTGGCCGGGCGTCCGGTACCTCTCGATTCTGCCCACGAATCACGCCGTGGATTTCATGGTCGGGTTTATCGGGCCGTTCACCTGCGGAGCGTGCGTGGTCCATCTGCGCACCTTGCGGCCGGAATTTGTGCGCGATGCCTTTCCCCGCTACAAAATCACTTACATGACGCTGGTGCCCGCGGTCCTGAAGAATCTGGAAAAAGGGCTTCGGGCGCGCTTCGCGGAACTGCCGAGGGCCAAGCGCGCCATGCTGAATAGTTTGATCGCGGTGAATGGTCTCTTGATCGGACGCGGCATCAATCTCGCGATCAGCCGCCGCCTGCTGAAGCAAGTCCATCAATCGTTCGGCGGCGAGCTGCGCGCCCTGTTTGTCGGCGGCGCGTTCACGGAACCTTCGACGCTTGAATTCTTCCATGGTCTCGGCATACCCGTCGCAAATGCCTACGGCCTGACCGAGGCGTGCACCGTCGTTACCATCAATGATTTCAAGCCCTTTCGGTCGGATACCGTCGGCCGTCCCTTGCCCGGGATTGAAGTGAAAATTGCCAAGCCGGATGCGGAGGGAATCGGAGAAGTGGCGGTGCGCAGCAAGACGATCATGGCCGGCTATCTGGACGATCCGGAAATGACGGCGGAAACAATTGTGGACGGTTGGCTCTTGACCGGCGATCTGGGCCGTTGCGACCCAGCGGGCCACTTGCAGCTATTCGGCCGCAAGAAGAACATGATCGTCACGGCCGAGGGGAAAAATATCTATCCTGAAGACATCGAAAATGTTTTCGAGGGGGTCGCCGTCAAAGAGTTCTGCGTCTTCGCCGCAAATTATCTCTGGCCGCAGCGAACCATGGTGGGCGAGCAACTGGTGATCGTGCTGCACCCGGAATCAGGCCAGAAGATTTCAGAGGCGATGCGCGCGCAGCTTGCCGCGCGCAACCAGAAATTGATCAACTACAAGCGCGTAAGCGGCTATCTCGTCTACGACAATGATTTCCCCCGCACGGCTTCGCTCAAAATCAAGCGCCTGGCCCTCGCGGAAGGAATTCGACAAGCGCAGGCCCGGGATAAGGTGGTTCCGCTGTGAGCGACGCCGCGATGAAGGACAAGCTGCTCGCCATCGTGAATCCCGCGGCAGGCGGCGGCCGCGCGCGAAAGCAGGCTCCGGCCGCGCTCGAAAAACTGCGTGCGGCTGGAATCGCGATCGAGACGCGGGAGACGCAAAAACGCGGCGACGCGACGCAACTCGCGCGCGAAGCCTACGCCCAAGGCTGGCGGAATTTCATTGCGGTCGGCGGCGACGGCACGGCGTTCGAGATCGTCAACGGCCTCTTCCCCGCGGCGCTCGGAGGGGAGCGTCCTACGCTCGGTTTTCTGCCGGTCGGCCGGGGCAATTCGCTCGTGCGGGACTTCTCCAAAGATGTCGCCGAGCACGCAGCGCGTTCCATAGTTGAAGGCCGGCGCCGCTCTTGCGATGTTGTGCGGCTCAATCACCCCGGCGGCCCCACCTACTCCATCAACATCGTGAGCATCGGATTCACGGCCGAACGTCGCCACGGTGACCAACCGCCACTTCAAGCACTTAGGCATGTTCGGCTATTTGCTTGGCGTCCTGACGACCGTGGCGCGCCTCCGTCGGCGCGCGTTCCCGATGCGGGTCGACGACGACTCGGAGCCGGATCGCCGGCGTTGCCTGTTCCTCACCTTCAATAACAGCAAATTTACCGGCGGCAACATGATGATCGCGCCGGATGCCGCCACCGACGACGGGCTAATCGAGTACGTTCGATGGGGGCCGATCGGCCGCGCCGGCCTCATCTACAATCTGCCGACGCTCTTTGACGGCACGCACGTCAAGCACCCGCTCGCGTCGCGGCGCTCCGCTCGCCGCATCGAGTTCGATTTGGAGGGGCCGGTGGATATCATGGTGGACGGCGAAGTCTTCACCACGCAGTGCACCAGCCTGGAAGTGCTGCCGGGCGCGTTGGATGTGATGGTGTGAGCGCCGGCCCGCAAGTCGAATCTCCCGCCGGGCCGGCTTCCGCAGCAGGTCCGCCGCGTAAACGCGGCAAGGCCTTCGTTTTCTTCAACAGCCTCTATCACTGGCTGCTCTGTTCCGTCTATTTTTTCCCGGTGTGCAGCTTCCTGGTACTTCAGTCGATTTTTGTGAATCCCCGCAAGACGGTCCGCGCGCAACGCGCGCTTTGCCGGAACACCATGCGCTTCGCAGGCGCGGGTGTTGAGGCGGTTCGCGCGCCGGGCTTCGATCCGAAGCGCACCTACTTCTTTATCGTCAATCACGTGAATTTGTTCGATCCCTTCGTTCTCTTCCTGGCGATTCCGCAGTACGTCCGGGGGCTGGAACTGGAATCGCATTTCAAAATTCCCGCCTACGGATGGATGATGAAGCGTTTCGGAAATATTCCGGTCCCCGTCAAAAACAGCCCATCGGAATTGAAGAAAATGTGGCGATTGACGAAAACGGCGCTCGAATCCGGCACCAGCCTCGTCGTTTTCGCCGAGGGACAACGCACCGTAACGGGCCGCCTCGGCGAATTCAAAGACGGGGCGTTCCGGATGGCGCAGCAGTTCGGTTGCCCGATCGTGCCCATCACTGTCGTCGGTTCCTTCGAGTTCAACAACAAACTCGGCTGGGGTCTGCATCCGGGAAAGATCGTCGTCCATCTTCACGAGCCGATCGAGACGGCCGGGCTCACGAAGGAGGATGTGCCCGCACTGCGCGACCGAGTGCACGGGATCATGGCGAACACAATCGACGGGTACTACGAAAAGCTGAGGAGATGATCGCTTAGAGGCTCAGCCGGATGCCGGGGAGCGTCCGCCCGGCTTTCGTTTCCTGCCACGTAAAAACGATCCGGTGGATGACGGTCAAGGTCGAAACGACCGAAATCACCCACAGCGCGGGAGCCATCCGGTAGAACAATCCGCCCAACATCAAGAGCACCATGCGCTCGGGCCGCTCCATGAAGCCGACCTTGCAACTAGGGATCAGCGATTCCGCGCGCGCGCGCGAATAGCTCACCATCACCGAGCCGGCCGTGGCCACCGCCGCCAGCACCACGTACGACGAGCGCCCGTTCACCGCGTAAAAAACGAGCAAGCCCATGTAGAGCGCCATGTCGGCGTAACGGTCGAGCGTGGAATCGAAAAACGCGCCGAAGGCCGTCACCCGCTGTTCGCGCCGCGCCACTTGGCCATCCAGCATATCCAGGAACGCCGCGAAAAAAATGATCAGCGCGCCCACGCGAAATTCGCCGCGCGCGAAAAACACCGCCGCCGCGAAGTTCACGATCAATCCGAGCAGCGTCAACGTATTCGGATTGATGCCCGTGGCCGCGACCAAATCCACGATTCGCACCAGCAACCAGCGCGCGCCTTCACCGATCCAACGAGTGAACATGAATCTCCCGGTTCCCAGAATCTCTTGGATGAAAGATGATACGCCAGCGTGCGGCTCGTCTCAAGCCGCGCTCTACTTCTGGCCGTAATACGCGTCTTTGCCGTGCTTGCGCAGGAAATGCTTGTCGTGCAGCGCCTTGGTGATGGGACGGGCCTTCGGGTTTGCGCGCAGGGTGTTCAACGCCATCGCGGCAATCTCTTCCACCACCAGCGCGACGTGCGCCGCTTCCGCCGGTGTGCGGCCCCAGCAAAATGGCGCGTGGCCCGCCACCAGCACGGCGGGGCAACTCAGCGGATCGAGTTTCGCAAAGCGCCGGACAATAGCGTGGCCTGTATTCGCCTCATAATCCGCCCGGATCTCAGCCGGGGTAAGCGGCTTCGTCACCGGGACGGGCCCGTGAAAATAATCGGCATGCGTTGTGCCGAAGCAGGGAATTTCTCGCTGCGCTTGGGCCCAGGAGGTTGCGGCGCGCGAGTGCGTGTGCGCCACTCCGCCGATTCCCGCGAACGCCCGGTAGAGAATCAAATGCGTCGGCAGATCCGAAGAGGGGCGAAGCGTCCCTTCGACAATTTTGCCGTCGAGACTCACGACCACGAGATCGGCGGGCTTCATCACATGGTACGGCACGCCGCTCGGCTTGATGACGACCAATCCTTCCTCGCGCGCGATGCCGCTCGCGTTGCCAAAGGTGTAGAGCACCAGGCCCCGGCGCACCAGTTCCAGATTCGCTTCCAGTACTTCTTCGCGCAAGCGTTCGAGCTTCATCCATTCCCCCGCGCCGCGGAAGCGATTCGCCGCAGCGCCGGCAGCACGCCGCCGGCACTCATCGGTTTCGCATCGGACTTTCCGAATCCAAAATACAGCTCGCGAAACATCCCAAACAATTCTTCGTAAACACTCTGCGTCTTGGGATCCGGTTCGACGACGCGATACGCCGGGCAAAGCGCCTGTTGCGCCTCCTCAATGCTCTTGAACGCGCCCGCCGCCAGGGCGGCGAAAATCGCGGAGCCCAGACTGGTCACATCCGCCTGCGGCACCAGCACCGGCTTGCCCAGCACGTTCGCGTATACGCGATTGAGGATCTCATTTTTCTGCGGGATGCCGCCGCCGTTGATCACGCGGCGAATCGGCACTCCATAAGATTCCATGCGCTCGAAGATGACGCGTGTATGGAACGCCGTGCCCTCGATCGCCGCGAACAATTCGTCTTTCGCCGTGTGCGTTAGATTCCAACCCAAGGTCACGCCGCCGAGTTCCGCGTTGACCAGCACCGTGCGATCCCCATTGTCCCAGGTTAGACGCAAGAGTCCCGTCTGGCCCGGGCGATAGTTCTCGAGTCCCACCGAGAGTTCGGACACGCTCGTTCCCGCGCGCCGCGCGATCGCCTCGAAAATGTCGCCGGTGGCGGAAAGCCCGGCTTCCACTCCGGTTTTCTTCGGATGCACCGAGCCGGGCACCACGCCGCAAACGCCGGGGATCAGTTTCGTTTCCTCGCTCATGGCGATGATGCACGTTGAGGTGCCGACGACGTTTACAACGTCCCCGGGCTTTGCGCCCGCGCCGATGGCGTCCCAGTGCGCGTCAAACGCGCCGACGGGAATCGGAATGCCCGCTCGTAGGCCGAGCCGTTTCGCCCAGTCCGCCGTAAGGTGGCCGGCGATTTTTTCGCTGGTGGCGTAACGTCCACCCAGTTTCTCGCGCACTCCCGCGAGCACGGGATCAACCGAAGTCAGAAAATTCTCGGAAGGAAGCCCGCCGAGCGAGGCGTTCCACATCCATTTATGTCCCATGGCGCAAATCGAGCGCGGCGCCTCCGCCGGATTCATCACGCCGCAGAGGACCGCGGCCACCATGTCGCAATGTTCGAGCGCCGTGGCCATGCGCGCGCGCTTTTCGGGGTTGTGACGCAACCAGTGCAGCAGTTTTGAAAATCCCCACTCCGAAGAGTAGACGCCGCCGCACCACTCAATGGCCTCGAGCTTGGCGCTGCGGGCCGTTTCCGTGATGAGCGCCGCCTCGCGCCAGGAGCGGTGGTCGCACCAGAGGTAGTAGTCGTCCAGCGGCTCGAGATTCTCGCCGACGGGGACCACGCTCGAGCCGGTGGTGTCGAGCGCGATGGCCGCGACTTGTTCTCCGGCTACGCGCGCCGCCGCGAGCGCCTTCGCCATCGCTTCCGCCAGCGCCCGCATGTGATCGGCGTGGCTCTGCGTGGCAAAATCGGGATCTTCTTTTTTTCGGTGTAGCGGATATTCGGCGACGCCCGTGCCCAGCCGCCCGCGCACCGAATCAACGATGGTGACGCGGACGCTCAGCGTCCCGAAATCCACTCCCGCGACGATGGCCATGAGGATTTCCTGCGCCTGGGGGCGCGAGAATTCTAATTCCCGTGCCAGTACATCTCCCAGCCAAAATAGCGCGTGGCGGCCTCGTGCACGGCGGCGGCGACGCTCGAAAAATTCGCCGCGACGTGGTGCTCGAAGCCGTTCGAGCAGATGTAGTGCAGAAGCTTCTGCATGTGCGGAATCTCCACCACGCCCGCGCCGCCGAACGTTTCCAGCGGATCGTCGGTGAACCGCCCCGAGCCCACGTACCCGCGCATGCGGCCCGCCGTGTCGTTCGTCGAAAAGCGCGCAAAGCTCATCGCCCCGGCCTTCACCTGGCCCACGCAGGTGCCGAACGTATTGGCCTTGCCCACCGTGCCGGCGATGATCTCCTGGAAATCCATGCGCACATCGCGGAAGAAATGCTTGGGGAGATTGCTGCAGTGGAAGCAGACCGCTTTGTTGGGGTCGTCGCCGTAATTGTTGTTCCAATCGAGCAGCGCGCTCGGGGTTTCGGATGCCAGCCGCAATACGTGCATGCCGAGCACGCCGCAGACGTCCACTTCGCAGGCGCTCGAAAGCAGGCTATCGCTCATCATGCTCATCATCGTGCAGGGCACCACGCCCAGGTTTTCTTCGAGCAACGTCCAGCATTGCACGGCGCTGATCTCCACGTCCGCCGCGCGCATCCAGTGCTCTACCACCGCGCTCAATTTCGCCATTTTGACGAGCGCCTCTTTCGGCACGCCAGCGGTGGAGACGTACTTGTCGATCGCTTGTAATTTTTGGACCACGGCATCGTCCGTATCTTTCATCCGGCTGATGCGCCCGAGCACCTCGGAAAGATCGAACGTTTCCACTGAGATTCCGTTCGCTTCGAGAAGTTTCTCGCTGTAGCGCACCGTGTTGAACGCCGCCGGCCGTGCGCCGATCGCGCCAATGCGCAGATTGCGCACGCCCTTCACGATGCGGCAGACGGCGGAAAACCATTCCAAATCCTTGCCGAATTCCGGGGAATCAGGCCGCTCGGTGTGCAGCGTCGTCAGCGAGTACGGAATCCCGTACTGGCTCAAGTTGTTGCACGCGGACATCTTCCCGCAGAAACTGTCGCGCCGGTGGGTGATGCCCATCTTCGATGGCGTGTCCGGCGTCGCCTGCACCAGTACGGGCACGCCCAGATTCGCGAGCCGCAGCGTGTCCGCCACCGCGCGTTCGTCGCCGAAATTCGGCAGCGTGACGATCACGCCGTCGATGCGCCCTTCCTGCTTGCGGAACAACTCCGCGCAACGCTTCGCCTCTTCGTGCGTCTCCACCGCGCCGTACTTGCTCTGCTCGGGGGTCAGCGCCACCGCCTCAATCCCTCGCTGCTGGAGTGCGGCCAGAATCTCTTCGCGCCCCGTCTTCGCCAGATGATCCGGAAAGAATCCCCGGTTTCCTACGATGACGCCCATCGTCATTTTTTTCTTCTCGTTCGCCATGGACTTACACCACTCTCCCTTTCTTCACTGCGGTTTGTTTTTCTCGCTCGGGGCCCTGGCTATCAAGGGGCAGCGGTGCAACTCGCGCACGGATAGCCAACGCCGTCGTCTGCATTCACAGCGTCAATCCAAATCTAAGTCTTCGTTGCCGGCCTGAACAGATAACAGAACAGGCTCCCCAGCGCCACCAGCAGTGCACCCCACCAAACCGGCGCGTGGAGGTTGGCCAGGACCGTGTCCGGCGGATTCGACCATTCGATGATCCCGTTCGCGAAGATCACCACCCCGTACACCAGCAGCAGCAATCCCACAAAGAACCAGACCGGAATAATATGATGTTTTTCAGACATTCTGTCTCACCAGAAAATGATCTGCAGCACCACGAAAATCGCGAGCGCCACCATACCCCAAAAGAACGGCCGGCGTAGAAAACTCGAGTGCTCCTCGTGGGGCACATCCGTCAGGCTGTAAACGAGCCCTCTCAGCTCCGCATCCGGACGCGGCTTCGTCACCAGCGTCACCAACACCGTCACCGTCACGCACGCCAGAGACGCCCACAGTGCCTGCCACATGGCCTGCGCGAGCGGTTGCGCGAGCGGTGAGAAGCAAAAGACACCGACCGACTGGGGATCCAATTTCATCATTGCAAAGATGCTGACGGACGTGGAAACGCCCGCCAGGAGTCCCAGAAATCCGCCCGCTCGGGTCACCCGCTTCCAAAGCATACCGAGCACGACACAGGCGAAGAGCGGCGCGATGAAAAATCCGAACAACGCCTGGACATAGTCCATCATGCTGGTGAAATGCCTCACCAGATAAGCGGTTCCGATGCTGATGATCAGGCCGATGATCGTGCACCATCGCCCCATGGAGACGTAATGCTGGTCGGAAGCGTTCTTGCGCAAGAACGGGCGATAGAGGTCGTACGTCCACACCGTGGCAAAGGCGCTCACGTTGCCCGCCATGCCCGCCATGAATCCCGCGATCAGCGCGGTGACTCCCAACCCGAGCAATCCCGGCCCGCAATAGCGCGCCAACATCAGCGGCAGAACATCATCGTATTTGAACTGTCCCGGCTGGGCTACGTTTGCGGCTACGAGATGGAAAGGCAGTACCGCGCGCCCCAGCAATCCGGGAAGGATCACGATCAGGGGCACGGCCATCTTGAAGAAAGAGCCGATGATCGGGGCCAGTTTGGCGGAGCGAACGTCTTTGGCGGAAAGCACGCGCTGCACCACCAGGAAGTCGGTGCACCAATAGCCCATCGAAACCGATGCGCCCAAACCGAACACAATCGCGACCCACTGAACGCCCATGGGATTGTTGCTGGCGGAATTCATCGGCCCCCACAAATGAGTGAAGTTCTGGCCGGGGAAGTTCTGATGAATCCGCGCCACCATCCCTTTCCATCCATGTGTTTCGATCAGGCCGAGGATCGGGATCAGCAGGGCTCCAAACCAGATCAGGAAGAATTGCAGGACCTCATTAAAGATTGCGGAAAACAATCCCCCCGCAGCCACGTAGACCCCGACCGTCAAGGAGGAGACCACGATGCTGAAGTCGAGGTTCCAACCTAGCACGACGCGCATCACCACGGCCATCGCGTACATGTTCACGCCCGACATCAGGATCGTCATGAACGCAAACGTGATGGCGCTCAGCCCCGCGGCCTCTGGGCCGTAGCGCAATTGGAGGTATCCGGGCACGGAGTGCGTCTTGGAGATGTAATAGAACGGCATCATCACCAGACCAAGGAACACCATCGCGGGGATGGCCCCGATCCAGTACCAGTGGGCCGCCATGATGCCGTACTGGTAGGCATTTCCGGCCCAGCCCAGCAACTCCAGGGAACCCAGGTTCGCCGACACGAACGCCAGTCCCGCCACCCAGGCGGTCATTTCCCGGCCGGCTAGAAAGAAGTCTTCGCCCGTCTTGGCGAAGCGTTTTAGGTAGAAACCGATCCCCAGCACCAGTACGAAATAGAAAACGATGATGAAGAGGTCTGTGGAACTTAGGTGAACTAATCGTTGCGGAGTGACCAACGTCAGCAAACAAGAGAACACTTGGAGATCACCCTCCCGCCTCGTGGCGATGAAAGCGAACGGCTCCGGTCCGTGTGATTCTCAGGAGACAAGCTGCTGCGCCCCTGACACTGCCGCTAACCCTGACCGGCGCAAAGCGAAACGCATCATACCACACGCCGCGCCACATCCTAGCGCAAAGCCAGCCTGCACATGCTGTGATCCGCATCCCAACGACTTGCCCTCGTGTTGAGTAGTTCAGCATCAATCTGATTGGCGTCCCACCGCTGAAGCACTATAATTTGCGTATGAGGCAACTCACGCTACCCATCATCATCGAGGCGGATTCTGACGGCTATTTTGTTTCCTGTCCTTCCTTGCAAGGGTGTTACAGCCAGGGTGACACCTATGAAGGTGCGATCGAAAACATTAAGGACGCGATCCGCTTGCACATCGCGGATCGCCTTGCCAATGGCGAGGAAATCCCGGAGCGCGTCTCCATAAGTTTGTCTACCGTAGAAGTTGCTGTGTGATGTCACGCCTTCCCCGGCTCACAGCCCGCGAAATCGTCGCCGTGTTGGAGAAAATAGGTTTTTCCCTCGCGAGGCAATCTGGCAGCCACATGATTTACAAGAATCCGGACGGTAAACGCGTCACCGTGCCGTTTCACGCAGCGAGAATCCTCCATCCGAAGGTGTTGAAGAACATCCTCCGCGATGCCGACCTCAGCCTCGAAAAGCTTGAAGAGCTTTTGTAATTTCGCCGCACAAGGAAGCCAAGTTCGCTTACAGCAGAAGGCCGGTGGGCCCTAGTTGACGATTTTAGCAGCCCACCGCTGGGTCAGATCGTCGCAGGGATTCCGAACATTGGAGAGCTTTCGCTTCTTCGGTTCTAAACGAGAACAAAAAAGTTTGACACAGACGCGTTAGTGATAACCGAACTCAAATTCGGCACGGTCCCTAAAATCGTCGTAGAAGAGCACGTACCCACCTCGATTCTCGCGGTCGATTGAGAAAACTAGCTCAGACCTACCCTCGTTGTCGTAATCACCCGCATCGACCAGCCACATTCCGCTGCCGAGGTAACGAAATCGGCCTCGGGGATCCGACGCAAACCAGGGATCGTCGATTTGGAATCCAGCTTCGACATCGTGGCAGGCAACGGCGCCTTCGAGGTGCAAACGAGCAATCTTCCAGCCTTCCCGCGAAGCGTATGCCCTAACGACCTGAATGTCTTGATCGCGATATAGGAATGGCTCCAGCTTTGATTCATCGTCGTTGCTTTTGCAGAGCTTTGGAGACCTTTGCCGAAACTGGCGACGAAATAATTGAATTTCCGCCGGTGCAAGCTGGGAAGGCTTCCACCCGTCGGGATCGCTGAAGTATGGCTCCGAATTCGCGACCAAAGGGCGGTAAACGGACGCGCCGGTATAACCGCCGAATTCCGCCGACCTCGTGCCAACCGTTGGAATTGGAGCTTGGCTCGTGATCTCTTGCAAGCCTACGTGAGCGTAAAACTTAAAGTCGTTCGGAGTACGTCCACTCACCTGGCCAAGCAGTTTTCCATCAAATCCGATGTTCCAGGTCACTTTGCGCGGAAACTTGAGGGTTGCTGTCTTGAGGCAGGTCTGATCGGGGCACTCGCTCGGGAAAGCAATCCATTCGTGGCCGCTTTTTTGAAAAACTACGCGCACTTCACGGACGTTCGGCTGGCCACTATAGTCGCCAGGAACATCTTCGAGGACGCCGACAACGGGGCTCTGCGCCAATGCCCGGGGAATGACGGCATTGAACACTAAGAGCATCAAGAGAACTCTGTTAATCATGAATGCCCTCGGCGTCTTGCTCGCTCTGCAAAATGTAGACGTATCTCACGGTGAGGTCCGCCTCCGTCCGCCGCGGCGGACTCCGGCGCGACAGTCTTCGTCTACTTATGTGTGAAATGCGCGCTCCGCCGGGTAGTTTACCAGCTGGCTTGCCGAGCCGTAGCTCGCCGCGGCGGGCGAAGACTGGTGGGCCCTGGTTGACGATCTTAGAACTTCGAGCCCGCTTCCGTATAGCTTATGTGACGCTATAGTTGCCTGTCCAAAGGCAGCGGACCCAAATGGTGCCTAGCGGGCTTATAATAAGCAGAGATCGCCCGAGAGGCTGCCATGACCATCGAACAACAGGTTGTCGAAAAACTCCGCGATTTGCCTCCTGAGAAGCAGAAGGAAGTGTTGGACTTTGTGGACTTCCTGAAAGAGAAGAACGGCGGCCCGAAAAAGCCGCGTCGCAGCCTGCTCGGGTTGTGGGCGGACCTGAACATTCACATCACGGAAGAAGACATCGCCGAGGCCCGCCGCGAAATGTGGGGCAACTTTCCTCGTGACATCGAACTATGAGCGCGGTGCTGGATACTCACACCGTTCTCTGGTATTTGGAAAACTCCAAGGAATTGTCAGCGGTTGCCCGCACCACGATTGAAGACGCTGTCCGCGATGCCCGCGATGTACACGTATCGGCGATATCGCTCGTTGAAACGGTTTACCTGGTTGAAAGACGAAGGCTTCCGCTTACCGCCTTGGAGCGGCTTCGTTCGGCTCTCAATGACCCAAACTCTGGGCTGTTCATCGCCCCCGTAGATGGCGGCGTAGCTGATGCGCTCCCGAACATTCCCCGCGACGTTGTTCCCGATATGCCCGACCGCATTATCGCCGCAACTGCCCTCCACCTTGGCCTTCCGCTCGTAACCCGCGACCGCCGCCTTCAAGCCGCTGGAATCCAAACAATCTGGTAGTGATTATTCCGAGATAACCCAGCATTGCCCGAAAGCGATTCGCCCAGCCAAAAGCGATGCTGGCTACATTGTGCGAGTACCCTGGGTCGGAAAGCGCCCCCTATGGGGACTCTTCTCTCCCGCGGATGGCGGCCTTGCCGTCTTCGAGAAAGTGATTTTGCAGCTCTTCCAGTTTCTTGAGAAGTGCCGGTCTCAAATCATACTTGTGGGTTAAATTACGTACCCCAGTAAAGGCCTTTTCTAACGCTTCCTCGAATTCCTTAATTTCTGCTTCACGTTTGTTCATATTCCGACTCCTGGGCGGATAGACTCAACGAATCTCTTGGCCACACTCACTTGCCGAAGCTCATGTAGAACTCCTCGCTTTCACGAGTAATAGAGGGCGGCACTCGCTCTGCCGCAGCTCGCACCAAATGATCTATTGAGATGTCTGCGTCAGACCTGAGGGCGAGCTTAGCTGCTTCATCGGCAAGCACTTTGATGTCACTCGCCGAATAGCCCGCCCCGGCTATTTTCTGAGCGAACAAAGCTAGATCATTCTCGTCCTTGACAGGGCGGCCTTTGAGATGATGAGTAAGCATTTGGAGGATTGCGACACTATCAGGTGGCCCCACGTATACTTTCTTATCGATGCGACCCGTCCGTCTGACGGCTTCGTCTATTTTCCAAGGTTCGTTAGTTGCAGCGATGAACAGAATCCCGCGATCCGCGCAATTATTTATCTGGACGAGCCATTCGTTTACCTCTTCTGCCTTGTATTGATCTTCCGCTCTCATTTGACTGCGGGAAGGAACCATTCCTTCAAATTCATCTACGAAGATCAAAACCGGAGACTTTTGCGCAGCATTGTCAAAAAGCCCTCGAATTTTCAAACCAGATTCATGGACATAAGGTGAGCCAATTGATGAGGGGGAAATTTCAAAGAAGTTATAGCCAAGTTCCTCGGCAAGATGCTGAGCTATAAATGTCTTTCCGCATCCGGGCGGTCCATACAAGAGAATCCCATTAGGAATCGAGATTCGGTATTTCTTGTATTTTTCTGGGTTACGAAGCGGCGCGACAACTTCCTCCAATAAGAGTTCCTTCAGTTGCTGCATGCCTGGGATCGCAGCTAGTCCCCGTATTTCGGCTGGGTTGTCCGTCCGGCTTTTCAATAGGGATTCTCGCTTCACGATTTCGAGCATCTCTATTAGCTGAGGAGGTGTGACTTTACTTCCTGAGAGGGAAACGACCTCGATCCGACCGGCCCCGATTGAAACGGTGTCACTGGAGAGCGTCAAGTTGAAAGTTCGGTTCATGAACTCGCTGTACGGAACAAATCCAGCCCCTACAGAATTCTTGTAGTACATGCCGCGTTCGCCAAACAGAATGGCGTCCTTGGCCGAGCCCCAAAAAGTGCAATCTATCAGTACCGCTACACTGTCGAACTCAGGCATACCGCACTCATTGATAGCGTTGGCCAATTTGTCCTGTGGGATGCTCGGCGAAAAGTGAATGTCGGGGACGCCTGAAAACTTCACGAGTGCTTTTTGGATCGATGTCGTTGGGATTCTGACCAACGGACCTTTGTGGAAAGGAATCTCCCATTTGCTAAGCCAAGCGAATATCTCCTGCGCCATCGCTTCGGACGCGAGGGCCAATTCGGATTCAGGTGCGATCTGTCTGACACCTCTCGCGAGGTAGGTACAATATCTGAGATGAAGATTCTCATAAGTGAGCGTTTGATCGCGCTGCAGGAGCCAAGCATAGTTCCTCACTATTTTCGAATACTCCGACTCGTCGTAAAGCTTTCCCTCCCTTTCCGCTGTTTCTGCAGTGTCCTTGAGCCAAATAAGGAACTGCTGAAGAGCCAATCCCAAGCCGTTATGATCGTTTGAAATACGCAGGGACTGTCCGCGCGTATCTTCTAGCCAAACGAGCAATAGCCCTGTATCGACTTGCTCCGGTAATGCGTGCGCAGATCGCGCAGCTAAGGTGAGGAGTTCCTTCCTTGTTTCCTCCGGAAGCTTCGATAATTCCGAGCGGGTTTTCGCATTCCAGAACATAGCTTTGCCCCAACGCTTGCTTGCGACGCGGATTCTAGCACGTCCTTACCCGTCGGGTGCCCCCCCGACAATGGTTCGAAGTGGATGTCGCGACGAGTGAACGCAGTTCAGAAAGGACCAACGCTCCGACCCTAAACTCTACGAATATGTTTCTGCCAGTAATGGCAACAGTGGAAAACCGTTCTGAAATCGGTTTTCCTTACGGTTTTCCTATCGGTTTTCCGCTTGCAACTCCCTAATCCTCAACCAAGCAATGCAGTACGAGCCCCAGGTCGCCAAGATCGTACGCGGGCGAGTACGGCAAAAGGGCGGGAGCGACCCCCTCTTTTCGCCCGGCCTGCGGCCCGAAAAGCGACAGGAGGTCGCTCCCGCCCTTTTTAATTTTATAATGCCCTTTGTAGTCGCCTGCGCTGGATGGGCACTGCTACCAGCAAGCCCAACCCGGAGAACAATCGAGCAGTTGACCCATCCTCCGAAAAATATTCTTCAGGGCAGGTGGGCATTTTTTCTTTGCGGGGTTTTACCGACTTTTTGCCCATTAGTGTAAGTAGAGGGGTACTCCGCAGAATCACCCCTTCGCCGTTCCCAGCAATACCTCAGGGAAGCATTCCTTTCAGAGAGTCCGCCATGCCCTCCCCTACCGAGATAGTCGAGCTGTCCGATACCCCAACCCGTCAGGAGACCACAGCAAGGAGAGCTCTCGATCCCAACAGCTTGCTCACCCTGCGCCTGATGATTCTCCTCCTCGATCAGTGGGACAGAAAAGCCCAGGATGTGACACCTGTTGACACCAAATCAAAATCGGTGCAGGGTGAGCGACGCAGGTGAGAGTGCAGCGCGCGCCGGCGGAGGGCCACATGAGACAGGCGATCTTATACGCGAGGGTTTCCAGCAAAGACCAGGAGCGCGAAGGCTACTCCATACCTGCACAGCTTAAATTCCTCCGCGAGTACGCGCAGAATTACGAGCTGAGTGTCTTGCGTGAATTCGTGGACGTGGAAACCGCCAAGATATCGGGACGGAAGCATTTCGGCGAGATGGTTCGGTTCTTGCGCGATCATAAGACCTGCCGCATCGTCTTGGTGGAAAAGACCGACCGCCTGTATCGTAATTTCCGCGATTGCGTAACGCTCGAAGACCTCGACGTTGAAATACACTTGCCAAAAGAAGGCCAGATCATCAGCAAGGATTCGAAATCGCAAGCCAAGCTGGTCCACGGCATTCAGCTTGTCATCGCCCGGAATTACATCGAGAACTTGCGCGATGAAGTGCGCAAAGGCATGCGCGAGAAGGCCGCGCAAGGAATATATCCAAGCCGCCCGCCGCTCGGCTACCGCAACAACAAACCGTTGCGAACCATCGAAGTTGATCCCGACAACGCAACCATCGCACAGCGGATGTTCGAGCTATACGCAACAGGTTCCTATTCGCTCGCGGGCTTGCGCGAATGTTTCAAGACAGAATACGGCAAGGTTTTCTCGAAGTGGCACTTAGAAAAGCTAATTAAAAACCGCTTCTATATCGGAACCTATGAATGGGAAGGCAAGAACTACCAGGGCACGCATTCTCCCCTTGTGAGTGCCGAACTGTTCTCGCGTGCCAATGAAGTACTCTGCGGCAAAGCTCGACCCCGAAAGCAAAAGCACGAATTTGCATTTTCCGGCCTGCTCCGCTGCGCCTATGACAACTGCGCCGTGACAGCCGAATTCAAGAAGCAGAAGTACACGTACTACCGCTGCACAGGTTATCGAGGAAAATGCGACCTGCCCTATTTTCGCGAGGAAGTTATGGCCGACCGCCTCGGCCAAGTGCTGCAAGCAATCCACATACCCGATGCCATTCTGGCGCAGCTCGAAGAGTCCTTGCTTAACGATAAAGGCCGCGAGGAAACCCTTAGGGGGCAGCAAGCCGAACGATTCCGCCAACGGTTAGCCCAACTCCGCAAGCGGCTCGATCAGGCTTACGTGGACCGCCTGGACGGAAAAATCACCGAGGAATTTTGGGAAGCCAAGTCCGCGGAGTGGCAACAGGAAGAACAAACGCTTCTGGCCTCGCTTCGCGACCTTGAGCAGACGGGAAATCCTGAACGAGTCCTCGACCGCGTTCGCATTTTAGAACTCGCGAATAAGGCGCATTCTCTGTACGTTACGCAGACTCCGGCGGAAAAAGCGAAATTGCTGAGAATTGTGCTATCGAACTGCGCCGTTGACGCCGTAAGTGTTTATCCCACCTACAGAAAGCCCTTCGACATGATCTTCGAAAGGGCAAAAACAAAGGAATGGTGGGCCTGGGTAGACTTGAACTACCGACCTCGCCCTTATCAGGGGCGCGCTCTAGCCACCTGAGCTACAGGCCCAACTCAAGGTAGGAACTTCTCAACCTCTGAATTTTACCATCAGCCGAAGGCCATGCACAGCACCCACGATTGCACGTCGTGTCCTGTTTGCAGGATTCGTTGAATCAGCCTGTCTTGCGGGGGGCCAGGAATTTGCCTTGGCCCATTGATTCAAAGATGGAATAACCGGAGCACTTCACCCGCGAGCCCGCCACCAATCAGCGGCCCAACAAACGGTATCGCCGCGTACGACCAATCCGATCCGCCCTTTCCCGCGATCGGCAGCAGCGCGTGCGCTAGTCGCGGCCCGAGGTCACGCGCCGGATTGATCGCGTAACCCGTGGTCCCGCCAAGCCCCAGGCCAATCCCCCACACTAGGCTGCCCACAAGGAACGGCCCCAATCCCGCCGCCGGACCCGCGGCCGAAATGCTCTTCGAGAATATCGCCCCGGCCACGAGCACCAGTACGAACGTCGCCACAATCTCGCTCAATAAATTGGCGAGCGGCTTGCGGATCGCCGGCCCCGTGCAGAAACACGCCAGCTTCGCGGACGGATCCGCGGTCTCTTTCCAGTGCGGAAAGTAATGCACCCACACCAGCGCCGCTCCCGTAAACGCCCCCAGCAACTGCGCGGCAAGATACGGCAGAAATTTCCCGTACGTTCCGGCGGCTACGCCGAAGCCCAGCGTCACCGCGGGATTCAAGTGCGCGTCGCTGCTGCCGAAGGCCAGCGCGGTGAAGACTCCCGCCATCACCGCGAACGCCCATCCCGCGGTGATCACGATCCAGCCGGAGCCTTCCGCTTTCGAGCGCTTCAAGAGCACGCCGGCGACGACGCCGTCGCCGAGCAAAACCAGAATCATGGTTCCCAGGAATTCGCCGATCAAGTGTGGCGTCATTGCGAAAAGTCCTCTCTCCTTTGCGGCTCGCGTCAGGGCACGGCTTCAGCCGTGCCGCAAACATCGCAAGTTGCTTGCGGCTTTAGCCGCTGAGGCGCTCCTCTCAATTTTCATGCAGATTGCCCCGGCGCCGCGTCCACCCAGTCGAACGAGCGCGTCACAGCTTTCTTCCACAGCCGGTATTCTTCCTCGCGCGACGCTTCTTCCATCCCGGGCCGCCACGTTTGGTCCACGGACCATTTCTCCCGCAACTCCGCGAGGTCCTTGAAGTAGCCCACTGCGAGGCCCGCCGCGTAGCACGCGCCCAGCGCGGTCGTCTCCAGAATCGCCGGACGCACGACCTCGCGGTTCAGAATGTCCGCCTGAAATTGCATGAGCAGTTCGTTCGCCACCATTCCACCGTCCACGCGCAGCGTGCGCAGACGCGTGCCCGCGTCCCGTTCCATCGCCTCGACGACCTCGCGCGTCTGGAATGCCGTGGCTTCGAGCGCCGCACGCGCGATGTGTCCTTTATTCGCGTAGCGAGTGAGCCCCGCAATCACGCCGCGCGCCGTCGCTTTCCAGTACGGCGCGTACAAGCCGGAAAACGCCGGCACGATGTAAACGCCGCCGTTGTCTTTCACCGTGCGCGCCAGCGCTTCCACTTCCGCGCTGCTGCCGATCAGCCCGAGGTTGTCGCGCAGCCATTGCACCAGCGCTCCCGCGATCGCCACGCTGCCCTCCATTGCGTAGCAAGTCGCCGCCGATCCAATTTTGTACGCGACGGTGGTCAGCAATCCCGATTGCGAAGCGACGATCCGCTCCCCGACGTTCATCAGCAGAAAACATCCGGTGCCGTAGGTATTTTTCACCTCGCCCGGCTCAAAGCAGGTCTGTCCCAGCAACGCCGCCTGTTGATCGCCCACCGCTCCCGCCACCGGCACGCCCTCGATCACGGGGAGTCGCGCCGCGCCATACACTTCGCTGCTCAATCGAATCTCCGGCAGAATCCCGCGCGGCACCTCAAAAATTTCCAGCAACTCCGGATCCCAATCGAGCGTTCGCAGGTTCATGAGCTGCGTCCGGCTGGCGTTGGTCGCGTCCGTGACGTGAACGCCCCCGCTCGCACCGCCCGTCAAATTCCAAATCAGAAATGTGTCGATCGTGCCGAAGAGAAGCTCCCCAGCCTCTGCTCGCATTCGCGCCCCCGGTATGTGCTCCAGTATCCAGCGCAGCTTCAATCCGCTGAAGTAGGTGCTGAGCGGCAACCCGGTCTTTTCGCGCACCATCCCCTCTACCCCTGTTGCCGCGAGCCGCGCGACCTCGTCGGCCACGCGCATGTCCTGCCAGACGATTGCGTTGCAGATCGGCAGGCCGGTGGCGCGCTCCCAGACGACCGTCGTCTCGCGTTGATTGGTGATCCCGATCGCGGCCAGATCCTGCGGACGAAGTCCGCTCTGCGCCATCGATTCCCAGATCACTTCTTCGGTCCGCCGCCAAATTTCCAGCGGGTCGTGTTCCACCCAACCGGGCTGGGGGTAAATCTGGGCGTGCTCTTCTTGCGCGGACGCCACCGTGCGCGCATCGCGGTCCATCACGATGAATCGCGTGCTGGTCGTGCCCTGGTCGATTGCTGCGATGTAAGGTTTCATCGAGCGGCCTCGGCTGGGAGAGGCGGGCGAATCCTAACGCAGTTTCGCTAAATGTCCAGTTCCTGGTGGCTCGGCGAGGATCTCTTCTCTATTGATCTACTGAAGCGCCTGGGCGATGGCCTTCTCCGCCAGCGGCGCCATGACGGCGTATCCGGCGTCATTGGGATGCAGGCCGTCGAAGGTCAATTCCTTGCCCAACATTTTCTGATCGTCGATCATTGCGGAATAGTAGTCGAGGTAAACGAAACCGTTGTCTGTGGCGTAATCTTTGATCCACTGGTTGAGCTCCACAATTTTTTCCGGCGGACGCCGCGTCGTTTGCGGCTGGATGGCGTCTGTCACCGGCAGCAACGACGCCAGCACTACGCGAATCCCGTTCGCGCGCGCCAGCCCCGTCATCGCCATCAAATTGTCTTCAATGGCGTCGAGGGTCGTGGGGCCCGTGTTCCCGGCGATGTCGTTTGTGCCGGCGAGGATCACCACCACTTTCGGCCCCAGCGCCACCACGTCCGGCCAGAAGCGAATCAACATTTGCGGCGTCGTCTGCCCGCTGATTCCGCGATTGATGTACGGCTCGCCGGGGAAAAACTTGCCGTACCTGCTCCCCCAAAAGTCGGTGATCGAATCGCCCATGAAGACCACGCGATCTTCCCCCGGTCCGGGCGGCGGAACTTTGTCGTCGGCGTCGTGATACCGCGCCAGGTTCGGCCAGTCCTGCAGACGCTTTTGCGCGTTCTGCAATTCCGTCTGCAATTGCTCGACGCTATCGGCACTCGCCGCCGGCGCCTGCGCGGGAGAACTTGGCGCCGCCGTACCTGTCGTTTGCCCTGTTGCCTCAGCGAGTGCGATGAGCAGCAGAAAGATCACGCCAAAGCTACGCAGAATGTGCAATCGCAATGTTTCCTCCTGGAATCGCCGTCAGCGACTCATGCCGACGCGATCAAATCAATTTCCACGCGCGCGTCCCGCGGCAGCCGCGCAACCTGCACGGTCGAGCGAGCCGGCGGCCGTTCCGGGAAATACCGCGCATAGACCTCGTTCATCGCCGCGAAGTCCGCCAAGTCCGCCAGATACACCGACGTCTTCAGCGCGCGCGAAAGAGAAGAACCCGCCGCCTCGACAATGCCCTTCAGGTTCTCCATTACTCGCGCCGTTTGCTGCGCGACGTCTCCTTCGAGCATTTTCTGCGTCGCGGGGTCCAGCGCGATCTGCCCGGAAATAAAGATCAGCCCATTTGCCTTGATGGCTTGAGAGTAGGGGCCGATGGCTTTCGGTCCGTGTTCGGTAGCGACTGTTTCAATCACACTCACCTCCGGGTTCCATGGCGAAGTTTCATTGTGACGCGGACGGCTCCGAATTCCCGCCGGCGGAATAGCGATTCAGAAAATCGGCCGGAACGCCCGGATGATCGAGCCACGTGCGAAAGAATTGCGCGAAGTCACGTCCGGTCTCCTCTTCCACCGCCGAGCGCAATTCCTCATAGCCCACCTCGCTGCCGGAGCGCGCCCGCACTACATGCCGCATCGCGCGGCGAAGCCGTTCGTTCCCCACAGCGTCTTCCAGTGCGACAAAAAATAGCGCGGCCTTATAGCCGGTCGAAACGCGTTGCTCCCGGGTGTAACCGGTCGCAGGCTCGATCAGCGGACGATCCTCCGCCTTGGCCCGCGCTGCTTCATAGTCGCGCACCAACTCCAGCACGATCCGCCGCCGCTCCGGCTGTCCGCCGCGCGACTCAGCCGCCACCGCCACCGCGAACAATCCCACGCCCCGGCCCATCAGGATCTGCGCTTGCGGTTCGGGCCGCACCATCCAGCCGAACCAAGTTCGCGCAAGTGTGTATTCCTCAAGCTGCAGGTCTGGCTCGCTCGCAATGCCCGCGGCAATTCCACGCGAATCCAGGATCACGCCTCCCGGAAACGAAGTTGCTCCGGGTTCCGTTGATTCGCCGAACTCCGCGGGCAGCGCCGCATTCGTTTCGACGACCCGCAGTATGTCCGTGCCTGCGGGAGCGGAACCAAAGAAATGATCGAACGCCTCAAACGAAGCTGCCAACCGGCGCGCGGCGGTCTGGGCCGCCGTCTCATCCAGCGGTCCAAAAGAAGAGAATGTCAGTTTGGAGGAAAAGAATACTACAGGAGTGACTGCCTTATTGTATGCTGCTTGTAATGGTCACTTGCATGTTATGAAATACTTAATAGAAGAAAAGAATGTCAGTTTGGAGGAAAAGAATACTACAGGAGCAACTGCCTTATTGTTTGCTGCAATTGGAGGTCATATACCCATACTGGAATGGTTAATAGAAAAAAAATCAGTTAGCCCCTCACAAAAATGTAACGCAGGTTTTACTCCTTTATTATACGCAGCTTCTAATGGCCATTTGAAAGTAGTGCAATGGTTATTGGAGAAAAAATATAGTCATTTATCAGAAGTAACTAATGATGGCTTTTCAGCTTTGCAAATTGCAGTTCAGTTTAAACGAGCAGATGTAGTAGCTTACTTGACGACATTGACCGAGAATAAAACTGTTGCAACTGTTAGTTCCCCTTTAATGAGTGGAACAGAATCAAGACAATCAATTCCAACTGATTTTAAAAAGAACTCGTAAAAAAGCAGATGCGTTATATATAGATGGGAATTATTCAGAAGCGCTAAAGTTGTATCGCAAAGCTGAAGTAGAAGGAGATCCAACAGCGTCAAAAAAAGTAATGGATTTAGAGGAAAGGTTGTTAAAAATAAAATCGCCAGGTTTATCCCAAACTGAAAGATCCTCACAGGGAAATCTTTCATCAACATCTTCTGGTGTATCATTACAAGGAAATATTAATTCACACACAGGAAGTGTGGGTAACGATCCAAAAGGATCTAAAAAAGCAGACTCGAAAGATTCATCACAAGTACAAATACCAATTGAAGTATCTTTTACAGAATTAAAATTTGGAAAAGAATTAGGACAAGGTGGATTTGGCACTGTATATAAAGGTGAATGGGCTCATCTAGTTGTTGCAATTAAAAAGTTAAACCTCAATAAATTATCGGCTGACAGCAAAAAATCATTTATTAGTGAAGCACAATTAATGTCGCAATTGAGGCATCCTTATATTGTAACTTTTTATAAAATCTGCACAGAGACCAATAATTTATGCATAGTAATGGAATATTGTACAAAAGGTTCTTTGAATAATTGGTTAGAGACATCAGAAGCTGATAGTTGGGTGACTAGGCAAGACATAAGCTTAAAGGTAGCTAAAGGCTTAGAATATCTGCACGATCATGAGATTATTCATCGGGATTTAAAGGGTTTAAATATTTTGGTAACTGAAGATTTAACGCCAAAAATTTCTGATTTTGGATTATCGAAAGTAAAGATGGAAAGCGCTAGCACCAGTAGTTCTGAAAGTGGTATGAAGGTACTATACGTTGGAACCCCCCCGAACTCATTAGAGGCGATGTAACTGAACATTCAAAAGAAACAGATATTTATTCTTTTGGTGTTGTATTATACGAGTTAGCATCGAGAAAGTTACCCTACCACGAACAACACAACAATATGATTGTATTAGGCTGGATATCTAATGGGAAGAAATTAACAATTCCTGATGGCACGCCACTACCAATGGCAAAATTAATGAAACAATGTTGGGATGATAGAGCAGTTAGGCCCACTGCAAAAAACCCGCAGTAGAAGCATTATCAGAGCCAAATAATTCATCAAAGCAATTTACTTCAAGTGATCATTATCCTTCAGATTTTGCATCTGGTGATAATAATAAATTGATACCAGCAGCATCATCGAGTGGTTATCCTAATAACTTTAGAAGCTAAAATTGTGAACACGTCGCAAACATTTGTACTGAATTATGTATCAAGCTGCGATCAAAGATTATTAAGCTTTAATCCAGTTAAATCCTAATGAAAGTGTATATTTCTCTAGTCGGTGTTATGCCATGTTTGAATTAGGGTTATACGATTATTCAATGAATGATAATACAACTGTGCTAAAGTTATCGCCAGATAATGTTGAATATATTATTGAACGCGGTCTTATATATTTTATGTTGGATTGTGATGTCGAGGCACTTGAAGTTTATATTACCGGTTTTATTTTTCTAATCATTAATTATGGAGAAAATACCCAATGCAACCAGCTAGTAAAATGAAAGTGACTCTCGAACAGAAAGAAAACTTTACCAGTTATACAATTAATAGATTCCCGCCATCAATAGATATCATCTCAATAATGTCAAAAAGTTATTATGAATATACAAAAGCTAATGAACGAGGCAGGACTCTCACTGATAGTGATGAATACATAAAAGGCGTTGTCGCAGATGCAGATGTAGATGTATTTAATGTTGACTCCTTAGTCAAATCGTTTGTAAAACAAAAGATTAGCGAAATTAAAGTCGATCCCACAAAATTAGTTAAACATTTAATTAAAGAGTATCAAACAAAGTTGACACAAAAATTTCAAGGTTATGATTTCCCCTGCGATGATATGATTATTTATGCCATTCGACAGGTGGAGACACTGATGGCGCGAAGAAATAGCTGGGAACCAATGGCAGTAAATGGAGGTCGCAATAATAAAAATTATCGGAGAACGGCCGCTCCATATAGGAGCGATCCGCAAGCGCGAGCAGGTCAAAGCCGATGAAGTGCGCCGCGTCGTGGTCGAAAGCAGCCCGACCCGGCTGGCCGCGGGATGGATCCGCAGTTGCAGCGCCTCGAAGTCCAGCCGCCGCCCGGAAGCGTCCGGGACCACGATCTCCCCGTCGATCACGCACCGCTCCGGCAACGACGCCAAGACCGCGACGACGATCTCCGGGAAGTACCGAGTCATCGGCCGCTCGTTGCG